>PLZS01000091.1 GCA_003153555.1 Candidatus Melainabacteria bacterium | reverse complement strand
TGCGCCGTGGCGTAGCTGCGCGCCGCCACAGCTTGTGCCTTTAAGGCTTCCAAATGCCAGCTTGAGGGCATTTCAGAGGGCACAACACCCATCAAATAATTCTCTAAATCAAGCAAATTGATCACAGTCAAAGAATTTTGGAAATGAATAATTTCCAGCGAGCCACGCCACCACTTGCTGTCACACCAGATCTGATAATCCCGAGAGGCAATCCGCGTCCGCTTATCCGACGGCAACGCACAGCTGCGCCCTGTCGCATATTCAGTAATACGACCATTGGCTATCTGATAGACCAATCCTGGCTGCAACAAAAAAATCGGCTTGAAATCGACAAAGACTGCCCCTGGAGCCCACACCGCAATCCGAGTCGAGCCTTTGCGGTTGCCAATGCCAACGCGCACTGGATATCGCATATTCGGAGGATAGGGCGGGAAATTAACCCGGCTCAGCAAGTCATACTCAGTGTTAACCGGCGCCTTCTTTGCCGCCACAGCGTCCAAACCGAGCACATAATTTGTAAAGACAAGAATGCCAAGCATGACGGCAATTCGAAAAACTGACCGTTGCCATGAAGCCGGAGTTCTGTAGCTTTGCATTAAACTGTCACGGAAGGGGAATGCCAATGCTATCTCTTAACTCAGACGCTACATAATGTCGATGATACTATGAAGGGTGCGTCAAGATCGCAGCACAGTGAAAATGAAAAAGTTGCTTATAGTTGATGATGAGGTCGAAATCGCGAATTCGATTCAGTATGTCTTGAATCAGGAAGGTTTCACGACTTTGCTGGCCCACGACGGGCACAAAGCCATGCAATTGATTGAATCCGAAAAGCCTGATCTGATCATTCTCGACCTGATGATGCCAGGGCTCGATGGATATGAGGTCTGTCGACGTGTGCGGGCATATGACAGGAAGACTCCAATCCTCATGCTCACCGCACGAACATCCGAAATCGACACTGTTGTTGGCTTGGAACTCGGCGCCAACGACTATATATCTAAACCCGTTCGCATCCGCGAACTGGTCGCGAGAGTGAAAGCCCATTTGCGTGAAAGTCCTGTCGTGGCCCCGTCTCAGCCCAAAGGTATTCGTCTGGGCAATTTGGCGATCGACATGGACAGCCGCACAGTGACAGTGGGCATCCAGCAAATCGATCTTACGTTTAAAGAATTCGAGCTGCTCGCCGCAATGGCCAAGCACCCAAACCGCGTCTTCACGAGGGATCAGCTCTTCGCGCAAGTCTGGGGTTCAGACTTCCTCGGCGAGAGCAGAACGGTGGATGTACACATCAGATATCTGCGCGAAAAATTAGAAGAAAATCCAAGTCAGCCAAAACACATTTTGACGGTTCGCGGCGTCGGCTATCGACTCGTTTGGGACTGATAACTAGTAACTAAGTGGCAGCGAGAAGAGCATGGCATGTACGCGCGAAACGAGCGGCTTTGGCGCGGAAAAGCCAAAGGCTCTGAAGGCGACGGAGCGCTAAAACAAGACTAGATGCCAGTAGGGGAATTCCCCCACCCCTTAGGGCCCATCAGGCTTTTCGGGCGATGTAATGCGTACTTCTCCCAGTGACAGTCTATGGTCGGTCAAATAGACTTTAGTCATCGAATCCGAAGATAGCCTATGCAGCAAGCTGCTCGGCATAATCCGAGAAGCCACCCTGGCAAAATCGGCAAAGCAATCGATGTCGCACCCCAACGACGGATACCTTTTATACATGAAATTCTCGGCAATCCTAGTCAGTTTAAGTCTCCCCATAGCCGCTCAAAGTGCGGCACAGGCGGAAGATAGCGGAACAGTCGACTTTCTTAAAGCCAGTCTTTCAACTACCCAAGCGCCTGCCAAAGCGCAGCGAAGCAAAATCATTTTGTCGGCATTGCGTGCACAGCCGGCCCAGGCTCTCAAAACAACTTATGGCGTCAAGCTGCGTCCGTTCGTGCCTGGCAGAAAGCTGCCTAGTAAGCACGACTTAGAGCTTGAGTTGCTCTCCCAGACACCACGCATGGCTGCGCCACAACAAACATCCTTTTCCGGTCAAATCAGTGAGTTCGGCAGTCAACCAATGACCGAAATGCCACGCGTCTATGACCGCTCTATATCTACTTATGATTCAGCCACTCTGGCTCGCTATTCGGCTCCTCGTGTGACGGCCAACCAAGTTCTCGCGGTGCCTGGACAAGTGAGAGTCAATCGGCAGGCGAGAAGACCAGCCAGCCGACCGATGCAGTTTCAACCTGAAGTCGCGGCCAACACGCAGAGCAATGATTGGCTCGGGCAACCTCGTCAGGGCGAGCGCATGATTCGTCAAGGTGGTGCACTGCTAGCTCAAGCGCCAGCAGCGATTCCATCTGAAGAGCGCATGGCCGACCTCGGTTATCCAAGCGCCGAAGAAATCGCTGCGCCCCCAGTACCAGTGCCGTCAAGCACAGGCAACGACATCATGCGTCCAGCGCAAGCCGAATCGCAACAACAAGGACCTGGAGCTGGACCTGCGCCATTCCCACTGAGCTTGCTGCCACAAGATCAACTAAAGTCATTGATTCGCAGTCGCGTCAAGAATCAAGTTACAGCACCACCAGCCTATTTCGGTTCATGGCATGGTCCTCAAACATCGCACAATCTTCCACCAGGCGGTTTCCAAACCCATATGCAGTCACGCGGATTTGCAGCTCCGCAGCCAGCCAATTACAACCACTTCGCACCGCGGCCAAGCCACAAGCACAGCGCACCTGGTCACACCCAGATGATGCAAGCGGCCCGACCTCAACCACAAGCGCTGCGCATCGCGACATATCCAGCCTATACACATCAGCCGCCTCTGGCTCAATAATCAGTCTAAGAGTTGGAAACCACACGTCGTTTAAGCGGCGTGTTTTCATTTTGTCGAAAAACGCTCATCCCCGGATAAATACAGTCAGCAAAGGAACAAAGGTTTCCGGGCTGACTGGGAAAACATGGTCGCAATCAACGTATTGAGCTTAAACTGTGAGAACGACATCGCGTGCTCAGAGGTTTCGTATGGGGAATAAGTCCCTAGCAAAAAATAACAAGAAGCGGGCCTCCATGGAACGTCAAGGCCAAGAAGGCTGGGATGCCTTACAAGCTGGCGATCTTGAGCTGGCTTTGAAGTCGTACGCCAAGGCCGTTGAGCTGGCCCATACGATCGAAGATCCGGCAGCCTATGCAGTTTTCGTCAGCTATTTAGGAGTGGCCAAACAAGCCAGCGGTTTGTTGGAGGAAGCGCACTCAGACTTCATGCAATCTGCTCAAATCGCGCGCGACAATGGCTTAACCCAAATCGAGGCACACGCAAGCCTTTTGTTGGGCGAATACGAACGCGATCGAGGCCACTGCGACGAGGCCATTCAACACTTTCTTCAGGCTCTGGAAGCTGCTTACACATCGGAAGATGTCGTCGGCATGGAAATTTCTTTTGGAAATCTGGGTCGGCTGTATCTTGAGCGAGGCTGGGCGGAACAGGCATCGGAATGGTTTCGCCACGCTCTTGAAGCGCGCGAACATACACCGAATCGTTCATCATGGCTAGGCAGCCTTGGGCTGGCAATGGCGGAACTCGGGCTATTCGAAGACGCCGTAAAATATTATGCAATCGCTTACACCGAAGCGGAAGCGAATCAAGATTCCCGCACCCAGGCGATTTGCAGAGGCAGCCAGGGCAATGCGTTTTTTGAATTGAAACGTTTCCAGGACGCGATCATGTGTTATCAGGACGCTTTGAATTTTTCTGAGGCGTCCGGAGACGGTCGAAGATTGGGGATTTGGCTGGGTAACATCGGCACGACTTGGCTGAAGTTAGACGATGTCGATAAAGCAGTTGATTGCTGCGCCAAAGCAGTTGAGTTTGCCCGCGAGTTTGGCGATCAACAATCAGAAGCGGCACATTTAGACAGTCTCGGCGATTGCTTTATGACCAAAGGCGAAGTTGAAACCGCGCTTGAGTATTACGAGCAAGCTCTACAAATCAGCGAAGATATTGATGATAGACAAGGAGAGCGCATTTACCTGTCAAACATTGGCAAGGTCTATGAGGCGCGTGAACAGCTACAGCCAGCCTTCGACTGTTTTGAAAAGGCAATTGATTTGTTTGATGAACAACGGTCATCAATTAAAGCAGACGATTTAAAGACAAGCTTCGCCAATCGTGGACAGGAACTATACAGAGACATGGTCAAGGTTTGCCTGTCGATGGATAAACGGGTCGAAGCCTTGGAATACGTTGGCAGAGCCAAATCCCGGGCCTTGTTGGATCTGCTCAGCAATTCACCAATCGATATTTCTGAACTAACTGAAAGTGCAGATCAATCTCTCGCCCGTTTGATCAGACGCGAATCGGATCTGCGCAGTCAAATCGCGCACTTCGAAAGACTGTTCTGGCAAGGACCGCCGGCAAGCGAAAGCGGCTCTAGAGGCGCTACTCTGGCACCCGAGGATTCACAAAAGATCTATTCCGAGTGGCGTGACGTCGTCAATCAATTGCGCAGAAGACATCCAAACTATGCCGGACTTGTCGCCACCAGCACTTTGAATTTTGAAGAAATAAAATCACTGTGGACGACACCAAAAGTCAACGAGCCTGACCAGCATTCTTTGAATCGCAACACAGCCATTCTCGAGTTCTATTGGACCGACCAATACATTGTCTCGGCCGGCATTTGGTATGGTAAAAACGAACCGAATATCAACATCATTGCAAGCGATGAGGACCGTGAGTCATTCGCTTCTGATTTAGCCAGTTTCCTGGAAATGTCCGCGACAGAAGGTTGGGAAGTTCCCGTCAGCTTGTGCAAACGCTTGTACAACAAACTGGTGGCGCCGGTGATATCAGATATTCCCGAAAATATCGACCGCCTTTTGATCGTCCCGCATTCAAGCTTGTATCATCTGCCATTCTCAGCACTGCATGACGGCAAAGCGTTCCTTTGTGAAAAGTTCTCGATCAGCTATCTGCCCACAACGAGTTTGATTCCAGTTTTGGCCAAATCGAATCGAAACGTCGGTGTTGATGCCAACAAATATTTGGTGTCAGCAATAAGCGACTATTCGGCGACCAGAAAAGAAGGCTTGGTATTCAGCTCAAGACTGCGTTCTGCAGCTGGTTTAGAAGACTTGAGCTACACAATGGAAGAGGCACAAAACATCTTCGGAGCTCAAGCTTCCGGTGCCAAACTGCTTACAAACGAAGAAGTCAAACAATCTTTGCCTGAGCTTTTCAGCCAATATCCAGTTGTACATTTTGCCGGACACGCTGTATTCAACTCAGAAGAACCGCTGGCATCAGGATTGGTGCTCGCAGATGGAAGTATCCTAACTGCTGCAGCGATTTTGCAGGGCAACGTACTGCGTACGGCTTGCGGGAAATTGTTGGTGCTATCAGCGTGCCAAACAGGGGTCAACAAGATCACCGAAGGCGGGGAAATCCTAGGACTGGCGCGTGCTTTAATGTATGCGGGGATGCCAAATCTGGTTCTCAGTTTGTGGGAAGTAGCAGATCGTTCAACGGCGGAACTGATGCAAGAATTCCATAAATTTTTGGTGCCGGCAGCAGACGGAACTCAATTACAAATTGCAGATGCCTTGAGAGAAGCACAGCGGTCTGCCGCTCGCGCGGGACAACCAATTCACGCCTGGGCACCATTTGTGCACTTGGGTATTGACTAAACTGCTCACTCACACTTTCTCCACATGCGTTTGCTAGGTTGGAATTGGAGGTGAAAGTTATGTTTCACAAGTACGATTTTGGCACGGCTAGTCAGATGAACAGTCTGCGTATGCTAGACAATCCGCCTGAGCCTCAACAGACTGGGCTGCGTCGTCCGCTGACGATTTCTATTGTTGTGATGGAAGTTTGCGCGATTCTCGTTCTGTGTTTGATGCCTCACAGCATGAAAAGTTCAGCTGTTGGAAAGCAAAGTCACAAAGCTAGCGCGCACACGCATTCGTTTAGGCATACGGCTTAGGGATCAGCTGAAAGCACGGCGAAAATTTTTGCTCAATATGAGTAAATTGAAACGCGCTTGTGCACACATCTGAAGAGCCGTTGTCGTAAACTTTCGGAATGCCAATAACTGATGACTCAAAAGAAAAACTAAAGCTGCGCCTTTCGAAGGCTATCGGGCATCTGAATTCCGTCTACCGCATGGTCGATGAAAAACGATATTGCATGGACGTGCTCAATCAGTTGAAGGCAGTCCAAGCAGCTTTAGATAAGACTTCAGAAGTAATGCTCAAGCAGCATCTCGAAACATGCGTGGTCGACGCCATACAAAAACAAGATTCTGCACGTGTAATTGAGGAGCTCATGCAAGTGTTTCGTAGAGCACCTGAACTCTACTTACACGAAGTCGATTCGATCGAATTCGACATCAAGGCGTCAAACAAAGAGTGCTGTCACTAACCTGGTGTAACATCTATGCAACCTTGTTGTTCCCATCATATTCTTGAAACGGTTATGCAGACAGTACCGTTCGTATCAATAATATTCGTGGCCATTCTTCAATATTTCAAAAAATTTGACCAATGTTTATTGGTCAAAGCTCTTAGAAAAACAAAAACAGCAGACTAATTTATGTTCCACGGTGTCGCTTGCACCTTGACCATGTCTACAGGGTGCGCCGACGTTGGTCCGCCATAGTTAACAGCTTCCTCTATCTCATGAATCATGTGTCCATTCATGTGCCCCAAAGAGCCTAGAGCGACCATGCAAAGAGCTGCTACGCATCCAAGCCCGAGCGCATACTCAACCATACTCTGCCCGTGCGCGCTTCTTAGCTTCATACGAGTTACCCTCTTCACCTAACTCGAGTTATTCTAGCCGCCGCCGATTGCGTTTCTAGCCAAGCCCCGGGTGGGGATGGAGGACCAATGTTTCCCATTTGGGTAAAGAATACCTAAGAGGACTCATGAACATGCTTCAAACAAGGGCAGGCGCATCGACTCAAAAAGCGCCTGCTGCAGAGACAATATCTCTTCTAATTTCTATTTTTATAGCCATGTCGTGCTGCGCTAGCTGCGTTAAGCCTGCTGATAAAACAGAGATTTTCTCTTCAGGAAGAAAGTTTTACGAGGAACGAAGTTACATCCAGGCGGAAAAGAAACTAGAGCAAGCGCTGAAGTTATTCGCAGAGCAAGAAGGAACTTCTGGACCAAACATCGGTAGCGTTGAAATGTTTTTGGGCAACACAAAATGGGAGTTGGGAAAATATAAAGATGCCCTCGCACAGCACAAAGCAGCAGCTGTCGCACTAACTGCCCAGCACGGCGCGGAAAGCGAACTAGTCGCTGATGCAGAGCTACGGCTGGGAATCGATTCAATTTCCCTCAATGACAAAAAAGCGGCCAAGCAACACTTCGAAAAAGCCTTGCGTGTTTACAAGATGAACTTGCCTAAAGCTGCTGCCAAAGTTAAACAACTACAGTTGAAATTGAAAGCACTCGCCGCAAATAAGTAAAATCAAGCGTCCAGATTCTTCGTCATCGAAGTCCAAATTTCGTGAGAACAGAATTCGCGACTCTGATTTTAATGTGCAAATTTTTTCCAACCACCAATTTATTCATTTCGCCAAAATCAATCGCACCAAGTTCTTCTATACACTTCAAGAGCTGGTCAGGTGAACGAAAGGCGACAGGGGGTTTAGAACTACCTAGACTCGCAAGAAACCAAGTCTCACCGCTCGAAATCTGTTCACCCCAAATTTTGAAAGAAGTTATCGTTTCATCCCTTTGAGGCAAAGGAGTAGAGCTTCTACTTCGCTGCAACCAAAAATTGTCATCGTAATCCTTGGACAAATGAGCCAGCAGTTCCTTCATTCGAACTATTTTTTTGCCTAGAATAACGTCCTGTTCGGAAGCTGCCATCACAGCGTCGTAATGCACGATCATATAAGCATACAATTCGGCCTTGTCTTCGCGCACCTCAGTCATGGAATAGTTCGTCATAAAACCAAGGCGATGAACTACGGTCAACTGTTTGTTTTTGTACTTGGTACTTGAGTAAGAAAAATCAGACGCATTCAATCGGTGCCAGTCTGGATCCAAGTACTTCCAGAAATCATCAATGTAATCGATGCAATGAAAAAGTTCATGATGGAAAGCGCGTCTTCCATAGTTCAAATCATGAAGAGGTTGAGTAGAGAAATAGATCACACCATCAATCGCATTGAATGCGCCTGCTGCCTCCGAGCCGTGAACGCGAAGGTTTGACCCAAGCTCAATGCGCTTTAACTTACTGACTTTGATGACGGAGGTTGAATAAATTGATAGTTCAGATATCAACAACTCGCAAGCCGTCTGAAACTGAAAAGCCTTGGTATTTGAATGAGTAACATTTCCACTTTTTGATTGCGTATCCGTCAGAATTTCGAGAATTTCGATACCGAATTCTCGAGCGATAGATTGCAACGCAGTAAGAGCCTCATCATTGCGCCCAATCAAACTGTCGAACAGATTTCGAACTCGATCCCAGAAATGCAAGTCCGCATCCTCAGCGAGCAATTAGCCTCCAAAATGATACTCCACACGGCAAAGTATCAATTAATCTCTTCGCTTGCGACCGTTTGGCGGCGGCCCGTATGGCCGGCAGCGCCGGCATCGCTGGACGCCACGGCGCACGTGCTTCGAATAATTGTCAGCCATGCCACGAAACTGCGTTACAGGATGAACTCCTGAATCCCCAATCCAAGGATGCAATAACGAAGGATTTCTTACGGGCGTTCCGGGCACAACCAGGTCTAGTTCGGTCAGCCAGGCGGGAGTTTTGGTCATTCCCCCTTGTTAAGGCTATCTAATCTGGTGGTACATTAGTATCATTCTCCAGTTAGCAACCAATTTAAAGAATCAATGTTTCATGTAAGTGTGCGTCTACGGCGCCTGCTCGGCTCCTCCATTCAGTTCTTGTCTCTATCGGTTTGCGTAGGGTCATCGCCTCTTGCAGCCTTCGCTGAGTTGCAGGGTGGTACTAAGACGGATTCTTTGTCCGCTGGAGCAAGCCAGACTTTGCTAAACGGTGGAACGAAGGTCAATTCATTATCGGGCGGTGCCAATCAAACCCTCCTAAACGGTGGCGCAAAAGTCGACAGCCTTTCTGCTGGCGCTAGTCAAACTCTTTTGAACGGTGCAGCTAAAGCCGACAGCCTTTCCGCTGGCGCTAGTCAAACTCTTTTGAATGGCGCAGCTAAAGTCGACAACCTGTCTGGAGGCGCGAGGCAAACTCCGCTAAACGGAAGCGCAAAGATAGATCCGCTATCTGGCGGAATCCGTCACACGACATTGCAAGGTGGTATTAAGGATGATGCTGCACTGCGATCATCTCTTAGACTTCTCAAACCCTCCACGGATCACGGACAACCATTGACGCCCGGTCTGGGAAACTCGTTTTTACCCGGCGGCGTTACTCAGATTTCAGGCAACAGAGTGGCAGGTCCCTTAGCACCAAAATTGCAAGCAGGAACACCCGTCAATTCAGTGTACAACCGACCACTGAGCGGAGTCATCGCCCCTGTTTCGACATATACGCTGACACGAAGCAACAGCAGAACATGGGTGGCTCCGGGCTATGAAGTGACCCCAGCAACTTTGAGTAGAAGCGCAGCATTTGTGCCGCCAACAAGTAGCTCAAGTTCATCATCCGTCCAACGAGGCGTGACTTCGTGGGTGCCGGGCTATGACGTCACAAGCATTAGCCAGACGGCCGGAGCAGCGGTTGGACCGGGAGTGGCTGCATATGCACCACAATATGAAGTTCACAAGATCGTCATCACTTCACAAACTTTGCCTTATGATCCAACAAGCGTTACCCAAAAAGGAGTAACCTCTTGGGCGCCTGGCTATGAAGTCAGCGTCACCTCTAGAAACAAAGGCGTCGTGGTTTGGACTCCCGGTTATGAACTTTCTAGACTTGTGCCTGGTGCCATAAAAGAAACGCTGAGCGGTCTTTGGCATTCGGGAGCAACTACGCCACCACTGATAGCATCACAGGGTGTGTTGCCTCAACCACAATTTACTAAAGTTCTAGTTGGACCAACGCCAATGGTGGCAACCGGTTTGCTACTGCCTCAACTGCGCGCACAGGCGCTTGAAAAAATTTCTTGGGATGAATGGTACAAGCGCGTTGCCAGAGCCATATATTGCCGATGGCAGTACGCGGAAGTTGGACCAGGAGTGGCCACAGTTCGCATGGTGGTGACAAAAGACCGGGATATTTCGTGTCAACTAATCGACTTCCAACCCGCCACGGATATCAAGCGAGACGCTGTTGCTGAGACTTTCTTCAGAG
The DNA here is from genome assembly GCA_003153555.1 of Candidatus Melainabacteria bacterium. Classification (GTDB taxonomy): domain Bacteria; phylum Cyanobacteriota; class Vampirovibrionia; order Obscuribacterales; family Obscuribacteraceae; genus PALSA-1081. Next base: position 113,188 of record PLZS01000091.1, on the reverse strand, counting down.
AGAGTGCTCTTAAGGCGGTCAGAATGGTGACAAAGTTTGAAATTCCTGAACTGCCGACACCGCTTGATTCCGATAAGGTAGTTTTCGATCTTGATCTAAAGCGTGTAGTTGATGGACCAGTCGGTGTCGATGTTGCCAGTTCACGCAGCGCGCCGAACCATCCATAAAATAAACATTCGAAATGGAGCGCGGGACTCCAGTCCAATACAGTTTCCCCAGTCCCGCCTCGATTCGTGATTGTACTTTTTCCGGATAGAGGTCTCTGAGGGCGGGCGGTGGAGAGTGCCAGTCAGCGGTGTCCATAGCCATCCATAAACGTTCTCCTCTAACAATCCGTTTCATGCCATGCTATTATCCGCCGAGATTTTAGTGAGATTCTTTAATATGTACGTATCCAAAATACTTCTATCCAGTGCCCTCGCGTGCCTGATCGCACTAGCACCAAATGTGGTGCGCGCTGAGAATGGTGCCGATCCCTTATCACTTTATGTGCAAGCGGGAATCGACCCTGGCCAACACGCACAAATCACAGAGTTAGGCACACAACTAGAGCAGACTAACATCGGCAGGTCACATGAAATCTTGGACTTGATCAATAACTTGCGACAGCTGTCTCTTCAACCAGACCTCAATGAAAAGAAAATCCTCTCGACACAAAATCGAATAAACGATCTGCAAGCAGCGATGGCGATCGATCGATTAAAGCTGAATATGAAAATCAGACGATTGTTGACGCCTGAGCAACGTACCAAACTTGTTTCGTTGATAAAAGTTCAGCGCGCGACACCATCGCCACCTGCTCCCTAGTTGTTTCGGGGCGGGTCTGGAGGACCCGCGCTTTTCGGTCGCTGGACATGGCAAAGAAACCCGCGCTTTCGCTCGTTAAAGATCCGGTCGCAGGGATACGAAGTGCACAGTGGCAAAATTAGCACTGAAATCTACTCTGGAAACAGATCCAGTCGGCACAGATAAACGCCAAAAATTATGCACAGACATACCCAGCGCATTGACGAGAATAGCTCGAATAATGCCTGCGTGAGTAACAAACGCGACCGTCTTTCCTTCATGCGTTTTTACCAAAGCGAGTAAGTTGTCTCGAATGCGTTCACAAAGATCCTCTATAGACTCTCCGCCTGGTGGACGATTGGTGATCGGATCTTTCGACCAGTCCGCATAAATATCGGGATCGTTCTTTTTTATGTCCAGATAGGTGCGACCTTCCCACTCACCGACACGCCATTCATCAAAACCCTGACAAATAATGGGCACCATTCCCGTAGCCTCGGATATGATGTCAGCCGTAGCTTGAACACGCTGTGCAGTGTTAGCTATTAAGACTTGCGGATTATGCTTCGGTATCCATTTGGAAATTGCCTGAGCTTGGTCGACTCCTTTTTCGGTCAACCGGGCTTCAGGATCGGTGTAAAGCAGACCGGCTTCGGTAGCTTCTGTATGTCCGTGCCTGATCAAAAGCAAAGAAGTGATCGCTTCTTCCGGATGAAGTTTTTCGCTGTCCTTGCTCGCTGAAGACACGCTAGTGCTCCGCGTCAGGCTGGCAAAAACCAGCAGTAACAAGCTGATCCGCATTTGCAGGTTTGCTCAGTCCATAAACGCTACAGACATCTATCAGCTTCTGAACTTGCGATGCGAAAAGTGGCTTTGGTCCACCCAGAACGTGAGCCACCAGCATCGTCTGAGCGAAGTGCTCCACTGTTTCCAACTTATAGTAGGCGTCGAATATATTCTTGCCTAACGTGAGCGCGCCATGATGGTCGAGCATGATAGCGTCATATTTTTCCACATATGCACGGATGCTCTCAGGAATCTCCGACGTACTTGGTGTCGCATACGGTGCGGTAGGTATATGACCCAATGTGCAAACAACTTCAGGCAAAACGCATTGCGAAAGTGTGGCACCAGCGACGGTGAATCCGACTGCGACAGTTGGGTGTGCATGAACAACAGCTTTCACATCCGGACGCGAATTGTAGGCAACCAGGTGCATCTTCAGCTCAGTCGAAGGCCTGGCATCAGAAAGTGAAACGCCGTTAATATCAGTCAGTACCAGGTCCTCGCTCCGCAAACGGCCCTTGCACGTGCCGGCCGGTGTGGTCAAGATGAGATTATCAGCCAGTCTGATGCTGAAATTGCCTTCAGTGCCGCTAATGTAACCCCGCGAGTAGCAAAGCCCTGAAACCTCGACCAGTTCCTCTCTTGCCTGCTTTTCTGTAAGCTCAGTTTGCAACGGAAAATCTCCTTAGAATCTGAAGAAATAAGCAATTCTTTATGGCAGGTTATTATATCTAGTAGACTACTATCGGGATGTAAGTAGCCACCCGAATCGCTAGTTCGGTTGTGGTAGTGGCCCCGGACAAAACAGAGACCACAATACTATGCGGTGTCCAGAATGTACCGAAAGAAACTCAGTTGCAGCTAGAAGTTGCGGCACGTGCGGCCATAAATTCAAGCGTAAGCCAGTACCAGTCACAGTTTGGGCAGGTATAGGAATTGTCGCAATCGTTTTAACGTTTTGGGGCGTTGCGTCGGCAGTCGTTCCAAGTCTGAACGATCCATCCAAATCTCTTGCCCATGTCGCTAAGAACGTCTTGGCTGGTCCGAAAACACCTGAACACGCTACCAAACTGAAGGCAGAGTTTGATAACTCGGTCCGAGAGTTTTTGATTGCCAACGGCAAAGACCCTTCACCTGAACTGGTCAAAAAGTTGCAGGCGATTTTAGCGTCTTCAGCCTTTGAAGTGCACTCCTTTGAGCTACCACGGGGCTTGAAGGTGATTGAAGTTGACACTATATTGCAGACATCCGATTTCGTAATTATGAATTCGCATGCGGGAACCAAAGTTTTTCCCCTTTCTGATTTCGAAGTTTTCGACGGCGCACAAATAATCAATGACCAAGCCCGTTCGTCGCTTGTTCTGATTGGACATTCAGGCGGTCAGGGAGCACATAGACCACAAATCAAAGTCTTCGCGTTGTTGCCAGATGATATTCAGGACGAAACGGTTAAAGCTTTGCCGTCGATTGTCGGCGAAGGAACAGCAGGATTTGCCGCTAATCGTAGAGACATCATTGCAGATCTTTCTTTGTTTTCGATAGGGGTGGCGCAACGTGTCTTTAAAACACAACAACCCAACACAGGTCGTGGAGAGGAAGAGCGAGTCAAACAAATTCTGACTTGGCGTGATGGGCGCTATACAGCGACGCAGTTGAACGGCAAAGGCGCTTTGTCCGCACTGTATATGGTGGCAAAATGCTTGCAGTCGCCGGCTGATGCAGACAAATTTTCAGATTCTCTATCTCCGAAAGCGATTCAATTCATCAAAACATCACAAATCAAGTTGGACACACCAAACTTTGTGATTGGACAAACAGAAGCCCCCTCGAAACAGCGCCGCACTCCAACTGTGAGTCGTTTGCTCAGCGGATCTGGCGGCAATAACTTCCGGGTTGAATTACAGAAATCCGGAGAAGGTGCAAGCGCACATGTGATAGCAAGCAACATAAAGAGAACCGATGAAACTCTCGCAACTGCTCCAATAGTCAAGTCCCTAGATACGGTGGCACCTGCTCAGGCTTTGACGCCAGTGCAAGTGGCTTCCATGGATCCAGGTTTCAATCATCACCAGGCAACGATCGTCGAAAAGAAGCCGACAACTAAGAAAGAAGTCAAAAGTAATGCTTCGATCGAAGACCGAATCATCAATAGCAGCAAAAACGCCACCATAATTCAGACATCGAAGGATGAAGGGTCCAAGAAGATTCAAGTCAAAGAACCGAAAGAACCGGCAAAGGTCGTAGAACAAACACCACCAGACAGCGAAACCAAGAAAGTCGAAATCGTGGAGACCAAGGCGAAGACGGTTACATATCCGGTGGACGAGGTTATTAGTCCGTCTGTTGAAAAGACCGCAGACAGTAAGATCAATCTGAGACGCGGACCTAGCAATGGCTATCGAACACTCGCACACATCAAGCCAGGAGCCAGATTAGAGATAATTGGCAAGAAAGACGGCTGGTACAAGGTGCGCAGTGGCGGTACCGAAGGCTTTGTGATGAGCTCCTTGATCGACAAGAAATCGCCATCAACTACTGTCTCTGTGCCTGCAACCAGCAAACCTGAAAGCGTGGCAACCAGCAAACCGCCAGTTACGAAGACCGTAAAGACTGCAGTGAAGACTACAGCACCGATTAAAACGGCTTCCTCGACTTCAACGAAGGCAAGCACGCCGCCAGCCAAGGAGGAGCCCTCGGAGCCCATGCAAAAGGGCTTGACGACCGGCACACTCAATCGCAACCGAACCATCAGAGATGAAAACCACAATCCAATTGGCATCGCCAGCAAGGGCGCCAAGGTCGTCGTCCTGACAGGGCTGAAAAATGGCAAGTATAAAGTTCAATTGCCGAGCGGAAAGACAGGCTACGTGGACAAAGAGACCGTTGATGTTGTAAACGATGCCCCTCAGTTTGTCCCCTAAGTCCTCTCCTATGTTATATTTGTAAGCCGGGACGTGGCGCAGCTTGGTAGCGCGGTTGCTTTGGGAGCAATAGGTCGCAGGTTCAAATCCTGTCGTCCCGAGAGTTTCGGGCTCTCGCCCTTTTCAAGTAACCACTGAGTAACCAATTGGATCGAGTTTGAGCGGACAAGTTAGTCGCTAAATTCGGACTCTGCGGTGCACAAAGCACGTAAGTCCAAGCAATTCAAAGTAACTGCCGTAAAAGAGCGCCGCATCAGCAGGATTAGGAGCCAACTGAGCACTTCTTGCTTGCTGTACCTCTAGCAACAAATGGGGCGACCGCATTCAGTTTTCTTTTTTTAAGCACATAGAGACTTTGTTAAAGTCCATGAACTTGCATCTGCTTCGCACCTTCTTGTTGAAGAAGTAACTTTCAATAAACCCAGACGAGAATTTTGGTGATCAATTAAATGATCATCGAGGCATTGTTGCGGAGGCTCCCAAACATTTGTCTGCTAACGCCCAAATTCTGCTGATAAAAGTGATACTGGATGTGGTGTTCAACTTAAAAAGATTAGTCTGATGTTGGGTTCTACTTCCCAGCTGTTGCAGGTTGAAGAACGCTGAGTTCCGCGTCTTTAATCTCTTCGGGTGCAGCAAAATCTTCTTTCACTATTTCGTAGGTATCAAGCAAAAATACTAGTGTCTCGCCTTGCGAAAGTTCAAATGATTTTGCGATTGCATCAAACCTATCTTTGGTGCCTTGTTGAACTTGAATATGGATGTTCTTGTCATAGTGCTTACTGGGACGCCCACGTCCCCGTAGTCCTTGCGCTTCCTCACGCTGTTGTAAGCGCAAATAGACACTAACTAGTTCTACAAATTTGGAAAGTGCACTTTTTCTAGTTTTCCCGAATGCAACAAGATGAGCCAACGGTGATTGAACGGTAAAACCTTTTTGACCTTCGCGCGTGATTGCCGTCATCATAATTGCTGTATCTGTACTCATAAAAACCTCTATTTGGTTCACGGTGTTGGCTACTTTATGGACTGGAGAGCAATCAGTAACTCGGTTTCGCTACCTCCGAGGTTTCGTCATACAGCATGGTGATGTTTCGATCCAGGTGATACTGCCCGTGGTGCTCGCCGATACTCTTCTTAAGAGCCTTGAGGGACTGGGCTAAGATGAACTGCCGCCCTGGCACATTTTCATCGTCTATCGCTTGTATTGTGTTCACGAGCAGACGGTCTTTTCTACAAAAAATATTGTAGATATCTGCAGTCGTAGATTCCTTTTGCTTCTCCAAATCACTGCTTTCCAGCAGTGAATCAATCGACTTGAAAGCCATATACCTTGTTCCTGCTTTCGCTAAATCCAGACCATTTTGGCATCATAGTCTGCACAAAACAAGGGTGTTTATTGTATATACCCACTGGTTAAAAAGTATCACTTGGTAATGTTAAATGTTTGCTAAATTTGATTTTTCTGTTGCGATTAATCAAATTTTCTGAATTAGTTAAGTATAATGAAATAGGCGGAAATTGCCGTCGACTATACAAGGAATTATAACCATGCAGACTACCGCAGCACACCACCATCAGCCCGAGCCCGAACTGGTCCATATCAAGATCAACGGCACCCGTTTTGAGATTGTGAAAGGACGGCACTCAGTCACCGCTATCAAGGATTGGGCGGAAGTTCCCGCCGCCGACGAGTTGGAGCAGGTCATTCACAAGACACTGCACCCACTCGCCAACGATGCAACGGTGGAAATCCAGGGCGGAGAGAAGTTCATCTCCCACCCAGCGGACGGGGGTTCATCCTAATGATGCAATTTCCGCAAGACCAACTTGATGAGTTGCTTTCGATTTATTCTGAAGCCAAACAGCATGAGGAGGGCGGAACGCCATACTTTCTCATCCCAGATGTCGAACTACCTGGTGGTGCAACACCAACTGTAGTGGACGTATTGCTTCGTCCGGTACTTACGGATGGCTACGATTCGCGGCTGTTCTACTCGCAACAGCCAACCTTTTCTTCCAGAACTTGCACTGAAACGCTCAACTGGAATGCAATCAACGTCCACATTCTAACTCGAAACTGGTTCGGATTTTCCTGGAGAACCAAACCGGGCCTAACGCTAACCCAGATGGTAGCCATGCATCTGAGGGCACTAAGATGAACATAAAAATTCCCCAGCAAATATATCGACAAATGATGGATGACTTGGCACGTCCACACTCTTTTGCACATGAGCGTATTGGTTTCTGTCGTGTGAGAATCGGCAATCGCGGCTCATCTACGCAGTTTGCTTTTGTAAGCGATTACTGGTCTGTTCCAGATGATCAATATATTCCCGACGAATCATCGGGCGCAAGAATAAACAGTGATGCGATCAGACATGCTCTTCAAACCACCATCAGCGCTGAAGAAGGGGTGTTCCATGTACACATGCACGATTGGCCAGGCTTGCCACGATTCAGTCCGATGGACATGGACGAAATTCCAAGAATTGTGCAAAGCTTAACCTTCGCAAACGCCGAAGTCCCCCATGGAATGCTAGTTCTAAGCCATGATGGAGCCGCTGCCAAAGCGATAATGCCCGGTCAAAAACTTCAGGATGTTGAGCGGATTAGTGTAGTCGGTCACCCGACATTGGTGTTGAGTAAGTTACCAAACGTCACTGGCGGTGAGCGTTTCAGTCGGCAGACTTTTCTTGGTCCACTTGCTCCCGCTCGCATGCAATCTCTTCGGCTCGGAGTCGTCGGGCTAAGCGGCGGTGGGTCCCATATTGTTCAACAGGCGACCCATTCAGGCTTTGTAGATTTTGTCCTCTTCGATTCGCAACCAATCGATTTATCAAACTTAAATCGTTTAGCCGGCGCGACTGAAGACGACGTTGCAAAACGGCGCATGAAGATTGCCATTGCAAATCGTGTCATAACCAGCATCAACCGTGCTGCTCGCACAGAACTTGTTGGAGCGCGCTGGCAAGAAAATGTCGAGGCGCTGAGAAGTTCAACTAGAGGCAGCCTGTCGACGGTTTTTAATTCCACTAATCGACATCGGAATGGATGTTATCCAAGCCCCAGGACAGCCGCCACGCATGGTTGGACAGATTATTCTTTCTGAGCTTCGGCAGCCAGTGTTTTCTCATTCAAAAAGCCGATGCAATGAAAGCAGGGGTGTCCCGGCAGCGATGCGACATCGTGATTGGCTGTGTCGATGGTTTCGATGAGCGGCGCGGTAGACAGCTCGACTTTCAATTATCCAAGTGGATATAAAATTACCCAGGATTAGGTTTGCCGTTTTCGTCACCACTTCCGCACCCGAAACGGACACGCTACCAAGCTGCGCTGCGCCCCGATGAGCAGATTTTAGCACGTGTGTCCGCCCGAGAAACCAGGTCGATTGAGTATTCATGTTAGATCCGTTCGCGAATTTTCTGCAATGGCGGGCCACTCCCGGGCGGAACGACCGGCACGTGCTCGTGTTTCGGCGCTGGCCAAATTATCTTGCCGAAACTGTTTCGAATCACTCCGCCTGGCAGGAGTAAGACAAGCCAATGTAATACCATGCAGACGGCATGAAAAATCGGTGACATTAGTTTGCCATTATTGAAGTAACCACAAATAAATGCCCGATTGGGAAAGCAAGCCGCTCCGAGTGCCTGCAGTTTCCTGTGACGGTCGCTGGAAGTGGCTGCATTCAGCAACAACATAGGCAGGCCAGTGGCATTCCATACAAAGTATGGACTTGCTGTAAATGTCATTCCGATGAAAGCTAAAGAGCGGCGTGGCGTCAGGGCGGTTAGCACCACTTGTGGTACCACTGTGGCGAAACGATCGGCTGCCAGAGACAGCGATACCCAGGCTGCTTCTTCTAACCCTTCTAGCTTGCAGCGGGAAACAAATATGTCCCACATCTGCTCTTCCTTGCTAAGCTTCCCCGACAAAAGATGCACATCAAATAAAGTTTTCCATCCTTGGAAACGGTCCTTTTGCAATGTATGCACGCAGATCACTAGATGGTCGACCAGCGAAGGTGAGCGAAAGCATTCGCCTAAAAATACTCTGTTCGATGAATCAGAAAAAAATCTATCGATCTCATGCATCTGTAGACCCCGATCCAGAGGTCCAATTTTGATATCAATCATCGTATCTTGATACTGTATTGAGCATAATGATGAGGGTATTAATCCCGGAGCAGGGCTGAGAGTCAACGCCGAGTGGGGCAGAATAGGTCCCACTTCCAATTGGTTACAGAATCCAGGGTCATAAACGCAGGTGAAACCGGCAGACTCCAGAGTTTCAACCAGCGTTGCAAATTTGTCGGCTTTGACTACAACATCAAAATCACCGCATTGTCGGTGGACTGGAAGCGCATAAACGGTTCGACAGAGAGACACCCCTTTTATCCACACAAGTGAGTCAACGAGATTGGCAACAAGGGATAAAACATTTTTGAAGTTTTTGTCAGAACGGTTTTGACAAGCGGTTTCTTGAGTGGCAACCAAGGAAAGTTCATTTCGTTGAGACTCATCTAAATTTTGTAAGACATTCATCTCGCACAAATTATCCAAGGTCAAGCGCGCGAAACGATGCTTTCGAACCAACTCGATAAAGGCAACCATCGTTAAAGTTTCTGCTGAGGTGATAATCTCTCGGCTTCGCTCTTTGTCGCCACTTAAAATGGCTGCAAAGAGCCGCTCAGTGATACTTAAATGTTCAAGCCGCTGTAACTTCCAAAAGAACAATGAAAAGCCGGACCGGCGCAGCCATAAATCTTCAAATTTTATCTCTGAATGATTCTTTGCTCGAATGTCCATGTAGCCGTTGAGTTACCCACCATTTATTTGATTCAAATTTGAGCCTGGCGCTGAACCAGGCAGCTACTTACAACATTAATTGATGTGATACCAGTATAGAATTGTGGCAGAACAGATGAGTGCGCTGTTGTAAGTGAGGTGTTTTGCGTGAATATATCTAAGCTTGGGCTCGTTAGCCTTCTAACTACTACTGTTTTGAGCCTTTTTCCTAGTTGCGATGCGAGAAATCCGGCGCATCAGAAGTTTGGCGCGCAAGCCCAAAGCCTCAGTTTCGATTGTTGCGCCCCAGTAGACTCGTACGCACAAGGGTATGCCGGACCGTTCTTTCTCAATTCCACTTACATCAATTCTCCCACCTTGGGTGAGATGGCGCTAAGCCTAGACGCACATAATGAATTTGCTCAATTCGCAGAAGGAGTTATGGGCGCCAATTTCCTCGGATTGACCAGCTCGAACATCGGCCCGAATCTGAATATGCAATTTACTAAAGTGTCGTGCACTTACGACTACACTAAAGCCGGGGGTGACGTCACAAATGAGCTTGTCTACATTGTCCAAGATCAAGCGACAGGATTTTTGTACGTTGGCAATGGCACCCTCACCGGGCCATTCGGTTCACCGGGCAGCCAGTCTATCACCTATAATGCCGTGCCAAGCAATTTCAAACCCGCCATTGCCACATTTCCCGATTTTTCTACTGGTCAACCTAAATCCTTCATATTTATAAAGAATGCTGCCTTGGTGTTTCTTGGCGGTGGTGGAGGACTCCATTCAATTTTGATAGTCGGCAGTTTGAGAATTGCAGGAACTCCTATTAATGCACCGGGCGGATACAACTGTGGTCTCGACTTGATCAATCACCCTGTTGATGGCATTGACGGAACCATTCCAGGCATGGGGTTTCCGAAACCAGTCGGCGGCGGTGGTGGATTTTTCTTTCAATAAGAAAGACGCGTAGGAAAGAACGTGTAAGAGGAGCGGGTAGAGCTATTCCTCTTGTAAAACACCCGCTTGCTCTAGGTTTTCTAAAAGCTCGGACACTTCTTGTTGAAGTGACTGGCTTGAATAACCAAGCTCCGGCATCGATTGCATGATGCTGACAATATCTTCTACTGAATTTGTTCCGTCACAAAATTCCCAAATCACCGCCCCCATTGGGCTGAGAGTGTGGGCCCAATCGGTTTGAGAGCTGACCAAGACCACGTGGCCATCTGGAAGCAAACTAGTCTTGATGGTCGGATCACGTTGTGGCTTATGCATATGCATGTTATTCACCGACCAGTTCTCTAATGGTATCGACTCTTTCTTGCAATGTTCCTCCAATGAAAGTAAAGCATTCAGATTTTTCAATCGCTTCGGAGATTACTTCTGTTGCGCGATCAATTCGCAAAATGTTTGATATCCGGATCAATTTTCGCAGATACGCGGTCGGATGCATCGAGAGTAACCGTAGCCCTGTTGCTGCATCAGGTTTTGCTGGTTCTAATAAAACAGTTAAATCAAAATTTGCTTCATATTCACCATCTGCCGCCATATCATTAAGCGGCAACCACTCACCTTGCAAAATCGGTTCGGGCGTTCGTCCTAGACAGTCTTGCAAAAGCTCCAGGGTGCCCCGTTTTAATGAGAACGGAGAGGCGAAAGACAATACTTTTTTCTCTTGCACATCTATCAAAAGAAGATCTTCTGCTAGCACCTTCCAGCCATATCCAAGTGCGAGTGCCATAGTTGTCGTGCTCTTGCCGGCGCCAGAGAAACCGGATAATAGAATCTTGGCGCCACTTGGTGCAATCAAACATCCTGCGTCGATCCAAACACACCCGGCATGATCTTCTAGGACAACATTTAACAGCGCCCGCAAATCATTGGTACCATCAGTTTCTATTGCCAGCGGGGTGATTTCATGTGCACCGGATTGGCTATATCGAGGCAACAAAATTTTTAGATCCTGCTCAAACGATGGATCACAGTTTTGGGCAAAAAAAACAGTTCGCCCGAGACTGAAAAGAGTTTTGTTCAAGGCATCGATTGACACTGGGTTAGAAGGTCCTGCATTTGGACTGGTTGTAAATCATCGGCGACCTTAGCATACTTCTGAGGTAGAACTAAAAAGCCTTTAGAACTATGCGTGGTGCGTGGCAAATCATACTCGCTCACACAGTTTCCTTCCATATCATGAAATTCAACTTCATCGATACTGACAATAAATTCGGGAACAACTGCATTGCTGGCGTCATTTAGAGGACTCGCTTCAATAACGAATGACTGGCCAAACATTTTGGTCAACTCTGTTTGCAAAAAGTTTCCCACTCGCTGACGTGTACCCAGATAGGACTGATTAGATACGGACCCATCTTCGAACACAGCGCTCCGATTGATATACACACAACCGGACACCGGTGATGCTGCAAGTGTTTTAGCGCAGTCCAATCGACCTTCCATTGACCTGAGTGTTTGGAACGAAGGTGAGGATCCATCTTGAACGGCGCCCACAATTGTGAAGCGTTTTTCACGGGATTCAGTAATATTTGAAATATCGAGCTTTAAAAATCCACCCTGGGCTAGCAACATATTCAAATTCATAGACGCACGACAGCGAACATGGGAATAGGTACTTAAAATGATCAGCTCCTCAGAAGGATGGCTTGCCAGGTCGAATAGAGCTGAGTCGAGCGAGTCGGCAAACTGGCGAATGGCTTCTGAAATTTCAAGATCTTCCGCCGCCAAAAAGCGCAATCCGAGAAGATGCGTTAGATGATCGAATATTGTCAATCTCCAAAGAAATGAACTCCAGTTGTTTCTTGCAAACAACTCGCGCGCACATTGGAGCCGACGAGTTTCCACATCAAGACAGTCGTTCAGTCTTTTTCTTCCAGGTCCGCTGGTTATGTCAGCAAAAGGTCTTGGGGTGTAATCGCGAAACAATGGTTCTTGACGCAAAGAGTCGGGACTTACTGATTTACTAATGGGCATAGAACCATCAGACAACCATATTCTTCTCTTGGGATTAGGCATCAAAAGCGGAACATTGATAACAACACTTGGTGCACTGTTGCCGGTGTCAAAAATTGTCGGTGCAATAAGAAGATGGGTTTCGTTAAAGACAGACAGTTTGTTCAATGATCGATTCGGCTTTGAATAACCTGCACAACCATTTTTGAACCAAGGCTGCCCTGTAAAAATTTCAGCCCAAACTGGTTGAGCCGACTTAAAAGGCTTAGCGCTTAGCGAGTGTAAGCTGTAATTTTCAAGAACTGATCTGGTGCGGGGTATTAAGGCCTTGAACGCCTCAAAGTCTCCCAAACCCAAACCGTCCACACTAACCAGAATAGGCACTGATGACGTTAGCGCTAGCCTCCGGGGCAGATCGAATCAGTGCCGCTTAAGGAAATTTGGTCGCTCGTGCTCGTAGAGACCGCATCCGTGTTGGACCCAGTTGGCAGGTCCTGACCAAACCCGCCAGTATCTGCAACACTACAGCTTGACAGGCCTGCTGCGTATGCAGGAATAATAAATTGATCTAAAACTTTTGGAGCCGCTACTACCCCGCCAGTCAGCGCAATTCCCTTGACTATCTTGGTAAGAAATTCTTTCCTGGTCAAAGCAGGATCACAGGAGGCGCCGTTTGGTTCCGGCATCGTTGACGCCGATTGATTTTCGGATTCGGGCATAAAATTCTTCCCACAGATGTATCGAGCTATTTTAGTTCTTCGCTAAGCTCAACACAAGTAATTATGGTGTTAGTTTATGAAGCTAAAACTCGATAGTCCCTATTAGCAACACTGAGGAGATGCTTATGTCAAAACCGCTTGACGGGCTTGCTTTAGACGACCCCGCCTACCCCCGGTCGGATTCCTTGCGAAGAGCCGCCGTTGCCGATCAGCTGCCGTTTTTTCTGCGTGCCTGGTGGCTTCGCGACCGGATGCAAAACGCAAACGTTGTTTTCGGCGAGCATAATAATGCAACCGTTCCATTGTGGTCATTGCACTCAGACCCAGTCTGTGATTCTTCCAACATCGATAATTTTTTGATGTGACGGCGCGCTTAAGTTTTTATTAGTTTAGCTATGCGCACCTTTGGAAGCGAGAATAATGCGAAAATCTCACGCAGATTCATCACTAGTTTAAATTCAAATGACTAAACAAAAATTTCTCAAAAATTTCTGGGTGGTGCTGACATGCGCCTATAGCTGTTGCAGCACGCCGGCATACTCTCAAGATCCTCTCAGACTTCCGGCACTCAAACAGACGTGGTATCAGTATTTCAGTGCCGGTGAGCAGGCTTTGAAAAAGCAGGATCAAGCTCTCGCCAAACGTTACTGGATAGCCGCACTGGATGATTTAGATAAAGCGAACGTCTCCGCAAAGAATGGTGACGTGTTTTTCTCAGTGAGAATGTCTGTGCTAGAGCAAAGACTTACGGAGATGTATCAGGCGGACGTAAACGCTTTGACTAAATCACAAACAAGTCCAGGGACAGAAAAAGAGATCAGCTTGCGCCAAGAGCAGGCTGGTGTATTGGAAAGAATTGCGCGCCTTAATAAACGGTTTATAAATCCTACAAATATTCTAGTAGGTAAATCTCAAGAACGTGCCGACACCGCTCGCAAAGAGCTTGATAAAGCCGTAGCTGCATCTAAGCAACAGACCTCACAAACTAGCTCAAAAACTAGTAAGTGATCGAGTCAGTGAAAAAAGTACTCATTCTGTCTTCTCCGGACGACGCCCACGCGGATTCTGTTACCAAACATCTTCGTCAAATGAAATTGCATGTGGATTTTTTTCGTTTTGAAGAATTTACTCGTCAATGCTCAATTTCTTTCAGCCTCGGCATGGGGGTGAACGTCTGTCTCCTTGAGCGAGAAGCTGGAAATCTCGACTTGAATTCTTATTTGTCAATCTGGCACAGAAGACCTGGGCAGGTATCGTGTGATACCAAGTTTCCAGAACGATGGATTGATACGATGGTCCAACAAGAAGCCCGGAATGGTCTCGATGGTATGCTTCGTTCGCTTTCATGCACGTGGATGAACTTCCCTCTAAATGATGCTGCATGTGCACAAAAACTTTGGCAATTGCAAATCGCCGAGCAAGTTGGACTGTCGATTCCAGAGACGATCGTGACAAACAAACCAGAGATTGTCAGACAATTTTTTGACGAGTGCGACGGGGAAGTGATTTATAAACTGCTTGGAGAAGGCAGTAACTTTTCCATTCCTGCCAACGAAACCCCGCGTGGCGTCTCTACTTTGCCCCTGCGCAAAGAAGATCTTTCGTTTCTCAACCAGGTCGTTCATGCTCCCCATCTTTTTCAGAAATGTATTAAAAAAGCATTCGATCTAAGAGTCACAATTGTAGGTCACAAGTTGTTTTGTATTCGTATAGATTCGCAGTCGGGAGAGGGCAAAACAGATTGGCGGAACGACTATTCAGTAGCCATGGAAGCATTTGAACTGCCCGGTGAAATACAAACAAAGTGCCTCAACCTGATGCGCCGCCTTGGCCTAAATTATGGTGCACTCGACTTTATACTGACGCCAGATGATCAGTATGTTTTTCTTGAAATCAATTGTGCTGGACAATACCTGTGGATCGAACAGCGCACCAGTCTGCAAATTTCTAAAGAAATTGCGAACCTGTTGGCTGGCGCTGCGGATTCATTGGTTGCATCGATTACAGCCGCGACTCAGATTTGAGCTGATTCAAGCGAAGCCGCTCATAAGAAATGCGCGACTTCGACTTTGACGACGAGGAGACGACGGAGCAATCGAGTGCTCTCTTCCTGACCATTCAATATTGAGATTACTCGGCTTTCAAGCTGATGTTTCCGCCATTCATATGCCCGTGCGAAACAGCGGCTCGTGCATGAGATAAAAGCACTTTGCCTTCGTCGTCCATGTTGTTATTGAATTGGCAATCCATGCCGCCCATCAGGGGCATGTGCAGGTCGAGAATGACAACGTCCGGTGTTCGCACCTTGCAGGCCGCAATTGCCTTGAAGGGGTCGTTTGCGGAGGCAACGGTGTAACCTGCTCGTCTCAATAATTCCGAAATCAGCATGGTGTGTGCTGGTTCGTCGTCCAGACAAAAAAAGCGATTTGAAGATTTCCTTGATGCATTTACTGATGACGCCGTGAACGGAAAAAATAAGCCAGAGAAGAAGAAGTCGAGCAATTTCCAATTCCTGAAACTATCGGTGGTCCGGCAGCCCAAATGCACTGGCAAGCGTGCAGAATATTTGGGCTAGAAAAGAAAAAGGGTGTTCGGGAGCAACCGGAGCACCAATGGACTTTTCTTTGTAGAACCAGGATTGGCCCAGAGCAAAGAATCCAATGGCTAGCGTCAGAGAATTGGGCTAAGACGCAATTACGAACACGCGGATCACTGCCAGCCTCTGTAAAACAGAAATTACTCTTGATAGGAGCGGGCGCCGTAGGCAGCATTGTTGCAGAGAACTGCGTGCGCGGTGGAATAGAAAATATTACGATAATCGATCCTCAGGAGCTGGCAATTGGAAACCTGGTTCGCCACACTCTCGATATGTCTAGCGTGGGCGCCAACAAAGCAGAAGAACTAGCACAACGACTAAATTTGATTGGTCCGCACGTAACGGCCAAGGCCATAGCGCAGAGGTTAGGAATTACGCACGAAGCTGGAAAGTTGGTAGCGGAAGAATATGACTTGATCATCGATTGCTCAGCAACTGATCAAGTTCCATTAGCGTTATCAAAGCTCAAATTCAGAAAGTCCACGCGGTTTGCGAGCTTTTCAATTACGCAGGGCGCTGACAAAATGTTGATGTTTTGCTCAGAGGGTAAGTCCTTTGACTTGCAAAAATTCTATGAGCTGATGAATCCCATTCTGGATTCAGAAATAAAAAGACTCGCTAACGAGCCACTGCCAAGAGAGGGAATCGGATGCTGGCACCCAGTCTTTCCAGGGGCATACCATGACATTTCAGCGCTGACGGGCTTTGCAATTAAGCGCCTTGGAGCCATAGCTTCTTCGCCATGGAAAACACAGCTGCAAGTCTTTAGCAATACCGCAGATGGTATTAATCTTTTTTGGTTCGCCGGAGAAAAACCTGACGATGTCTAAGTTAAAGTGGACGAGCAATGACGGAAATTTTGTTGTCGAAATCGACCCCGCAACTTATTCCGCGATGACTGACACATGCTCGTCCGCACATCCAAATGAAACGGGCGGTATTGTTGCTGGCTTTTACTCACGGAACGGGAAGATAGCATATATAACACGAGCGTCAAGCGCTCCGGCTGATTCAAACTGTGGACGCACTTGGTTTCAACGCGGAGTAAACAATCTTCAGACCTGGCTTTCTAAACGTTGGAAGCGAGGAGAAGAGTATTACCTCGGTGAATGGCACTACCACCCTGACCACAATACCAAAGCGAGTGCACAGGACAAAAGCCAGCTTCTGTCCATTTCCAATGATAAAAAATATGCTTGCCCAGAACCTGTTCTCCTTATCGTTGGCGGTTCAAACACAACTGGATGGGAGCTTTCAGCCTATCTAGCTAAAGCTCCAAAAACATCACCGGACTTTGTAGTCGACTCACTCGACGACCTTTTCAAATGCCTATCAATCCGAGATTGCGGTTACGCAGCCGAAGTCTCCTCCGCCCCGGATCGCCTGGTCAAATCCCCCTACAACTACTCATCACCTATCATCATTGCATCGGGCCAAAAGCAAGACAAAGAAAAGCAAGTCAAGACATCTATCAGCGATGGCAACCCACCAAAAACGAACGCACGGCCAAACGCACAGCCGAATGCTCAGCCGCTTAAGACAAAAGCCCGGATAGTGAAACTGCCAAATCTCGAACATCCCGACTGCCCTTTCTACGTAATGGGCCGTTATTTCGGTCCATCCGATCCAAGGCACCAGCTTCACGCACTCAGCCTGCGTATCTGGAACTTCAAAAGACACCATACTGCTCACCAAGATCTCTTCGCCGATCTCTTCATGCGCGGCATCGAAGCCGCTACAGGCGGTGCCTATGAAGTAATCACACAAGTGCCAAGCCGGCCAGAAGTAGGCGATCGCCTGGCGCACATCCTCTCCCTGATTCAATCAAAACTCCCTAGACCGATGCTACCTCCACCCCACAGCAAGACCCTCCAACGCAATCAACTAAGGGAAACCGGCGAGATTCTACCCGAGCTAATCTTGCCCAACCGAGTCCAACCCAATATTTTGCGCTGCGTAAAAAGCTACCCGCCTTTAAAGGCTCTCAACTTGCAAGCCCGCAAAGCCAGCATTGCAAAAGTTTTCGAGGTCCAAAAAGACATCAAAGACAAACGAGTTGTAATCATTGACGACATCGTCACCACCGGCGCCACCATCAATGCCTGCATTGCAGAACTAAAAGCCGCAGGCGCCGCCGCTGTTACACCATTGTTGCTTGCGTATCATCCTTACGCACTGAAACCAAGACCAGACCACTCAAGCCACAATTGCTCCGAATGCGGTGAAAGGCTAGGCTTTGCATTCGATCGTTCGCATATCCACTTTCAATGCCTTGGATATACAAGCGATCACCACTCCAAGCTATCCTTTAATCAAGCCGTCAATGACCGACTGCATACTTCTTATTGACAATCTCATCAATCCCATAAGCCATCAACAAACTTCCCAACAATACCTTGGCAACGTTCCTGCTGAGCTTAGTTAGCAAAGGAACACGCTATCAAAGTGAACCTACTTCTCGATATGCCTACCGAAAAAGTAGGGGCTGAGTAGGGGCTGGTTTTTGTCGATCCTGAAAAGTCTTGCGCGGTAAGAGACTCGAACTCCTAACCCCCTCGGTGTAAACGACTCGGTTCATGCTTTTTCTAATATTGATGAACGCTTATAATGTTGTACTGGCCTTGTTTTCCGGTATAATTGATTTTGTTACAAATTGCTCATAATTGCTCATTTTTGACCTCAAACATAGCCCCAACATAGCCCCGGATTTGCCCACGAGGAGGTCAGAAAAAATATGACTGGAAACGCCCTAAATACGTTGGTTAGGTTTTTTTCGGGGCTATGTGGAGGCTGGAAACAATGACAGAGAAGCGCTTTCCGTTTACCATATCAAGAATAGAGCAGATTCCGCTGCCACAGCCTGGAAAGCGATCTGTGTACTATGACACTCGGGTCTCACACCTAGCCCTGAGAGTAACTGATACCGGCACCAAAACTTTTCTAGTTTATCGCTGGGTAGACGGTAAATCTCTGAAACGCACTATTGGTCAATTTCCAGACCTCTCAATCGAGCAAGCTCGAACGGCCGCTCAAAAAATGAATTCGTCGCTTGCTCAAGGTATCGATCCTCTTGAGCTGAAACGTGTAGCACGAAAGGAGCTTACGTTAGGTGAGTTGTTTGACCAGTACATTGAAGACTACGCGAAGGGTCGTTGCCAGACCTGGGAAGAAATGGTGCGAAACTTTGATCGAAACTTCCATGATTGGAAAGAAACAAAGATATCGAAGATCAAGAAGATCGATGTGCAGACGCGGATAAATAAACTGGGTGCAGGCGGAGAACACGCTCACAAAGCGAATCGCGCTCATGACGATCTCAGAGCCCTATTCGAATGGGGAAATAAACAGGGACTGTGTGCAATCGATAATCCATGCAAAGGAGTAGATCGCTTCAAAACACAGTCAAGAGAGCGATTTCTTACAAGGGATGAACTTGTCAAGTTTTTTGACGCATTACAAAAAGAATGCAAGACAGCAACACAAGAAAGTATTCGAGACTATATCCTCATTAGTTTGCTGACCGGAGCTCGACAGAATAACGTTCTTTGCATGAGGTGGGAAGAGATTGATTTCGATTTAGGATTCTGGCGCATACCAAAAACCAAGCATGGTGATTCACACACAGTGCCGCTAACAAGATTCGCATTGCAGGTGCTGGAAGCGCGACAACAAACGAAGTCAACTGAGTGGGTTTTTCCTGGCAAGAAGCCCGGCACCCATTTGGCTGAGCCCAAGTCAACTTGGCAAAAAGTTCTGAAAACAGCCAAACTCAAGGATCTTCGTATTCATGATTTAAGAAGAACGCTTGGCAGTTACATGGCTATCGGTAACCAGAGTTTACAGATTATAGGGAAGGCACTTGGGCACAAGTCGGCTACTTCTACGCAGATTTATGCTCGACTCGCCCAAGATCCAGTAAGGCTGGGTATGGAAAAGGCGCAAATAGAAATGCTCTCAGCCGGAGGTTTGTTAATTTCGGCGGACCGAAGTGAAGATGGTGCTTCGTAAAAAGTAGATCAGTGGTTCAATCCTTTCGTCAGCTAAGCTTTTCGAAATCTCTTCGGTGCCTCCTCTGAATCAACAGAAAACAACACTCATTTATCAACAGCAAAAGATTTTAGCGATGTGGAACGAGCGCGCCGTTACTATACAAGTAGAGAGATTCACGCATCTTCGCTTTCGAAGTGATCAAATTCTGTTGATCTGGAATTTGATTAAAACACGCCTAGGTAGTTGGCGAAAAGATGTCTAAATCCAGCGAGATAGGGCATGTTAAAGATCGGTGGCCCTATAGTATTTACATTCGACACAAAGCGCCGACGCCGCGCAGTCCGTCGACGAT
Organism: Candidatus Melainabacteria bacterium; assembly: GCA_003153555.1. GTDB lineage: Bacteria > Cyanobacteriota > Vampirovibrionia > Obscuribacterales > Obscuribacteraceae > PALSA-1081. The sequence goes on along the minus strand of PLZS01000091.1, from coordinate 93,278 downwards.
TTTCGAAACACGGTGAGCAATGAGTTCTTCGACAAAAACCAACAATCTCGAGCCACGCGTGCAAATAAATGGCAACTGGTTTTTTCAAGCCAACCCGGACTTCTACGATATTGATGGAGCGCTGAAGGAGCTGAAGTGCTTTCTATGGCAAGTCAAGCAATACAAGTCAGACATCCACCAAGGTGACATCGCTTATCTCTGGAAATCTGGCCCAAATGGCGGGATTATCGCGAAGACAAAAGTTCTTGATGAACCAATGGACTATCCAGAAGATAAAGCAGAGCGCAAGTTCTATCAGGAAGGCAATGAGCCGATGAACTTCAGATTCGGCGTTCATTTGCAGGTAGAGAAAGTTTACGGTGATCCAATCATAACTCGGCAAAGAATGAAGGCGGACGAAGTCTTGAGAAAATCCCTCATAATAACGCGCCCGTCTGGAACTAACTTCCCGATAAAGCCGCTCGAACTTTTGGCTCTGCAAGCTGTTATTGGTTCGAAAATATGATGCTCCATCGCGTGAAACTAGACACCGAATCTGTAGTTCGAATTTGTAAAATATGAAAGCCGTATCCCGCAACTTCAATGAGCCCAGCCAAACAGATTTCGAGTATCTCTGGAAGAACGCGATAATCAGCTTCGACGCCAACGTGCTCTTGAACGTCTATCAGTATGGTGATACCACTTTAGCAACATTCATGGATATTTTGGACCAATTAAAAGACCGATTGTGGCTCACGCACCAAGCCGCCCAAGAATACAATAAAAATCGACACAGTAGAATTGAAACACAAGAAAAATCTTTTGCCAGCCCGGTCGCACTGACAGAACTCCAAGAATTTCGAAACAGCATCAAAAACTTGCACCATCCAATGATCGACTACAGCGAGTTAACTATGGACGCTGACGCACTAATCACAAAACTCCAGAAATACATGGCTTCATCGGATGCTACAAACAAATTTAGCGAACGATGCGAAAAAATGCACCAAAGAGTCAATGAAATTTTCGATGAAAAGGTTGGTCCCGAGTACGATTTGGATACTCTAACATTACGCCGCTCGGATGCTGAAAAGCGTTATGAAAACTGGATTCCACCGGGCTTCAGAGACTGGAACAACAAAGCCAAACAACGGGACAAAGAAAAACAGGTTCCGACCGGGCTGATACTTCCCGATCCATTTGGTGATGCCATCATTTGGTTTCAATTGCTTGAATTTGCAAGTGCACAAGTAGAAGAAACTCGCAAACCAATTATTTTCGTGACAGACGATCAGAAGGTTGATTGGTGGTGGATTGAGTCGGGCAAGGTGCTAGGACCCAGGCCAGAATTAATCGCCGAGATGAATCGTGTAGGCAAAAGTCGATTCTACATGTATGACTCCCGCAATTTCATAAAATACGCAGCAGAGCATGTATCCAAACCACCGACTAAGGAGAATCTGGATTCGGCGATGAAAGAGGCTCAATCCGTCAATGAAGAAATTCGGCGATGGGGGTGGAGGCAAAAACCAACAGTCAGAGAAGAATTATCTGACGAGAGCTTGACACAGCCAAAATTTCGAATGATTTCTGGGCAAGAACTTATTGGAAACAAGAGACTTCGATTCGTCGATGTTGCGCTTGATTTTTGGATATCCCAACCGCATGCTGAGCGCATAGATATAATGGCAAAGATAACGGAAATTTGTCTTCGGCCATTGCGCGAGGGTCATGATGAAGTGGCCGGATCTGATACAACCGAAAGTCGTCGTTACACGATTCAGTATTTAGCGACAATTGGTACCGTTACTATTTACCAAATCGCCAAGCTCGATTTGTCATTTACGATCGCAGTGTGATAGCGAATCCTTGCAAATCACAAGCATGTTTTCTGGCACCACATGTAGTGCACCACGCGTTTCAAAGCGACAGCGTCGACAGCAAACCTATCTACTTCATGGTTCCTTCGAGCGTGGTCGGAAGCGGCCCGTTCCCGTTTAACGACATGAATAACGCGGTCAAAAACAAGGACACCGTCGAAGTGAAGGGCGCCACTTTGGGCGGTGCAAGCTTGTCACCTTGGGTTCCGCTTTTGCTTAAGCGCTTTGGCCGCCCAGATCCTTTTCCATCTGAGTGAATGCGGCTAGCTCTGCTGGATTATTTAGAACATTGTTGCTGCCTTCACTGAACCAAGACATGCCAGCGATGTCGGGATTAGCCTTGATATATGCAGACATCTGTTGCATGTATTCGACATTGTAGGCTTTGCCGGTAGAAGGATCGATACCTTTATTGGCGACACCGGTTTCCCCAATGTAGAACTGCTTGCCGTGCTGTTGCGCGAAAGCGACACCCGAGCTAAAGATTTGATCTGGTGTTCTGTACGCAGCTCCGCCTAATCCAGAGTAGCCGGATTAGTCGGGTCTCCCGGATTGGTTGGATCTCCCGGTTTATGCCCATGATGGTGTCCGCCTTTTTTGTGATGGCGGCCAATTTCCTTTCTGATGTCGGCTTCTTCGGATAATAGGTGCTCTTTCTCTTTTGCAGTTATGTGAGTGCCATTATCAGCGGCATCCTTCTCTTCTTCAGCTCTAACCGAATTTATTTCTTTCATCAACGGAACGTACTGACCGTCCAAATGTCCGGCATCTTTTTTCACCTCTTGGTCGAGAGACTTTGCCCCATCGAGCACAGTCTCCCGCCAAGGATGATCTTCAGCAAACTTATGCGAACCATATATGGAGTCATTTTGAGAACCATTCGAAGAAGTATATGGATCGGAGAAATCTAGATACTGCGCATTTTCTCCACCGCCAGACGTCGCTCTATTTGCAGTGGAAAGAGCAGGATGCCCGTCATATCCGTGATAGATGTCGGCGTACAGTTGCGGATTAGACTGAGGATTTCCCGAGCGTTCATATGCTTTGTCAGATGCATTGTCGTGAGAAGACATTCTGGCTAGCTCCATTGAAGGACGTGCCTATCCAGGGGATAGACTCGCTCACAGAGGTTTAGTAAAAACTCGAATCGCTGCTGAAAACGAACGAGAAGAAACTCGTAAGCAGAAAAATTATTAAAATGGGCACCTAAAGTGTACCAAAACACTCCGCGTTGTCAATAGCTGGATTTTGGTGCGGGCAAACTAGCTATGTGGTTAACAACTGAACCGCATGGTGGTGCATGGACTAGCGGTGTACACTTAAGCAATCGGGTCGCGATTTGATTAGCCAGTTCGTCAAGCAACACCCATTTTTAGACAACAACTTCGCAACCTCCACTTCAGCGAAGTCGGCGATGTTCAAATTAAGAGAGAGAGAGAGAGATGAAGCCCTCAATGAATAAACTAGCCGTGGTGAACGAACTAAATCAAGAATTGAAAGCGTTGAGCGCTTCTAATTCAATTGACTATCAGTGGAATGGGAATGTAGCAAAACTAACTTGTGGCGCCGTTACCTGCACCGTAACGGCGGAACCAATCGCGGGCGATGATTTGGAAAGAATTTACTGTTCGTTCGACATAACCAAACAAACTACAGAACACCAAATCCAATTTGCTGCTTTTAAGCCCAGTGGTGAAAACGAATGGTCTCTGTCAACGAATAGCAGCATCGGAAACAAGAGAGACATAGACAGCGTGAAAGAGTGTTCAAGTCTGATTCTGCAAATGCTAGAAGTAGCAACCAGAATTGAGTAACAGAATATTCAGCTCCAAATTACAGTGAAGCTTTGCTGTTTTTGTGAGACTCGAAGCTGGCAAATATGTTAATTTGGCAGATATAATTGGAAACTATTGAAAAACCAGTCATAACCAATGAACGGAACGATTTCGGAATTAGAATCAAAACATGCAGATTATCAATCTAGCAGCATACAAATTCATCAGCATCCCAGACCCTGACTCCTGGCGACCGAGTGTCAAAAGCCGGTGCCAACAACTGGGCGTGATGGGAAGCATATTGTTTTCACCAGAAGGTATAAATTTTTTCGTGGCTGGAGAGCGCGACGGGATAGATGCATTTGTACAATTCCTGCGTCACGATGAAATGTTCGAAGGGCGGTTTACAGATTTAGTAATCAAAGAAAGTGTTTCAGAGCACCAACCTCATAAACGAATTGTAGTTCGCATGAAGAACGAGATCATCACGATGAAGCATCCGATGATAATTGGTCCGGCGGACGAAAGAGCGCCATCGATCGAACCAAGCACCTTGAAGAAGTGGCTAGACCAGGGGCACGACGACAACGGCCGAGCGGTCGTGTTGCTCGATACTCGAAATGATTTTGAAGTAAAGATAGGCACCTTCGAAGAATCGATCAACTTTGGAATTGAGAAGTTCAGCGAATTCCCAAAAGCCTTCCATGATACCGCAAATGATATCAAAGAAGAAATGCAAAATAAGACCGTGGTATCATTCTGCACTGGCGGTATCCGCTGCGAGAAAGCTGCACTTTTCTTGCGTGAAATGGATATCACCAATGTTTTTCAACTTGACGGCGGCATCCTCAAATACTTCGAAGAAGTAGGTGGCGATCACTGGCGTGGTGAATGTTTTGTCTTCGACCGTCGCGTTGCGCTTGACCCCTCACTAAGCCCGACTAAGCACGTTTATGAAATCACCGCCAAGCCAAGTCGCAACGAAGAATATCAACGATGGAAAGCTAAGAAAGCACTAGAAGCGGAATCGCTCCTCTAATTAGCTTTAGCGACAGATGGCATAAACGCAGAAACTATGCGGTAGCAGAAACACCAGCGGTTGGTAATTCTCTTTCTGATCTGGCATAACGCTTTCGCCATGCATTAGTTTTGCTTTCAATAAACAACCACGAGCACTTCGCAACTATGTAAGTGATCGCTAAAGATGACAATACTTTGATCGTCCAGTAGGTCGGTCCTGGTGGTATTTGCGTCCACCTTTGAATAGCGTGTTCGCATAACACGATGATCGGATGATGAATCAAGTACATGCAGTAGGTCATCTTACCGATGTCGGTGAAGACCCGATTACTGAGAACGGCTTTCAACGGCTCCCATCCCAGCGACCCAACCAATATTAGTCCATAAGACAAGGCGATCGCAAAATATATAGGCACCACCGCTGGGCTGTTGTTGCCATTTGGCAGAAATAAAGCAATGGAAATTATTCCGAGACATCCTATTATTGCCATTAGTCCGGAATATCGCGAAAGATTATCCCAGAATTGTGAAAAATACAACTGCGTTACTGCGACAGTTCCACCGGCCATTAGCGGGTCAAGACGGGCCAATGTGTTGTAGTAATAAAGATTACTTGCGTTAGTAAGGTCAAAGTGCATCGATGCTTGTTGAAAGAAATACCGGCATAGAAGTGAAACAACCGTCAGAATTGAAATTGACAAAATCATGCCGGGCGCGGTTTTCAGTTTTTTAAGCAGGAGGGGCCAAGTCAAATAGAACTGTTCCTCTACGCAAATTGACCAAAGCGGATTGAACACATTGTTCAACGGAAAATTAGCAGCGAGAGAAATTGAATGCAAAGTACTTTCATATAGTATCAATGCATAGTTACCGACAAAGAACAGCATGGGAACGACTATCTTGGCAAGAAAATTCGAATACTCATTCCACTGAAGATGTCGGTGAGAAAATAGTGGGACAACAAATGCGGCAAATAAAACAACCAGGTAAAAAAGTGGCCAAATGCGCAGCATTCGTCGCTTGAAGTACAACGTGAAAGAGATATCGCCGAAGCTGAGCTTCTCTTTCAACAGAAGATAGGTGATTAGATATCCGCTTAGTACGAAGAATAAATCAACACCGGTACCTCCCCATTTCACCACCGTGTTGTACCAACCAAACACATGGAAGTGCGGATCAACATTGGGAATGATCCAGGAATGATAAAGAAAAACGAACAAGAAAGCAAATGTTCGCAGCCCGTCAAGCTGCGGCAAATAGAAGAGAGGCAACTTTTCAGCACTCATTTTGTCCGCAGCACTCATTTTGTCCGCAGACATAACGCTCGCACACACTATGGATCAGCAGTTTGCGCATCATAAGCAATAAATGGTGATCATAGGGCTGGTCGACAAGTTCACGGAGCAATGATCAACAGCGTCTTCTTACTCAACCAGCTTTTCGTGCACGATCCTCAACATGCTTAGTATTAGCCGATAAGCAGACACATATTGCCTATAAATTTTTAAGGTGCGATGACATTCTTTCTTCAGAAGCGGAATCGCTCCTCTAAGCAATCACTGCTTATCCATAAGACGAGAGATATGTTTTGCATCACGGACTGTCTCATCTGGAGTTCTTGTCGGAGGTAAGGTGCGATTGGGATCGTACTGCTCTGGCATTGTCATGGATTCATAAGGATCCCAAGCTGTATTGCCCCTGTCGGAACTAGGTGATTTGCTGCCATCTATGGTTGCATTTGGATTGGAGGAACGCATCGGCAATGTCAATGATTCATACGGGTCCCAAGCTGTATTGCCACGATCCGAAGGAGGAGTCTCACCCCTCGCTCGAATATCTTTCAATCCCTGCAGATGGTCAGTATTCTCATCATCTCGGGTAAGCTGAGCCAAACCATGATGCAAAGCTTTTTGTTCTTCGGCCAGTTCGTCAGACCCTCTGCCCATCGACCTAAGTGCGCCATGGATGTCTCCTCTGCGTAGTCGACCTGCAGCCTCTTCTATTTGTGAGCCAGTCTTGCCTTCTTCTTCAAACGCTTTATTCAGTGACCTCTGAGCAGTCCGATCACCTTTAAGCAAGTCGCCGACATTAGCCGCCCCCTGATCGACTTTGCCACCAGCGCTGTAAAGGTCACCAGACGTGTTTCTAAGTTCTTGCAATGCGCCATTGATATCACCGTGGCGCGCGTTACACATGGCATCACTTAGATGCGAACTAGCGCTATTTAAGCCATCAATTCCCCGATGAATGTCTTTCAGCCCTTTTGGATGTTCAGGAATGTGAACTGGGGCACTATTCAACTCGGCGCTAAGCTGTTCGTCGGTTTTACCGCGATCGCTCGAAGCTCTGTTAGGAAATACATGAGTGTATGAATTGTCTCGACTATATGCATCCGCAGCGGCTCCAGTGCAAGGCGGTGCTCCTGCCGCGACTTCGGAATGTTTGAAAGTTTCGAGATGATGCGGGTGCGTCATTATAAATCCTCCAAAGTGGCATTGAAGCTTTGGAGCGCACCAGGGGCTGGATGCTCCGACACCGACTCTGCCAGGGACAAATGCATTTAGTAAGTAATCTCAGGGCAAACCGATCTGGTTCTCAACGATGAAGTTAAATCATCTGCGTGACCAAGGCATGACCAGCTTGATTTTCGCTCTACAGGATTTTTAAAGCGTTCATCAATTCGCCCAATACAAAAGAACTTAAATTGGCCAAAATTACCGCCATCATATCGCGATAAAAAGTGGGCGTACCGATCTCTTCCCGCTCTCCGAAGGCAATCCAGAAGAGCAGACACTCGACGAGCGGAGCGAAGGTCTCCGCCACAATTAAGTATTCAACCTTGTGGGCAATGGGATTGATAAAAGATGGTATTACCCACACCACTATTGGATATGAGCACGCGGTCAACCAAACACCAGCAAATAATTTATCGCGCAGAGAATGTCGCTCTGACAGACAAAATACAAGAACAGGAGTTTCGATCAGCACGGACAAGACAAATCCAATGGCGGACCAAAGTAAAAGAGCTTTCGCGTCAATCATTTAAGAGAGGGTCTTCAAGAGGAACGGTACCTCAGCTAGCACGTGGGCCATCGCTAATGTGAAGTATACATCTCTCGTGACTGAATAATTTAAGGCAAAGCAGACCCACAGAATAACGACAGAAAGGCTGGATGCCGCGAGAATTCCAGGCACCAATTTTTTCCACTGCAATGAGCGATGCGTGATAGGAATTGAATTTGGTTGCCAATTTCGCCATCCAGCGCTAACGAAAGGAATGGCAATCAGCCAGACTCCGTAGTGGATCATCTCAAGAAAAGTGTGAATAGCGACCAGCATATACGACGACGCACCAGTAATGATCGAGGAACCGGCATGTCTGGTAATTTGCAGCGTTAAGTTATTGGCAATTGGAATAGAGGCCGAGTCATGCAGGCTCCAGCATATCGTCAATAAGAAGAATGGAATGGACAACAAACATAGGTGGTACGCTTGGCGCCACTCAGGACGACTGCGACTCAGTTCACGGTCTAATATCCAAAAACCAATCAGCGGGTGCAAATATATCAGACTCATTCCGAACCACGAAGGAGAATACCAGGCAAACGCAGCGACCACCAATCCCAACGGCAACGCCAGTCCCCAATCACGCCCTTGCTTCCAGGCTCCAGAAATCACAATTAGCCGAACCACCCACAATACAAACATGGAATTCCAGATTCCTTGCATGATACTGCCTGTGACACCAACAACTAAACGTGCGTGCAACAAATAAGTCAGGGTCGTATAAAGAACCATAAGTGCTGCCAGTCCGCCAAACGACCAGACAAAGAACTGTTTGAACTTACCAAATCGAGCCGGCAAGCGAGATAGAAAGTAGCGAGCCTCAACCCAGTTGTGCGGACCGGCGAAGAGAAATACTGTGGCAATTGAAAAGGCAATAGGAGCACACATTGCCAGCGTCGCCGCTGCAAATGTGAGTCCCAAAAAACAGACCGCAAACTCCGCGGTTCTATCTGCTCTGGTGTGAGACCGGATCGAAATCATTGGTGGCTTGCATGCTTCTTTCTTGGGATGCTAAGGTTTGCGCCCGTTTTTGCTTATTCAAATTTACAAACCACAAGCCAAAGAAGACAATGGCGAGCGATAAGCACACTCCCGCCATTACAAAAAGCACTGCTGAATCGGTCCCGGGAGGTCTAGGATCTGGTGCAATATCGGCTTGGGCTTGCTGAACCGCCGCCATGAACAGCCCGAGTACCACTAAGAGTTTTGAAAAATGCATACTGAATACTCCTATTTGTACCAATTATATCCCCAGTGCGATCAGATTGCCTTCTCGGGGGGGGTCGTCGGCTCGACCCGTTGTCCGATTTTCGGCTCGGTTCCGGCGATTAAGCGTTTTATGTTGGCACGATGGCTATAAAGAACGAACAGTCCAGCGAACGCACAGAATCCTGCATAACTTGGCTCTCTCGAAAAAAACCACATTACCAATGCGGATGTTCCGACGGCTATCAGAGAAGCTAGAGAGACAAAACGAAAAAGATAAACGAGCAAAATGAATAAAGAAAACGAGGTCAGTGAAGCCAAATAATTCATTGCAAATGTCGTGCCTAATGCTGTCGCTGCACCCTTTCCACCTTTAAATTTGAGGAATATGGATTTGCTATGTGCGACGATGCATATGATTGCAACTGCACATACTATCCATGACGAGTTACTTAGTTCCGGCAACATACTGTGATGCACGCAATAGACGGCAAGCCATGTCGGAAAGAAACCTTTAAGATTATCCAGCAAGAACACTAGAGCCGCCGCCCCCTTGCCTGCTGATCTCAGCACATTTGTTGTGCCGGTCGAGCCGCTGCCGACCTTGAGCAAGTCTATCCCTTTCGTAGATTTGACGACCCAATATCCTATAGGCAATGCGCCGCAGAAATAAGCTATTACGAGCAACAAGACTGTATTCATTTAACGGGCGGCCTTTGGATTTCGATCGAATAGTGTAGAGTGTTTGCGTGCACCAGATACGGTGAAGCAACGTCAGCCCTGATTGGTTTATACCCGATTCTAGTAACTGTGCGGATTATCGAATCGCCCTCCGGACTGTCGATTTTGTTTCTCAATCGCGCGATACAAACACGCACGGTTTCGGCCGTAGATTCAGACTCTGATGGACAAATGCGCTGCAACAGAAGTTCAACGCTGAAGACATCATTACCTACCCTTTTGAGGAGGTCAAGGTCGTCTTCAACCAAGAGAATTTTAGACATTTGTCAGAAGCAGCTCGCTTAAGAGGCTCGGTCAGTTTAACACGAGGTACTGTGCTATAAAAGGCGGTGCGCTCGATCTCACCATAGTCAGGCATAGTCGTGCTCAAGAGCTTTAGTATTGCCTTTAATTGCCGAAATAGTCCAGACTGAAAATAAGGTACAGGCAAAGGCACCAGAGATACAAAAGGCACTTTTCGAGCGCCTGGCTACGGTGATAATTGTCGGATTGCTCGTCAATATACTGGTCGCTCTCGGCTTGGTGCTTAGCTTTAGCAAAGACTTTGTGGAAAGAATTGCCGCTATAACCGCACACGCCAAGTTGCTTCCGCTGACATTACCAAACAATTATATCTGCTGCCTCATCGATGCCCCCCAAACTCAAGATCGGCTCAACACTTACATTTGATATCATCCTTTAGGCTGAATCAGAATTCAGCGACCACTTCTCTCATCCTGCTGCAAGCGCTGGTCCTGGCTGGGCCGCTGGTCCTGTCTGGGCCGAAACTTCAGCTCTGAATTTGATTGTGATAGTTCATCATATTGAATGATGTCAGTAATATTGATGGCGACTAGATTGTATACGTAGTTAATTGCTGTGTTGATTGTGCTTTCTCAATTCACTGAACGATCATGATTTACCATCAGATATTAATAGAGGGGAGGGATGCAAGTGTTTTTTTCAGTATGCACGCAGCAAAATGAATTCCAAACTTCCAATCAACGAAGCGGGAACGAATGCTTTACCAGTAAAGGTGCGACTTACATTGGCTATATGGACAAATTAGCTAAGAGCACCACAATTCAAATTGGGAGAATACGTGAATGGTGTGGTCCTGTACCAACACCTCAGCCGGATTTTCTCGGTGACAACGTCGAGTTGCGAGATATTAATTCAAGGCTAAAGCGCAGTGCCGCACGGCGAATTATGAACCAAGACGCGACTGTACCTGAAGCGTTCATTGTCATTTAGAGTGAAACATGTAAGAAGTTATCAATGAAACAAGGGTAGAAGATAATGAATACAACAATCGACCCAAATGATGTCCGGAGTTTATTGGTACTGAGAGAAAATGATGTTTCGACCCATCCATACAACCAGCGCATAAGTTACATTATTGCGGGCAATCCGCGCACTTGCCCTAGCGTTCTTCAGAAATTTGCGGAAGATGTGCGATACGAAATCCGCTGTCGCGTTGCTGAGAATTCGTCTTCACCTTTGGACACGCTGATACAACTTCTAAAAGACCCGCACCCAGCCGTGCGAGTAGCTCTATCGGAAAACAGATGTGCGCCTGACTGGTTATTAGCAGAACTTGTCGAAGATGATGATCTAGACGTCCTTTATAACCTCGCGGATAATCCCCACATGCCCGAATTTGCTCTGTGCTCATTGGCTGAACACGAATCTCCTTACGTATCCGAGCGAGCAAAAATCACGCTGAGAAAAATTCATAATGCCAAACAGCACCAGTCCATGAATGCGGTGGGTGAAGTTTCGAAATTGAAACTATTGGTTGATGGAACAGAGATCTTGCAGTCAACAACAAGAGTGGTGCATAAAAACGGAGCGACGCTGCGAGTTTTCAACAGATTGGCTGTCCGTCAGCAAAACAGCTGAGATGTCGCGTCAAATTGCTCACGGGAGCGCCCATGCTTAACCTTGAAGATACCTTTGAAATGACCGTGACGCGCAAGCCATTGACGGCAATGGCGGCTATGAATGAACATTTTGCAAAAGTGCTTCAGGACGTTCCTGATGCTGCAATTGTCTTCAACTCTGATGGCCTTATCCTATTTGTAAATCATCTGGCTGAACGATTGCTTGGTTATGCTTTGAGCGAGTTCACGGGATTGCCTGTTCAATCCCTATTGAAGCCGGTCGGCGAAAGCATGTGCTTGGATGTGTTCCGGCCAGATGAAGAACAACGATTCACAGTTTGCGACAAATCCGGTGTCCTCAGGCAGCTTGATATTCGCTGCCACTCTCTAGAGGTTCCCAACGAGCATGGTCTCATCGTCGCGCTCATGCGCGATGTTACTGCTTACGAGCTTCGCCTGTGTGAGCTTCAGTCGCTGGTGTCAGAACTGGAGAAGACAACAGCACACCTGGAAGACCTAGTCAATTCGGATCCACTGACTGACCTGTTAAACCGTCGTGGGCTGGAAAATGTTCTGCCACGCGAGCTGGCATTCGCCAAACGCAAGAATTCAGAGCTGTTGGCGGCTCTTATCGATTTGGACAACTTCAAAGCCGTGAACGACACCTACGGTCACCATATCGGTGACCAAGTTCTCAGAAATGTGGCGGAGACGCTGAGGAGAACAGTCAGGGCATCCGATTGGCTGGGCCGTGTTGGCGGAGATGAGTTTCTCATCTTGCTTCCCGCAACTTCACTGGAAGAAGGGGTGAAGGCGGCCGAACGTATTCGGCTGAAAATCTCTGAGCACGCGATTTCCTCTGTTGCACCAGAGTTGCGCACCACTGCAAGCATTGGGCTGATCTGCCTGCCACAAAATCTGTGCTCGGTAGAGGAGGTTCTGGAACTGGCCAAATCTTCACTCAAGGCAAGTAAGACAGGCGGCAAGAATCGCCTGTCTGTTGGAAACGGATTTGATGTCACCACACAGCAAACGGCAGGATACGAACTCAAAGAGCTCATGTCCAGACTGGCAGAGTTTACCACCGTCTCCCAGCCGATTTTCAACTTGAATGATGGTGGCATCGCCGGCTTCGAGTTCCTAACTAGGGGACCCTCGGGACCACTCGAGATGCCTAACGAGTTGTTCAGACTAGCCGAAAGCAATCACATTCTGACACTGGTCGATCTGCATTGCTTAAAGATGTCTCTCTTACTCTGTAAATCGTTGCCGCCAGGTGTCATAGGCCATATCAATTTGTTTCCATCAACCTTGAACGACTTGCCGGTAGAAAGGCTGCTCAACTTGTTTGATGGCTACACCGACCTTGACCTGTGCATCGAGCTCAGTGCCAGGCAGCTTTTAACCGAGTGCGAACGGACCAAAGAGAGGACACGTGCGCTTCAGAAATTAGGCATCGCTATCGGGCTAGACAATGTTGGTTTCGGTTGCAGCTCCCTGGAGACATTGACTCAACTGGAGCCGGACATTGTCAAAATCGACAGCAGATGTGTATCACACCTATCCTCTAATCCAGCTAAACAAAAATCTCTTTCAACTCTTGTCAGTGTCGCGCGCTTGCTGGGCGCAAGGACAATAGGCGAAGGAATCGAGACAAAAGAAGATCTCGCTGCGCTTGTCGCGCTGGGGGTAACTATTGGGCAGGGTTGGCTCTGGGGGAAGCCGCAGTAGCGTCAGGGGTGGTTTGTCAGACAAAAGGGGTACGAAGGGTAGAGGGCGTGGTTGATGCAGTTGCTGGAACCGATCTGGTTAAGAAATCATCGTTCCTGAGCGAACCAGGTCAGGCTAAGTTTGGCAGCGTCCAATGGCATGTTGAACAAGTTTCTAGCGGCGTTGGTTCCCTTGTACCGTTTCTGGCTGGCGCCATGGTATCAAGACCTCTGAGCAACGCAATTTTTGAAAAAGGCGTTCTGCCAATGTCTGCAGTTTCTGCACTTTTGATGCAGATTTTTTTGGATTGATTGTTCACGAAGTGGTGCACTCACGTCAGGATGTTTTGCGAATCAAGCTTCTAGCAGATGAAATGGGAATTGGCAAAACTGCCACTCCTGAACAAGTTGACGTACTCAATCATCTACAGCTCACACCAACAGTTAGAATCGGCGATGTGGGCTCTCAGCTATCTGCCGGTCTTCCATTTACAGAACGAGTCCTTGCCGCGCGACAAGGCGAGCGGATGACCGATGCTGAGAGACAAGAGGCGCTCCAAGTGGAAGCGAACCTCAAGCCAGACGAACCGAGCTGGACAAAGAAAGCAAATCTAATTACCGATCAGGTAGGGCGTTCGTTGACTCAGATGGACGCTCAGGCACCGCAAATTGGTCGGTTTCTCGATCAAGTAATGTCCGATCCACAATCGATAAAAGAAGAGTATGGATTTTCGACGATCCCAAAACAGATAACGCAGGCAGCCGAATCAAGAGCTGCGGGACACGCGGAGCCGTGGTTACGTCCACAACCGGACCAAGCAACAGTCACAGACGTTAAAAATGCGCTACAGGCTAATGTCGACGCCTTGCAGAAGGCATACAAACCATACGCCAGAAAAGAGTATCAGCGCTACATGGGATCCTATGCAGAGCGCCAAGCATATCCAGCGGGTCTGCTCGCATATCTATTCGCCCACAACAAAGATGTTGCGCTCTCAGAAAAATCTTCACACTGACTGCCGCGATTACCTACATTTGCGCCAGGGGTGGCAAACCAACACCGAAATCGTTGATCTGCCGAACGCGCTCGCTGACTCGAGTTTCTTGATTAACACGATCGGCAGAAAGAACGTTTGAGCCATTTAGTAAATTGTGACTGTCGGAATTAAGTACCAGTCCGTCAGCCATTTTTCTAAAAAATTCGCGAACTTGTGCTGAATTATGCATTTGGTAAGTCCTCAAAAATCATCGCGTAGAACCACCGACTGCTTGGTGCAGGTCACTTCGGGCAAGTCCTTGGTTCGGGATACTTAGAATATAAAGGACGTTTGTTGCCAAATTGTACCTTCGCAAAACTATGTCCAAGACGACCGCCTGCGCCGCAGAAGACAGATAAATCTTCAGCCTTTGACCAATCTCAACCGCTCAGCTTATACAAAATTTTGTATAATACCCTGTGAAACAAGTGCGCTCGCTTGGAACTAGCTTCTCTCGGCTGAAGGACTTTCCAAAGATTGCCATGCGCGAAGCTGGCTTTCAGGTTAGACGACTTCAGGAAGGACACGAACCAAGTGATTGGAAACCAATAGCCAACAATTGGGTCTGGAGTGAAAGAAATACGTCTTCATGATCCGCATGAACACAGGGTTATCTACGCAGCGAAATTCAACGATGTGATTTATGTATTGCACGCTTTCGAAAAGAAGACACAAAAGACGCCAGAAAATGACTTAAAAATCGCGAGGAAAGCTTATGCGGAAATCGAAAAACTTGAAAGAAAAAACCGTTAACGAAGTCACCTTTCTTGAAAGCTCTGACAATGTCTTCCGTGATCTTGGAATCGGCGAATCTGAAGCGATAAATTTGTTAGCACGCTCGCAACTTATGATCGAAATTGAGCAGGTGATCAATCTACGACATTGGACTCAAGCTCAAGCAGCGAAAGCCCTTGGCGTTGCACAACCGCGAGTATCTGATCTGCTTAGCGGAAAAATTGAGAAATTCACCGTCGACATGCTTATGAAGTGGTTGCACAAACTAGGAAAAAAGGTCACGATGACAGTTGATGGCGAAGTAGCATAAAGATGTGCAGCTCAGCGAAGCACATCACCCCCGTCAACATCGGATCTGAAAAAATTTGCACGAACTAGGATTCGAACCTAGAACCAAGCGCTTATCAAGCACCTGCACGACCTTTGTGCTTTTCGTGCGCATTTGAGTTTGTTAGCTTTCTGTGCAATTTCTCCGTGTTGCATCCGTGTGCAGAGTGTCCGCGTTGCATAGCGTTTTACCTATTATGAAAAATCTCCTCAGTGCGTAGATTTAAAAATGGCGGACGGTGCATGGACTCGAACCTGCAACCCTCGCGGGCACCTGTTTTCAAGACAAGCCGCTTTCCAATTCGCTTACCGTCCACAATGGCTGCACAGATAGGAATCGAACCTATAACCGACCCGTTAACGGCGGGGCGCTCTACCGATTGAGCTACTGTGCAATATTTCTTCCGTGAACGATTTGAACGTTCAACCTCGTTCTTGTAAGGAACTTGCGCTACCAGTTGCGCCAACGGAAGTTGGACCCCCATGCAAGATTCGAACTTGCGACAACCGACGCTCGTAACATCGTGCTCTGTCCACTGAGCTAATGGGGGATTGGGCGCCTTGCTTGGATTCGAACCAAGGGCTTTCTCGTTAGAAGCGAGCTGCTCTGTCCACTGAACTACAAGGCGAAAAATGACCTCAGTTGGACTTGAACCAACGCATCGACGCTTAAAAGGCGCGTACTCTACCGGCTGAGTTATGAGGCCAGAGCCTTCGGTCAGAGTCGAACTGACAAATAAGAATTTACAAGATTCTTCCTGTACCAATTGAGGCACGAAGGCATGATTTAGGACATCGCCACGCGCCTTAAATAGCCCCTGGTAGGCGTCAAGCCGCGGACACTGTCGTCCTTTTCCTTTTCGTTCTTGTTTGGTTTGTTGAAACATGATCTTGATCCTTGGTGCTGATGGTTACGGAAATAGAGTGCACGCACGAGACTGAGCCTCTATTGGAGGAGCGTTTAATTGCTGTTCTATTTCGTAACGAGCGGATCATGATGCTAGTTCCTGTTGAGAGTGAGTAGTCTTAGAAGTTGCCGCAGAGCGGCTTGCCATGAAAATTATGGAGACGGTGAGAATCGAACTCACCACAAGGAGTGTGCAAGACCCCCTCGCCAGCCTCGGTAACATGCATCCCCGGAAGTTTAGGCTAGATGCCGGCAAGGATGCCGGCGCTCCCAGGTTGTTACGCGTTGGCGAGGGCGGTCTTATTTGCGTTGTTTCTAGATTTGGAAGTTTCATGTCCGTGATCCTTGGTGTTGGTCGTTACTGTCTGCATGCGCACGCCCATGGACGTCTGCCGATTAATGCGGCGTCCAATTGTGCCTGAATGCTGTAACGAGGTAATCACGGTCTTCTAGTCCTTCGAGATGGAGCGGAATAAGAGAATCGAACTCTTTTAGCCAGTTTGGAAAACTGGAGCACAACCAATGTGCCAAATCCGCAATGGTCGCAAGGATGGGATTCGAACCCACGATCTTCGGCTTATGAGACCGACGAGCACAGCCACTGCTCCACCCTGCTATTTACAAGTTAACCGATAACAACAATTTGGTCAAGCATTTTTTGCCAGAAACAAACACCGCCAGCGGTGCACAATCCATGGATGCTACACCTACGTGTGGGATGTACGTCCGGGGTGCCGGGGCGTACACCCCAGGCGCGTAACGGACTCGAGGCTGATCGGATTTCGATCTAAACTTTAACGAAAAAGATACAATGTGTTGCACGTAAAAAATGTAGCACTGTATACGGTATCATTCTCTTTTCGAAAACAGGGTACGCTCCCTACGTTTCGAATTACCTACTGGTATGGAACAATCCTCGCTAGAAAGCATACTGGCACCTGTCTTTAAGCAGCCGAAGACTAATGCGGAAGAATGGCCGACCTGTTATCATTCGGATACTCTATTCGGACAAAATAATGACTCTTTCGTCCACTCATAAAACCATCGAAGTTGAAGGCAACTCCCTTCATATTCCAGAAGGAATAAATTACAGCTGCTCCGGCTGCGGCAGATGCTGCTATGGAGTTGCCGTGCCCATGACCGAGGAAGACTATGACCGGGTCTCGGCAATAGACTTCAGCAAAGACCTGCCTCAATTTGATTGGAGTAAGCAGTATCGAAAATTGAGCGCCAAAGAAAGCGCCAATACCAACTATACGCATGCAATCAAGTCGACCTCCGACGGTCATTGCCCATTTCTGGTCAACAAGCTCTGTCACATCCACGGTAAATATGGCGAAGAAGTCAAGCCACTAATCTGCGGACTCTTTCCTTATTCATTCAATCGAACACCTTCTGGCATCTACTTAACAGTAAGCTTCAGAAGCAACGCCGTTCTAGGAAACGTTGGCACCCCACTCACCGAGCAGCTAGACACGCTCAAAGAGAAGTTGCGCGTTTACAACACCGTATATGACGAAGGCGGCATCATTTGGGATAAGGTCAAACTCGCAACTGATAAACCAATTAGTTGGGACGAATATCTCGCTCTCGAAACTAAATTGTTGGAAGCATTTGTTCAAGGTGCGACGATCAAAGACAAAATATATGCAGGATCTGAAGCGCTGTTCAAAGATCTGCCATCACCAAAAGCATCCGCAGCAGTTACACCGAACAAGATGGACAAAGCTTTTCTCGCCGGATTATTTGCTCTATATTTTCCAAACAATCCAAAATTAAAGAACAAAGATGTTCATTTCAATGGTATCAAATTCGCCGCTGAACTTATGCTAAAACCGCCTGCGTTCAAGGTCGCAAACAAAAGTTATTTATTCGAAACGCTGACTGAATTTCCTTGGTCTCAAGATCCCGCAATCGATGATCTGTTTACTCGATTCATCTATTCAAGAATATTCGGCAAGTGGTATTTCGGTGGCGGCTTTGCGCAACTAAGTGTAATCGCGGGATATCATCACCTTGCACTGTTGCTGGCTCTGGCGCGATTGCACGCAACTGCTTGTGCCATCGAGCGTGGTGCCAGCACCGTATCGATGTTAGATGTTATGCAGACAGTCAGACAATTGGATGAGAAGATTGGTGTAGCGGTCTTAGATGGTTACAGCGCTGCCTTGTGGGAACTGATTCTGTTCAGCCCTAATCGCATTCATCGCATTTTGGACCCCTGTTTCAATTAGAGAGCTACTTTCCGAGCTTAGATCCAACTCCCAAGTCTTCCATGATCGAATTCAGTTCGTTCGTCTTAGCTGCAGACGACAATATTTCTGACTGAGTTTTTACCCAACGCTTAGGAGTAGGATATTCAAAATCTTTGTCTACTCGTGAAATTTTTTGAGAATCAAATGTCTCGACTACAAGCTTTTTAGCCTGGAGCGCCTTTTCCGGAGAGTCAGTCCTAGCACGATATTTCAAGGGTATACCTGGAACAGGAAAGCGATTGTAACTCTGCAACAAATCCGATATTTCAGGGGCCGCTTTAATTTCCGATGCCAGCCAAAGTTCTGCTCCACTCGACTTTTTCAATTTAAGAGCCTTAACACCAGCTATGGTGTCTGGTCCTTCGGTATCAAACGACGATGAAACACCACGTGCAAGCAACGGACCAAACGGCGAAAACTTGCGAAAGCCAAGAACAGTCATCTTCATTCCAAGTTTGTTATCAGGTCGATAGATAATCACATCCCACGCGGGAGCACGAGCCACCACTTCATAGCCAGATTCGTCACTCACAATTTTGAGCGCATCGGCTGTGATGTAGACAGTTTGTTTGCCACTATCTCGTTGCTTTTGATGCAAGATCCATTCAGGATTCTTGGTATCTGCCAGCGACGACAACGGAGCATAGAGCGCCATCAGAATAGCGAAGCATATTCCTATACCACGCCAAAGCACTTTCATTTTCCACAAGCGCCAAAGCACCATATTTAGTGCCATCTTCACAATTCGTTCCTCTCGATAGCGATTCGCCTTTTTATTCGAGGCTCGCTTCGCTCCAGGTGGTGCTCCACACTAGATCCGTTTAGCTACTCTGTACCTGAGCGTTAGGCGCACACCGGCCATCTTCGTGTGCACTAGCGAAGTCCCGATATTTACCGTTCTGCTCATTCTCGCGGAAGGCTCGTAATCCTCAGATGGTCTGCCAAAGCCTCTCATAGGGACGGCTAGGTCCAATGACGCGACGGAGCATTGCGACAAGCCATCAAGATCACATTGCATCGCCTGTGCGATACGTGCAGCCTTACGGTTCGCTTGCTCAACCGCCTTAGCGGCCCATTCTGCTTCTTTTTCCGACATGTCACCATAAGTCCATTGCATAGAGTCGAGCGTCACATTCTTGGCTCCTGTAATGGCCCCGAGAACTTCCGGCAATAGCTCGAGATTGTCGCACTTTATCTTGAGCGTGTAACTGGCACTAGATGACTTACCAATCACTCCACTTGTTTGTTGAAGGGCAATAGACCGCACCGAGATGGTCTGTTCTACAAGACCAGCACCACGGAGAGCATCGACAAGTTTGGCCACTTCAGCCGCTTTGGTCAAAGCGGCTTCTCCTGTAAACCAAGAAGATCCTTTGACAGTGACTTGCAAAACCACTCCCCTCGCTTCGATTTCCTCCTCTACAGTTTCCACGAAATCGATCGAGTCGTGTTTTGCTTTTTCGTGCTGATCGTCAGTCATGTAATTTCCTCGCAATCAGAATTTTTGCTCGATTGGACAATGGTTTGTCGAAGAGTTCAATTATAGTACATCGATCGCACGGGGAAAATTTGTAATTCCCCCTAAATACGCCCAAGCATCCCCATTTTCAAAGGGACTAGACCCCGAACGCTTTCCCAATCCAAACTGCAAATGCCACTGACGCATATGAATGGCATCGTCTGTGGTGCCAGTGTGGTGTCACCCCCAGGGGCAATCCGCTGTTAGGCAGCCGAACGAAAGATCGGTTTGCACGTTGACATTGTTTCGACACATTTTTTCGTAGAGTTGAAAGCGAAGTCCCTTCGGACCTCGTTTACTAAAAACCGAATCCACAAGGAGCCGCTCTAATGACTTCTACCTTTTCGCCGCGTCCCACCTCCGACGCAACCTCGACGAATCATGAACCACTTACCAACGCAAAACCAGAATTCGATGTAGTTTCACTTCTGCGTCAGCACCCCAGTCGATCAAATGATTCTTCTTCTCAGCGGTCATCTGACGTGAACACTCTCGATTTTGGTACAACAGGGCAATTGTATGGCAGCGATCAGCAAAGCCAGCAGGGAGCAGGCGTCGTCAACGATAATCCCTCAGTTCCGGTTCAATTGATCGACGCAGCATCGGAAATTCATCGCGCTGAAGATGCATTCAAACAAGGAGATCCTGCTCGAGCTAACGAATGGCTGCAAGACGCCAATAAAAATTTGAATGATTTGTCGGGCTCGAACAATAGCACGAGCAATTCTCCAAGTGACAGCGGTGCAAACAGTCCATCTAGCAGCAGCCCTTCTGACTCATCATCTTCAGCCAGCAGTCCAAGCGATTCTTCAAGCGGTAGTAGCAGTAGTAGTAGCCCTTCTGACTCACCTTGTCCACCTTCTCCATCCAGCGATTGTCCCCCTTCACAGCCCCAAACCCCACTCCAACAAATCGAATCAACGCTCGGTCAAGCACTTCAAGCTCTAGCCAACGGAGACATGCAGCAATTTCAAGCGCTGCTTTCGAGCCTTGTCACTGAGATCGATCAGATGATTCAAGGAGGCGCTAGCGGAACAAGCCCTGATACCTCCGGCACTACCACTCCAACCGACGGCTCTACCACGCCGACCGACGGCTCTATCACTCCGACCACTGGCTCTACCACCCCGACCGACGGCTCTATCACTCCGGCCACTGGCTCTACCACCCCGACCGACGGCTCTATCACTCCGACCACCGGCTCTACCACCCCGACTGACGGCTCGATCACTCCGACCACCGGCTCTACCACCCCGACTGACGGCTCTATCACCCCGACTATCGGCTCTACCACCCCAATTGACGGAACGACTCCACAGACCGGCATACAGCTCCCTGGATTGCCCCAATTCCCTGGGCTTCCTGGGCTGCCAGGACTTCCTGGATTCAGTAGTGGTTCGGGAGATCAAACTCCTTCGCTCCCAGGGCTTCCGCAAATCCCTGGACTTCCAGGACTTCCTGGGCTTCCAGGACTTCCTGGATTCAGTAGTGGATCGGGTGATCAAACTCCTTCGCTTCCTGGGCTTCCGAGTCTCCCTGGACTTCCCGGTCTTCCTGGCCTTCCAGGACTTCCTGGATCCAATAGTGGATCGGGCGACCAAACGCCTTCGCTTCCTGGGCTTCCGAGTCTCCCTGGACTTCCCGGTCTTCCTGGGCTTCCAGATCCGCTCAGCATATTCGGACTCTAATAGATTACCAACCTCTCTGTGGCACATAGAAATGCTAGTGTTCTGCTAGCATTTCTATGCATGTTGAGGCGGCGATTCAGTGGCTTTGAGCCTGACTAAAAAGGTGTTACTACTGGTAGCGATACCAGTTGTATTCGAACTGATAATTGTCAGTGTTCTGCTAAATCTCATTGCTAATGTTCAGGATGCCCGCACAAAGTCTGCCCACGCGCGCGATTTAGGCGCACACCTTACCAGCCTAATGTCCATTTTCGTTCGACGCGCCACCCTCATAGCGCTGCGGCGAATGCTGACGGCGGAGCAAATGACTAATCAAGAAAAAGCGCTGGCAAATAAGGCCCGGGATGAAATTTCTATGCTCAAGGCGCTGTCAGTCAACGAGAAAACAGAGTATGAAAAATGGAATGAACTGGAAAGGATCGGGCACCACCTTGACGAAGAATTCACGACATCACAGCAATTTGATATGGAAGAAGACAAGCTTCAGGCGGCTAAGGCGATCGCTGCGGCAAACCGTGATTTCAACAAAATGTTTGCGATGACCGACGAATTGTCCGGCATCCAAACCACAGTACAAAAAGAGAATCAAGAATATTTTGAAAAATACGATCGCCAGCTAAAACAAGTTATCCAACTTTCTCTGCTGGCGAGCGTTCTCCTGGCGGGTTGTTTAACTGCATACTTCAATGTCAGCACAAGTAGAAGATTGAAGATGCTGATGAATAATACGACCTCAATGGCAGCCGGAGAGCCGCCCGCAGATCACGTACCAGGCGTTGACGAGCTGGCGCAGATTGATGAAATCTATCATCAGATGTACAAAGATCTTACGGTTCTGCGACAGAAAGAACGTGCCATTCTAGACAACGCATCCGAAATAATCTGCTCACTCGACAAAGACATGCGTCTCACGGATATTAACGACGCGTCAAACAAACTATGGGGCTTTCCGGCAAATCTTTTAATCGGAAAACGCTTTCTCGAACTACTTGCCGATGAAGATAAAGCGGGAGTCAGAGCGACTTTGCTTTTAGCCATTCAAAACAAAACCGACGCCCGATTTGAAACGCAGATTATCAGAGCAGACGGCACTGCCAGTGAGACGGCATGGTCGGCAACATGGTCAGATGAACAGCGCTCGCTCTATTGCGTCGTGTCTGATATATCAGAGCGAAAACAACTAGAGCGCATGAAACAAGAATTTGCATCGATGATTAGCCACGACCTTCGTACGCCACTACATTCGGTGCTCGCGGCGATTGAGTTAGTTAGTTCGGATCACTTCACTCTGGATGATCAGGTTCGGATGTACATGGATCGAGCCCATCGAAATTTAAAGTTTTCGCTCTCGTTGATCAATCAACTTTTGGAAATCGAGAAGATGGAGGCAGGCCACGTCTCGCTTGAGCTGGACGTGACCAGCACGAAGGAAATTGTTTCGAAGGCGGTCGAAGCTGTGCTCGATTTAAGCAAATCAAAAGAAATAACGATCATAGTTCCCTCCACGAATTATGAGCTGATCGGCGATGCAGATCGGTTGGTGCAAGTTGTGATCAACCTTTTAGGCAACGCAATAAAATTCTCAAGCGACAGGTCCAAAATAGTTATCGGTGAAGTCCAAACTGAAACATATACACGTTTGTCTGTCAACGACGAGGGGCGGGGCATTCCCAAAGATCAGCTAGCCGGCATTTTTGAACGCTTTCAACAAGTAAACCCGATCGACAAAACAGAGAAGCAAGGCAGCGGGTTGGGACTAGCCATATGCAAAAGCATCGTAGAGGCGCACAAGGGACAAATAGGAGTGACGAGCGAACCCGGCAAAGGAAGCTCCTTTTGGTTTGAAATTCCGCGTCAAGCAAGCGAATCAACCGACTAGTCGGGACGATTTATCCTGTATCCTACCTTGCTAATAGTTTCAATGAGAGAAGGTTGTCCCTCCTCATCGATCACTGCGCGGATGCGTTTGATCGATGATCGAACCGCATCTGCGGAAGGAAATTTATCTGTTGGCCAAACTCTGGATATAAGTGTTTCAGCTGAAAAGGCTTCATTCGGATGCCTCATCAGAAACTCCAGCACTGCATGATCGATAGGCAGTAAAGTTATGGCATCACCGTTCTTCAACACTCGTCTTAGAGTTGAGTTGAGCGTGAGATGACCGACTGAAATATCGTTCTCGAAATTTCTAGGTCTGCGTAAAAGCGCCTTAATTCTTGCTATTAACTCGCGAATGCTGAATGGCTTGGTGAGATAGTCGTCAGCGCCAGATTCAAAACCAGTCTCTTTGTCATCAATTTCGGTCTTACCCGTCAACATAATCACTGGCACCTTGCTACCGCTTGCACGAAATTGCCGGCAAATTTCAAACCCATTTAGCCCAGGAAGTGACACGTCAACGATTAAAATTTCGTAGCTGGCTCCCAGAGCGAAAGCCAAACCATCATTTCCATCATGTACTACCTCGACAGAATGTCGGTCGAGTTTTAGCCACTTTGATACAGTCTCCGCTAGCTCTTCATCGTCTTCAATTAGGAGTATTTTGGCCATAATCAATGTTCACTGGAATCGAATTGGCGCGACCGCTTCACTAATGTGAACCGCTAAGCTGATTTAATACTACCAGAAGTCCTGCAAGTCCAGAACTGGACCAGAAATCTGCCAGCAGGCGAATGCTTGATTACACTACTCACCTTATTTCCGGTTATCAAACACTCACCTTTTCTCCAGAATTCTTCGTTGACGCTCGCCGGAAAACTTCGGACCAGTCAATGCGTCCGGTGAACTGCATCATTACGAACAGCGTCAAAACGCACATGATTGTGATCACCAGCCCAGTGTACTGTTCAAAAAAGAAAGTATACGAGAAGAGGATCAGATATATGAGTTGAGAAATTCCAACTTCTATAAACGCAAACTTATTCGACACCACGAGCCTCATATATGACACCACCAGGAAGATGGAGACCAGCGAGCTAATCGCAAAAGCGAGATCGACTGAGATATGGTCAACCATGTAGGCAAGGAGCAGATGGAAGCTGAAGAAAGCCGCTCCGATGAAGAAGTAGTTCATCGGATGAACGCGAATGCCTTTTATAGTCGTGAAGACAAACAAAATGAAGTAGAAGAGAAAGAGTGATACCGGCGCGAAGAAGGTGACTTTGCTTACCCAAGGTCCGGGATTCAGCTTCTCGGGCATCTTCACACCAATGTCGTAACCAGTGAGAAGATTCTTGTAACGCCAACTAAGCTCCCACCCGCTCGACACTTTTTTCTTCTCTGTCGGCGACATGCTTCCTTCGGGAAAATCAATTGCGTCAAAATCAGTGACAATATCCATTGAGAAATCTTTGACTTGATTGACGTTCGAACCAAAGCTGTAGCGCCAGGTTGTTAGCCCCTGCGAGTCGTAGGAAATTTCAATCGGCTCAGTCTTACTCGGCTCAATGTGGAAGTTTTCAGATAGCTGATTGCCGGCGGGCAATATGTTACTGATGCTTCTTCCTCCTAAAACTAATTGGAAGTTATCATAAATCGCCTGTTGCGCTGGCAATGGAAAATCGATCCGCAAAGTCAGCGCTTGCAACGTTGGATTCGTAACTTGATAGCCACCAGTAAAATGAACTTTATAGGTGGAATACCAGAGCAGGCCTTTCTTTCGATGCTCCAGATTTATTACTGCTTTGATATTGCTCTTTTCCACGGGCACATAATGCCTTTCAGTTTCTGTGACCACTTCGGTGACGGTCTTATTGTCTTTTACAGAAGTCTGTTTAACCTGTTTCTTCGTTTCGTAGTAAAAAGTTGGAGCAGCTTGATTCTGTGCCGTTCCCCAGAGTTGATTGACGCGCTCTCCATTCGCGCTATCCGACGAATAGGTTCTTTGTAGAACGGTAGCGCCGAGAATTCCCCACGCTATCGCGGTGCAAATATAGATAAAGATAATTGCCAAAAGCTGTTTAATCATAAGTGCTCCGTTGTGGACTGATTCAGTCACATCGTTGTGCTAATAGCATCATAAATTGCGAGAGTTGGAGTCGCGTAAGATTACAGATCCATTACCGCAAAATACTCGTGTGTGCGTAAGTATCGAATTACTTAGAGCAATCGTAGAGTCAAAAATCTTACGTATTAGTTACGGGCTCGTAGAACACCAGTCTGACTTTCATATCGTCATGGTCTCGCGTTCGTTCGTTTCATGTCGTGATCTTTTGAGCGGTCTTGATCGTGCACTTACCCGCTCTAGGGGTTATGCTAGAAAAGATCCAGCGCGGAAGAATAATGACGAACGAATATTCAGTCAACTTGGACGAAACCTCCACCGCACGCAAAATCAAGCTTGTGGTTACTGATTCCGATCCAGATGTTGATCCGGATGTGTCACAAGACACAGGGAGCGAATCGGTAGGCAAGTCGGTAGGCCAGGCAAACGCCGCACCTTCCCAGCAAAGTCCTGCACAAGTTCAACCTACAATCCAAACTGATAGTATTTCCCAAGACATCACAGACCCAGACAAGGTCATGCGCGACCTACCTGTCGACGAATTCTTTAGAGTGCTCGAACAATCAACTCCCGAACAATTACAGACACTAATTCAGACTTTTGAAAAAGGGGCGCGCACCAAGGGTGGTTCCAAGTTACTTCAGAAAGTAATTGAAGTTCCGCAAGAACCGCGATCCATCATTTCAATTTTAGTGTGGTGGGAATGGCGAAGACCGCTCTATAACGTCGCCTTGTGCTTAGCTGGTTTGCCGTCAATATTGATTTTGACGCTGTTTGGAATAACTCCTCTAGCCACGTTGACTTGCGCGCTGTGTTATATGGTCTTCGCCAATATTTGCTACACACTTGGAACGCCAGCTGAAGTGGTGGCACGTGCGTGCTGGAAAGAAAAAGCCGCTAATTACGGACCAGTCCTGCTCACACTTGGCACCATATTCTCCGTCTTGTTAACGATCGTTCTCGAAGTATTGGTGATCGCAGTTGTAGCTATAAACTCAATTGGTCACTAAAAACAGATAAGTGTAATGAGCTGACATACCGTTGCTCGGTGTCGCCTTTTAGTTTGGCAAACAGAAATAAAGCACTTCACGCAAGATCCACGGAAAGAGGTGTTAGATGTACATACCACCTCGAATGGGGCGGAACTCGCCTGGATAATAACCAATGAGCGACAGTGTCAAAGGAAGGAAAATATGAACTGGAAGGCGTTTTTACCGGCGGCAGCACTTTTGGCTTTGATCATGCCAACCGCAGCCTTGAGCAGAAATCATCACTATTACAATGATGGCAGCAATCAAAATGGCATGATGAGCCAATTTGGAAACAACGGTGGACAATTTAACGGGGCATCAAGTCACGGGATGATGCCATTTGCCAATGCCGGCAGCAACCCATACACAGCAACTCCATTTGCGAACGGGACTCCATACGGAGCCAGCGCCTTCGCAAACAATGGCATGAATTTCGCCAGTAACAATGGAATGATGGGGATGAACAACGGGGGCATGTGCCAACGACGCCGACACAAACACAAAAGACGTGGTTTGTTGAACTCACTCATGAACCAGAATTCGATGATGGGAAATGGTTATAACAACTACGGGAACAATGGTTTCGGAAATAGTTATGGAAACCGAGGTATGTTCGGTAATTCATACGGCGGCGGTCTAACAGGTGGACTGCGCAACATGCTCGGCAGAATTTAGATTAACCCAGGGAAGTGCCGGCATCTTTGCCGGCCCATCTTCCTGGAATCCACGTACCATTCACCGCCTGACGCGCGATTCTTGTTGCGCAAAGTTGTTATGTCCCTCGGATGTAGCCAATTTCTTTAATTTCTTCGGCGAAATCATCGAGCTTTCGATCACTCTGCAGGCGAAGTAACAAATCTGCGTTTAATGGCTTTAATTGATAAATATGGTGCACATCCGCCTCGTCAATCTCGAGTTCATAGTAGTCGCGAGCGTAGTCGACGTATGTCTCTGGACGTCCATCCAGAATTCTAAGCAAGTTACGTGAACCATCAGGGTCAGCACCAGCTGTGGTAGGAAACGAAATATCGCCCGAGTGCCAGGCTAGATCTCCCTGACGTCGCCAATAGCAAAATGTCGTATCCTCGATCGCAAAAGCTGCCTCGCGCAGAAAGTAAGAGAGTTCTTGGGGAAAGTCGGCAAACACTTCTGGATATGGGGCACCATCATTGTTGACGGGATTGAGTACCGACTCTCGGGCAAAGCCCTTGATTGCGGCACCCTCTCGCATAAACCAAATGAAATAATGCTCCCCTGAGCCATCGCGCATGGAAGCCATCATTTCGCTTTGATCATCCTTATTCCACATAGAGTTGAACGAGTAATATCTCAACTCCCACTCTTGACAGAGAATTGCATCCAGCATCGCTATAGCTTTGCAAAGGCGAACAAGATTTGGGATATCCGGCAGCATGTTGGCTACATCATCTACCACGCAAAACTCCTGTGATTAATTCAATGAACTTGCCGGAAATAAGTGTAGTTCTCATGTCTTGGGTACCTTCGCTAACGCCAGCTCAACAGGTTTTACATCGGGGATGGCTCTCATTCTAATACAGCCGGATGACTTCGAAATCACAAAGGCATTAAAGGTGTTCTCGCGTCCTTTTCGATAAATAAACTCAGCAATTTCCTCGAGGCGGAAAGACTCCAGAAAAACAAACAAATCGCCGATAGAATAAAAAGTGCGCGGCGCGTCTCTGTATTTCGGCAACGGCAAACGCATGTCTTGCAACCAAGGCTGTAGCCAGCCCAGAAGCGTCATAGCGAAGCCGATGGCGATGAACGCATCAAATGACCGAAGGAGCGCTATAGCGACATCGTAGGCAAGAATGCAGAACATTATTTGCGAAGGAAGATTCGACATGTAGAAGAAAGCTGTCGAATATTTGCTAACTCGCAAAACTTGCTTGTCATGATAGTTAGCATCTTGTTGTTTAAAAAATCTTCTAGTCACGCACAACGAAAAGACTCGCCTATCCGTCAGCACATAAATCGTTCGACCGGCTCGACGCGGAACGAAGATCAGCTCAAGAGTGCCCGCAAATGCCACAATGACAAGAAGAACAATCAATCCGGTCAACACTCTCGAGTCATCAGAGGCGGTGCGCATTACGCCGGCCCCCAACATAAACAGCCCAGACAACCACAACACAGAATAGGAAAGCAGCGAACCGCGCACTGCATCGACATTAGGTTGAGTTCGCCAAACGACATGTTCAGCAGATTCTAATTCGGCTCTCAACACAAGTTCAAAGTCTTCTTCACCACTCATATCAGCAACATTTCATCGGACCGTCGAAGCCTCCAAAATCGCGACTCTGTGTTGTGCTTAAACCTTCAGCTAAAACGAGTTCTTCCGGCTGCGCTTTCCTTGGCAGAACGGATTTCGGGTTAATCCAAACCCGAATTGATTCGAATAAAATAACCATCACCAAAGCGACAAAGATAGCACCGAGGGCGGCGTCAAGATAGTCGTTGAAAATAAGAACAGGTGTTGTCTTCAACTCGGCCGCAGGAAGTAAATTACTAGCCAACTTCTGTTCCAACATATGCGCGTGCGCAAGGAAACCTAATTTAGGCAATGGACTAAATATCTTCAAATACCCAGCGGTTAGAGTGACACTCAAAAGCCAGACGAGCGGTGCAATCGTGACCCACATGTATTTTTTCTTGTTCATGCGAACAATCACCGTCGTGCCAACACAAAGTGCCACCACTGCTAACAATTGATTGGAAATACCGAATAAAGGCCACAAGCTATTTATGCCACCAAGAGGATCGATGACCCCCTGGTACAGGAAGTAGCCCCACCCGCCAACCACTAGCAGCGAACTCAAGATGATGGCGGGATACCAACTTGTCTCGCCCAATCTTTTCCAGGCCAGTCCAAGAAAATCCTGCAACAGAAATCTTCCAACTCTTGTGCCGGCATCCAAACAGGTTAGGATGAAGAGTGCCTCGAACATGATCGCGAAGTGATACCAAAAGGAAAGATCAAGAGTACCCAATCCGGTTGAGTGCACAGCGTTTGCAAATATATGCGCCATGCCAACCGCCAAGGTTGGTCCGCCTCCGGTGCGACCCATGAGTGTTGTCTCGCCCACTGCAGTCGACAAGTTCTGCATCTCCAAAACGGAGACAGGGTATCCCCATGAGCTTATCGCCGCCACGGCAGCGATCGGATCGGCGCCGACAACTCCTTTAGGACTGTTGATCGCGAAGTAAACGCCCGGAGTGATCACACAAGCCGATATCACCGCCATGATTGCCACTGTCGCTTCGCACAACATTGCCGCATAGCCGATCGGGCGGGCGTGGGTTTCTCGCCAGATCATTTTGGGAGTTGTGCCGGAAGAAACAAGGGCGTGAAATCCAGAAATTGCTCCGCAAGCAATAGTGATGAAACAAAACGGAAAAATAGATCCCGAGAAAAGAGGTCCCTGCCCGTTGGTAAAAATTGTCAGCCGGGGCATTTGGAGATCGGGTCGCAAGAACAAAATTCCGACCGCGAGCATACCTATAATGCCGATTTTAAGGAAGGCAGAAAGGTAGTCGCGAGGTGCTAAAAGCACCCACACAGGCAAGACCGAAGCCACAAATCCATAAATCATAATGGCAATGGATAATTGGACACCATCCAAAGTAAAAAGCGGTGCCAGGGTCTGATCAGCGGCCACCCACTTCCCGGCGATCACCGCAAGAATCGTGAGCGCCACTCCAATCAGCGATCCTTCCAGGACGCGATGTGGTCTGATAAACCGCATATAGATGCCGACAAATATGGCAATTGGCACCGTCATCAATAATGTAAAAGCGCCCCAGGGGCTGGATTTGAGGGCATTGACGATTACCAGGGCAAGCACCGCCATCAGTATCATCATGATTAGGAGGATAGCGACCAGAGCAACAACGCCCGCCAGAGGACTAATTTCTTCCTTCGCCATCTTTCCTAATGATTGCCCATTTCTGCGCATTGATGAGCAAAGAATGACAAAATCTTGCACAGCACCGGCCAGAACAACGCCCACGATAATCCACAAAGTGCCTGGCAAGAAGCCAAACTGAGCAGCCAAAATCGGGCCCACCAAAGGTCCCGCACCAGCAATCGCGGCAAAGTGATGCCCGAACAAAACCCACTTGTGGGTCGGCACGAAATCCTTACCGTCATCTATTTTTTGCGCAGGAGTAGTGACATAGTCATTTAGTTCAAAAACTTTCTCAGCAATAAATTTGCTGTAGAAACGATAGCCAACGCAGAACGTTGAAACTGCTGCCGTTACCAGCCAGACAGCGTTAACATGCTCTCCCTGAGCAAAGGCAATCATGCCCAGCGAAAAGGCACCAAGCAAACTGACTAGAGTCCAAATCACTTTCCTGACAATACTTGGCAAGACAGCATTTTTGTCTGGTTTGCTGTAACCGCTAAGCGTTGTATCCTGAGCTTCCGACACCTGAATTTCCTCAATCTTATCTGAACAAACAATCCAGTCTAAAGCAACAATCCTGCCAGCGTTGCTGACAAATAACTAGCCATCGTTCCGCAGATCAAAGCTTTGACGCCAAGCCTGGCCAAATCGGCTCGCCTGGACGGGGCAATTTCGCCGATTCCACCGACTTGAATAGCAATGGAGCTCAAGTTCGCAAAGCCGCATAAGGCAAAGGTAGCGATTGTTTCTGCGTGCTGAGAGATATGCACATCAGAAAGCCCCTTCAGCATCGCAGACAACTCTGTGTATGCGACGAACTCGTTGATTACCATTTTCTCGCCCATCAGTCTTCCGACTACGTGAGCATCAGACCAAGGCACGCCCATCACATAAGCCACTGGTGAGAACAACAAACCCAACAAGTCCATCATTTTAAGGTGCTCGAGACTCAATCCCAGGAAATCAGGCACTCCTGCTCTGTGTAGGAACCCGCCCAGCAAGCCGAATACGCCATCTCCCATAGCAATCAAAGCCATAAATGCAATCAGCATCGCCACCACATTCAATCCAATCCGCAGTCCATCGGAGGCACCATGGGCAGCGGCATCGATGAGATTAGCGTTGGTGCGTTTCACTTCTATTTGCACTTTGCCCTTAGTCATCGACGGTTCCGTTTCTGGCCAAACGATCTTTGCGATCACGAGTCCACCAGGCGCGGCCATGATGCTTGCAGTCAACAAGTAAGAGGCCTTAATACCGATACCGATATAAACAGCAAGAACACCGCCGGCCACACATGCCATAGATCCGGTCATCGAAGCGAGCAGTTCGGACATGGTCATGGTGGCAACGTACGGGCGAATCAGCAGTTGAGCCTCAACCTGTCCAACAAACACACTAGCAGCGTTGGATAGCGCTTCGGAACCACTGGCACCCATTAAGAATGCCACTACCCGCGCCACTACCTGGACAACCCGCTGCATCAGTCCCAGATAGTAAGAAATGCTTACCAGACTGGAGACAAAAATGATTGTCGGAACAACGCGAAAGGCAAAAATGAATGCGGCTTTGGGACCAAAGAGCTTAACCATATCATCGGGATTTTCGACCAGCGGTCCGAAAACAAAGCCAGCTCCGGCATCCGAGTAATGCAGCAAGGCGGTGATGGCGTCCCCGATCGATCTAAAAAGGTTTTGTCCGAACTCCACTTTGAGAACGAAAATGGCCATCACTAATTGAATAACCAACCCAGAAACGACGAGACGGTAATTGATCGCCTTACGGTTGTTCGACATCGCATAAGCGGTGCCAAGAATACAGAGGATACCGAGTAGACCAACCCACTTGGATTCAAGAGGCAAAGTAATTCTCCCTAATAGCGGACGGGCTCGCTCCGCCCCTCATTTCGCCATGTAGAGTTTAATTGTTCGGGCGCTCCAAGTCCACGCCTAGATACTGTTCCTGGCGCATGTCAATTTGCTTGCTATAAGGTTTAAATCCTTCTTTGCGCACCTCGATAGAGTGCTGACCGGGCTGTACATAGCCCAAATAAACGCCTCCTCCCGGTCCATCAACACCACTGCTTGATACGATGCCAACCTTCCGGTTGTCAATGAGCACATCCGCGCCGACATCATCAATGTCAGTATTGACGATAAAGTTAATCGCCCGGGTTTGATTACCTCGAGTTTCTAAAAACAAGGCTGTCAATACAACAGCAACAATAGAGATCCAAATCTGGATTGCCCTGGACGGCTTGGGTTGAAAGCTCATATGAAATCCCTAATTAGTTAGCGAACCGCGATCCGCTTGAAACGGAACGTTCGTCGACATGGGCATAAATTTACTTTGAGGAGTGTACGGATAGAGTCGACCTGAAGAGGCCGCAGCCTGCCGTTGCGGCGCTTCCGGCGGCATGTTGAGCATGACTGTGTGAGTGGACGAATCGGGATGAGACGTACCGTGTGGGTTGTACCCTGCCGCGGGAGCGGGCACCGGTGAAGGTGCCGGAGTGGGAGCAACAGTTGGAGTCGTGGATGGCGTCGAAGGTGTTGTCGGAGTGGAAGGGGGAGTGCCGACAGTTCGATCTGGTGCAGGCACAGGCGCCGCAGTTTTTTCTTCGGGTGCGGAAATCTTAAAACCGTCTGACGCTGGAGTGCCTCCAGGAGCAGGGGCTGTTTCCACTTTATTCACCTCAACCGGTGTCTGCACGGCTGGCACAGTCTCGTTACCTTCAGGCACCACAGGCGATACCGGTGCGACGACAGTGTCACTCTTCACGACTTTCTGATTCAGCTTCGCAGCGCTCTTCTGCTCGCGTTTCTGCTCTTCTTCCGTGGGCGCTGACGGTGGAACGAACGAACCAGCAGGAGCGGGATGCACTGTATAGTAAGCTTGATTGTAATGCTTCCAAATTTTCGCCATGACATCACCGCCGGTGACGTGATTGCCCTTAATCGGCAAGTTTTCATCGTTGCCGCCCCAGAGCGCAGTCACCATATCTGGTGTGAAGCCAACAAACCAAATATCTTTCGCAGCGTCAGCGGTGCCTGTTTTTCCTGCCACAGGGCGATCATCTAACTTAGCGCCAGTGCCGGTTCCGAACTTAACGACATCTTGCATCATGCTGACAAGGCGTGCCACGGGCTCGACTGGAAATACTTTATCAACACTCGGTTGAAAGACTTCGATAACTTGTCCACGATTGTTCTCAATGCGTCTGAGCACCTGAGGTTTAATCGCCACGCCCATGCGGGCGAAAGTGGCATAAGCACCAGCCATGTCGAGCGGCGTGACAGCGGAACTGCCTAAAGCTAAGGATAGATTGGGCTCCAACTTTGTCGTAATACCAGCTTCTCTAGCCGTTTCCACAACACTGTCAATGCCGACGAGTTGGGCAATTCTAACCGAACAAACGTTGCGAGACAAAGCCAAAGCCTTTCTTAGGGGTATTCGTCCAAGGAATTTGTGATCGAAATTTTTCGGCGCATAGTCAGGCAGACCATACGGCTGGTGAATCACCAGCGGCGTATCTTCGATGATGCTATCCGGCGTCAACACTCCCTTAATCAGAGCGGTTAAGTACACGAAAGGTTTGAATGAAGAACCAGCAGTATGCGGGTTAGTGGCGCGATTGAATTGGTGCTTCCAAAAATCGCCAACTCCGCCCACCATCGCCAGCACCGCACCATCTTGCACAGAAACAGACACAAGAGCCGCTTGACTAACACCTTTCGGAGCCTTGGCTAAATCAGTAGCCAAGGTTTTTTCGGCAATTTCCTGAGCTTGAGGATCCAAATTTGAATAGACGCGCAGACCTTGTCGGCGCATCTCAGCCTGACTAAAACGATCGCGCAATTGCTCAAGTACGTGGCTTACATAATAAGGATACTTCTGGAGGGGATTGGCGCCCTTTTTAAAAACCAACTTTTGTTTCTTGGCGTTAGCGGCCTGGTTTTTTGTGATGTAACCGTATTCGACCATTTTGTCGAGGATTTCATATTGCCGCGAAATTGCTGCTTTGCGGTTTGCGAGTGTGCCAAGCTCAGATGGTGCCTTAACCAATCCGGCCAGGAAGGCAGCTTGTGCGACGGTTAACTCGGCCGCGGTTTTATTGAAATACCGCGACGCAGCTCGTTCAATGCCGTATGCATTATTTCCGAAATAAACCTGGTTCAGGTACATTTCCAGAATTTTTTCTTTCGGATAGCGGTGTTCAAGTTCATAAGCGACAAAGGCTTCTTTGACTTTGCGGTCCATCGTTCTTTGCGCTTCAGTGAAAAACAAGTTCTTCACCAACTGCTGAGTAATTGTCGAACCACCTTCGACGACGTGTCCGGCTTGAAGGTTGGCCAGGGTGGCTCTAACGATACTGAGCACGTTGACTCCATGGTGCTCATAAAAGTGGTGGTCTTCAGCGGCAAGCATCGCTTGCTGCATTTGCAAAGAAATTTGATTGAGAGGTACTACACGCCTGTCTTCGTCACCTTCAACAGTACAAATCAGATGGTCGTTTCGGTCGTAAAGCTGAATCGCTTCAATCGGTTCATAGCGCTCAACCAACGTGATGTCTGGTAAGTCGTGCAGCTGTTTCCAAATCTTGGCACCGACATAACCGAAGCCGACTGCAACGACAATACAAGCGGCAATCAGGCTATAGCGCACGACCTTTCCGACGGCACCAAGTGCTCGGTTCGGCTTCTTTCGTCTCACGCTCGTTCTTCGCGTCGCCAAACATGCCCCCTTGGGCGTTGTCGAATAAAAGGATTGCTTCGAAGACTGTACTAGTCAAACGCAAAGAGACATACATTGCAGTTATCCACGAGGCACATTATATCAGCCAAGCCAGAGCCCTGCCCTGTCGACAAAGAGATGTGGCCGACGAATTGAACCGCCGGCCACACAGTGCCTTATTTCGTCCCATCGCTAACTGAGTTAACAACAGTCAGCTATCACAGAGTCAGTCCGAGGCGGCTAGAATAGCCGCACTCCATTTCTACGCGCGAGGATGGCTCGTCATGTAGATTCGGCGCAATCTATCCAAACTGACGTGAGTATAGATTTGCGTGGTGCTGATCGTTGTGTGGCCCAACAAATCCTGCACAACGCGCAGGTCTGCACCACCTTCAAGAAGGTGGGTGGCAAACGTATGACGCAATGTATGCGGTGTAATTGGTTTGGCGATACCAGCCAGTCGAGCATACTTCAGCACAATTCTGTGCACTGAGCGCGACGACAGTCTGGTGGCCTGACGGCTTACAAAGAGAGGATTGTCAGGCTGAGGTTGTCTACCACCAGCAAGTTTCGTCCAATGATCAGCCAGATAGCGTTCGAGCCATGCCTGCGCGCTGTCGTTCAACAGCACCACACGCTCGCGCGAACCCTTACCTATTACTCGCATCTCTTTGGCAACAGAATTGTAATCTTGAATTCGAAGACCACATAACTCGCTAACGCGCATACCGGAGGCGTACAAAACCTCCATTAATGCGCGATCCCGCACACCAAGCGACGAATCATCCGGAGCGAGAAGCAAACGAGTCACTTCTTCTCGATCGAGACAAGCCGGCAAACGACGCGAGAGTTTTGGTCCTCGCACCAGTTTCGACGGA
Source organism: Candidatus Melainabacteria bacterium (assembly GCA_003153555.1). Classification (GTDB taxonomy): domain Bacteria; phylum Cyanobacteriota; class Vampirovibrionia; order Obscuribacterales; family Obscuribacteraceae; genus PALSA-1081. Next base: position 56,997 of record PLZS01000091.1, on the reverse strand, counting down.
TCATCATCAATTAGCTGTTCACGGCGCAGATAGCGATAGAAACTCCGAATAGCGGAAATTTTTCTGGCTACCGTTGGGCGACTATAGCTTTCTTGGATTTGGCGGATGTAGGCGCGAAGCCCATCTACCTCCATCCAAGCGGAGCTGGTTTTCTCTTCCGGAACCACATAGTTGGGAGCCGCTTCACGAATCGCTGCTTCAGCCTTAGCTTCAGGGCTGAAATCGAGAACATCCTTTACTGTTTCAGCTTCATTTGTAATCAGCTGCTTGAGGTCATTTACGTATGCGCGAATCGTGTTAGACGAATAGTTGCGTTCCATCTCGAGATAGCCAGCAAACTGATCTAGCCAAACGAGAGCGCCTCTTTGGGAATTCACATTGGACCGACTTTCTAGTTATCGACATTTTGACTATCCTTATTATGGAAAATTCATGTACCGAAGTAAAGCCCTAAAACAAAGATAGAAACAAAATGTGTCACTTGACAACTGATAAATTTTGTCACTTGTCGATCTATTCAACGCGGCAAAGCCGCGACCCGCGCTACTCTATATGAAGAGCGCATACTACATTCGAGGCAGATAATGTTTTCAAAGAAAAGTTTGATCGTCAGGTCTATTTTGGTGGCTGCCACCATTGGCGGGGCGATGTCAATGTATGCGGATGCAAAGACAAAAACGGTAACTTGGACGATAGAGACGCGTCAGGCGAAGCTGATGCAGGAAATCAACGCTGCCCAAAAACAAAACGAGCTGACGGTTAAAGAAGCGAAGCGACTTCGCAGCGACTTATCAGACATTGCACGCAAGAAAAAAGGGTTCAAGGCAAAAAATCACGGCGAGAAGCTTACTGCCGAAAACACAAGTGAACTCGAAGCCGACCTAAATAAGATCAGCGCAGACATCAAGAAGTTGCAACTTGACAAACGCGTTGAAGCGAAATAATCCTGCGCTTATTGCTTATGGTTTAGCCACGTGATCACTAAGTCAGTTAGTTGCTCAGTGAGTTGATTTTCTTCCAAGAGCAAATGTTCACCGTCACCAACTACCAAGAGCAACTTGTCAGTTGTCGAAATTGAGTTGAACAATTCGATCGTGCCTTCAGGCTTGACAAGCTTGTCTTTGAAACCTGCCATGAGCAAGACTGGTGTCTTTTCAATTAAAGCGGCCGCGTCGTAATTGCCTTTCATAAATTCGTTGAACTGTTTAAGTTCTTTAGGCGTAAGTTGCATTCGGTTAGTCGGATTGGCTTCCATCTTCTTTTGCAAAGCCTTGTTGTCTGTTGCTCGTTCAATGACTTCAGGTGCGATGTTCATCGGCTTGTCTTTGTTCGTCAAATACTTGGCACCGACAACAAGCGTTGAACTCATTTTTGCGTAACGGTCGCTTGACGGAACAGAGGAAATAATTCCATCCACCAATTGTGGATTGCGTGAGGCAGCAGCCAGGGCGATCGCACCACCCATAGATTCACCAATCAAATCGATTTTTGTGCCTGGATAGTTCGTGCGAAGCGTCTTCAGAGCCGCTTCTATGTCGCTCAAACAGCCTTCAAAGTTGACCCGGTCTTCTCTGCGATTCATCCACTCGCCGAATCCACGCACGTCTATGGCATAGACCGCATACCCTCTAGATGCCATGACGCGTCCAAATTCTCCATATGAAGCGCTGCTGAAACCTAATCCATGCACGCACAAGAGAACTTCCCTCGGTTTTTGCACAGGAATCCAGGAACGATAAGGGACCTTGAGTTTGCTGCTCCAAATTGGCAACTTTGCCTCGACCGGCAAGAAGGCGCTTGCCAAAACTAATGCGGCAAATGCTAAAGCCACGCTCTTTCTAAATTGCATCGGTGAGTTGCTCCTGAATATAAGGTTGGCTAAATGTCGCCTAATCACCTTCGACTTCTACTTGAAAAGGACCGAATAGATGAAATCTCGGGGATGCGTGGGAATCGAACCCACCCAGGACAGCGCTTGTCTGCCCCGCAACGGTTTTGAAGACCGCACACCACACCAGCGATGCTCCATCCCCACGTTGAATAGGGATTATATCCGGGCACTTGATCAGATTGCTCAACTCAAGCAAGCGACAGTATTGTTCCGAAAGCTCATCCGCTACTGAGGGCTTGAAGGGGGTCAAAAAGGCGTTTTCGCTAGCGGTAATTGATGCCGGCAAGGATGCCGGCGCTCCCAGGTAAAGGGCGAATTTAGCCTTCTCTACAGCCTTTCAGGAACGTCAAGGTTGTTTGGTTTGGCCGACAATTTCTGCTGACATCAGGATTGGAGCCAGTGTTACATANNCATTAAGAAATAACGAACTATTTTGAAAAGCTTTTAAGTTATTAGATAAGCTGGTAATTAGGCGTTTCTGCGCAGATTAGACAGAATTTAACGAAATTCCTGTCACGTATGCGCCGTCACGTCTCTCTACATTTGCATTGACAATACAATAAAGAGCTACGTATATTTGCACACTTGTGCCTGCATTTGCGCTTCGCATCTGCCTGAAGTATCCAGCCAATCTACCAGAGGTAATCGATGGCTTTAGAGTTATCTGAGCGCGTCCGAACCTTCGGGGTCGGTAGCCCTCGCATCGCCGATCTACCGGACCTAGCCGAAATCCAAAAAAGTTCCTTCAAGTGGTTCATTGATGAGGGACTCGGAGAAGAGTTACGAGCCTTTAGTCCAATCAAGGACTACACAGGAAGGCTCGAATTGCACTTCTTGCCGAACTATACGTTCGAAGATCATACAGAGCCAAACAAGCCGAAAACGCCTGAAGACGCTCGGTCAATGGACGCCAGCTTCACCAAGAAGTTGCGCATTCAAATGCGTCTGGTCAACCGCGAAATCGGTGAAATCAAAGAGCAAGAAATTTACGTCGGCGACATCCCGATGATGACGGACCGCGGTACGTTCATCATCAACGGCGCCGAGCGAGTCATCGTCAGCCAAATCGTGCGCAGCCCCGGAATCTACTACAAACGCGAAGTAGACACCAACGGTAAGCGTACATTTTCTGCCACTCTCATTCCAAATAGAGGGGCTTGGCTCAAGTTCGAAACCGACGTAAATGATGTCATCTACGTCAAAATCGACAAAAACAGAAAGTTGCCGGCGACGACCTTGTTGCGCGCCCTTGGCTATTCTGATCAAGAAATGGAAGCTCTCTTCCGTCACCGCGACTTCCTCAAGAAGACGCTCGACAAAGACAGCACCAAGTCTCGCGAAGACTCCTTGATTGAAGTTTACAGAAAGCTCAGACCAGGCGATCCGCCATCTGTGGCTGGTGGACAGAGCATCATCGACAGCCGCTTCTTCGACGACAAACGCTATGACCTGGGTAAGGTCGGCCGTTATAAGTTGAACAAGAAGCTCAGCTTGAGCGTTTCTGAAGCTCAAAGAACGTTGACACGTGAAGATATCGTGGCTGCAGTTGATTACTTAATCGGCTTGCACTATGACGAAGGACACGTTGACGACATCGACCACTTGGGCAACAGACGTATCCGTTCAGTCGGTGAGTTGCTACAAAACCAATTCAGAATTGGTCTGACTCGTTTGGAAAGAATCGTTCGTGAACGTATGACATTGCAAGATGCCGATACACTCACGCCTGCTAATCTCCTGAACACCAAGCCATTAGTCGCCGCCATCCGCGAGTTCTTTGGATCATCGCAGTTGTCGCAATTTATGGACCAAACCAATCCGCTGGCAGAACTGACGCACAAACGTCGTTTGTCCGCTCTTGGACCTGGTGGTTTGTCGAGAGAAAGAGCTGGATTTGCGGTTCGAGACATTCACCCCAGTCACTACGGTCGCATTTGCCCCGTAGAGACTCCGGAAGGTCCAAACGCTGGTTTGATTGGATCATTGGCTACCCATGCTCGTGTTAATGAGTACGGCTTCATTGAGACTCCTTATAGAAAGGTTGAAGGCGGCAAGCTAACTGAACAAGTTCACTACCTGACCGCTGATGAAGAAGACAAATACCGAGTCGCCCCAGGTGACGTGCCAGTTCACGATAACGGTGACTTCGTTCACCCGCTCGTGCCAGTGCGCTACAAAGCTGAGTTTATTGAAACTCCGCCTGACCAAGTCGACTATGTTGGCGTCAGCCCGATTCAAATCGTTTCAGTCGGAACGGCTCTAATTCCCTTCCTTGAGCACGACGATGCAAACAGAGCCTTGATGGGTTCGAACATGCAACGTCAATCGGTGCCGCTAATTAGAACTGAACGCGCACTTGTCACGACCGGCATTGAGAAGCAATCAGCCCGTGACTCGGGTATGGTGATCGTTTCGGATTTGGAAGGAAAAGTTGAATACGTGACGGCAGCAGCCATCCACGTAAGAACGAAAGACAAGAGATTGGTGAAATACAAACTGGCCAAATTCCAGCGTTCTAACCAAGACACATGTTTGAACCAAAAGCCGATCGTTCAAGTTGGCGACAATGTCAAACCTGGCCAAATCATCGCCGACGGTGCTGCCACCAATACTGGTGAACTAGCCGTAGGACGTAACTTGCTCGTGGCCTTCATGCCATGGGAAGGCTACAACTTTGAAGACGCCATCTTGATCAGCCAACGTCTCGTTTTCGATGAAGTATTGACTTCAATCCACATCGAAAAATTGGAAATTGACGCTCGCTCAACGAAGTTAGGACCAGAAGAAATCACAAGAGAAGTTCCAAACGTCTCTGAAGAATCTCTACGTCACCTTGATGAAAACGGCATCGTCAGAGTCGGCTCGCGTGTTTATCCTGACGACATTCTGGTCGGCAAGATTACACCGAAGGGCGAATCTGAACATCCACCGGAAGAAAAATTGCTGCGCGCCATCTTCGGCGAAAAGGCACGCGACGTGAGAGACAACTCTCTGCGCGTTCCCCACGGTGAAGGCGGCCGGGTTGTAGACGTCAAAGTCTTCGACCGTGAAAAAGGCGATGAACTACCGCCGGTGGCAAACAAAGTTGTGCGTGTCTACATTGCTCAAAAACGCAAAATCAGCGTCGGCGACAAAGTAGCAGGACGTCACGGAAACAAGGGTATCGTCGCTCGCATTTTGCCGACCGAAGATATGCCTTTCCTTCCAGACGGTACAGCAGTCGACATCGTTCTCAATCCGCTCGGCGTACCAAGCCGAATGAACGTTGGTCAGACATTCGAAACATTGCTTGGCTTGGCAGCGATGCTCACCAATCAGCGTTACGAAGTGCCACCTTTCGACGAAATGTATGCCAAAGAAGCCTCATCGCATCTCGTTCATGGCGAGATCGCGAAGGGTAAGAAAATCTCTGGTTTCGACTGGGTCGGTAACAACGGAAAAATCACACTCTACGACGGACGAAGCGGAGACGCTTTCGACAACCCTGTCACCGTTGGAAAGATCTACATGATGAAGCTGGTCCACTTAGTTGACGACAAAATTCACGCTCGTTCAACTGGACCATACAGCTTGGTCACGCAGCAGCCATTGGGCGGTAAAGCTCAGTTCGGCGGTCAGCGCTTAGGAGAAATGGAATGCTGGGCGCTCGAAGCGTTCGGTGGTGCCTATTCTCTGCAAGAGATGCTGACGATCAAATCAGACGATGTGAACGGACGATCAAGGGCATACGAATCAATCGTAAAGGGCGAGAATCTAAAGCGACCTGGCATTCCAGAATCGTTTAAGGTGCTCGTACGCGAACTTCAATCTATTGGTCTCGACGTTTCAGTCGCTAAACGAACTCGTGAAGGCGGAGAGCTGGAAGTCGACTTGATGACCGAAGTTGAAGAAGCGAGACCACGTGGATTGCGCCGCAGTCCATTCGGTGAAATCGGAATTGAATCCGAACTCGCTGAACTTTCACGTCAACCAGTTGTGCCATCGGCCGCAGTGGCAGTCAGTGAGCCAGACGAAGATGTCTTCGCGGCTGCTGTCGGCGGTGCTGTAGAAGTTGATGACGTCGACCTTGGTGCAGATGATGATGAAGGTGACGATTCCGCTGATGACGTCTAAATCGAAGTTCGAATTAAAACTCAGAAGACAACTATGTCGTAGGGCTTTAGCCCTGAATTGCTGGAGGTCTGTAGGCTAATATGGCTACAAGTATTGATCGGTTTGATTACATCAAAATCGGGATTGCATCGCCTGAGCGTATCCTTAGCTGGTCGCACGGTGAAGTAACCAAGCCCGAAACAATTAACTACCGTACGCTCAAACCAGAAAAAGATGGTCTTTTTTGCGAACGCATCTTTGGACCATCCAAAGACTGGGAATGCTATTGCGGCAAGTACAAGCGAGTGCGCCATCGTGGTATCACTTGCGAGAGATGCGGCGTCGAAGTAACTGACTCGAAAGTCCGTCGTCACCGCATGGGCCACATCAAACTGGCTTCTTCAGTAACGCACATTTGGTTCCTTAAGGGCATCCCGAGTTACATCGGTCTGCTTCTTGATCTGCCTCTGCGCGATCTAGAGCAGGTTGTTTATTTCAACGCCTACATTGTCACCAATGCCGGCAACGCTCCAGAACTGCACAAGTATCAACTTCTTTCTGAAGAAGAATACGAACGCAGCTTGGACGATCCAAGTCTCCAATTTGACGTCGGTATCGGCGCTGAGGCCATCAAACAATTGCTCCACGAGTTGGCCAAGCCAGCTTACGAACGACCAGACAATAAAGACGATCGCGGTCGCTTGCTCGACCTGCCAGGTCTCAAAGATCTCTCCAAGCAATTGAGAGAAGACTTGGGCATGGCTACTGGTTCGCAGCAAAAGCGCGCCAAAATCATCAAGCGCTTGAGATTGGTCGAAGCTTTGATCAATTCTCACACAGATCCGACATGGGTTGTCCTGGACAATCTTCCAGTCACACCTCCGGACTTGCGCCCAATGGTGCAGTTGGATGGGGGACGTTTCGCCACTTCTGACTTGAACGATCTCTATCGTCGGGTGATTAACCGAAACAACCGTCTGGCAAGATTGCTCGAAATGGGCGCTCCTGAAATCATCGTCCGAAACGAAAAGCGGATGTTGCAAGAAGCTGTTGATGCGCTGATCGACAATGGTCGCCGCGGCAGAGTAGTGGTCGGTCCGAACAACAGACCACTGAAATCCTTGTCCAACATCATTGAAGGTAAGCAAGGTCGATTCCGCCAAAACCTACTCGGTAAACGGGTTGACTACTCAGGTCGTTCCGTCATCGTCGTCGGTCCGTCTTTGAAGTTGCACCAATGCGGTCTGCCACGTGAAATGGCTCTCGAGCTGTTCAAGCCATTTGTAATCAACAAATTGATTGAGCGTCAGATCGTTCAAAACATCAAATCAGCAAAGAAGCAAATTGAAAAAGGCTCAGCTGTAGTTTGGGAAATCCTCGAAGAAGTAATTCAAGGTCACCCAGTGCTGCTGAACCGCGCTCCTACACTGCATAGACTCGGCATTCAAGCATTTGAACCGGTTCTTTGCGAAGGTCGCGCTATCCAATTGCATCCACTCGTCTGTTCAGCGTTCAACGCCGACTTTGACGGTGACCAAATGGCTGTTCACGTTCCACTTTCTGTTGAAGCACAGGCAGAAGCTCACATGCTCATGCTCGCTTCAAACAACATCTTGTTGCCTGCTACAGGCAGACCGACTGTCACTCCAACTCAAGACATGGTGCTTGGCATTTATTACCTGACGATCGAAAAGCCAGGTTCTGAAGATCCAAAAGTCTGTCGCGGTGCTGGAATGCGTTTTGTCAGCCTCAGTGACGCACGTTCGGCATATGACGCCGGGGTTGTCGATCTGCACGCGAAAATCAAGGTACGCGATGTAACCAATGAAATGATTGAGACCACTCCAGGTCGGATCATTTTCAATGAAGTAGTGCGTGGAGCAATTGCGTCAGTAAATTAATCGAGGAGGATGGCGGGGCTTGGGCCGCGCCATCCTTCTATCCGCTAACAAACCGAACGACGAAGAAGAGGGACCTATGGTCAGCACCACAGATAAAAAAAATACTTTAAAGTTCATCAATACAACGATGGACAAGAAGAAGCTCGGCAATCTTCTATCAGACATCTACGAAGAATACGGAACGGCTCGCACAGCGGAATTAGCGAATGCCCTTAAGGATTTGGGCTTTCAATACGCCACCAAAGCTGGTGTGACAATCTCAATCGATGACCTCGACGTTCCAGAAGCAAAGAAAGGCTTGATCTCCGCAGCCGAGAAAGAAATCGAAGAAGCTCAGCGCCGTTATGAACGTGGCGAAATCACAGAAGTAGAACGCTACAACAAAGTTATCGATACATGGTCTGCGACGACTGACCAATTGACCAAGGAAGTAGTCGACAACTTCGACAGATTGAACCCGGTATACATGATGGCATTCTCTGGAGCCAGAGGTAACATCTCCCAGGTTCGTCAGTTAGTCGGAATGCGCGGACTGATGGCTGACTCTCAAGGTCAGATCATCGACTTGCCAATTAAGGCTAACTTCCGCGAAGGCTTGAACGTGACCGAGTACATCATCTCTAGTTATGGTGCAAGAAAGGGTCTGGTAGACACAGCTCTGAAAACAGCCGACTCGGGATATCTGACCAGACGTCTCGTAGACGTTGCTCAAGACGTGATCGTTCGCGATGTGGATTGCAAAACGCAACGCGGCATCTTCATGCAACCGATCATGGAAGGCGACAAAGCCATGGTTGGACTGGCTGAGCGCGTTTATGGACGCTCAATCTCCGAAGATGTTCTCCTCGAAGACACTGGCGAAGTTATTGCCCGTGCCGGTGATTTGATCGACAGAAATCTATCCCAATTGCTCGAGAAGAAGAAGTTTAAGAGAGTCAAAGTGCGTTCACCACTCACTTGTGACAGCCAATACGGCGTTTGTCAGAAGTGTTATGGCTGGTCACTAACTAGCAATCACCTTGTGGATGTTGGTGAAGCGATCGGAATTATCGCCGCCCAATCAATTGGTGAACCTGGAACACAGCTGACGATGAGAACATTCCACACAGGCGGCGCAGTCGCAGGCGGAAGTTCACGTGCTCAGTTGAAAGCACCGGCAGCCGGTGAAGTTACCTACAAAATTCCAAGCCGTTCGGTTAGAACCGCATATGGTGACGTAGTTGACCAAACCACTAAAGACGGTGTCTTGAAGGTTACTGCAGGCTCGAAAGAACACAACCAACCAATTCCATCAGGCGCCTTGATTCTGCTTAAGTCAGGAACAACGGTAACTGCAGGGCAGGTTATTGCAGAATTCGATCCACCAGGTTCGAAGAAGAACTTGACCGAACGCGCCAGCAAAGACATCACCGCTGATATCTCTGGACGTATCATGTTCGCCGGCTTCCAAGCCGATGAAAAGCGCGACCGCCAAGGAAACATTTCCAGAACAGCAAACCGCGCAGGTATCATCTGGGTACTTGAAGGTGACGTATATAACTTGCCTTCAGGCGCACATGTCGTCGTCAAAGACGGACAAGACGTTGTTCCCAACGATGTTCTCGCCGAAATCACAATCAACACCGAGCATGGTGGCGAAGTGCGTTTCGGTCCTGAAATCGAAACCGAAGTCGTTAAAAGTGGCAAGAAATCAGTCACTCGTCTCGTCAAAGGTAAGGAAATCAACGTCATCATCTCGTCTGTTGGTGCTGGTAATGCCAAGCTGGAAACAGCTAAGCAAGGCAACACCTGGAGAGTTTCGAAAGGCAAAGAAGCCTTCACAATCAAAGTGGCAAATGATGAAATCGTTGAGAACGGCAAGATCATTGCCGAGCTCGTGGACGACGGTACAAACGTGGTCAACTCTGGTGGAGAAATCATTTACGACGGAGTTGAAATCGACGACCGTCGCGTAGTGACCAAGGCTGGACGCATCCTCTTCGTTCCTGAAGAAGTTCACTTCATCTCCAAAGACATCAGCTTGAAGATGAGCGAATCCGGTGACACTGTCACTGCTGGGCAAGAAATCGTCAAAGACGTTTTTGCTCACATGGACGGTATCGTTGAAATCGTTGCCGACAATGACATCATTCACGAAGTAATCGTTCGTCCCGGTGAGCTGCTAAATATCGGAGATCCTTCAGACGTCAAAGTTCCAGAGGGTCAGATCGTTGAACCAGGCACTGAGATTCTTGAAGGTCAAAAGTTCAAGGAGAGAAAGATCATCAACATTCTCGAAAGAGAAGACGGATCGTCACAACTTCTTGTTCGCCCAATCGAAGAATATTGGATCGAGCCTAAGGAAACCAAATTCAAGCACCGTGCGACTGACGACAAAATCAGTTTGAGATCAGTGACTCAGTTGCTGTTCAGAGATCGGGAAAAGGTTCGTCACCTGCAAGGCGCTCAGCTCACTAGAACTTCATTGGTTTTGCAAATGCAAGGTCAATTGCAAGGTTTGAAGGGCACAGTCGAAATCGGCGAAGAAGAGTTGAACATTGTTGTTCAAGAAAACATTCTCCTGCGTCGTGATCACGATCTCAACGTGACACTGCTATCAGTGCAACACGGCGACATCATCGACAAGAAGTCCGCTGTTGCCACCACGCAAGTGCTGACAAAAACGTTAGCCCGTGTGCAACTATCGAAAACAGATGAACGAAGAATTCTTCTAATTACAGAAGAACAACAACTTCATCACAAAGCAAAAGGGGCAATCACCGTCAAGGAAGGCGACCTTCTGCGCAACGAAGACCACATTTCAAAATCATCGCAAGCGATTCACTCCGGACAAGTCGTGGGCGTTGACGGAACAGATGTGATTATCCGCAAGGGCAGACCTTATCTGATCTCGTCGAACACACAACTGCAAAGTGAAGATGGTGCTCTCGTACAAAGAGGCGACTTGCTCGCAACACTGGTGTATGAGCGTCAAAAAACCGGGGACATTGTTCAAGGTCTTCCGAGAGTTGAAGAACTTCTTGAAGCTAGAAAGCCTAAAGAGTGCGCCATTCTCGCAGAGAAGGGCGGCAAGGCACGAATCGTTCGTGAAGATGACACCACTCGTTGCTACATCGTTTACGGTGAAGGTTCCGAAGAAGAAATCATCATCCCTCAAGGGTTGAACGTTATCGTCGAAGAAGGCGAAACAATCACACCTGGTAAGGCTTTGACCGATGGACCGCCTAACCCGCACGACATCGTCAGATTGATGGGCATCGAAGCCTCCCAGAAATATCTGGTAGACGAAGTTCAATCCGTATACCGTTCACAAGGCGTGGAAATCGCCGACAAGCACATTGAAGTGATTGTCAGACAGATGACGCGCAAAGTGCGTGTTGACGAGCCAGGCGACACGATCATGTTGCCTGGTGAATTGCTCGAACGCTACTTCATGGATGCGGAAATCGAGAAATCGCGCCAAGCAGGAATTAGAGAAGCCACATACACAGCCGTGTTGCTTGGTATCACTAAAGCCAGCTTGAACACGGAAAGCTTCATCTCCGCAGCATCATTCCAAGAAACAACAAGAATTCTGACGGAAGCTGCGGTTGAAGGGAAGAAAGATTGGTTGCGCGGCTTGAAGGAGAACGTCATCATCGGACGTTTGATTCCTGCAGGCACCGGCTTCCAAGGACATACGATTCCGACGGAAGAAGAGGAAGAAGAAGAGGATATCTATCCGCCAATCGGCGAAGGCTCCTTCAACGTTCCTGCCTAATTCGGCGGATGTCCAAAATTAAGGGGCGCGGCGCAAGCTGCGCCCTTTCTCTAAATCAGGAGGATGCTTCGTGCGTTTAAAACCCATTGCTCTTGCCGCTGTAACGCTATTTTCGTGTTGCATCTCAGTGCTCGCTGACAGTCCCGCTCCCGCGGCCAAAGAACAAACTGAAGCCGCTGCAGCACCTTTGACAGCGTCAAAGAGAGCAGCGATTATGGAATTACTGAAGGTCACAGAAGCAGACAAGAGCGTGGAGCAAGTTGTCGCCCAAATGATGGCGGCGCATCAACGTCAATATCCAATGATGATTGCTGAAATTGTGAACTCAGATCCCAATATGACAGACGCGCAGAAAAAGGAAATGATCGAAAAAGCGCAAGAACGAAGCGCTAGTTCTTCGGAACGACTAAGAGAGTTGTTTGTGCAAAAGATTGACTTAGGCAAAGTCATGGACGAAGTCGCACTCAAGGTTTACGACAAGAACTTTACCGAATCCGAACTGAAAGACATCATCGCTTTCTACAAAACTCCTACTGGTCAAAAGTCTCTCAAGCAGATGCCTGAAGTGTTGAAAGAATCAATGGATTTGACGGCAACGTTGATTGCCCCGCAGATGGGCCAGATCATTCAACAACTCATGAAAGAGGAGCGAGCACGTTTGAAAACCGCAGATCAACCGGGTAAGTAATACAACTTTCGAGCATTGATGGCAAAACGCTCGGCTACTGCTCGGGTTTATGTAGAACACGTGTGAAATCAAGAACGCAACGATCGCCCATCAATTTTTCAAGGCGAGAAAAACCGCCCGAAAACTGCTTCTGAGGCTGACTAGAGCCGATCGTCAAAGCTTTCAACGCAGGGAAGTTTGCCAGTGCTTCGAATGAATTAGCAGTAACGTTATTGCAATCAAAGAGAGATAAATCGGTTAGGTGCTTCAACTGAGACAGCTTCTGCACTGCTTGGTCTGAGAGATTGGTGCCGCTCACATCAAGCTTGCGCAAGTTAACCAGGCTGGTAAGCGCTCGGATTTTACCATCGCCGAAGCCACCTCTCCGTACATTTAAATCCTGAATTTTGGTGCTTCCGGTCAAAGCTTCCAAGACTTCGCCACCAGTTTCAGGCACTAAACTGGCTAGGTCGAGCACTTTCAAGTTCTTAAGAGAGCCTAGTTTAGCCAGTCCACTCCCCGTCATTCTAGTTCTAGAAGCATCAAGTTCAGTTAGATTTGGAAGCTGATTCAAATAACCTACAGCCTTATCCGTGACCAGGTCACTGTTGGTAATTACTACCCTACTGATTGATTTCAATTTGGTACATTGCGATACTGCAGCATTCGAAAAAGAATCTGTCATCGCGCTGGTTACTACCAAAGTCGAAACTTCATCAGGTCTAAAGCGACTGAGTAATTGCGGCGCCGTTTCGACGTTGTCGCTAACAATAACCGTGAACGGCTGGAAATCATTAATCTCTACATCGCCCCTGGCGAAAACTTTTTTGCCTTGGGCAACGGTTACCGCAGTAGGACACTGCACAGACTTGGGCAGAATCAAGATTCCAGGTGATTTCTCGTCATCGCCACCAAAGTGAAATATTCTTTTTCTCGGATCAGAAAAAGTCGAGTAGTATTCTGATATCGCCGAAGATGGTTTGGAGACTAGCGGTGCTGCTTCTCTAACTTGCACATGTGCTGGTAAAGGTGCAGGAGTTACAACAACATTTTTGGGAGCCGAAAATCGTCCGACCACAAACGATAGTCCTGAAACGGCGATCAAAGCAGCAATTCCAGGTAGCAAACTCTTTCGCGGCTTCTTCGCCAGAGTTGAGTTCTTCTGACTGTGTATGTGCTGACCCAACTTGATCAGTTCGAAATCACCGGCAACCTCAAGCAAACTCTGATATCGATCTTCAGGTTTTTTCTCAAGCATTTTCCGAAGTACACGATCCATCGCTACAGGGAAATTCTTACCCAGACTGGCTTCCTTCAATGCTGCAGGCATAGCACTTTGGTGTTGCATCATAATTGACAACGCCGTCTCGCCAATGAATGGTGGCATTCCGGTGAGAGCATGAAAGAGAACGCAACCCAACGAATAAATGTCTGCCCGATGGTCTATACCGATGCCGAGACACTGCTCTGGGCTCATATAATAGGGTGTGCCAAAAACCTCACCGGTGCGAGTCAACGCCAGGGTTTCATGATCGGACGCGTTGATCAATTTAGCGATCCCGAAATCCACTACTCGCACTTGATACTCAGCGTCGTCAATTTGCGAGATCATGATGTTGCTAGGTTTGATGTCTCTATGAATCACACCTTGCTTGTGGGCGTGCGCAAGAGCAAAGCAAACATGCGTAAAAATTGACAGGGCATCAGCTAAAGGGAGGGCCCCAGACCGCTCAATTCTACTAGCCAAAGTTTCGCCGTCAAAAAAATCCATAACGAAAAATGGCTGCGTATCATCAATCATGCCAAAGTCATGCACTTTGATCAGACTAGGGTGATCCAATGCACTCGTGGCTTGTGCTTCTTTCTGAAAGCGGCGCCAGGCCCTGTCCGACATGTGTCCAGGATTTAGCGTTTTAAGAGCAAACTCTCGATGCAAGAAAATCTGTTCAACTGAGTAGACACAGCCCATGCCGCCCCTCCCAATCAAAGAAATCACCTTGTATCGCTCACCGACGATCTGACCATTGACCAAGTGAAAAGAAGGAGATGCGGCATTATCTGCCGAACTCTCAGCCGATCTTCCTTTGACTAAACGCTTTTGGTCCTGCCGGATTTCTTCCATTGGAACCCAACTGAAGGAGTATCTCTCAGTTATTTACCCCAATTGCAGGGAGCGGAATCGAAGCGATTAGGTTATCGCAAAATTCAGCAGGACGCGACAGCTTAGCGCCATCACTAGTGGTGCCACAAATGCTCTTACAGAATTAACCGTTAGCAGTTCGAATGAACGTGCGGATGCAATATTTCAGACGCGTTAAAGCGGTTCTTAATGCGATGCGCTAGAAAATAAGTTAATGGTTTTCTGCTGGGATTGCAGCGCTGATCGAGCAGGAGATGGGTCAAAATTGATGCTGTGATTCCGATCCGATATGGCTGTTTTTGCGGTCCTCGGAAGAGCAAGAAAAAAAGAGCAACTAGCTCATACGAATGTAGTGGAAGATATAGCTTCCCGCTATATTTTTCGTGACTCGCCTCATTGAATTTAGCCCAATTAGGCTTCCAGCCGTGCGCCGAAACATAATCGAAGATATGATCGAGATCAATCAACCAGCCGACAAAGAAACTAGCCAACGCAGCATTGCGCGAGCGATACCTGTAATAACCAGCCAAACTGACGCCCGCTGAAGTGATTATGTGTCCCATTGTTCTCATATTTGATTCCGCTACCTCAACGCTACTTACTAAGTCTTAGCATAGTTTTATATACCCGAATGCAACGTTTTTTCCCGTAGTACACCAAAACTGGTCCGAAACAGTCTCAAATAGATGAATACAGAGGTTCGAAATTGACGCGATATCAGGAGAATGGATTGATGAATGAGCTTAAAAGAGTAGCCCTAGCTGCGGCATTTGGTATCGCTCTGGCTTGCTCAACTTCATCGCTGCCGGTCGCTGCACAAGCTACTCCAGGACAAAGTCCGCACGCAATCAGTCTTTACAACTTAGGATTAACGGCCTACAAGCAAGGTAGTCCGGAGTCAGCAATCATCTTTTTCAAGCGAGCGTGCGACATTGACCCAGATTTAGCCGACGCTCAATACAACCTCGGCGTCCTCTACCAAAGCCAAAAACGCTGCAAGGAAGCGATTCCACGGTTCCAAGAAGTGCTGAGAGTGAAGCCGATGGATCCAGACGCTCACTACCAACTGGCTGTTTGCCTAACAGATCTTGGTCAGGGCTCAGAAGCGCGGCAGCATTTAGCCGCGATTGCGCCAAACAACGTACATTTTGCTGAGGCCCAGAAACGAATCCAGATGATAGATTCGGGTCAAGGTGCGCCGGTCATTTCCGCACCTCCGGTTCAACCTATGCAGATCGATCCGTCAGTCAGGGGTAAAGTACTCTCCCCTGGCGGCTCAGAGTCCAGCATGACCTATCCAGCTCCGAACATTGAGACTCCTCAGCCGCCTGCACAGCCTCCCATAGCCAACGCCGCCCCCGTGATCCCGATCGAACCGCAATTGCCCAAATTCAACACGCCTCCAAGCCCAACAGGTCCAGTCCCAGTATTAGCGAACGTGTCCGTCAGAGTGATCGCCACAGGATTCTCGGCTCCCGCAGGGCTGAGCTTTGGACCCGGCGGCAGCTTATACATAGCTAATTTCTTGAACAACACGATTGATCGCATCACAGCCGATGGCAGTCGCTCGCAGTTTTGCAGTGGCGCTAACCTGCGCGGTCCAATTGGTTTGATCGTGGACGGACCAGGAAATGTTTACGTCGCCAATTACCTGGCTGGCACAGTAATTCGAATCAGTCCCGCCGGCATCTCAACTGTGATTGCCAGCGGTTTCAAAAAACCGTATTACCTCGCTTTAGACAAAGATGGAAATCTCTTTGTTAGTCAGCAAGAAGACAATTCAGTCGTGCGAATTACGCTACCGCGCACAAACGTAGGCGCCAAGCCTTAATTCATTGACTACGCTTGACTATAAACCCAAAAACTTCAGCCCGATTCGCCGAGTAACGCAAATTGGTACGGCTCGTTATTTACTGTTTCCACTCTATTATTGGCGCAACAGACTCAAGGTCACGGGTCGTGAAAATGTTCCAAAAGACCAACCTGTACTCGTTGTCGCCAACCATCTTTCCTATTGGGACCCACCTATTTTGGTAATCGCTGTCGACAGACCGATGGGTTTTATCGCTAAAGAAGAACTTTTCACCAATCCAAAAGTTGCCGCGCTAATTGAGTTCTATTCTGCGATTTCCGTTAATCGCGATAAGCCAGAGAAACGCACGATCAAAGCAGTGAAGAATATTTTCAAATCTGGATGGTGTGTGACCATGTTCATTGAAGGAACAAGACCCAAGACCCCAGGCGTGCTTGGTCCGCCCCACCTCGGTGCCGCCTACTTCGCAAAATCGAACAACGTGCCAATTCTTCCGGTTGGTTTAATCGGCACAGCCTTGAAGGGCGAGAAAGCTTTTGCTCACATCGGCAAAATCATTCAACCAAGTGATGACATGGAGAAAACCACGTGGGAGATTATGGAGTCGCTGTCGACGCTTACTGGTTTTAAGATTCGGGAAGACAGAAAACTCGCGGGCATCGAAACGTAGTCGTACTAACCGCGTAGCGCGGCTCGGCGAGCGAAGTCAACCCTCGACATTTGCTCCGGAGTGAGTTGACTAATCAGCCAGTGGTGTCGTTGCTGGTGGCAGCTAAAAATTATGACTTGATGCTTAGCGACCAAGACATCGAGCAAAAATTGCATAACTCGAAGAAATCGTTCGTCGTCAGCCTCGCTAAAAGGCTCGTCCAAAACAATGGGCAAGGGATTGCCTTTCGACAAAAAGCGCGACACAACCATCCTGGCCAGCCAGTGCAGCTGCTCCTTTGTGCCGGTAGACAATTGCGTCATCATGTTTGCAGAATTGATTTGCTGCTCCTCGCCTTTCTTCCTCGCCGTGATCCGCAAGTCGGAGTCAAAGTGTAAATCATCGAAATCGAGTCCAATATTGGTAATCATTTCTTTGGCAATTTCATTGAGCTTGCTTGCCCAATCGACATAGGTTTCACTGGAAAGTTTTTGTAGTGTGTCCCGCGCCAATTCGAGGGCAGTCTTTGCTCGTCGTATGTTATTTAGATCACGCGAAATCTGTTCTAGCTCTTCCACCGCGGTCAGATAGTTCTGGTCGTGATTCATCGAGGCAGTACGTACACGCAAAGTTAGCTCATCACGCTCTCGGCGCAGGTCATCGAGATACATCTTGCTTGAATAGTTGCCGCCGAGATTGATCCGTCGGGGTGGGCTAGACATCGGCGGAGCCATCTCCGCAATCTTTGGATATTGTTCGACAAGCTCTTGCATTCTGGCAAAAATTTCCATGCGTATAGTTTCAAGACGTTCTATTTGCGGAGGCAATTCATCAGGAGTGAACCCGGAAGACATGTCTGTCTCCATCTTATGCAACTCAGTATTCATCACCTGCCATCGATGGAACGATGCCAGTTTTGAAAAGAATTGCTGGTGCAAATCTTCCATGTTCTCAGAATCGTCAATGTGCGCTTGAACAAAGATCTCTTTGAGCAAGTTGTCGATGTCTTTAATTTCGTTGGCAAGAAATTCCAGCTGATGCTTACTCTGCTTTACAGCACCGAATGTGGTATTGATATTGCGTTGCTCTTCCATAGACTTCGCGATATTATCAGCCAACTCGAGGGCGCTGTCGGGATTGATGTCCCAGGCTTGCCTTCCCGCTTTCTCGAAATACGGTTGAAGCTCGGCCTTCATTTGAGAGAGAATCGTTTCCTTTGCACTTAGTGCCTGATCGAGTCCATCAAGATCCCTCAGATCTACAGATTTTGCCGAGTAGTCTTGGAATTGCCGCACCAACTCCGCACCATTAGCCATTCCTGCCTTAAGAGCCAAAACATCCAGCCGGGCCTCAAGCCCAACAATTTTATGGTTCAACTCGTCAACATGTTTTTTCTCTTTCTCGATGTCGGCTTCTGCCGCCTCTAAGTCTTTCTTGCGCAGCGAGCCACCCGGCAAAACGAACATTACCTTTTTCGTTTTTCGCTGTTCTTCTATTTCACCGACCATGACACGATTACGTTCAATTTTTGCTTCAGCTTCGCTTATCGCTTCTTTGAAAGAGTCGATCAAAGCCATGTAAGAACGCGCGTCATTGTAGTCTTTCTCCTCTAAAGATAAGAGAGCCTGACGAGTGTGTTCGACTTGATTAAGATCGATATCGAGATCTTCCATCTTTTCGAATTCAACACCTCGTCGGTGACGCAAATCGGCTAATTCATTTTGCAAATTTTGAAAAGTGATCGCCAGAACACCAACTTGTTGGGACTCCTCGTTGGTAAATTCTTTAAGACCATCCCACTTATCGTTGGTATGTTTTTCATGAGACTCGTACTCGCGCAGCTTAGGCGCCATTTCCTGGAGGAAGCGATCGTAGTCGGCGAATCTCGACTGACGTCTGGTCCACAACTCTTCTACACGCTTGACCAAATCCAGCGGAAATCCTTCCATCTTTCCAAGACTTTGCATTTCCTGACGAAGCTCGGATACTTTAGCAAGAGTGGTTTGCCCCTGAATCAGCCTGTTATCAGTGTCGGCCGCTTCCAGGCAGAGCTCGAAGTATTCATTGGCGCCAGCCTGCTCGGTGTTACCAGTGATATCATCGCTAAGTTGACCCAGCCTTCGAATATCCACTCCGACTTCGACTTTTTCTTTCTCCAATTTCTTGATCTTATCGGAAAGCTCATAGTACTGTCCTTCCAGGTCTCGCATAACGACATCGACTTTGCTTCTCTTTCCCTTGTATGGAAAGTGATTCAAGGCGTCTTCCAGAACTTCGATAGCAGTACCAGCATTGGTGGCAGGTGTCGACGTATCAGCGATACCCTGAAACAACGACGTCAAATCGCTGTCACCACTGAACGCATGTTCGTTTAATTCGCGCTGCCCTACAAAGCAAGTGCTGCGAAACATCTCTCGGGTCATGCCGGTAAGCCTGAGACCGATTTCGTCTTCTCCGCCAGGACCACGATACTGCCTGGTCACATCTTTGTTAGCTTGATCGCGGTCAACAACCTGCACAGCGCCATCTGAAAAGTCCCTGATCACTTTCAGTCTCGTGCCGTCGCTAGTCACGTCTATGCTGGCGATAAATGGCATATTCGAGGCTTCGCTAGGTCGGCGAGCATCTCGTTCATTGAGTCTGTCGCCCTCTTCTCGAGGGTGATCCGGGAAATCATACAAAATCGCC
The DNA here is from genome assembly GCA_003153555.1 of Candidatus Melainabacteria bacterium. Classification (GTDB taxonomy): domain Bacteria; phylum Cyanobacteriota; class Vampirovibrionia; order Obscuribacterales; family Obscuribacteraceae; genus PALSA-1081. The sequence continues at coordinate 37,396 of PLZS01000091.1, read as the reverse complement.
CAGACCGCGCTGGCAATCGTCGATTTACCGTACTCGTTAGCTTCGACAACAAGATTGAGCTTGTTGCCTTTAAATTCAATTTTTTCACCGGAAATATTTCCATACCCGGCAAAATCGATCCGCTCAATCCACATCGCGAACAGTTACCCTCTTTTGTCTGAGCGCATCTAAACCGTAATACAGAGCATCTTCAATAACGCTCGATCTATCAAGGTTGGTATCAAAGGCGCCACCAGTATGTTCCACATTTTTCTTCATCGCCAAAAGTGATTCAACGAACTTAGCCTCTGTGGTTCGATAATCGAAACTCTCTGAGAGATAATCAGGTCTCGTATAATCCATAACCGCGACGTTGTAGTAATGCTCCTGCAGTGTTTCAATTACGGTTTTGGGATTGCTATCGATCCTGTAATTTCCTTCAAGATGCAGAAAGACGAGATCATTTTCTATTCGTCCGCCCTGCTCCTCAATGTTCATTGTGATCTCATCTATCATGTCTTCACCAGTCAAACCGGATATATCGGTGCTTACCATGATCATCCGCCGACGATCCAACTCTAACGGTTCAATGGTACATTGCCGAGCCCCAAAATCGCTATTATGTATCGTTCCCAGTAAGGCAAAACGGGGTCCAAGCTCGTCAAAGCCCCTGCCTGCCAGAGAGCCTGAGTAAGCACCAAGTATATTACCGTTACCCGAAAGCACCTCGGTATAGTCGTGATAGTGCCCCAATGCCGCATAAGTGAATTGAGCCTCCTCCAATTCCTCAGCGGTAAACGGGCTGAAAGGCGCAATTTCGCTCTCCCTGTCGACTCCTATATATCCATCAATCGAGCCGCACAGAAGCAAAATATTGATCGGCAGTCGCTCATCTCGTGCTACCGAACAAGCCAAGGGGCGTTCAGGCTGCGGGTCGGGATTAGTTAAGGCGCGCCCTGTAAAAGCTACCTCAGGATGGTATGGATGCTTGAACGTGGAAAAATCTTTGGTTTTAAAGACGTGCACATTCTCAGACCACGTTGGCAAGCCATGCACTTGCAAAACCTGGTCGTTGTAGAAAGAATCGGCCGAGTAACAATCGCGATCACCTGGGGCGATGACAACCGGCACATCACCTAATGCTGCACAGGCGGCGATTATTTTTGTCAGAGTCACGCCTCTGATCGTCTCATTGTGCCATAGATCACCCGGAATCAAGACTGCATCAACTTCTTCTAGCTTAGCCACCTCTAAAGCGAGCAAGAATGCTTCCAGTATCTCGCGTCTGCGCTGTTGACGCTCGCTTAGAGAAAGGGGCAATTTGAGAAGGCTCAAACGTGAATCCAAGTGCACATCTGAGAATTGTAGAAATTTAAATTGACCGATTGCTTTGGCCATCTGAGTTTCCTAAATCAACCAACCTCTGACTGGTCGCCATTTCTACAATCATTCCAGGGCCACAATCGTAGCGATGCCCTGGCCGACTCCGATGCACATCGTTGCCAGGCCATAGGCAGATCCTCTTCTTTTCATCTCATGGATTAGCGTGCCGAGAATCCGAGAACCACTGCTTCCCAAAGGATGCCCGAGCGCGATGCCGCCGCCGTTTACATTCAGCCTGTTTGAATCTAGACCAAGTTCATTGACGCAGGCCAAGACTTGGGCTGCAAACGCCTCATTGAGCTCGATCAGATCGATGTCTGAGATTTTCAGGCCGGCGCGCTCAACAGCCTTGCGCGTGGCGGGTATCGGACCTGTGCCCATGATCGATGGATCCACTCCCGCGACTGCAGAACTAACAAATCTGGCAACCGGTTTAAGCCCCAGTTCATTGGCCATCTCTCTAGACATAATCAGCAAAGCACTGGCGCCATCATTGATTCCTGACGAGTTGCCGGCAGTCACAGAGCCGTTCTCACGAAAAGCCGGCTTGAGCTTCTTTAAGTCCTCGATCTTTGTATCAGGTCTTGCGTGTTCATCAACCGAGAAAAATTCAGTCTCAGTGCTGCCTTTCTTTTTCGGCAAAGGCACAGGAATTATTTCATCCCTAAAACGCCCAGATTTAGCCGCCTGAGCATATTTGTGCTGGCTCTCAAAAGCGAATTGATCTTGCGCCTCTCGAGATATTTTGAATTGTTCCGCCACGTTCTCCGCAGTTTCTCCCATCGAATATGGATGATGCAGATCTGCTAGCTTTTTATTGATGAATCGCCAACCAATGGTTGTGTCAATCAGTTTCTGGTCTCCTCTGGCAAATGCAGAGTCGTTCTTGAGCATCACATATGGTGCTCTAGTCATCGATTCGACACCACCAGCGATGAACACCTCGCCATTCCCAGTTTGAATCGCCCGACATGCGTCATTGACAGCCATCAATCCAGAGCCGCATAAGCGGTTCACTGTCGCCCCTGGAACCGTCGTCGGCAACCCGGCCAAGAGCGCTGACATCCTCGCCACGTTGCGGTTATCCTCACCGGCTTGGTTTGCACAACCGAGAATCACATCTTCAACTTTGCTCGGGTCAAGCGAATTTCGTTTGACAAGCTCTGCAATTACCAGAGCGGCCAGGTCGTCTGGGCGAATATCCTTCAGCGCACCCGCATAACGTCCGATCGGCGTGCGCACTGCGTCTATGATTACAGCTTCCTTCATCGAAACCTCAGTTAAATTGGCGCCGACTTGGCACCGCTATCCAAACTTCATTATCATCGCTCAAATAGGTCAGCACCGCCGCTGGTGAAGACGGATTGGCGGCAACCGCTCTGCGCACTTCGGGCAGCTTATCTTTCGAGAGCTGTTGAAGACTTTCAATTGGCAGATTTGGATTGCCTGCCAAGGCTGCTCTGACCAAGTCGTTATCAGTCAAAAGCTTTGTCAACAAAGCAATTGGAGTATTTTTATTTCTGGCAACTGCAGACCGAACATCTGAACTTGCGTCAGCGGATAAAATCGCTAAAACAGGTTCGGTTGCATAGGGATTGCCGGCAACAGCCGTTCTCACATTCGGATCTCGGTCTTTCGCCAATGCCTCAAGAGCGCCGTGGCTGGCTCTGGTAGTTGAAGCCAGCATCATTTTGAGAGCCGGATCCTTGGCTTGCGCCAGCATTGTAAACACTGCCTCACTTGGTTTTTGTCCACGATTAAGCAGTCTTTGCTGAACAACAGAATCAGGACTTTCAGCTAATGCCAACAATACCTGTTCAGAGCTGGAAGGGTTAGAGGCAAGGGCGCGAAGCACCATCGCTGAATTATCTGCTCCCATCGTCGATAGCAAAGAAGCGCTCACGGCAGGATTAGTTGCCACAGCTTGCCGAACGTCCTCATCTTGATCTGCGGCCAGCTTGGTATAAATATCGTTGCGCCAGGTCGACGATGTGGTATCACGCTTGAAAGAATTCGTAGCGAGAGCCCCCCGCACCATGGGTGAACTATCCCCAACAAGCTTCTTCGCTTCTCGCTCAGGCAGAGCCGTATTTCCAGCCAGTGTGCGCCTCACGAGCGGCGATGGATCCGCAGATAGCAGAGCAACCATCTCTGGTGATAAGGTATTCCTGGCAGCAATAATTTGCGAGATGGCAATTGTGTTGGTCTTATTAAGTTTGGCAATGACATCATTGGCGGTGCTTGGATTTCTCGCTATTGCCTCGCGAACTCGTTGACTAGAATCATTGGCCAACGTCTCAATTATCTTCGGCGATAGCGTCTTATTTGCTCCTAAAGCCCAACGAACGCGCATCTGCTTATCATTCACTAATTCGTCGATCAAAGCAGAGTCTTCCTTTGTTGACAATGGACTCTGGGCGACCTCCAGGCGCACTTCCCAACTTGGGTCGGCGGCAAGGCGTCTGAGGGCAGTCACTGGCGTCGAGCGATTGAGAGCAACTCCCTCGCGCACCACTTCGTTGTTGTCTTTTGACAGTAGTTCTAAAGACGCAGGAGGAGTGTTCGGATTTTGGGCGACAAATGAGCGAACACCCAAATCTCCATCCTGAGCCAATACCGCCAAAGCAGCCGGCGTCATTTTTGCCTGGCGAGCAAGAAACGTTCTTACCAGTCGGTCTCCGACTTTGGACAATCTCACTATTTGCTCGGCTGGCAAATGTGGATTGCGAGCCAAAGAAAGCAACAAGTATTCAGTTTGGATGGGTCCCTGTGCCAGTTTCGATAGAATCTCAGCTGACGTTTTGGGGCTTGCAGCGATCGTCTCAATAATCTTTGGTTGTCGTGAATTGGCTAAAAAGGCCAGTGTGATCGGAGTGATCCAGGCAGGATTGTTTAAGACCGCTTCGCTGACAATGTCATTGTTATCGCGCGCCAGTCGGTCCTTATCAGCGTCCGGGGTGTTGACGTTGGCAGCCACTGCTTGCCGAATTTCATCGGCTGGATCGCTTGCCAGCTTGCTCAAGATTTGAGGCGGGCACTTTGGATTTTGTGCAACAGCAAGACGAACAAGCATTGACGGTCCATAAAAATCAATCGTTGCAGAGTTGTTTTCCGCCAGAGCCTCAGCGCCCGGAACCAAAGACGAACGTTGAGAATTAGCAGCATGAGCCGATAACGGCATAATCAACAAGCTAGATGCTACTAAACTTTTCCAAACTCGCGCACTTGCGTCTTTTGTAAAAGACATGACATTCACTCCCGTTGCACTTAACTTCCGAAGAGCTTGATATCCCAGCGGATCTCAGCTAATTTTAACGGTTCTGACCAGTCCGCGCAGCAAAAACAAACGGCAAAACCGATCGTCAAGATGCCTGGTGTATCTCGCGAATCAGCGCTAGAAGCACATCTCGATTTAATTCCTGACTGACATATTCTATGTACTTAACTTGCCAATTCTCAATGTCCTTAATGATCACCGATAACGAGGTTTGTGCCGAACGGGCGGCAGCCAAATCGACACCAACTTCACCACCAGCGCCCATCGTGAATATTCTTGCTCTACCGGAATAACCGACACCGTCTCTCAAGGCCAGCCTGAGAAATGCCAAGCTTCTCTCGGCGCTAATTTTCTCACCGACTCCCATAACGAGCTGTTGAAACTTGTCCAAAGGCCCATGTAGATCAACTTTCGGTATCATCACCAATTCATGGTGCAATAAAAGATCAACAGCACGTGTCATTTCAGAAGTGGTGATATCGCCCATGTAGCGAATCGCCGTCGATAACGAAGTCAAGCCATCCAGGGCTGCCCAAACTCTCTGGGCACGCACCATCTCGGTTTTGGAAACTGGTTTCTTTTCTTGTGGATCTTCCAATTCAGTCTCGAGAAGCTCCTTCTCATCGGGCAGCTTTTCAAGAACAGAGTTGATACCCTTAGGCAATTTTTTCAGCAGCACATCAGAATTGTCTTTAGCTAAGGCGGCATCCAGCAACAATTTGTCAATCGGTTTGGTGACTTTGCATGACTCTTTGGCCAAATCAGGTGGTGGTGTGCGTTGGATGAATACAAAAATTCCTTCCTTCCAAGCCGAGGCGAACTCGATCACAGAAGAGTTACCACCTACTTTGCCAACTTTAGCGTGTGTCAATTTGCCAACTTCGAATTGGGCGCGGAACTGCAAGTCCTTATATTCGACCGAAAGCACTCCGGTTTCACGGTTAGTGGCAAGGTTCTGCAACAAATTCGACGGATCGGTGGTGCCGAGATGCCCTACCAGCGATTGAACCTGACTCTCTTCGCCGGAAGTTTTGACTAACTTCACCTTATCCGAATCGCCTGATTGCCCATAAAAAGCCTGATCCTGAAGCGCTATTTCCAACTGTCGGGTGTTGATGAATCCCTTTTTGACAGCTAATGGTCCAATGGTGACCCGTTCTTTGATCGGAATGCTCTGCAACTCGAACAACATCTCGTCTAGCTGATCTTGAGTCACCAGCCGTGATGCCAGCATCAGATCCTTCAAACTAAACGGAGTTTGATTGCGGAAACAATTGACCAGGAATGGCACCTTGTTAAAAATCGGATAGATGGCACGGCTCTGCTCAAGAGCCTTTAGCTCTTCCATCAATTCTTCTGTCGTCATTTTGCCTTGCGAGCTGATGCGATGACTGATCGTGCTCAGAGGTGTGTAATTGTCGACCGCCGCAATCACGGCGTTCCGCCTGCGCGGCTGGTCCATTCCAGCTTTCAATTTGATGCCTAGATGTGTCAATACAGGCACAGTAGACATCAAAACTTGTTGCGCCAAATCGGTACTTTCTTCAATTAATCCGCCAGACTTACCGAGTGCCGATTGAACGTGCTTGGCCAGGGGCGCGGAATAGTCAAACAATTCGGCGTGATTTTCGAAAATATGAAAAGTGAGCGAGCCCATCAGCGTATCCCTGACGATCGCCACCGCTTTGTCCCTTTTCAGAAAAACCAATGCGCCCTGCACTTCAAGCAGCGCATTTGCCAGACGCCCGGCTTCGATTAAGAGTTCGGCTGTAAAAAGATAGCCACAGGCCGTGGCGTCGATAAGAACCGCGTCAAATAGGTGCTTGCCTGCGGCCAAGCCCGTTAACTCACCCAGCAAATCTGGCCCATACTTGAGAACGACTACATTCTCCTGGGACATCATGCGGCTGAGTCGCTCTGTAATTACCTCATGTTGTTCGACGACCATTACCTACAGCTCAATTGCCAGTCTTATCCAGGGCCCGCTCTAGCCAGAGTTAGTATGCCCACTAATCTACGATAGCAAATCCTTACGGTAAACTTCACGGTATAGGTTTTTTGGCAGGATTATCTAGCCAGTGGTTGTATAAACTGCAGTTATCAGACGCATAGGACCGCAAGGCAGATGATTAGAAACGTTAGTTTAAGCGTCCTTTTTATCACCGGTCTGGTCCTCTCGTGCCTTCCACTGCGGGCTGAAACGACACAGGACTTGCCGAACCAAAACAAGGCGAGCGTGAGAACAAACATCTCACAAGAGATCCGTGACGACCAGCATGTCAGCCCCAAAGTCAAAGAACTTTTCGCGCAAGCTGTTCATCTTCTGAAAATTAATCGCGCTTACCAGGCAAGAGACCTGCTCGAACAAGCAGCGGCGCTGGCACCAAAATCGGCCGGTATCCACTGCAATCTCGGACTTGCTTATCAAAACTCCGGGAACATGCCAAAAGCCCTGGCGGAATTTAAAGCCGCTCTAGAGCTGGCGCCGCATATGCCCGAAGCAACATTGAATCTAGCCGGTTGTTATCAAAGCATTGGCGCGAACACAGATGCGATCAAATGGTACACCACTTACTTGTCAGAGGATGTCGCTGGACTGCAGCGCAAACAAATCACGGATATTATTGGTGCGCTCAAAACTGCAAATCAAAAACCAAGTTCAGATCCTAAAGCGGAGGATTATTTGGAGAATATCACCGCTGAAGGAACTTACCGCTGGCCCAAAGAAAAGCTACCGATCCGCGTTTTCATTCAGGACGGTGACCTAGACGATGGCAAATCTGTCAACGGCTTCAAGCAGTCTTTTAAAGATGCCTTGATCACCTCTTTTGATGATTGGTCTCAAGCAGCAGGACGGAGAATCACTTATCAAATTGTTCCGGACAAAGAGCACGCCGACATTTTTTGCACATGGACTTCTGATCCACAAGAAGTCACTGAAAACGGCACTCTTAGTGAACGCGGTTCGGCGAAAATAATCGTCAAAGGCAATCTTATCGAGCGCGCTACTCTCAAAATTTTGACAAGGCCAATTTTGGCAGAAGGCATATTGAGTGAAGACGAAATGAAGAAAGCATGCCTGCATGAAGTCGGTCACGTTTTAGGTCTGCAAGGTCACTCGACGAACAATCATGACGTGATGTTTTTCACTGTAGACACGGCAACCGTCTGGCCAGTGCTGTCTCGACGCGACAAATCGACAATTGCCCGCTTGTACCAAAATTACCCTGTGGTTGCGTCCACTTCGCCTAAACAATCCCGGGCCACCAAATAAACTGCAGAGGGCACCATCAACGGTGAGGATCGCCAAGGTCAGTCACTTATAATTCTCATCCAATTTCGCTCAAATGCTTGAAATAGATGTATCGATAATATTATGCCACTGAACTTCGCAAACCCGGATTCTGACGGAGTCGTAGCACGCGCTATCCTTCGATACTTAATTCGTTGTAATTACCCAGTACCACCTCATGAAATACACTCCTATTGAGCGATCCCGCGACGGCAACCCATTTAGAAATCCGTAAATCCAGAATTGGCAGGAGTTGAAGTGAAAGTTTCACTGGACCGTAATCGAAACCAGCCAAGCAAGTTAGATGCCGGCAAGGATGCCGGCGCTCCCAGGATCAAGTCTCGCAGGGTATTGCTGGCGACAATCCTGATGTTGGCGGCGCATTCCATACCGCTTTCTGTATATGCTCAAGCGGCTGCGCAGAGTGTGCCAAATCCGAACAAAAGCGACTCTCCGAAGCTCCTGAAAGGATCTGTTGATTACGTAGTTCCGCAGGGAACCATGATCAAGCTGAAAATGGCTTCAGTACCCACGACTGGAATGCATCTTTTCGATCGAGATTTGGATGGAAACTTGTATCCGGCAGAACTTGGTCAAGAAATCACCGCCAAGACAACCGAAGACATGTACGTTGACGACAACAAAGTCATTCCAGAAGGAACTGTGTTCCACGGAAAAGTCTCGAAGATCGAGATGCCAAAACGTTTGCACCGCGATGGTTCGTTATCCATATCATTCGATAATTTGACTACTCCAGACGGACGAAAGTTCGCGTTCATGGCTGACGCTAGCAACTATGTACAGTCGACTAAGAAGTCCAAAACACGAGAACTGGGACGCCTTGCCGCTCACGCCGCCGGAGGCGCTGTCGTCGGGGCGTTAATCGCCTACCAAGTGTTCGGCATGAAAAATACTATTGCTATGCATGGCTACAACATAGCCGGTGGCGCGGCAGGCGGTGCCCTCGTGGCCACTGGATTTGCTCTCATGGATAAAGGTAAGAAGGCGGTTCTTGAGCCTGGCGACAATTTGAACATGCAAATCGACACAGACTTACTGATGCCCGCAGCGGTTGAACCCGTGGCCAAAAGTGGATCGCAAAACCTGGAAGGCCTAGATGTCGAAGTCGAGCGCTCCAAACTGCTGAAAGATGGAATTGACGGTCACATCCTTCGTTTGGACGTCGTCGTGCAAAACGATAGCGATCATGAACTTAAGTCCATAGACCTGTTTATGGAAGACGGGAACGGCAATCGCAATCCCGTCTGCACAGGAGTCGACATTGATTTTGAGAACACGGAGTATCTTTTCTCAATCAAGCCGCATTCTCGCAAAAAAATGCGTTTGAACTTCCAAGTTGAATATCCAAAGCTTCAGCGGCAATTAGTTTGGCTCGATCATAAGAGTCGTCAGGTCTGCTTCAGGCAGAAATTACCGTAGTTTTTCTCCGAACAACCCCAATAGATCGCTTTACTGACGGTTGCCAAGGCTAATCGTCAACATTTAATGGTTCTACTAAGTGGAACTACGTATTTTCCCGTATTGACTAAAGGTGAGCGTGGTTTCATATTATAGTCATCGATGAGGAAATACCGCCCGTCGAAAGGCTTCTAATTTTACTAGATGCATGCGAGCACCGCCAACGGTATCGCGCATCCAGTCCCCCGATCTTCGATTGGTCCGCTTTTATGCGGAAGCAGATCGCCGCGGCATCTCACAAATGCAGGAGAATCAGCCCTCTTGCCGAACTTAGGAGTCGCTATGAATATGCGACCGGACACGACAATTAGTTCCATTGCATCCGACCTGATTAGTTCATCGGGAATCGTGAGCGGAGAAGTTTTAGTACAAGCACATATACTTGCCAACAAAAACAGTCTTCCATTTGGTAGGGCGCTAGTAATGAGCGGTCACCTGGGAGAGGGCGATCTGACCTCACTGTTGCAAGCTTCTCAAATGGTTAAGCAAGGCGAAATTACCAAAGAAATGGCCGTGCCGGTGCTCAAAAAAGCGATCACGGAATGTTTGCCTTTCTTTAGCATCATACAAAAGATTGATGATTCTCCTCGAAGAAAGCTGGCCGATCTTTTAATAGAATCTGACGTCATGTCGGAAGGCCCGATCAACGCTCTCATCGCACAATCAGAGCAAAGCAATCTAACTTTGGGGCGCCTTTTGGTTTTGACGGAAACGATGACTGCTAAACAATTGAAAGCAGCAATAGATATTTTGGTGCTTGTCAGAGGGAAATGCATTTCGCATGCAGCCGCGGTGCGCGCCTTCAAGATTGTGTGGTCGTCCCATGCCACCGTTCTGGAAGCTCTAGGGAAATGCAATGTCGTCTTAAATACGGCGATGCCGAAGGTAGGCGAACTATTATGCGAAGCATCCATTCTCAGCGAGACAGAAGTTCTGAGCGCTGCGGAAATTGGAATTGAGATGAATAAACCAATCGGCGAAGTGCTCTTCGAACGGGGATTGGTTCCACCACTCGTATTAAAGGCGGCACTACGACTACAGAGTATGGTCTTGAACGGAAAGCTAAATTTCGCTCAAGCGCAGGAATTGTTGCGTCAAGCACATTCGCACCAAGTTCCAGTTGAAAAAGTATTGGAAGAACTCGGCGAGTTCAAAAAGAATATCATCGACTTCCTGAAGAGATCTCGCAAAATTACAGACAAAGATTTGCGCTCCGCTCTTGAAAGCTATCCAACCTTTACTGACGATCTTGCTCGCGCCTTGTTGGCCAGCGAAGCGATTGATTTGAAGTCGTTAAAAGTTGCAGTACATTGTCTGAATCTGGTTCGCACCGGAACGGCAAGCATGGATCAGGCCATTATGGTATTTCACTATTGCCAACGAACAGGAACTTCCGTCAAGGAAGCACGAAAAGAACTGACTTGGAACAGCTCGCTGTCGGAAGCACGCCACATGGCCAATATCGCCGAAGTGGCCTAACACTCTGGCTTTGCCGGGCATTCTCAATAAACTTCGTCCACCTTTTCAGTTACAGCGCTGTGCTTTGCTGCCTCCTTACTTGACTGCTGATCTGTGCGGTAAGCTGTCCAATTGCCTCTAACACTGACTTCTTTATCCACTACAGTCCAAGTGCCGCTCATCGTTTTCCCATCGTCATTCATAGTGCCTTGATAGTTTACGGGCGCTAGCTTTTGACCGATATAGACTTTAGTGAATCGCAGAGATGGAAAGGCGAAAGTACCCGATATAGTGGCAGCTCCCGGCCAAAAATCGTCCATAATGTCACCCGACAGCTCCGCCCCTTCCTCTACAAAGTTTGCATCAAAGCCACTTCCACCATCTGGATTTGTAGCATAGGTGTAATGACCTCGCCAATTGCCATCAATGCTATGAGATGCCATCCAGTTTTACCTGTTTCCGAAAATACTATTTTAGCCGACCCGCAAATCGCTGTCTTCGCCACTGATCAGTCCACCCCTGCCCCACAAAAGAAACAACATCCACTATCTGCTAATCTAATGGGAGTTTGGCAGCTCTTACCCTGTGACAAAATTACGCGCTTCGCGTTAAGTGTGAAAATATGAGTGACAATCCTTGCCCCAAGTGCGGTGCGGCAACAGAAGATATCGGTAGCAAGCTCGTATGCGGCGAATGTTACTGGGTTTTCGACAAGTACGGTCCGGCACCAAAGAAAGGGAAGGTGGTGGACGTTCCTACGCCACAACGCCCCCAGTCCGCGCCTGTATTGTCCAAAGACCCGAAGGCACCGCTGCCGATAATCTCTCAGGCTGCGCCGGTAGCGCAGGATCCTACTAAATGTCCAAAATGTTCGGGTGAGACAACAGACGTTGGCAGTGGAAGACTTGTCTGCGGTGATTGTTATTGGGTCATAGAGCCGACGAAAGCGCCAGTCGGAAAAGCAAAGAGCAGTTTTGCCCCGACTACGACTGAAGAAGGCGAAGAGGGCGCGCTGTCGGGTAAAGCTGTTGGAGGCGCGGTCCTCATAATAATGCTAATTTTGATGATTGTCATTCTGGCCATTAGGCATTGAACTAATTAGTTGAGCGCAAGAAGGTCGCACCACAGGTAGTGCGGTTGCACCACCCATGTCTCGCGTGTTCAGAATCTTTCCGTTGTGAAGGCACGAGGAACACGACGAACATTTAGTGTCGGCCAATCTTTGGGAGGCTCCGTCCAGAAATCGGTCGCGAGCTGGATAATTTGTCCCGGCGTCAATCCATCGTTATTATTTTGGCATGTGACGGCGATCGGATCGCGCATAGACACAGCGCTTAGCGATGTACCTATTGCTTTCTCAAATGCTTCGAGGTGCACAATACGCGACAAATGACCTGTGCGTAATCGCACTACGTTCCAATCGTTTACGAGACCTAACTGCAAAAGACGCTCTGGTGTTGAATCCACCCACTCTACGCGCTCGTACTGATTTTGCATGTTGGCAAAGAAAGCCAAGCCATCTTTGAATGCATCATCAGTCAAATAGACCCATTCTGCAATGACGAGCTTTTCTCGCTGTTTCGACTTGCTCAGATCCAGGATGATGTAGCCGTCCTGATGGACAAGCAATTGCCAGACGAAATCGGGTCCAAGGACACTGGTGAGACGCTGCCACCTTTTTTCGCTGCGCCGAATTCCGAGGTTGCCACCAGCAAGCCAGCGTTCTCGTAATGCGGCCGCCTTTTCGTGGCGATTATTGGCAACAATTGCATAGTGCTCGGCAATTCCTAAACCACTAAGTCTACTTAAGTGGTCAAGGTCAAGTTCTAGCGAATAGTGCCAATCTGAGACGGCCCAGCCCATTTGCTCGTAGATCGCCGGTTCTGAGGCGCCCAGCATGGAAAGAGGAATTTTCCTTCTATGGGCACTTTTCAAGCATTCCGTCAGCAGCGCTTTAACCAATCCCTGTCTGCGCCGGGTCGGTGAGCTGGCAACCGCAGCAATCCCAACACAAGGAACCCATTTGCCGAAAAACCTTGTCTCAAAATCATGCACGCCGACAACTGCGCCAAGTTCGTCGCCGACGAACGCTCCCAAGAGAGAATCGAGTTCATTCTCCGCATAATCACGCCAGAAGGAACGCCTCAAGTCGCCAAACGAAAGCACCCAAATATTGACCGCATCCTCGATTCGCTCTCGGGGAACCGGTTTAATCTCAAAACGCAGATTTTCTAGCGTTTTCGACGTTGTCATGCTCACCGCCTGTTTCCTTGTCCCGCGATCAATAGTACACGAGCACTATCCGCAGTGGCAATGACTGGCTTGAGTTGGGAAAGTTGACAACAAGAATATCCAGGCTACTGGGAAAACACCCTGTAGCAATCGACCAGGGTTACCGCAACAGCATGGCGTGAGGTGCATCCCGTGAAATCCGCCGCTCTCCCGTAAATCACGTATTTATTACAGACCACACCATTGTTATAGTGGTTGCAAGCAAAAATATCAGTTTCTGAGGTCTCGATTCGTGAGCACCGAACATTTCCCGCGCGCATTTGAACTCCCAAACAACAATTCCGATTCGAATACGAGTCAAGCCGCACCGGTCAACGCTTTCTGGAACCAGTATGAAACTCTGGCAAGTGGCAGTCGCGCCTTACGCCAGGGAACGCCAACAAAACTCTTAGCAGATGCCGGGTCTGCGCAATCGAACGGCACTGATAATCAAAGGCAGCCCTCATCTAATGAGCCGTCTTTACTCCAATTAGAAACCGCATTCGAACAAGAGCACAAGGTGAAAATTTCCAGCGCCAATGGAAAATTCGTCTACTCAATGCAATATGAGGGCTCTGTCCACAACTTGTTCGAGACGAACGCAGACAAAGCGGGCTTGGATAGTGCAAGCGCCAACTTAAAGAGCCTCGTCTCAGACGAGGAGAGCAGCCTCACTTCTACCTTTCATGTCAGCTTTGCAAAACAGGGCGAAGTGGTGACAGACCAAAAGGAAACCGCGGACAGCAAACCGTTGCCGCACCAAGTCACCGCTCGCGATCCAGAACTCTTTGAACTTGAAGGTATAAAAGCAGCTCTAGAGAAAAGCGCTCCCAGCAACATTGCTAGCGACGGAAAGACGGGCGTGAAATACTACTGCCTAACTGAAAAACCGATTCTCGGAATAGACTCTTTCGCAACCTTTCAGAACGACAAAGACTCAAAGCCATCAGTGTATCTCTGGCCTAAATTCAACGAAATAAACATTGCCACAGAGAAGGATCGTACGTCAGCGCAGAATCTTCCGTTCAGCGACGGAGACCGTCCTGAGTCAGTCGAAGGGGCGATGATTCATGAACTCGGTCATCATCAATTTATGAAACTGGGTTTTGACCCAAAAAATTCAAAAAACGAAACCGCTTCAGTCACGGCGCAAACTCAATTGTTTGAAAAAATGGGATGGTTGCCGCGACTGGATGAGAAAGATGCTGACTACAACTGGTTGTTAGTTGGCAAAAGCAAGGACGACAACGGGCAGCCTGCAACATATTTGCCTTCCTTTACTGGAATGTTTTTCAGCTTTGGACGCTGGCAACAAAAGGGTGGACCTGTAGATGAGCATGGGAAGCGCGTTCCCGCCGACAAAATGCAGCAGCTAGGCGAAGACCAAATGGTGGCAGAAGCTAAGATCAAGCCACCAACATGGTATTTCGAAAATCCTGAAGAGGAATATGCCGAGGCAGTGCGCATGTATCGCATGAACGATGAATCGCGACGCTCGCTAATGCAAGGCAGTCCAGCTCTATATTCGCTGATGAAGGAAAACGATCAGAGAGAACTAGATCAAATGTATGGAACCAATGCCGATGGAAGTTCTAAGAAAGTGCGGTCGAACGATTTTAAAATTGTCGAGGGGAAATAAGTAGCAATGCTTATAGGGCAGTAATACAAGCATTTCATTTCTGCTAGACTTCGAATCAAAGGTTGTCACTTTGCACGATAGCGCGACACTTTTTTAAAGGATAATTGTCACATTGCACGATATTGCACGTCCTGCATACGTATGGTATCGCGTGGTCTAAAACGGCGTGATTTCGGCTACCTTTTTGGCGGGATAGCGAAGCTGTCACCAGGGGCAACCGCCTTTTGAGTGGTACAACGAATGGGGCAGATCATCCTTTCATCTACCGTCAATATGAAGAAACTGTTTTCAGTAATAACTTTGCTCCTCCTTTTCGTGCAGTTATTGCCTGCCCAGGCAGCCATTGCGTCTAGACAGAGACCACTGTCAGAACTTACTGCACAGCAAAAGGAAACGTACGGGCGTTTTCTCAAAGACCACTGGCAGTCCCCAGAACAGTACGTCGTGTCAAAATTTGCCGATCACGATATCGTTCTCCTCGGAGAATGGCACCGCATAGACCACGATGTGAAATTCGTGCAGAATCTGGTGCCATTGCTTTATAAATCCGGCGTTTACAATTTAGGAATTGAATTTGGCGCCTATGATTTCCAGCCCAAAGTCGACGCGTTAATCACGGGGCAAGAGTACGACGAACAGCTAGCCCGCAAGCTTCTATTCGATTGGCGATATGACTGGGGATACGAGGAATACGAGGACATCTATCGGACTGCTTGGAAACTGAATCACAGTTTACCAGCTGGCTCTCCGAAATTTCGCGTGGTCAATTTGAAGACGTTAGTACATCACGATCTGATTAGACGCCACTCGCAAATGACCAAGTCCGATTGGCAAGCGGCTGAACCGGAAGGCGACGAGGATAAGTTCATGGCTGCCGTTATCCAACGAGAATTCCTGGATAAGAACCAGAAAGCTCTCATCTATTCGGGAATGCATCATGCCTTTACCTCCTATCAACAGCCCATCTATCTCTTCGACAAAAAACTGCTATACAAGCTGAATTCCTCCCGCATGGGCAATCTGGTTTACGCCAAGATAAAAGACCGGGCCTTCAACATTCTCTTGCACTGCCCATGGGGACCTGATGACGCGGAGGAATCAGAGGACAATCAAATCTACCCTGCTTGCGGGATCATCGATGCATTAATGCCAACGGTGGGAAATAAGCCGGTCGGTTTTGATCTGAAAAACAGTCCCTTTGGCGAGATCAAAGACGAGCACTGCTACTATGCCATTGGGCACGAAGGCTTCAAGCTGAGCGATCTCTACGATGGCTACATCTACCAGAAGCCGCTAGCTGACTATCGAGGTTGCACGGTCGATACAAGGTTCATCGATATCAGCAATTTCAGTCAACTCTCGGCGGACCTCTCATACGATCCCACGTATCAAGCAAAAATCAAAACGCCGGCTGACATGACCGCCGATATGAAAAGAATGGCTAACATACATGAGCGTATGAGAGTTTTCTGGAAGTAATCGAACAGCGAATCGATAGCTGGGGCGCAGTGAGAATCGTTTTGGCAAAGATTGGCGAAAAAATTTAATAATGAGCCAGCACCGCAGGCAGTGGCGGCTCAATTCTTGTCGTTATATCCAAACCGCATTTAAACTCAACTAGCGCGCGACAGTTGTAATCGCTACAACAGATCGCGTCTAAAAACTAAAGCTGGCTGCAAGCTTTCGACATTGCCTTAAGTGAATCAGCCGCAAATCTTTTTTGCATTTTTCGAGTGTATGGATACCCGAGTCGAGAGAAAAGCTGGTGCGGTTTCGACACTGCATATAGATCGTAAGTCACTGCTTGCGTCTCATGGTCAAACTCCACGGTAAAGCGCTCTTCGCCAGACTCTGCGTGGTCGGGTAGCGTGCCGTAAGCGAATCCAAATCTACTCATGCCCTGATCGTTTTCTTCAGTTACAAGGTAGACGATACGACACGCATGCAGAGAAAAAAATCCTAGATGTTTCGCCAGTACGGCCACCACAGTTCCGGACTCAATTGGAGCATCAGACCAACATAACTGAATCCACGGTAAACTGAACATCTTCCAAGCTCTGATGGCGACTTTGGCACGCTCAAACGCTTCGCGTCCTGAGCCAATTTGCAGACGGTTGTGATCCAGATGGTACGGCACCGGAACATCGGCCGATCCCGTCACGCCAACGCAATCGTAGCTGAAATCCAGCACTCGCTGCCCGACAAGGAAGTCTTGAATTTCTGCTTTAGATGGCTTGTGAAGAAGGAACATTAATGGTCAAAGAACGCAATTTAAATACTATTGCTAATCTTTGTCCGCGTCAGCCGAGGGGTCTGAAGGTGCTCCCTTTAAGTCAGACTTTGCCTGCACAATCTGCTCCTCAATTGCCTCGATGTCGTCTTCGAGTTGCTTGTATAGTGCAAAATTATCACCAACAGCTTCAAGCACAGCCTCACCACTGAATGTTGCGTGTTCCTTATAGAGATCGAATACGCTCTGCCCAATCTGCTTTAAAACACGCTCTTTTTCTTGCTTCTTTGCTTGGATTTCAAGTTTGTACTTTGTGAAATGCGTCGCGAAATTAGCGGTCCTGCCAATAACTTTTAGGTCCGCTTTAGCCTTGTCGATAAAACTCTCTTTCATTGCATATCCTTCTTCACTGCGCTGCACCTAGACAGATTACCTTAAAAGTCTGCCGGTCAGGGATTTAAAGGCCAACAGGCGGGGATTCTTTACTGAATAGTGTACCACTTGGAAACGGTCAAAATGTAATGCACCTCCCTCAAAACCGTCAATGTGATACTAAATACGGTGCAGCGTATTGACGACGCCACCTTGGCGAGCTGCGCCAGATGGGTCTTTGAAAGACCAACAAGTCTCAGCACACTCAAAAAACAAGCACGAGCCGCGTTCAGCACCGATCTAGAACCAAGTGGCGACCTCTTCCAAGGAAAATTATGGAGAGATTCCATATAAGAGCGATATACTTAGCCCTGTTGCCCTCCGGTCATCGGTACGGAAAAACATGCTTTTAAAATGGATTATGTGCCGCGTTTCAGAGCAGCTGCAAGTGCCATTTTCTGCTGCGCAAAGTAAGTGGAACCAGTTATCAAAGGTACCCGGTTTTCTCGGTCAGTTTGGAGGCTGGAATTTAAAATCTAAAGACGAAGCTTGCATTTTGGCAATGTGGAAGGACGAGAGGCACTACCAGAAATTCATGCAGCAACAGCACGATAAAATTGTGCGCCACAACGATCAGCTAACAACTTACGAATCAATTGATGTCTCGCTGCTAACTCCTAGATACGATATGCCAGGAATGCGTGGTTCGATGAGTGATAGCCTGCAAGAAGCGGGTGCGCTTAGGATTGCTGATTGCCTCGTGAAGCCTGACAGAGAAAGTCACTTCTTTGAGATGCAAGAAAAGATTTGGAATCCTGGCATGAGTAAGGTCGACGGAATGCTTGCCGGTGCCTTCAGCAAAGTCGCTCAAGAAGATGGGCGATACATGGTAACAACGTTATGGACTAGCATCGATGCGCACGAAGCTTACGTCCATGAGACTTTGCCGGCGCTCAGGCAAGCCGCTAATCTTGAAGGCGATCTTGATAAGCTTACCGGTGGAGTTATTCCATTGAAAGATGATTGGCTCGTGTTGCCGCACTAAATGCGGTGGCACATTTAAATGTGAACAGCCTTCATTCCTTGCTCGTGACCTTTTTTCGTTTTCAAGGAGTCGTCACCGTGTAGAATGTCTTGAATGGAAATCAGAGATGCCGTTATCGAAGACGCTCATGCCGTCTGCGAAGTGCGCAGGCGGTCGATATCCGAGCTTTGCGCTGACGACCATCGAAACGATCCAGAAATTCTAAATAAGTGGCTCAGCAACAAAACTCCTCAGCACTTCGCCGCGTGGATACTTCAATCGGATAATTCTGTTCTTGTCGCAGTCGAAGGCGACACGATCATTGCCGTCGGAGCGGTCACGGATCAAGGAGAGATCACGTCAAACTATGTGTCTCCAGATGCACGGTTTCGCGGTGTCAGTCGAGCCTTGATGGGCGCGCTTGAAGCTCGAGCCCTGGAGCGGGGCAATCAGCGATGCCACTTGATCAGCACAGAGACTGCACGCCGTTTCTATCAGTCCCTGGGTTACGTTGAAACAGGTCCTCCAGACTGCAAACACGACATGAGTTCAGGTTATCCAATGTCAAAGCACATCGCTGCTGAATAAAAGGCTGACGCGCCGCCAAGGCAGCGGAATGCCACCTACATGGAGGGTGGTGCCTTCAATTGAAAGTGTTCGTTCAGGCTAAACCAAAGTAACTGGGGTGCAAGGATTTGAACCTCGGAATGGCTGGATCAGAACCAGCTGCCTTACCACTTGGCGACACCCCAAAATCATGTCGTGTAAGCAGTCTAGTGAATCCAACGACGGTGTGTCAAGCCAAAATATCCCGATCTTCAAGCAAGTGCGAATTTATCGTTGCGTGACGAATTAAAGTTGCGAGGCTGAGCGCGGAGCTTAATCTGCAGAAGCGAGCACAATGGAGTCGTTTCGTTAGCTGGTTGAAGGGCATCAGCGGCTTATAATTGACGTTATGTTTCAGATTGCATGTAGGAACTGCCAGCGACTCACAATCAAGGTAGACAGTTTTCCGTTTGGTTTTGAATACCAAAAGACTACGTGGTTCCACGGCTCCAGTATGTAAGATTCGCTCCCATATCTATCAGCCCACAACAAGATGTGGTACAAATTTGGAGTCCCTGTGAGATCAGCCTGCAATTCCGAATTGAAGAATGACTCTGTCCCGGACCAATGAAATCAGGAGAGCGAATATGTCAACAATGTGCGTTCGTAGAGCGATGGCGTTTTCAATAGTACTTGCAATCGTAGCCGCGAATTTAGTTCCCGCGCTTGCGCTTGGTCACAGTCATAGGAAGCCTCCCGTCAATCCGAATGCTGCGACCGTTATACCGGCGCAGTGCACAGGAGGTCCTGGTTTTGGTACTTCAAGCCTGATCAACGGCAACGTTGTGGTCAATGTGGATAGCTTGCCCGGCAATGCCGGCTTTGTCGTTGAGACCCTGAGCAGCTTTAGCCTACCAAGACCCCAGAAGCTGCCGTTTCCTGGTACTAATACCAATATAACTTTCCACACAAGCGTAACAACTGGTAAGCCGTCTGATTTCAAACAACTATCGGCAAGCGTTAGTTATACTGATTTCGATTTTAAGGCCTTCAAATCGATACTTCCAGATGCTAACGGCAATTTCAGCATTGATATCACCGATCCTGACGGTGATGGAACCAAGCCAATTTTTTTCATTGCGGAATTTGATGCCACCGGTCCAATAACGGTTACGTGTTCCCAGTTCAGAGAGAATGCTTCAATATCCGGTGCTTCAATAGTGGGCGGCACGCCATTGCCAATTGGCGCAGTTACCAGCACGACCGATTTTGGTCAATGCGTAGGCATCCCCTAACCCCTCCGTGGCGCCGCGCGGCGCGGCGCAGGCAGAGCACTGGGAAATGGCGGGTTTTCTTTAGCTTTCAAAACATCAGTGTCTCGCAATAATGATTATGTTTCCTTCCGCTCATTCCGAAACCGGCACTAGGCGCCATTTCCAAAATTCACTCGATGAATTACCGACTTTTGGGGGACACCACAGGCGGTGATTTCGGCTCAGGTCTTAGAATTATTTTCTTCAAGACAGTGACTGAGGATCTCGCAAATATTGTTGAATTGGCTAAGAAATCCGAGGGCGGAACAGGTCAGCAATAATATGATTGGAGCGCCGACCAGGATAGTGATGATTTTATACAACATTTATCCAGTTTAACTCACCCCACCAAGAAAAGAGAGCGTTCGGATCTCGATCCTTCTACACTATATACGGTGCCTGGATAGACACTCAAGAATTTCGAGTAGACTTAGTACCAGCACTTGTCCAGTTCTAAGCATGACTTATGTTTCGAAACAAGCTCAGCGACTCAGTACACGGAAACAGCTCGAATTACTTCGAGCTGTGTTCCGGCACTCCCTAAAACATGGAAAGAATTCGATCAACCAGCGTCATTGTATTGAAGTTGGTCTGATTTATTCTGCGCTAGTATCTTTTGACCAAACTGAGATAGAGAGCCGTCCTGGTTAATCAGCGCATCTTGTCCTTGCGACCCAGCCATCTGAGTGTAGGACGCCCCAGTAAGTCCTTGAGCATCCGTGTATCCGACATAGCCGACACCTTGATCAGCGGTTGCCTGACTCAAGACCGCGTCTACTCCGGGTCCGTCGCTCTTTGGATTTCCGAAGTTAAATGGACCAAACTCTTGGATGACTGTTGCCAGTCCAGCAGATTTCATGGCAGCAATTCCGGCAGACAGCTCCGAAGCCGCGTTAGGGGAAGAATTATAAACGTGCTCGCCAGCAATTAGATTGGGATCAATCTTTTTGAAATCGGCAGCATCTTTGTAAACACTACTGTTGGATGTAGGGTTTCCGTCAACTCCTGCTTGACCCCAATTCGTGTCACCTACAACTACAGGATTGTTGTTGCCTCCCTTTTCGACTGCGCCCAGGATCCCTTCTTGCTGCGCTATCCAGGCGTTAGAGTTGGAACTTCCAGACTCATTGGTTGTCGCTAACCAGACCTGCGGTTCATCCTTGTAGTGAGCGGCAACAGCTGTGTACCATGCCTTTGCGTTAGTAAGATTCGACCCAGTCAGCACGGGTTCGCTACCCCCGAGTTGCCAATCTGGATATTCAAATTCAAGCACGGATTTGCCATTACCTGTATTTTTGAACTTCTGAACCAGAGCATCCATCACCTTGAAATTTGGACCACCATCAGAATTGACAAGGTTGTCATCAAAACGGAAGAAGTTGAATTTATCTTGATTCACCAATGTACTTGCATTATTCATGCCCTGACTGGTGTTCAGGTCTATTCCATTCGGGACAAACTGTTTGCCGCTTGGATCGTATATGACACCATTTTCGACTCGATAATTGCCTGCTGGTGATACTGAATTTGGTGCGTCTGCTCCGGATGCTGGCGGGCTCTTGGATGTATCCGCTCCTGCTCCTGATGAACCAGCGGATATCGCCGTCTCTGCGCCGGTTGTCTTGCTAATTGAAGTGTCCGATGCCGCTCCTGATGAACCAGTGGATATCGCTGTCTCTGCGCCGGTTCTCGTGTTAGTTGAAGTGTCCGATCCAGCTCCTGACGATGAACTACTTGGTGCCGGTATATCGGATCCGGCTCCAGGCGTGCTAGTTGCGGTGTCAGATCCTGACGAACTGTCTAGTACTAAATTCGGTGCGCGGTGAGAAGATTTGTGATGTCCACCAGAATGGTGCTTGCTTCGTGGCTTCGAGGTCTCATGATCGGAATGATGTTCATGTTCTTTGCTTGAATCGCTCTTATGTCGTGGCTTCTCAGCATTTGATTCAGGATCATCTTTTTGCTTTTCATCACTCTGGTGCTTGTCCCTTGTACCGGAGTTTGATTCATGATCTTCTTTTTGCTTTTCATGACTCGACTGCTCCTTGTCCTTTTCACCGGATTCACGTCCCTTCTCCTTAACTCCAGTTGCCGCACCTGGTGCAGCATCCGCAATAACGCAGTCAGGCAAGATGTTGTTAGCAATTAGGTTTTTCGTCACCGCTTGCAGAAACTTAGCTGTGTCTGCACTGTTGTGAGCAGATGAATATTGGCTGATTTCGGTACGAAAATGTTGATAAGCTTTAGCAGCGCTATCGTCGGGATTTTTATCGCTTCCGTTGATTTTTGCGGAATCTGCCCCTGCATCTCGACTGTTGAATGTCATAAGGAAAAGCACCTCACGTCTGAGAAACTGGTATAGAAGACATCGGGAAAAGATGTGAACTGCTACGTTCGCCTCATTAACCCACTGTCGTCTTTGCATTGGAAAATTCCAGATATTCTTTACCGTTCTCTTCTTTGAAAGAGACTCTTGCCAAGCCAGCCGGTAAGTCGTGAGAGGCGTTATCGGCCCCTATCAGCTTCTGCACTGCAAGGAACTTTTTGGGGTCACAGAAGAGAACGTCGAGTTCGTGATGAAGCGCTGTTGATGCACCCTTATCACCGGTGTTAAGAATTTCAGCGCACTGTTGTTCAATCAATCTTGATTCTTTGGTGGCGTCAAAATGCTGTGGCATTTAGCGTTCTCCTTGGGGTGAGGTTGACGCTATTCTGCAATTAACTAATGACAAACTGATGACGAGCTTGAAATCGTCAGCCCTTCTTGTCTGGCGGCCGCGAATGGAATCGATAACCGACGCCGAAGACATTCTCTATATGGGATTCTTTTTCATCACTATCAATTCGACTTCTAAGTCGTTTTATTGAAGTGCGGAGCGTCTCGACCGATGCAGTCGTGTCTGACTCCCACACCCGCGCAATCAGCGCTTCACCTGTGAATACCGTGTCGGGATATCGCAAGAAAAATTCGAGCAGCGAGCATTCACGCGGCGTCATCTTGATCGTCTCGGAACCGCGCGTCACCTGCCGTGTCTGTGGGTTCAAGCGGAACTCGCCAACTTCCAATATGCTTTCAATATAGGCTGAAGTAGGTCTCCGCAATAGTGCGCGCACACGCGCATCTAGCTCAGCCATATCGAACGGCTTGGCCAGATAATCATCGGCTCCGACATTCAATCCTTCCACTCTATGTACAACCTCTGATTTGCCTGTAAGCAAGATGACCGGCGTGCGTCCCCCCCGAGCTCGAAAGCTCCGCAGAATGTCGATCCCCTCAACGTCAGGCAAGGTCCAATCGAGAATCACCAGGTCATACTGAAACTGCTCCAAAAGCGCTTGGCCGTCGCCTCCAGTGTATGCGCATTCGATCGAGTATTTCTGGAGTTTCAGCCAGTTCTCGATAACATTGGAGAGCGGCTTGTCGTCCTCAACAATTAGCACTTTCGTCATTTTCGATGCTGACCTTCAAGCTTGGACTGAGCGTTCGAATCCGCCTCTTCATTCACAGGAGCGAGCGGCACGCGAAACCAAAATACACTGCCTTTTCCAATTTGGCTATCCACTCCAATCTTACCGCCGTGCGCCTGCACGATTTCCTTGCAAATGGCCAGACCCAATCCAGATCCGCTCTTGTGCTGAGCGCGAGTCGTATCAAGCTGCTTGAAGCGCTCAAAAACAGAATCGACGTTATCTGCAGGTATGCCCGGTCCGTCGTCCTTTACTCGAATTTCGCATGCCCCTTCCACAATTCTATAATTGACCGACACCTTGGCGCCTTTTGGCGAAAACTTGATCGCGTTTGACAGTAGGTTTACTAGCACTTGAATCAGTCGATCTTCATCGCCCATGACCTCTACGGCGGGCTGATCCGCGATCACTTCGATTTGTTTCTGCTGAGCAAATGCGTCCACCGATGAAACCGATAATCGAACCACATCAGCCATATTCACAAGATTAAGCTCAATTTGCATTGCACCCGCTTCTAACTTCTCTAGATCCAGCAAATCCGAAACTAGCTTGATTAGCCTGTCCGAGCTGCTTTCCGCATCCGAAATCATTTTCAAGCCCAATTCGGTCTTCGGATCGACAGCACCCAAACCTAGCAAATTCAGCGTCCCACGAATTGACGTCAATGGTGTGCGCAGGTCGTGGCTGACCATGGCAACGAATTCTTGTTTCAGTCTGTCCAACTCTTTGCGTGCTGAGATGTCGTAAATCACACAGAAATAAGTTCTTTCTTCCTCAGCCCAGTGCGCAGACCACATCACATCAACTGCGCCACCATCCTTCCGCTTAAGTCTGGTCTCCAGCGGATGTGGGACTTTGCCGTTCTGATTTTCGCGCAAGAACGTTCTCGTTTTTGCACGGTCATCAGGATGTACGATCTCTACATATCTTCTGCCCAGCAATTCGTCTGCGCCAAAACCAAGCATACGTTCTGCTGCCGGATTGATTGCAATGAACTGATCGGTAACACTAATGGAACAAATAATGTCGCGTGCATTATCAACAATGGCACGCTCTCGTCTAGATACTTCGGAAAGTTCGGCAACCATCCGATGGAAAATGATATCCACCTGAGCAATCTCATCATCTCCCGTCAGGGGCGCCTCCAGCGGTCTACCGGATGCCAGATTGACACTGTTTTGCGCCAGCGTGCCGAGCCTGCTCGTGATGTTGCGAATCAAATAGCTCGCCATGCCGAAAGCAATGATCAAATTTCCGGCGAGACCAAAAATCAGACATAGCTTGACGAACTGCCCAGTCTGCTCTTCCTCCTTTAAAAGCATCCGTTGCATGACGGAGTAGTATTCCTGCAATGAATCTATCTGTCTTGTATATTGCTCAGATTTTGCACCAAGCAGCAATTTGTATTTGAGCACTAGATCATTGTTTACATGACGAATGCAAACGTCGTAGCGACATCGTTCCATTAGGCTCACTGCTGTCAAACATGTTTGTTCAATATCAGCAATAGCGCGGTCTTGCTCAGGGTCAGACTTAACGAACTCACGCAATGCCTGCAGTTGAAGCGGAATGTTTCGCTGCTGCTCGTTATATGCCAAAGTCACCAGGTCTCCAGGCGCTGGATTATATCGTGCATCAGTAAGAGTGACAACACCGATCGACGCTTTCTGGATGCTCAGCGACAGGTTAGCCAAGGCAGCTGTCACCTCTCTTGCATGACGTTCCTTTTCGGATTGAGCTTGAGCAACCGTCAGTGTATGGGCCAGGATGCCAACGAAAAATAACTCCAACGCCATCACCACTGCCACCAGAACGAGAAGTTTAGTTTGAATGGTGCTAAGACGCATGTTATGGAATCCTAAACAATTTCCGGTTGAACTTGACGCCCATCGGCTATCGTAGAATCCTTGCCGCCGCTTTGACTGTGTTGATTAGTCGCCTGAGTTGGTAATCTAAACCAGAAAGTACTGCCTTGCCCGATCTCACTTTCTACTCCAATCTGGCCAAGGTGCTGCTCGATTATCGCTTTGCAAATTGCCAATCCCAGACCGGTTTTTTCTTTCATTGTAGCGTCCGTGCGCTCCACTTGTTTGAATCTCTGGAAAAGGGAATTAACGTGCGATTGAGGTATGCCCCTGCCTTGATCTTTAACACGAACTTCATACATGTCACCACGAGCGATGGCATCGATGAGAACGACAGAACCCTTGGGTGAGTATTTGATAGCGTTGGAGAGCAAGTTGATCAGTACTTGGACAATGCGATGCTCGTCGGCATAGACCTGACGGTTGGTCAGAGAGTATTGCACCTTCACATCATGGTCGTCAGCAAATGCCTTCACAGATTCGACAGACATTTCAAGAATTGGATCTAGCTGTCTAAGTTCGAACTGCATATCAAGCTTTCCTGCTTCTAACTTCTCAGTATCCAGCAAATCATTGACCAAACCGATCAGTCGAGTGGCACTTCGTTCTGCAATAGTGATCGCTTTCTGCGCTTGTTCCGTCTGTGCGCCTAGAGCGCCCACCATCATCATTTTTAACGAACCACGAATTGCCGTCAGTGGATTGCGAAGTTCGTGGCTGACGACACCAAGAAATTCCCTTTTGAATCTTTCGATTTCATGCCGTTCGGTGACATCCAAAATAATGCCAAGCAAGCGCCCCGAATGGGGTCCGCCAAACTGAGTAACCAAAATTTCAGCAGGGAAACTACTGTCATTAGAGAGCACCGCCTCGACTTCATGAAATCGTCCCATTGCCTTTTCGAACAGCTCACGAGTGCGATCAGTGACCGATCCAAGGGAAGTCGGAGATTTGTACAAATCGGTAATCTGAGCACCGATCAAAGTATTTGCGGATTTGAACAACTTATTCATCATCGGATTTACCTGCTCAATTCTGCCGTGCTTATTGAGCAAGACCACGCCAACAGGCATAGTTTCAACAAGCGATCGAATCTGTGCTTCGCTCTCGCGCAGAGCATCTTCATTGCGTTTTCTTTCAGAGATGTCGTGCACAACGCAAAACAAAGTCTCTTCAAGGAGCGACCACTGTGCTGTCCAAAGCATGTGTGTCTGTGTTCCATCTTTCAGCACCATCTTGGTCTCGAATTCAAACTCGGCTCTTCGTTCGGCGCCCGACTGAATGGTTTGAAGAATTTCGTCGCGCTGACTTGGTGAAAAAAGCTCAATCACGCGTTGACCGATTAGTTCTTCCGCCGGCGTTTGCCAGACTTTTGCGGAAGCCTCACTGACCCTTAAGAACCTTCCATTTGCGTCAAGAGAACAAATTACGTCGACTGCATTTTCGATCATCGCTCGTTCTTTTCGTTCAGCTTCTTTCAACAACACGGCCATCTTGTGAAAGACTTCATCGAGATCGGCTATTTCATCAGTGCCTTTGGCAGGTGCATTCAACGGTTGTCCAATCGCCAGTCTGTCTGTGTTCTCCATCAAAATTTTCAATCTACGAGTAGTGTTGATATTGAAGAATAAAGCTAAGACGATGACCGCTACTATGTCGATCGGCACCGCGGTCCAAATCAGAGTCTGAATTTTGTCACTTAGATCCTTCTCAACAGTTGGAGTCAGGGCTTCCTCCGCCTTTAACTCATCGGTGAACTTTTGAACTTTTTTGATTACATCATCCACTAATGGAGTCAGTTGACTGTTGGTGATACCGTATTTAACCTTCCAGTTTGACGGATCTGTCTCAAGCAGTGCCAAATAATCATCCACCATGCGAATCGCGTCAGTCACCTCGGCTCCGATGTCTTTGATGATTGCGCTCTGTACAGGATTGTCTGCAGTCAGCTTTTTTAGTTTGTCGACGTCATTGCGCATCTGGCTGCGTTGCTGTTCATATTGCGAGAGATTCGAGGAGTTCCGGTCTCCTTCTAAGTAACTATTCACGCTCATTCTCATCGCGGCAGGCTGCGTATACAGATCCTCCATAGTGGCGATTTTTTCTTTCAGCACCGTTAAATAAGCTGACTGCTTGTTTGCCTGACCGAGGAGACTACCAAGCAAGAGAAGAAAGGTTACTTGCGGTATAAGAGGTACGCAGATAAGCACGTAAGCTTTACGGGCTAGTGTCCATTTAAACGACATGCTGATTCGCGTTGCTCCAACAATTGAAAGAAACTGAAACCTGGGCGAGCATTATTGGGCAGTGTCGCGATCATATCACCAGAATTTTACTGAAGTTCCTCACACAAGCGACCTCTGAAATCCAGCTTTTATGAACGAACAATCTATCAAACGGCCTAGCAATATGCCCGCGCTTTGCATTTTGGGACACGTCGACTCTGTTAGGACCGCAAAGCTCATCTGTTAATCTTAAGTATTAATGGTCCCAATTTCCTGAACTGAGGACGAAAGACGCTCTTCATGCCACTCTTCAGTGTAATTTCTGCGAATTTGCCAACATTGCCACGAATCCGGTCTTGAGGTATGTTGTCGTTAAGGGAAACTAATTTTTGATCGGGTCTGAATCTGTCAGCCGAATTCTGGCCGACTTACCAGGAGCTTATGATGAAAGTTCGCCGCCGGAAGGGTGCGACCCTAGGACTGGTCGCCGTTTGCATCTTAGTTATCGCAGTCATAGGCATCGGGGTTTACTTCCTCACCAAGATGCTCGGTGGTGGTCGTGAAATTGCCAATGCAACTGACGCGGGCACGCTCAACGTGGCGAAACACATAATTAGAGACGCTCGAGTTCCAACTCCAACCGGATTTGAAGACTGCGAATACCCGCTAGGGTGTAAGTACATCAATTTGCTTACTTACAATCGTTGTGTGGCAAAGGCAATCATGATTGCGCTGAATGCATCGAACATGACTGGTCCTGGACCTTATAAAACGAACGCCAACAAGATGCTCGACGACTTGGATACAACAGGCACCCTTCTAGCCACTCAGATCAGACAGGCGAACCCATATTTCGACGATGTCATAAACAATATTCGCATGGCGTCCAAGAACGCCGTGAAAGATAGCGGACAATGCAATGTCGCTTACATGAAGGTCAACGGTCCAACGAATATTTTTTTCAACAGTGACCAAATTGCGGGTGTCACCGTCCCCATCTCTCAAACCACTATTAATCCTAAGAATGAACTTCAGTATGTCGCCGCTGGCACCGGTACCGGTTATGTAGCCGGTTATGCACCGATTACGGTCTTGGGCCGAACAATTTATGGAGTGCCGGTCTTCCCGCAGCAGAATCCACATCTTGTCTCATTGTGGGATTTTAAAAAGGCGACCGCGGCTTTTGGTGCTGCTCCCCCCAACGCCGTGGAGTTGGGCGGCAATGCAACAGAGATGAAAACAGGCTTGCTAACTGGAGCGGTTGCCTGCGCCATCGTTGGGGCCGTTGAGCTTGGCACACCAGGATCCGGTGGCACCAATGTTGGTCAAGGTTTGCTCGGTAGTGGCTTCCAGTTTCCCGCCGCTGCTTCCTATGGCTATATGGAATTCGGCAACTATCCTGGCAATAACGCCCCGCCTGGCTATGACGCGAGCGACTACACATCCAACATCTTTAACAACGAGCTATCTTTGAACCTGCTGTTTACCGCTGGCGGCAACAACGGAAATCAAAGCGATAAGGTAATGTTCGCTACTGATCGTGGCACGTATGCCGGCTGGTTGGCGTGGGCCCAACACAATCAGAATGCCACACCGTTCCCCGACCCGACCTACAATAATGGCCAATACCCAGGCGGCACGGTTTACTACGGTGCCTACAATGGCGATTTGAATCCTGGCTATTCGTCAAGCAACCCGCCTAATCAAGCCACCGCCAAATTAATGGCTCAGATGAGCCCTGCCGACATCAATGGACTGTGCACCGGGCAGCTAATCGTGTCACAGGGATTAGTCGGACCTTGTATAGCAGCTCTGCCTGCTATGGAACTAACGTTCAAACACAAAGTGCCCTGGCCAACACCCAAAGGTGGTCAGAACTTCTCGCAAGCGGATTGGGCTAAGGCAGATTTGCTCACACAATTTGAAGGTACAGCGCCCACTAACGGTACTTATAGCAATCACGCCACAGTAGATCTGACTACGGGTGCCCCAGCATCAGGTCTGGGAATTTACCCAAGCGTGCTCGTGCCAGGGAAGGTGCCACCAGCTCCTCCTAATATGCCGGTGCCCCAATACACTTTGCCGTTGCAATCGGCTGGCACTATTTATGAGCTGATTAGAGCGGTACAGGATCCGGCTACATGTATGCCTGAGACGATCAAGGAAATCACGCTCAGATGCAAGCAAATTCAACCGAAAACGACCGACGCTCAAGTGTGTTGTGCTGTCGGAAGTCTGCTCAACAGCCAGAAACTTCCCATGGCCACTCACGGCCCGCTACCGACCTGGCAAAACTCAAATAAGCTCTACATCTACCTTCCCAATGGTGATCTAAGTCAAGATTTGATTTTGTCTGGAGTTGCACCTCCTAAGTTGACCGGAACCACTCCTGACGGTTGTTGCTCGGCACCCAACACGTCTAATCCTTGCTTCGTCAATCAATATCCGTTAAATGGAACGATAGTCGATTCAACACATGATCAAATGGTGCATTTACAGCCATATCTACAAATGGGAGGCGGTCTAACCGTAATTGACCACGCTGATTGGCAGCCGGGAAGTGGCGCAGACAACAATTTTGGTAGAATGACTTTTCAGGAAATTGGTGTCGGTACATCGACATACATTCAAATTAACTGAATACGTTGGACTTAGAGGTCAACATGCATCCTATATTGGTCTGCGCCTTCATTGGTACATTCTTCTTCGCTTGGTGTCGCTCAGCATCGAGCCAAACGCCACCACTCGACCCGCGCAAAAATAATAAAGTGGTGGTTGTTCGCAAAGAGCTGAAGGAGAAGCCACTACCGACGCCCGTTCCGTTGCCGGGCATTCCTCAATATACTGGGCAGTCTCGCTATACGTCTGGATATTCCTTTGACAATGGCAATGGAGCAGGAATCACTTATTGCGAAAAATGGCGAATCAAAGAAGACCGCAGTGCGGTTTTGACGTGGTACAGAACGGCTCTGTCGGCGGCAGGATGGAGGATGGTACCGAATGTTGCCAATGCTGAGACAGCAGTGATCGCGGCTATGAAAGACGACAACTATGTTTCAGTGACAGTCAATCAGGTGGTATCCAGTGATGGCTATAACTCTGATGTGACGTTGCAGAGCTTTCAAAAGAATCCGAAATAAATTGACGACGTGTCAAGCCCGCCATAAATGAAGGAGCACCAAGGGTAGTGCCCGATTAGAGGTAAGCGATCACAAGCTCATTGCGACGGAGCGCATTTGTAGCGCCCCGCGAATCCATTCACTCGTAGTGACAGTTTGAGTGCTTGCAATCATGGACTTAATGCGACGTTGCGTAATTGATAACGCCCGTTGAATCCATTTCCATTGATCCACGCAGTCATTTCCGCGTTGGTCATTTCAATTGGTCCCGGTTGATTTATATCATTTACGCCGTATACGCCGTTTTGCAAATGGGTTATGACCAGATAGTGACCAGCGTCTGCCGCTTGAGTCGAAGCATAGCCCGCACGCGGTCCGAAACAGCCGGGACCATTCGGCGCACCGAGACTGATCACTGGCACTCCTTGTTTTAACCAATAATCAAGGCGCTCCAGTCCATCAAATCGATCGGTTCTGTAGCCAGCCTGGTGCGCTCCATTTAAGATGTGGTCAACAGTGCTGTACTGCTCCTGATCATCTTTACCGGTCATCAAATGACGCTCAGCGGAAACCATTTTGGCTGGATCACTTGGAAAATTCGGCGGGAATTTGTTGAACGCTTTGAAAATCATAATCATGCATGCGGGACCGCAGTCCAATAATCCGCCTAGGTATTCCCGTTTGTCGATAAAGAAAGTTTTTGGGTCTCGCGAGCAAAGTCCACCGCGAGGAAGAGCTTGAGCGCCTGCCGCCGGACTGACCACACCACCGCCCGTGGCGGAGGAAACAGGCATGGCTTGGGATTTACCCCCCAAGCGCTGAAAGCCCACTGCGGCATTGGCTTTCAATGCGGCATTACGACTGTTGTTATAAACCCAGGTGTACTCAGAACTCGCCAAGCCTCTTTGATTCGCTGCTTGATACGCCATTCCAAGATAGTAATGAATCAGATCAGCCTGGCTTCCTTTTCCTTGCGGACCATCCGCGCATGCCTTAAGCAGCGTAATCGCTTGCGAGTAATGTCCTTGATTGTAGGCCTTGACTCCATCCGCGTATGACGCCTGCTGGGCAGGGGCGGAAGAGTGCATCAGGATCATGCAGAGCGCAGAAAGCGCGACCGCTTGGGCAATGGAAGCTTTAATGGGGGTCACCTCGGATTCCTAGATTCTCGTAATTATAGCTCAACCATAAGGCGACAAAAAAGCGGGCACCATAGACGGTGCCCGCTGAGCATTTTATATTGTGATTACGCTGCTTGCAATTGCACGTCGTAGATCAATCGAACAAAATCATATTCAACTCTGATAGATACAGTGTTCTCGGTTGCAAATTCCAGTCTCACCCGGCCGAGGGTGCTCGTGCTATATTCGCTCCAGTGCTCAGGCACGGAAACGATTACATTTTCCGGACCCCACTCTTCCACGTAGGCCTTCAATACCTGACATAGCTTGTCTTCGTCTTTAGGATCCTGAAACATACTCATTTAATGTCCACCTACGATGCCGTGAAATGTCGTGTCGTCTGTCGCTTTGTTGGGATAAGTGTATGAAAACGGCAGCGCGCGAGCAATTGGTGGTATTCCCACTGACTTCGTATTCTTCCCATGGCCGCATTAAAACCCGGCCGGTTCAAAAGACTGACTAAGCTCTACAACTCTCACCAGTGCCCTTACACTCGAGTTGCTCGACTTGAATGGTGGTGTGATGAAGGTCGAAATCATCATTAAGTATTTTGGTAACGCGGGTCAAAACCTCTTCGGCTGGAGCGCGATTGTCGATCAGGATGTGACCCGACATGGCATCAAGACCTGAGGTGATCGTCCAAACATGCACGTCATGCACGTCCAAAACACCTTCGACCGCCGTGATCGACTTGCGCAAGCTAGACAAATCAATGCGACCAGGCGTGCCTTCCATCAATATGTTGACGCACTCTGACAGCAGCAACCACGTGCGCGGCAATATTGCTAGACCAATCAATCCACTTATGATGGGGTCCGCCGCATACCATTTGGTGAAAATGATGATCAAGCTTGAAACGATGACGCCCACTGAAGCAAGCGAATCGCCAAGAATTTCCAGATAGGCAGCACGTGCATTGATCGAAGCATCAGCGCTCTTCTTGAGCAGTTTCAGCGATATCAGCTGCATCCCCAAACCGAGTGCAGCAACAATCAATACCGGGACGCCATGCACCTCAGGTGGATTGCTGAAACGACGGTACGCTTCAAATACAATGATCAACGACAAAGCAACGAGCGCCAAAGCATTGAAAAATCCAGCCAATATTTCGCTGCGGTAGTAGCCATAGGTCTTGCCTGGAGTCGCGGGTTTGCTCGAAAACCAAACAGCAAGCAAGCCAAGCAACAGCGCCCCGACATCACTCAACATATGCCCAGCGTCGGCGAACATCGCCAAACTATGGGTCATAAGGCCAGTCACAACCTCGATTAACATGTAAGCGGAAGTCATACCAAGAACGGTAAGCATGCCTTTCTTACTTTCATTTCTCAAATCATGATGATGACCATGACTGTGGCTGTGACTATGGACCATCTTTTTGCGGCGAAGACCTGTTTGTGGAGTAAAGACGAATTATCGTTTTCGCATCACGAGGTGATAGAGTCCGCCATTGATCCATGATCGTAGCAGAATAAAACATCGCGTCATCCGGGTTCGACGTATGACCTGTTAACCCTAGCACGTGTCCAATTTCATGTAATGAGATCATGCGAATTCTGTTTGCTGTGACCAAGATTCCAGGGATCAAAGGCACTGTCAAAAGCTGGATAACGCCATGCAAAATGCCGAATTTATTACTGGTCAGGCGTGTCTCACCCGCCTCCGCGCTGTTGGCGAATTTAGCGGAGTCACTTGTCCACGAAACGTCGATATCAGCTTGAGTTGGACTTGTTACGAATTCGAATTTGACTAATCCATCAGAAGCCTGAGCCCAATCATCGAACGATTTTTTTAGGATGGTCTCGAATTTCGGGTCAAAACCAGGAACCTTGTCTGCAGACTGGAGGTAGACCTTGATCGGCATGCGCTCTGCCGGCCAGCGCATCGTGCCACGACGAGTGACATCGGCAAGGTAGTCATCAGCAGACGCTTCGGCCGCAGGCGCTAACCATGACGCTGCCGCAATGGACTGTTTCGACTCGCTAGCAAATTCCTTCTGCAATCCCTGAACCAAACTGGCAACCTTGGGCGCGTCGCGATTGTTTGGAAACCGTGTCAGAAACTCTTTATATGTTTTGATCGCATCCTCAACCCGTCCAGTTGATTGATACAAACCGCCCAGGCTGAGCCAGCTGGTATCAAGGTTTGGTTTCAACTTCAGGGCCAGTTGAAACTGTTCAACTGCACTCGGAACTTTTCCTAACTTCGCCAGAGCAAGACCATAGTTATGGTGCGCCTCGGCAAAATCAGGTGCAATGGCGATTGCCTGCTGCAATTTGACGCTCGCTTCCTGATTTCGATTCGCCCTGAGCAAATTAGTACCCTCGTTGACGAGCTGACCAGCGTCGAAAAACGACCTAGGCACAGGCTTTCCGTCCATCATGTAATGCTCGCCGGATTGCGGCGCAGCTTCAGTTGCAATCGCCAGCACAGATAGCAGCGACAGGCTCAGAGTGACTAATTTGGCAAGGTTAGAGTTCATATCTACCCTAACTGTACCAAACTATTTAGGCTCCACGTTTGGCAGCGGCTGGCTCGGCTTCGTCTAAGCACGATACTCCTGGCAACTCTAGTCCCTCAATGAATTCGAGGGATGCGCCACCACCAGTGCTGACATGAGTGAGCGCATCAGGATTCACGCCCTTCGCTCCAAGCGCCGCCACAGAGTCACCACCACCGACAATAGTTTTGACACCAGATGCGGTGAGTTTAACAAGTGTGTCGATCACATGGAATGTGGCCTTTTCAAAGCCCTTCACTTCGAACACACCGAGCGGCCCGTTCCACAAGATAGTCTTGCACTTTGCTAGCTCTTTATCGATCAGTTCAGAGGTCTTAGGACCAACGTCGAGCCCCATCTGATCCGCCGGAATGTGATCAACATCCACAGTCACCGTCGGCACACCTTCTTTGATCTCAGCGGCGCATACAACATCGACAGGCAGCACAATCGTCACGCCTTTCGCCTTTGCTTTTTCTTGCAGCTCGCGACAGAAATCCACTTTATCCTCTTCTACGAGCGACTTCCCGACTTGCTTGCCTTGGGCTCTCAAGAATGTGAATGCCATAGCGCCACCAATTACAAGCACATCGACTCTGCCGAGCAGATTTTCCAAAACACCAATTTTGGAAGAAACCTTTGCGCCACCAATGATGGTGGCGAATGGACGAATGGGATTATCCAGTGCCTGCGATAGATGCTGAATTTCCTTCTCCATCAAAAACCCAGCCAGTGCCGGTCTAACCAAGTGAGCTACACCTTCAGTGCTCGCATGAGCTCTGTGGGCGGTGCCAAACGCATCGTTGACATAAACGTCACCAAGTAAACCTAGTTGCTTGGCGAATTCTTTATCGTTCTTCTCTTCTTCAGCGTGAAAACGCAGATTTTCAAGCAAACATACTTCGCCCGCTTTAAGCCCATTCACAACCTTTTCAGCTTCCGCGCCAACGCAATCTTTAGCGAACGCAACCTTAGTAGAAAGCAATTCGGCTAATTTTTCAGCAACCGGTTTCAAGCTCAACTTCTCCGACGGCCCCTTTGGTCTGCCCAAGTGAGACATGAGAACAACCTTGGCGTTTGCTTTTCGGAGATAGTCGATAGTTGGAATCGCGGCACGAATGCGTGAATCATCTGCAACGGTGCAATCTTCATTTAACGGCACGTTGAAATCGACTCGAACCAAAACTCGTTTGCCATCAAAGATTGATGGTCCCGCCTGCGCGATTGTCTTCTTCATCACATACTCCTCAAGCTATTTCATTACCAGTTCTGTTTGAAACACCTGCCTCTCACATAGAGAAGCAGGTGTTCAACAGATATTTCGTGGATTAGACCTTGACTGCCAGTTTGTTGGCGACGATGCCAGCAAGTTCGATCAGTCGGTTGCTGTAGCCCCACTCATTGTCGTACCAGGCCAATACTTTGACCATGCGTTTTTCGACTATCATCGTCAATTCAGCATCAACGATAGATGAGTGCTTGTTGCCACCAAAGTCAGATGATACCAAAGGCACATCTGTGACTTGCAGCAAGCCTTTGAGTTCTCCGTTACCAGCATCTTTCAAAGCTTGGTTAACTGATTCAGCAGTCACGTCTTTCTTCACGGTCACGACCAAATCTACAACGCTAACGTTGGGAGTTGGCACGCGCATTGCAAAGCCGTTTAGTTTTCCTTTCAAGTGTGGCATCACGAGTCCGATCGCTTTAGCGGCGCCGGTGCTCGAAGGAATCATCGAGAGAGCAGCAGCGCGAGCTCTGCGCATATCGGTATGTGCTGTGTCCAACAAACGTTGGTCTAATGTGTAGCTGTGGATTGTGGTCATCAAGCCATGATCGATGCCGAACGCTTCATCCAAAACTTTGGCAACAGGAGCCAGGCAGTTTGTGGTGCACGATGCATTCGAGATGATGTTGTGCTTTTCAGGATCATAAAGTTTGTCGTTGACGCCGATCACGATCGTGATGTCTTCGCCCTTCGCAGGAGCAGAGATCAACACTTTCTTGGCGCCGGCTGTGATGTGAGCTTTCGCTTTTTCAGCATCGGTGAATACGCCGCTGCATTCCAAAACGATGTCTACATTCAATTTTGCCCATGGGCAGTTGCCTGGCTCACGTTCTTTCGATACATGAATTGTCTTTCCGTTGATGATCAGAGCTTCTTCGTTGTGGTCAACGGTGTGCTTCAGTTCACCAAGGATTGTGTCGTACTTGAGCAGATGCGCCGAAGTTTTGATATCTTGCAGTGGATCGTTGATTGCAACGATTTCAACGCCTTTAACCGGATTTTCCAGATACGCCCGCAACGCGTTACGACCGATGCGACCGAAACCATTAATTGCTATTCTAGCCATTTTTGCTTTGAACTCCTCACGTGTCTAAGCTCTCTGCCTTGTTCTGCGCGCAAAACTAAAATCATGTACTGCTTTGAACGGCGCAAACAGGTGCTGGGCTCAGGGTTTTCTGTGCCAACATAGAGAATAGTACGAATACAGCCAATTCTCGATATGTTTATAGGGACTTAAGAGTGTTACGGACAAATCTTTAATTTTGCTGAACTGCACGGGCTTAGCGACCGCTTCGAGTTACGCTTAACTCAGGCTACGTATGAAGGAAGCAGCTTGCTGCAGAGACTATCCTGAGATAAGCTTGAATAAGGCACAGTAGCCAGGTGAAAGGTGAGGTTTTAGCCATGCATGAACAAGTTGAAGCAGTCCTGGACAAGTTGCGTCCAATGCTGATGATGGACGGCGGCAACATTGAATTGGTGGATGTCAA
>PLZS01000207.1 GCA_003153555.1 Candidatus Melainabacteria bacterium | reverse complement strand
TGCTTTCGAGGCGCTGCCTTGAAAGGAAAAATGGGGCGGCTTTTCCAAGCAGGCAATTTACTGTTCGCCCATGTGAGATTTTAAATGACTAGCAGCCGAAGAGTTGTCGTGACCGGCATAGGAGCTGTGACTCCTATTGGATCGGGTCGAGAAGATTTGTGGAAAGCGTTGCTTCGAGGCGACAGTGGAGTTTCCTACATAACACATTTTGATGCTGATGCCATCGGATTGACAGTTCGCATTGCCGCGGAAGTCAAAGGTTTCAACGTTCAAGACTATTACTCTGACGCTCGAAAAGTGGGCTCAATGCTCAAAGAAATGGACAGAGTGACTCTGTTCAGCATGGCTGCCGCCAAACTTGCGCTGGAAGATGCGAAGTTAAACATTCGAGACACGAATGCAGAACGAGTAGGCACGTTTATCGGCACAGGCGTCGGCGGGCTGATTACGACTACCGAAGAACACATCAAATTGATGCAGGGTGGTCCTAAAAAGATCGGCATTCGTTCCATTATTAAGTTGATGCCAAACGCTCCATCTGGCCAAGTCGCCATCGCCCATGGTGCCAAAGGTCGTGCCAAGAGTGATGCCACAGCTTGCGCCAGCGGATTGGACTCGCTGTTCGACGCTTTTATGTACATAAAAGATAATCGTGCTGATGTGATGATTTCGGGTGGCAGCGAGGCATGTTTGAACGGATTCACGGTGGCATCATTCAACAATATGATGGCTCTGTCGCGCCGGAATGACTCTCCTCAGCAAGCAAGCCGCCCGTTCTCCAGGGACAGAGATGGATTTGTAATCGGAGAAGGTTCGGTGATCCTGATCATCGAAGAACTTGAGCACGCGCTCAGACGAAACGCTCCTATTTACGCGGAAATTATTGGCGGTGGAGCGACCTGCGATGCCACACACATTGTCGCTCCGGAAGAGACTGGCGATGGCGCTGCAAGAGCAATCAGAGAGGCTCTGCGCGATGCTCAAATAAGTCCCACCGACATCGACTACATAAATGCTCATGGTACCTCGACTCCGCTCAATGACGAGCGCGAGACGCTGGCAATTAAAACAGTGTTCGGCGACCACGCTTACAAATTGGCAATCTCAAGCACGAAGTCCATGGTTGGTCATTTGCTAGGCGGCGCTGGAGCAATTGGAGCGGCTGCCACAGCGCTTTCGCTCTATCACCAACGCCTTCATCCAACAATTAATTTAGACAGCCCCGATCCAAAATGCGACCTCGACTACATTCCAAATGTCTACAGAGATGCAAAAGTCGATTACGCACTTGTTGAAGCTCTAGGATTCGGTGGACACAACACCGTACTGGCAATGAAGCGATACGTCGCATAAATATCGTTTTTTAAGCGCGAACCCACTCGCGAAGCACGTACATGCCGAGCTTCGCTCGCTACTTATTTATATACGGGAGACTAAACTCTCTTCGTCTTGACCTTGTTTCTTTTGTTGGTTGGAAGCAACCACCATATTTGGATCATTGTTTGGATTAATATGGCTTGGATCGTTGGTGCCACTTGCATTGAGGTTAGGTCCACCAGGCATGTTTTGTGCAGTGACTACACCATTTCCTGGTGCATCCATGCCCGACTCTTCGTCCTTCTCAAGCTTGCTCAAATCATGAGCAGCCTTGCCACCTTCAGATGATGAGAGGCGGTGCGCGCCAACTTGACTCCAATCAACAGTTGTCCAGCTTCTCGATCCTGGTCCACCACTGCCGATACCAGAACCATTTCTGCCTGCGCGAGAAGAGAATTGATTAGGACTGTTGAGCAACATCGCCTGGTTGGAGATGTCCATGACGCGAGGGATGGGGAAACGCACTTGAGCAATTTTGGTCAAGTCTGCCTCTGGTGTTGCAGCGATGCCACGTGCGCGAGGAGTGATTTGCACGCTTTGCTTCACATCTTCTTGAGCAGCCGCGACCGCGCCAGGTCCACGCTGGAAGCCCCATGGACTGCCACCATGCTGTTGTTTCCACCACCAGCTAGCGCCAGTGGTAGGGAAGCTGCCAGCTGGGATATTGTTCGTCTCGTCGGAGGCTAGGAACTTAGGCGTTCCATAAACCGCTGCTACCGGTGACATCTTCACTTCGCTAGCATCGTTCTTGAAAGTGGCTTGCTGTGCTGTGCGCACGTAGTTGTTGTCGCCGCCCTGTGCATCAGGTGCTTTAGCTTGGACATTTGCGATTGCATTGCTATTCTGACCGGCAGCCGCTGGCTGTGCGGATTGTGCAGATTGGGTCTGGGAATTATTGGTTGGTGATTTGCTCTCAACCGGTTTGGTTTCAGCATCTTTCTTTGGTTGCTGATCTTGCTCGCGAGCCTTTGCTGCAGCCTCTGCGCTTAAAACATTGTCTCGAGCCATAGCACTGAGCTTGTTCAAGTTGTAAGCCATGCTTCCATCAAGCGTAAGCAATCCACCAATTGCCCAAGCGATATCGCCGAGTGTCTTTCTGAAGATCGGTTCGCTTGAAGGCAATCCGAACAATTTGCCTGATTCGAACAGTTGTGATTTGACAGTTCCTTCCAGCTGGGAAAGCTGCTTTTGAGAATTCCAGAATTGCTGCCGTTCCGAAATCAAACCGGAAACTGGTCCTTCACCAAGTTTTTCAACACCACCTTTGAGAATCAACCGATCTGCAGCGGCGGTTGCAGTTGCAGCGTCAGAACTTTGAGCTAGCTTGAGCAGCTCTCGACCAGGGGCACGAGCTACTTCAGGATGAGCAAGGATATTGGCAATGGAGTCAACGCCGTTTACTTGTTGCTCCAGTCTCAGAAGGTGCGAAGTGACCACCGAGTCAGCAGGTACGATTGACTTCATTACGGCAACGTCATGCTGCAGTTGGTCTATGCGCAGAGCTTGAGTATTGGTGCCAAGTCTGCCACCTTCTTGCAAGTAGCCAACCTGCTGAGTGATCTTGGCGCCTTGATAATCGAGGAGCTCGACTGCGTTGGTTCTGGCTGCGGCAGTGGAACGGTCCAGGTCAGCAATCGCTGTGCGGATCTTACCAGCGGCAGCAGTACCCAATTCGCGTTCGACGACAGCGATATCATTGGCACGCAGCGATAGTTGCTCGGTGCGATTGATAGCGTTGATGGTACCAGTTTCGGTGGCACCCAGCTGAATGTTCTTTAGCGCCGTTTGAACGGTAGCATTGGTTGTTCCTGCCTGAAGTTCGGCTGCTTGTCTCAGCACGGCTTGCGATTGCTGGGTCACTTGCACAGTGGATTTATCAACAGCGGCAATGCGATCCAGTGTGCCGGCTTCGTTTTCCAATCTTGCTACGCTGGTGCGTAATCCTGCTACTTTAGCTTCGCCAACTTCGGCTTCGACTAAACGCAAATTCTTGTTCATCTGCGCCAACTGTTCTGCACGCTCAGTACTGGTGGCAGCCTTGAACGTGCTGGCGCTGGTTTGCAGTTCCGTAAGCGCAGTCTCAGATTTCAGCGCAGTCTCGGTCTTCAGAGCAGTCTGCGCGGCAGTCTCTGTTTTCAGAGCAGCGCTCGATTTCAGAAGTGCAGCTTGTTGCGCCACTTCATCTGCTTGATAGGCGACTCTCGAGGTGACGCTTTCGACTTGAGTCAGCCGTTGTGCGGTTTCGACCTGCGGCGCCATTGATTCTATAGTCTTGGAGATTTGAGTGGTCTTGCCAGGAAGTTCGCTTGCAACTTCTGCGGCAGACTTCTGCAACGCTTGGAAGGCTTGCGCTTTCTCAGTTGCGGTAGTCGCTTGAGTCATACTTGCGACGTCTTTCTCGAACTGCGGAACAGTAGTTGAAACTTTGCCTTCAACAGCGAGCTCTTGAGTAAGTGTCTTAGTTTGCGCAGTCAGAGTACCAACGTGCTCATCGACTTGAGCGACTGCGTTTTCTAGTCTTTGAGCACGGGCAGCAGTTTCCACTGGTGCGCTTAGCGATTCAACGGTGCGTGCAACCTGGGCGCCTTCCGGCGATAGATCCTTAACAGCGGCAGCTGCTTTCTCGACCTTTGCGTAAGCTTCAGCTTTTTCCACTGCATTTGAAGCTTGCGAGAATTCTCTCGTTGCAGTACTTAGCTCTTGTACTGCGACGTTGTCAGAGAACTTGGCTGCCAGTTGCGTAGTATCGGAGACAAGTTGAGTTGAACGTTGGGCGATTTGAGTGGCCGCAACTTCGCTAGCTTCAACCTTCACTGCCGTCTGCACTGGAACTCTCAAGCTCTCAACGGTCTGGCGAATCGCAGCTCCGGCCTCAGGAATATCAGTTGCGACTTTAGCCGCGGCTCTATCTACTGCTGCGAAAGCTTGAGCTTTCTCGGCCGTCGTCGTCGCTTCCGTCAACTGTTTAGTAGCGGTGGTCAATTCTTGAACTGAAGCATTAGTGCCATACTTCGTCGCCAGTTCAGCGGTTTGAGCAGTAAGTGTTGAAGCATGATCGGCGATTTGAGTGGCCACAACTTCGCTAGCTTCAATCTTCACTGCCGTCTGCACTGGAACTCTCAAGCTCTCAACAGTCTGGCGAATCGCAGCTCCAGCCTCAGGAATATCAGTTGCGACTTTAGCTGCGGCTCTATCTACTGCTGCGAATGCTTGAGCTTTCTCGACAGCTGAAGTTGCTTGAGTGAGCTGTTTAGTCGCCAATTCAAGTTCTTGAACTGAAGCATTAGTGCCATACTTCGTCGCCAGTTCAGCGGTTTGAGCAGTAAGTGTTGAAGCATGATCGGCGATTTGAGTGGCCACAACTTCGCTAGCTTCAATCTTCACTGCCGTCTGCACTGGAACTCTCAAGCTTTCAACAGTCTGGCGAATCGCAGCTCCAGCCTCAGGAATATCAGTTGCGACTTTAGCCGCGGCTCTATCTACTGCTGCGAATGCTTGAGCTTTCTCGACAGCTGAAGTTGCTTGAGTGAGCTGTTTAGTCGCCAGTTCTAGTTCTTGAACAGATGCCTTTTGTCCGAACTTCGCAGTTAGTTCAGCCGTCTGTGAAGTCAGAGAAGTTGAATGCTCTGCGATGTCTGCGGTGACTGTGCGCATCTGCGAGAGACGCTCAACTGTTTGAGTTTCAGCTTGTAATCTGGTCAGGGTACCGCGCAACGCCGTTGCGTCTATGCCTTGCTGCTCAAGTACACTGACTGTTCTGTTCAACTGTCCAAGGTTTTCGAGGCGGTCAGCTGTGGTGCCGGCGGCTTTGAATTTCGCTAAGCCAGTTTCGAGTTCAGCGAAGGTCTCAGTGTGAGCGCCTACATTGCCGGTAGTTTTGAGGATGTTTGCTTGTTGGGCAAATTGATCGATGTGTGGGGCCAGAGTATCGACCGTCTGCACGGCGTGCTCGGTTCTGAGAACTTGCGGTGCCACTGATTCTGTGACTTTGCCGATGCCTGGGGCAACTGTTTCGGTGACTTTGCCTAACCCGGTCAATCGCTCTGCTTCGGTCGCGGTTCTGCCAGTCAGCGTTTCCGCAATTCTGCCAGTTCCGGTTAGATCATTTGCGGCACCGGCTACTTTACCAGTAATAAGTTCAGCAGTGCCGGCTTCGCCAAGTTTTGGTATGACGGCTTTAACGGTAGTCGCTAAGGCTGGTTCAAGCTCCGTTGTTGGTTTGAATCGGCTCAAGAACTTGCTGACGACACCAGCTCCACCTTCAGTGCTCTGCAATCCCAACAGGCGGTTCGGCAAGGAAATTTCACCGAGTCCAACACTACCCGCCGTTTCACCCTGAACGAGGAATTTTGTGGACCCTTCAGTTGCGAGTGGCAAAACTCTCTCGCTAAAGCTACCGGTTTTGATCAAATTAGCGGCGACCGTTTGGTCGACTGCACCGGTTCTGGCAATGATATTCGCGTCGGTGGCAAGATTAGCACCGTCAGTCAGAGCGGTCGTTGTCCTGCCGAGTGTGCCGACGTCGCCCAATACGCTTGTGCCACCCTTCAGTCCAGTCACTACAGTCTCGAGGGAACGGACAGTGGTGCCTGTTTCGCCTAAAGCCCCGACTCCTTTCGTCACAACTGAGGCTTCACGCAAGTCTCCGGCTACTCTGGATGCTTTGGCTGCGCCTGTGCCGCCGACAAACAAAGAACCGATGATGAACGTAGCTTGACCGGCCATGTCACCTTTTGTTGCCCAATCGCCGTTGTTCCAGGTGTTGGCCAACTGACCAGGAATCTTCAGCAGGGCGTCTGGATTGTTGTAGGCCAGGGAAACGGTTGCACTGACGCCGTGAATAAGTTTGCCGGCTGCCGGCATCCAACCCATGCCTTCAGCAGTGCTGCCACTGCCTCCTTTGGCGATATTATTTTTCAGAAGAACGTTATCAACGCCGAAGACCGCGTCTAATGTACCGACTGCCTGCTTACCAAAACCAGTTACGAATCCAGAACCGGCATCAAGAATACTGCCCCCATTGGCTGGCTTAGGCGCTATTGGGGAGGTATCGTGAGGTGCGAGGCTGGCCAGGTTGAGCGTGGTGCCGAGAACAGGCACAGCAGGGGTCGTGGATTCTTTCGGATCCAGTTTGCCTATTGAGAAATTGTTCCAGCTATTTGTCATAACAAAAACGCTAAAACCTTGGTAGGTTGCCTTCTATGAACTCTTTTGGGGATATTCCGGTCAATCGATTGGTCTCCTGACATCTTGTCTTGTATCCGAATACCTGACACTTTCGACACTCAGATGGTAACTTTTAACCCAGAATAATCCTTAAAAGACCCGTAAGTATGGGGAAACTACGCATTTGGGCGACCCTGACGCCCGGAAACCGAACATTATTAATGTAAAAACTTCCCTTCAGTTACATAGATTCCC
Organism: Candidatus Melainabacteria bacterium; assembly: GCA_003153555.1. Classification (GTDB taxonomy): domain Bacteria; phylum Cyanobacteriota; class Vampirovibrionia; order Obscuribacterales; family Obscuribacteraceae; genus PALSA-1081. Next base: position 42,356 of record PLZS01000207.1, on the reverse strand, counting down.
TTTTTATGTGTGTTCTTAAACCCGTTCAACCTTGTCAAGAGGCAATACTAATCCGAATCTGGAGCCATCGGCATGACCCTAAGCCGCATAAAAGAGAACATTGATGCCATTTACGACCAGGACCCAGCGGCGAGATCTCGCCTGGAGGTCGTTCTTTGCTATCCCGGCTTCCATGCGATAACCGTGCATCAGCTGTCACACTCGCTTTGGACCGCTGGACTATACACTCTAGCTCGCTTTATTGCCCACCTGAGCCGGGTAACAACAGGAATTGAGATTCATCCCGGCGCAACACTCGGTCGGAGAGTCTTTATCGACCATGGCATGGGGGTAGTGATCGGCGAGACAGCGGTGATTGGCGATGATGTGGTCATCTACCAGGGCGTCACACTGGGTGCGGGAGCCGCAGCGCGCATGGGGTCGGCAACGAGAGGGATGAAGCGTCACCCGACTCTGGGCAACGGGGTGATCGTCGGCAGCGGCGCTGAAATCCAAGGCGACATTACCGTTGGCGACAATGTGCGCATCGCCTCTGGATCCATTCTGCTCAAAGACGTGCCTGATAATTCTATTGTGGTCGGGGTTCCGGGACGGGTCATCTATCGCGATGGACAAAAGGTCAAAGACGAAGTGCCAGACATTGAAGCCGAAGCGATCAAAAGCCTCAAAGAGCGAATCCACAAGCTCGAAAAGCAATTACTATCAGTCAGTGCCTGTATCCAATCTTTGCAACCATCAACTCCGATGTCCTCTGTAAACGAAGAAGAAGACGAGCCAACCTCCCCCACATCCACCGATCCCGTTGACGTCTTCTTGCACGGAGCTGGAATTTAGCCAATCCGAACTGTAATCAAGTGACGCAGACAACCACGATTGTGGGTAATATAGTGCTGTCGATGCTTGTGCAGATCTAAAGAGAGGTCCGCGCAAGGATTGTAGTACCCCATCAACTTTTCGGAGAAAGGAATCTCGCATGGCTGAGAGCGAGCTAGAAAAAGCATTTGGTACGCTTGCCGAAGCGCTTACTCTGACTGAATCTGAGATCACTGAAGAAGTCAATGTGATTCAACAACAGATTCAGGAACTAAAAGAGCGCATCGTTCAACTGAATGGTAAACAACAGACACTAGCGCACGACCGAGAATCAATATCAGAGATGTTTAATAGATACTGTGCCACTGATGCCGGTGCGGCCCAGGTCGATTTTTAGATCTCCACATTTTTACTATCGCCCAGAGATGGAAGCCGCTTCTTACCGTGTTTGGCTAAGTCATGCGACCGGCATAACTCTGTATTACAAGGTGCTATAGTGGACCTAACGTTGTCGCTAGTTATGCTCGGAAAAAGTCGGGGATTGATCGAATAATAGATGCCAGCCTCTTGTCCCTACTGTGGCGCCACTCTTAATTTCGGACTTAAATTTTGCGTTGTATGCGGCAGGCATACTTCGGCAAGCGAAATGAGCAAAATGGGCGGTGGGTTAAAGAGCGGAATTAAACAGCAAGACATGACGCGTCGGCTTGACGATAATTTGTCGTCCAATGACTTCGAGCGCACCCGCAAACCGACGAGATTACGCAAACACGTTAAGAGCTTTTCCGAGCATTTGGTCTATATCTTCATCGGCGTAGCGTTATTCTTTTGCGCGATTCGATTTACCATCCAAACTTGGTTCCCACATAAAATACACACCGTTCTGGCGCCGATCTTAGGCAAGAATGCGGCTGTAGTTGAGCAAACCCTGACAGGAACGCCATCTACAGAGCTAGAAGATCCTGATGCGCCGACTGACGAGCAAAAAGCGGCGACTGAGGCAAAAGCGGCAGCTGACGCAAAAGCCAAAGCTGCTGCAACAGCAACCAAGACTCAGAAACCCAAGAAGCAGCATCGACGCTCCAGACGGCACAAACACACAACTAACTAATCGATTTCTTAGCGTGGTCAGCTTTTAGGCCGCTCATCATCCTTGGCCAATCGAACGACGCCCATTTCGAGCAATAGCTTGAACTCCTCGACGCTCCACACCTTTTTGACTTTGGGGGAATGGTAGAGCGCTGCTCTGATTTGTTTATCACCGGCTCCAGTTACTTCGTAGAAATATTCCTTCTCGTAATAAGGTGGTGCCTTGACGAGAAGTAATTGGCCTTTTTTAAGTTCATCTGTCAATTGTCTATTGATGAACTAAGTGGCGACCGATATCCACCCGGGAATCAGCGCTGGTGCCTTGATAAACCTGATATGCCTTGGCGTCCCGCATTAGCTTTTCGACTGGGTACTCTTTTGAATAACCATATCCACCGTAAACTTGCACTGCATCGGTAGCAACTCTCATCGCCATGTCTTGCGCAAAGGCGCGTGCCACTGCTGCTGATACCAACGCAGTCTGAGCTGATCCAGCAATCAAGCAAGCTTGCCAAATCAACAAGCGCGCCGCTTCGACGTCTTTAGCCATATCCGCTAACATGAAGCCGACAGCCTGATGCTGCGAAATTGCTACACCAAAAGTTTTTCGCTCTTTGGAATATTGGATGGCGTTTTGCATAGCGCTGCGGGCAATGCCGACCGAGCCCGCAGCCAAGACACATGCGGCTTGATCCTTGATCAACTGCCAGGCATTTTGCTCCAATTCCAATGTGTTGCTAGAGTCAATTCGCACTTTTGTCAACTTGACGTTCGTTAGATCCAGTGCTTTTCTGCCAATAGAAAAAACGGGACTACCGGCTTCAACACCCTTGTCCTGTCTAGATACTATGAAAATTCTTCGTGCTGGGCCATTTGCGGAAACCAAAAACCAATCTGCACTGGCGCCATTGGCGACGACGATTTCTCCGTTGAGAACAAAAACATCTTTGTCGCGAGAGCATTCTAGCTTGGGCTGACCAGACGAGAAAAGCTGGGCGTCGAGCCCAGCAAAACTGGGGGATTCGGTGAGCGGCTGCAAATATTTTCTCTTTTGTTGTTCAGAACCGACTGCGACTAAGACTAATTGAGCAAGCGTCGTCGCCTCAATCGCACCATAGATGCCGCTGCATCCGCTCGCTAATTCCTCAGCGATCACGCAGCATTCGAGAAGTGAGAGACCAAGTCCACCGAGTTCATCAGGCACTGAGGCTGTGACCAAACCGATCTCCCAGGCTTGCTTCAAAATCTCTTTCGGTGCCATGGATTTTTGATCGCATTCGTAAGCCTTGGGAGCCAATTCGTTTTGGGCAAACTCTCTGGCAAGTTTTTGAAACTCTTGTTGTTCATCCGTTAGTGCTAAATCCGGCATAATCACATTCCCCCGCGCGTTACATAGCGCATTCATTCCCGCTCAAACAGTTTATTGGAGAAGCACCTGAAACTAGGCAGTCTGAGGCGGCCACAAACATCTAAAAAGATCTTCATCTCAAAAGCGCCAATCCCATTTAGTTCCACTTGACCGAAACTACCGGGGTAGTCATGATAATCGAGATTCGCTAGAAGAACGGGTCATCATCGGATCGCGTCTCAATTTTCAGAGTATTCTCACCAATGACTGTACTAGTAGCACCTTCAATCTTGTCGGCGGACTTCGCCAAACTGGGTGAAGAAATCAAACGGGTTGAAAGCGCCGGTGCCGACTGGATCCACATAGACGTGATGGACGGCCAGTTCGTACCAAATCTCACCATAGGACCACCTGTGGTGCGCGCAATTCGCAAACAAACCACGCTGCCGCTAGATGTTCACTTGATGATCGTGGAACCGGACAGATTCCTGGAAGAGTTCGCAGATGCAGGTTCCGACTACATTACAGTGCATGTGGAAGCTTGCATTCACTTGCAGAGGACTCTATCGCATATACGCAAGCTTGGTAAAAAAGCTGGTGTTTCACTTAATCCAGGAACATCACCAGAAACGATAAGATATGTCTTGGACGACATCGACCTTGTGTTAATCATGTCGGTGAACCCTGGTTTTGGCGGACAAAAATTTATCAACGCAGTAGTTCCGAAAATTAAAACCGTCCGATCGATGTTGGACAACGCGGGTCATCCCGACGTTCATGTCTCCGTAGATGGTGGCATCAACCCACTCACAGGTAGAACTGTTGTTGAAGCGGGCGCAGACGTGCTTGTAGCAGGCAACGCGGTCTACGGCGCAAGCGACATCAACAAGGCTATCGCCGATCTCCATATGACGCAATCACAATCGATCACAGCTATTAATAAGCAAGAGCTAGCAGGAGAAAAAGGGAGCTATTAATGCCAAGTAATTTCGTGCCGCTAAATATCAAGAAACAACTGCTGCTGGCAATGCTATTGGCGGCGCTCTCTCAGCCGGTGCTTGCACGAGACAGCGATTTCTCTCAAGACACGACTCCGATTGCTCATAGAGAGCAGTCCTTGGTTAGTTCCGATCAGTTGCTGGATATCGGCACTTCGACTTCAAGCGCTCTGCGACTCGAAGGCGAACAATCCATGCGTTTCAACAATATAGATCGCGCCGTGCTGGTGCTAGGAAAGTCTGTAGAAATGTCGCCGGCGGATATGGATGGTCGAATTTTATACGCGGAAGCGCTGGAAAAGAAATTGATGCGACAAAAAACGCAAGACCCTCAACTGCACAACCTCGTAGTTAAACAATGGCTCTATATAGCTAAGAAAGCTGATTACATGGACCAAAAGATGCAGGGCACAAAACATTTATCTAGCTTGACCGGACAACGTCCACGCATGTGGGAAACTGAAGATCGCTTTCTGGCGCGAGTGCTTGTGCCAGAAGGGAACGCCCAACAAGTTGCCAATCGTAAGACTGCGGCGAAAACCGAGTAACAGCGTTAGTCCTTAAGAGAAGAGCCTTTTTTTGCTCGCGCCATAATCCATTCGATTAGATGCGCAGACATCCGAGTGATACCAAATATGGTGGACACTACACCAATAGTCATCCAGGTAAATGGTGAGTGCTGTTCAGCAAGGTGCTTGCGAACAATGATCATGTCGCGCGTGAAGTTGGTATCCGGGATATAGGCTGCCACGAGCAACAGAAAACCGATGCAGACATTTAGAACTCCAAATACAAGCCATGGCCAGCCAGGTCTCCAAGCATAAAGCAACGGAAAAAAACCAACCAACAACATACCGTCAGGCACCCATCCAAACGGCGAGGTAGCTGGCACTACAAACGCCAGAGCGAAGCCCAATATCCAAAGTACGGTCGAGGCTATGGCAGCTACTTTGGCAGCCCCTCGCTTCTTCTTCTTGACCGGTTCGTCAGTTTTAGACATGCTCTGTAGCGACCTTTTCTAAAAATTTGAGAATTAGCACCACTTCTTGCGGCACATCACCGGCGGTATCAAGGTTCTGAGCAATTGATTCAGCAAAGGCTATTTTATCGAAGTCACCAAGCTTCCGGGCCTTCCATAACCTGTTGAGAACGGTCATTCTACTTACTCCCGCCCGAAAGTCGGTAGCCACGACGGGTTGGACAACCGAGCCATGAAACGATTCCAAATACAAATTTAAATGTCGGATAAACGTTCCAAGTTCAAACGTATCCTCAATTTCTCCCGCTTCCAAAACGAAGAGCTGGTCGCAGTCTCGGATAGTATCAGTGATCACAGAAGCTTGCTCCTCAGCGTCACGATCGAGAATGCATATAATCGGGAGAGCGACTAAATCTCGCAAGAAAAGATATCGACGGGAAACTTGTTTGGCTCCTCCTGCGGGAACAATCATGACTGCCTTCGCTTGCAGATCAATGCCCAAAGAAGCTGCGAATCGAGGTAGAAGCACAGCCTCGGTCGGTCCTTCCACAATCACAATCACTTGTGGCAAAAAGTCGCCCGGCAGTTGAGCCCGCAATTCTGCGAGTAGTTTGCAGAATTGTGCATGAGCCAGGGCAAAAACCTTTGCGTCGAAAGAGTCTGCTGTGCCGGTGATGCAGAGAATTTTTACTTGCTCAAGAGCACTCAGCAAAAAGACTCTCAGCGGATCATCGTTCCAGGGACCAGAGGCAGTTAGCTGAGTCCAAGAAGGCGTGGTCAACGCGCAATGCATCAGCCAGCGAGTCTGACTGTCCGAAAGATTGGCGCCATCAAACCATCGTCTCAACCCTTGCCAAAAATCCGAAGATTGATTGCCGTTCGACTCTTCCGGTCCAATTTCGTTGGACCAGCTGGCGAATGCGATTTCATCAAAACGAGCGATCTCCTCGAGCCCCAACAAGACGCTCAAAAGGCGACTGGCATTGTCACTTGGGCGCCCACCAAAAACCGCATCGAACAAACAATCTTGTTGGTACTGGGAAGTCGCATTCAGATCGATGTCTTTGGAATGCGGTGCTTTCAACTGCTTTGCGACAGCTTTTTTGAGGCGGGCGCAGCGACTTGAAGGCTCATCAAAGACAAGATATTTCTGCAGCATCGACCAAAAGTCATGCGCCGAAGGGGCAGCCAGATCGCTTATTTCGATGTCTTGCCTATCGCCTGAAGTTTTCAAATGTGTAGTTGTACCGGTTTAGTAAGAGGACCCGCACGTCTAGGTTTTGAGACTATAGATAGTACCATCACACGCTTAATGACAATTTTTCGTGATTTCCCCTTTCCTATTGTCATCCAATTAGTTACGCTAGAGATCCAAATTATTTCGTGCGGGCTTTATGTATGGTTGCACTTCAAGAGCTTGAAGATATTCGTGCGCAGGATGATAACGACAGCGTTATTGTCTCTGGGTCGACTTGGGCAGCCATCTGGCATATGTCCTGGCCTTCGCTTGTGCAAATGTTGACGATTGCCGCTGCGAGTTTCACAGACGTTTGGGTGGCTGGCAAGTTAGGCAGTGAAATCCAAGCCGCGATCGGCGTGGGTGGGCAGATTTGGTTCTTCATGATCATGCTGGCCGTAGCGCTATCTGCAGGCGCAACCGCTATCGTCAGCCGCTACTGGGGCGCGAAAGATATCGCTGGAGCGACTGAAGCGGCGCGACAGTCATTAGTTTTCGGCTTCATTTTCGGAGTCGGCTCTGCCACGCTCGGTTTCCTTCTCGCTAAACCGTTCTTCCATTTGTTGGGAGCATCTCCTCGTGTCGAGCAATTGGGCTGGGAATACATGCGTTGGGACATTTGGTCACAAGTTCCTTTCACCATGTTGTGGATCACAAATTCCATCTTCCGCGCGAAAGGCAATGCCCGCACGCCGATGTGCATTTGGATTCTGATGGTGACACTAACGATCACCTTAGACTTCGTCTTCTGCCTGGGTCCATTCCACTTTGGCATAGCCGGATTTGGCATGGCTTGGCTGATCGCCGGGACAATCGGAACGTCTGTTGCGCTGTTCATTTTGAGCAAGTCAGATATCGGTGGATGCTTAAATCCAAGAGACATTCTGCGCACCGGATTCGACAAAGCGTGGATCATAAGACTCTTGAAGATCGGCATTCCAGCTTGTATTCAAGACGTAGCTTGGGTCGGAGGAAACTTCGTTCTCTTTCTGGTCTTCGCCCAAACGAAAGATCCAACATCATGTCAAGCCGCATGGGCTGTCGGGCTGCGTCTCGAAGAGATGGTGGCAGGCTTGCCGATTCATGCGCTTAGCATGGCGGTGGCAACTATTGTCGGCCAAAATCTTGGTGCAAAACAACCTGACAGAGCTGAAAAAGCAGGCTGGCAAGTTGCTGCCATTGGCTGTGGATTCAACTTCTTGTGCGGAATATTGATGTTTTGTTTTGCAGAACCGATTGCCCGCATGATGAGCACAGATGAAAATGTGGTGCGCTACACGGCGCAATATCTGCAAATCATCGGCATCTGCGAACCGTTCGTGGCAGCCTGGATCACTTTGTTTGGTGCGATGCAGGGTGCAGGTTATACAAACTGGCCGATGTGGGCGAGCTGCTTCTTTCTGACTGTCGTCAGATTGCCGCTGGCATACTTCCTCACCGTGACCCTCAATTGGGGGCCGAGCGGCACATGGTTCGCTATGTCATCGACTGCAATCATGATCGGACTCGTCGCCATTTGGCGCTTCAAAACCGGCATCTGGAAAACGCAAAAAGTCTGACCAGTAACCGGCGCCCTAACCTGGGAGCGCCGGTTCAAACCTGGGAGCGCCGGCTTCCAGCCGGCATCTTATCGCGACAAAAATTTCGTCTCCAGAATTGAACCATCGAAAGTTCGATTGTGATGCGGACCGCCCAGCATTTTGTCAAACATTAGAGAGGGTACCCTCTCCTTTTTTTCTCCTCTCCCAGTTCAGGTAAAGCAATATTACATCAGCGTTTCCAGACTTTCGGAGTGCTTGAAATTTGCGCAGCTTGAGGCTTTTGAGACTTCGGAAAAGCCGCGTTTTTTGCTTAACATATTAAATCAACACTTCTGGGAAGGGATGCCTCCTACCTTTCAGAAATATTCTTTTGAAGCGACGACAATTGAACCTTTTGACTCAAAGCAACGTATAGGTTTATGAAAGTGTTCATTCAGACACTCAAAGACGGCGCGTGTTGCCCATTTCATAAGGAGAAAGCCATGGCGCGAAAAAGCAGCCTTGTAGATAAACTCAACTATGGTGTCCCCAAAATCCGACTATGCCTAGTCAACGAACACGCCACGGCGCGTGAACCATTTGCAATTCAGTCCCCGCTAGATGCAGGGAGGCTTCTATCTCCGCTCAAACATGCATCCGAAGAGCACTTTGTCAGCCTCCACCTCAACGCAAAAAATGAAGTGATAGGCATCCACGAGATCTCTCACGGCACTCTCTCGTCCAGCCTCGTGCATCCGAGAGAAGTATTCAAAGCCGCAATTATGGCGAACAGTTACGCAATCATCGTTTGTCACAACCATCCCTCAGGGTCATCGATCACTCCCAGCAAAGAGGACGTAGACACGACCAGGCAACTTCTTAGCGCCGGCAATTTAATGGGCATTGCCGTTGTTGACCACTTGATTGTCAGTCCCGCTCAAGAAGATGATGTGTACAGCCTGAGAGAGAACTTGCCACACCTTTGGAAACAAGAAAAGTGCCGCTGTTCGTAACGACATGCCGTCGTTTTCCAATGGTCACATTGCTTGGCCCTAACGCCCATGTATTTGCGGAGATGAGACAACAGCGGTTCGTTAAGAGCCCGTCAGATTCAGTCACAACCTTTATTACAAAGCGAAAATGACACCTCACGATCCTCTAAAATCTACTTGTGGATATGGAGTTGTGACCATGGTCAAGAGACGCGAATCTGTTCCGGTCAAAGTAGGCAACACAGTCATTGGCGGACACGCACCAGTGCTTGTACAGTCCATGACAAATACACCGACAGAAGATTACCTGGCAACAGCAAATCAAATTCGCGAACTTGCCGAAGCCGGATCCGAAATTGTGCGCATCACAGTCAACACTCGAGATGCTGCGATCGCGCTTCCTAAGATTGTCAGCGAACTGGAGAGACAAAATCTCGACATACCAATTGTCGGCGACTTCCATTACAACGGGCACTTGCTCTTAACTGAATATCCTGACTGCGCAAAATTGCTCGCGAAATACAGAATCAATCCAGGTAATGTCGGACGAGGCGAGCGTCACGATGAGAACTTTCAACGCATGATCGATGCGGCTTTGAAGTGGCAAAAACCCGTGCGCATAGGGGTTAACTGGGGCTCGTTGGATCAAGATTTGCTGGCCAAAATGATGGACGAGAATGCCAAGTCTGCAAAGCCCGTTGATTCGCACGAAGTGCTCATCGAAGCTATCGTGGAGAGCGCTGTTCAATCCGCCAAGATGGCGGAAGAATATGGACTAGGGCGCGACCAAATAATCCTCAGCGCAAAAGTATCCGAAGTTCCGGATTTAATCGAAGTGTATCGACGACTCGCATCGCGATGCGATCACGCCTTACATCTTGGTCTGACTGAAGCGGGAATGGGCATGAAAGGCACCGTAGCTTCCGCCGCTGCGCTGTCGGTATTACTCATGGACGGCATCGGCGACACCATTCGCGTCAGTTTGACACCGCGACCGGGTGCAAGTCGTAATGAAGAAGTTGAAATTTGCCAACAGATACTTCAATCAATTGGACTACGCTCATTCACGGCACAAGTGACTGCCTGTCCAGGTTGCGGACGAACCACAAGTACTCTGTTTCAAGAAATGGCACAAGATATTCAAGCTTATCTTGTCGAACAAAGACCTAATTGGCAGAAAATCTATCCCGGTTCAGAAGAACTGAAAGTCGCCGTTATGGGCTGCATAGTTAACGGACCTGGTGAGTCAAAGCACGCAAACATAGGCATCTCGCTTCCAGGCACTGGTGAGGATCCAAAGGCTCCCGTCTTCGTCGATGGACAACACGTCACCACTCTTAGTGGCGCCGGGATCGTCCCAGAATTCATTCAAATGCTCGAATCGTATGTCAAAAACAGATACGCCATCACCGCCTCCGTAAAATAATGCGCACTCTCTAGCCCTGGCAGAAGCCGACTGTCTGAATTCCTGACGACGGTAATCCTAACTCGGCTCGTCCTGCTGGAACAATTTCGATACACTGCAAGAAACTACAGATGGTGACTGCTCGTTTTGAGTAGATGAACAAACTCGGCTCATCACAACATTCTCGCCAGGAAGATAGAATCCTAGATACTGCCCAGATTCGAGCGGAGCCAGATATTCAAATGCTGACAATAGGGACTTACAGCCGCTTAGATTTTTCGCACGCCATTCTCAATAAGACAATTATTCTCAATAAGCCGGTTGTTTTGGCAATTATTCAATCCGCCATCTGCAGAATTCGCTGCCCGGGCATCATGCGTCTAACGAACGAATACGTCTCCACAATCAGCGCGGTAAGCCTATGCAGCTAGGCTTGAAGTCTTATCAATATTCAAATCGTTGAGGATACGCTGTCCGACACCAATAAACATCTTCGCTTCATTCGGTCCACGTTTGACACCAAAATCGGCGACTTGGAGAATCCAGTAGTTCATGTAGTTATTCAACGCAGTTGATCCAGATGTGTTTTCGATTTTCTTGCGCAACATAGCTAACGTAAATGGATTGGCGCGATAACCAATCTCAGCTTCGGAAACGTAAGCGTCATATAACAAGCGCGAGAGATCGATAGAGCGGTCTCCGTTGCCTGCACCTTCCCAATCAATGTATCCCGACAATCTATCCTTGCCTGTCACCAGCGCATTAAAGTGTTGAAAGTCACCATGAACGATATCATTGCTTCGAGGAATGAATGTAGGATCCTTTTCGGTTGCCGCACGAACAGCCTTAACTAGCGCGGCACCTTCAGGCCCGGAGGCAGCAATATTCCGTTGCCACCCTAACGAATCTTTGTGCAGAACCGACATGACTCTATCGCTCCAGTTATTTTCATTGTTCAGCGCTTTTCCGGCTTGGCGATCATTCATTTTTACGAGCTGACCAATAAGAGTGGCACTAGGGACAGGTGCGGGTCTACCAGGTAGATGCTCCTGCACATACCAACTTCCGAAACCTTTTGTGAACTCCACGCGCTCATATTGCGGTGTTCGAGACGCGGGGGAATTCGCCGCTTCTGCCGACAAAGCAGACCGACTTATTTGATTCGTCACGTCATCTTTAGAGACCAGCTTGAAAATATGGGGAGCACCATCTGCGGTGCGAACAAGATAAGCGCCGTGCGTTCCACGCTCCATTTTGCCGACAAATTGATAGTCTGTTTTATCCGAAATGAACGCTCTGATCCGTTCGGATTCTGCCGAAGTGCCTGGCGTTATTGCTATCTCAGGTTGTTTATCTATAACCGGATCAGGGACTCGCTCGGTTACCAACGACCGATTGCTAGCTGATCCAACTGGTTTCCCGGGGAAGCCGAACGAGATTGGTTGGGAATCAGCAACGATTTGCTGATTTACCGATATTGCTGTTTCATTCGAACTAGAAACCATGGATTCGACAGACGGGCTTCCCTTCATTGCGCTCGCAAACTTACCGCCGGCATGAAGAATTCCGCCCATTACTGCCATAGTCCCAACTTCAAAACCTAAAGGTCCAAGATTTTGCGCAGCCCAGCTCTTGTTCGTCTCCAAAGAAGTGGGGTCCGAAGCGGTTTGTTGAAAACGCGGCACAGCTTCAGCCAACGTTGGCACCGCGCTGCCTAGAAAATGGAGTCCACCGACCGCTGCAATAGCATAGGCAGGCATGCGCATCCAGGCTGGACCTTTGGTCGCAGCTTGCAGGGCAATGACCATTCCAGCATCTCTGGCAGCGTTTTCCGGATGCTCCACATAAGTGGAGACTCCGTGCTTTATTAAGCCATCAGCTGTTCCGACACCAAACACTTGCCACTCACGTTGAGCTTTATCCAGCCAGGTGTTGGTTTCACCGCTGTGATCGGTATCTACAGGTGCCGAAATGTTTCGGTGATCTGTGTGTTCCATTATGTCTGCCGAAGGAGTGCCCAGAGGATAGTGCGAGGCACCCCCGCTTTCAATGGGGGGATTACGAGCACCCAGGCGCCCTGCGTGCTCGGTCCAAGTGCGGATAGTAGGCTCATAGGCGGCTAAAAGTCTGTTGCTAGACGTTACTGTCTCCATCAAGTTTGACCGTCACAACGGGAGATCCAACTAATAAATTATTTCCAAATGCGGCATGCGCAGTTGCAGCTCCCTTCTTCCCTTCGCCGTCACCCTACTGCCTTGTAGGTATAAGTATTTGAGATTTTTCAGCGCCGTCAAAGCACCCAAATTGCTGTCGTCTACAAGTGTATTTCTGACTCCCAGATCTTCCAAGGTCGAGAAGTTGGCGATCACATCGAGGGTTTTACTGGTTACAGCGGTTCCACCTAGTCCAATCCAACGCAAGTGCTTCAAACCGCGCAATTTGCGAATGCCTTCATCGTGAATGGCTTGGTTGCCGTTCAAATCCAATTCTTGAACAGACTGGAAGTGCGCCACAGTGTCGAGCGCGGCATCGTTTATCGATGACTCGTGCAGCCGCAAATCTATCAAATGAGTCAAGGGTAAAAAGAGTGCCACCTTCTTGTTGAGATCAGATCTGTAGAGGTCCAACTTCTTCAGGTGCGTCATTTCAGCAATTGATCTGCACGCCGAGTCTGAGAGATTCAGACGCTTTACAGCAAGACGCTCAAGTTTCAGTTTGGTCAGACAACTCATTCCTTTATCCGAAATTGCAGTGTCGGATATGTCGAGATCCTTGAGGTTGCTCAACGTAGAGATTGCTTGAGCGGAAGAATCGGAAAGGTAAATGCCCTCCAGCGACAGTGTCTCCAGTGCAGGAAATGAATTGAGAACGCTGATGCCTTTTTCTGTGAGCTGAGTCTTTGAGAGATCGAGCTCTTTTAGATCCTGCAACTTATTTAAGTGCGTGAAGCGTTCGTCAGTCAGGTTTGTGCGGCTCAGACGCAGCCTTTTGATTGAGTGTTGCTCACTCAAAATATTCCATTCTGAAAACGTTAGCTTACGTCCATTGAGATCATACCCGCTGTCGTTGTGTCCTTTGAATGCCGCATGACCACTCGTTATTGACTTATCATAGTCAGCATTCGAACCAGACATTTTCAACAATAAGGCTTCACCAAAATCACGCTGCGCGTCAGGTACAGCGGTGTCTGGAGCACCTGAGCTGGGTGCTTGGATTCGAATCGCCCTTAGAGTCGGCTGTGCGCTGTGAAAGTCCTTAGGCTGGACGGGCGCTGGTTCACGAGCCGACACACGTGTCTCTGGTGTGGACTTCACCACGGCAGGTACTGAAGCTGAAGGCAGCTGCGAAAGCATGTTGGTGCAGCTCGAAACGACGACCGATATAGTAATTGCTGCCGCTATAAGTGGTGCCAACTTACGGGTTGAAACCATGGATCTCTTTACTTTTGCTTGGACGACAGGGAAGCACTGGGGACGCCTATGAATCCATTATTCCCTCAGCAGACCAGAAATATGTCGAGACGCCATATTATTCCGCTCTTTGAAGACAATACTCGGATTACGCGCGTGAGCTTAGGAGCCGAGGCACCTGCAATTCCGATACAGCAAGAAGGTTAGTTGTTTTCGTGAAGTTTGCGCACTTCTTCTGTGATTTTCGGCACCACTTCGAAAACATCACCGACAACACCATAGTTGGCGAACTTAAATATTGGTGCGTCTGGATCTTTGTTGATCGCAACGATTACTTTGGATGAGGACATTCCAGCTAGATGCTGAATTGCACCAGATATTCCGACAGCAATGTAGAGTTGTGGACTAACCGTTTTTCCGGTTTGACCAACTTGATGACCATGGTCGATCCAACCAGCATCGACGACAGCTCGGCTTGCACCGAGAGCAGCGCCAAGAACGTCGCAGAGACTTTGCAGCATTGGCCAGTTCTCTGGCCCCTTAATTCCTCTGCCACCAGATACGATGATTGCCGCTTCACTTAACTCAACCTTTTGTCCTTCTGCAGCGTGAGTCTCAACGACTTTGGCGCGAATCTTTTCTGGTTTGACAGCTAGTTCTTCTACGGTGCTTTGATGACTCGCGTCTGGTTCATTTACAGGGAAGACATTAGGTCTGAGTGTAACAAAACCAAGCGGTGAATTGAATTCAAACACACCCAAAGTTTTGCTCGAATACATCGGCTTAACAGCCTCGATGCCCGTAGCAGTTGATCTCAATTCACTGACGTCCGATATACATGGAGCATCAAGTTTGGCCGCTGCTCTCGGCATGAGATCTTTGGAAAGTGCAGTGACGGCAGCGAAAACATATTTCGGATCAGCTTTCTTCACAGCATCGGCGATGGCGACCGCATAGCCTTCAGTCGAATAAGAAGCGAAATCAGCACCCTCGACAGTATAAATTTTGCTGGGCTTATACTTGCTTACCTCAGCAGTGACAGCCTTAGCGCCTTCGCCGATGATTACAGCGCTCACAGGCTCATTCATCTTAGTGGCTTGGCGGTTGGCTTCGGACAAAGCTTCAATGCTAGCTTTGCGAACTTGTCCATTTCGCTGTTCGATGAAAACCAGAATACCTTGTGACATTTCTTTCTCCTAGTTAGCGATTTAAATGACTCGTGCTTCGCTGCGCAAAAGCTGAACAAGCGTTTTGGCTTGCGTATCAGCATCGCCTTCGATCTTCTTGCCAGAAGGACGATCAGGCGGCATGAGCATCTCTTTCAATTTGACCTTACGCAAGTCGCCACCAACTTGACCCTTGATTCCAAGGGCAGTGGCGTCTTTGACCACTATTTCTTTTTTGCGAGCGGCCATCACACCTTTGATCGAAGAATAGCGCGGCTCATTTAGTCCCTTCTGGGCACTAAACACCGCAGGCAAGGTACCTTCAACAATGTCATGCGCGCCTTCAACTTCGCGTTCTGCCTTGAACTTGCCGCCGTCTATCTCAAGCTTCATGAGCACAGTCGCCTGAGGCATGTCCAACAACTCAGCCAGAATCGAAGGCACTTGATTGTTATCGCCACCAACTCCTTGTTGCCCACAAAGTACGACATCGTAGCCACCATCCTTGATGGCTGCAGCTAAAACTTTGCCGGTGCTAAGGGGATCGAGACCTTTGAAGTCATCATCTTTCAAGTGGATTGCAGCGTCGATTCCGCGGGCTAGCGAATCGCGAATAACGTCTGTGCACTCGTCACCACCCATGGAGATTACCACGGTTTCGCCACCGTGCTTCTCTTTGATTCTCAGCGCCTCTTCGACAGCGAACTCATCGTAGGGGCTTGTGATAAAACGCACACCAGCCAGGTCGATATTCGTCTTGTCGGCAGCGACGACGATTTTCGCTTCCGTGTCAGGCACGGCTTTTACACACACAGCAATCTTCAAGGACTTACCTCCAGCAATTCACGCAATGAATTATAGATAGAAGTAGCCCGAAAGCCGGTTTTTTACCACATTCCTTAATTAGGAAGGCAATCCCAGTAGTAAAGGGCAGCAACGAAGGTCCGCATTTCGGGGCGGGTTGAAAACCTGCCCTCCATTTCGGGGTTAAAGGAGCTCTTCCATACTATTGTTGTTTGCTCCGGCTTCGATGATTACGCCGCCACCGTTCCGTTTCGGATAGCTCAACAAGCCCTGATCCGAGAGATAACATTTTTCCTGGTCACACCAGGCAATTTGTTCAACCAACTCATCGGGGTCGTCAACAACGGTAATCAAGTCAAGTTCAAGCTCAGTGAGAAAGCCCCTGGCTACAACATCCTTGCGCAACCAGTCGAGCAGGGGTTGCCAGAATTTAGAGTCGACAAGAAACAGCGGGAAATGCTTAATCCGCCTGGTTTGAATCAGGGTCAAAGCCTCAAACAGCTCGTCCAAAGAACCAAAGCCACCGGGCATGATGATGAACGCCATCGCATACTTCACAAACATCAGCTTGCGAACAAAGAAGTATTTGAAGTCGACTGAAACAGTTTGATGGCGGTTACCTTGCTGCTCGCGAGGTAATTGAATATTCAACCCAATTGACGTGCCGCCGGCAGCGAGAGCACCTTTGTTACCGGCTTCCATAATCCCAGGACCGCCTCCAGTGATCACAGCAAAACCGCGTTCTGCTAATTTGCGAGCGATCACTTCAGCAAGTTTGTACTCTTCTGAGTCCGGGGAGCATCGCGCTGAGCCGAACATGGACACTGCCGGTCCAATCTTTGACAATTCGTCGAACCCCTCAACAAGCTCGGCCATGATTCTGAAAATCCGCCACGTATCGCGTGCGGTCATTTCCTCCAAGACGAATTGGGTGTCCGTCATACTTCCTTCCTCGACTCAACTAATGTTTCTATTAACCGGCAAGAAAAACTTGCAGTGCGTGATTCTCAGGTATCATCCCCGTTTTGATCGAATATTCCAGTCTGGTCAGATCGATTCGCTTTTCGATTAGCCTTTCCAGCGGAAATTTGGATATTCTCTTGAGATCTTTTTCTATCATAAACTCCTTTGCCTTAAGTTCGCCTGCCACACGCCGCACCAAATCTTGCGTTGGCAGCTCGCGGCGATTGACACCGGGAGGGGTTGGCAAATCGTGATTGAATTTCTCGCACAGGGCTTTCATCAAAATCCATTTTGAGATCATTGTCTGCAAAGTGGCGATGATCGGCATCGCACTCTGACGAGTCATCAGCTCTTCGGCGCTCGCCAACGCTTCTTTGCCTTTGCCGCTCAGCCAGTAATCAGCCAGAGCAAAGACATGCGAATGGTAGGGACTGAGCTGAACCACAACGTTATAAGTGATGTGGGTACTCGGCAGAACATGAACGGCAGCCTTTTCAATTTCCGAGGCAATTTGGCGCAGGTTTGCTTCTGTGCCGTCCAACAAATAGGTGATCGCTTGATCTTCAATGGTGGCACCAAATTTTTTTGCTTCTTTGCGACACCATGTGCTCAGCACAGGATTAGGACTACCAACATAGAATTTTTGCTTTTCGAATTTTTCGAGAACTGCATGTTTCTGAAGCGCCTTTGTCGTCTTCAAAGATTGATCCAAATTGAATGGACAGGCAAAAATCAAGTGAGTATTCGGTGCGACATTGGCCAAGCACTTTTCCAATTCATCCAAAAGCTTGTCTTTGCCTTTTGAGTCAGTGTCAGCTTTTGCCCCATCATCACCGCCCTTGCTGCGCTTCTTCGTGAATAGTTCGCAGCGATCAATGAGAACAACTTTGTTGCCAGGTCCAAACGGAAGCGTGCCCGACACATCGATAATTTCTTGCAATGGTGGATTGTCCAAGCGCAGAAAATTAATCGACGCCCAATTGGGATCGACGAGAGAATGTCGCAATTCCTGAACCCGTCTGGAAAGTTCAAACTCTTCGTCACCGGCGATAATTAGAACTGGCAACTCAACACCTCTATGCGATACCGGTTGGTTCCGGTTTTAATCGCTCGCCTGTGGCAATGAAGTAACTTCGTTTTGCAATCGATCCGCACAAATCTCCCATGCGCTCAAGAAAGCGCCCACCGAACAGAAACTGGGCGCGCATCTGGGCCCGCGCTGAATCTTGCGAGCCGAGATCAGACAAGAGTTTCTTCGAAAGCACATCATCAAGGTAATCAACTTCGCTATCACGTTTGAGAATTTCCTGTGCTTTTTGCGGTGAGTCTGTAATGTAGCAAAGCAAAACTTCCTGCACCATTCTATGCACCACGCCCGCCATCTCTGTCAATTCAGACGGCACTTCAAGCTTGTCTTCGCGAGCCCAAGAACCAATCCTGGCAACACGATTAGCATGGTCAGCCATGCGTTCAAATTTCGATGCGATTGTGGCACTGACAAACAGTGTGCGAATGTCTTTTTTTTCCAAAGTGTCTTTTTCGAGCAATAGATCAAGACATTTCTCCTCAATCTCGGTGAACGTACGATTGATAGAAATCTCCTGCTGCTCGATAAACCCAAGGTCGGCAGACGGATCCATTTTGAGCATGCGAAGCATCTCTTCCACGGTGCGATCGACCATCTGACCTAAGGTCAGGACATCTTCTTTGAAGAGCATAATCGCTTCGGCTTTCACATCACCTCTCCTATCTCATTATGTTACTTGATTTGATTTTCGCCTGGGGGATTCAATCTATATCCAGACCTATGAACGGTTTCCAGCAATTGAGGATTTTTGGGATCGGCTTCAAGCTTTTGCCTTAACCAACGAATGTGCACAGCTACGGTTTTAACGTCGCCGGCAAAATCTGCCCCCCAGACTTGATTGAGCAAGGTTTCCGTGGATAGAGTTTTGTTGGCATTTTGCATCAAAGCTCTCAGTAAACTAAATTCCTTTGGAGATAAGTCAACTTGATTGCCGTGCCAGACGACCATTTTGGCATCGTTATCCAATACAAGGTCACCAAGTTGAATGCGAGCGCTCTTACTGCTCGGCTTACCAGCTCGGCGAAGAAGCGCTTGCACACGAGCAAGAAGCTCAATGGCGCTAAAGGGTTTAGAGAGATAATCATCGGCCCCGGCACTCAAACCAGTCGCTACATCGGCGGGACTGGATCTGCCTGTGAGCATGAGAATTGGCACATCTGATGATCTCGAACGAATCAATTTGCAGATCTCGGGACCGATCATGTCTGGCAACATCCAGTCCAAAATTACGAGTGATGGTGCCGTTTCATCGAATTTCGCCAGGGCAACTGCACCGCTGTTGAAGGAAGTGACAGCGAATCCATGTCGTTTCAAGTTGAACTCAAGAGTGTCGATGATGGTTTCATCATCGTCGACAAGCATTACTTTTTGGGCAGTGGTAGTCATTCGCTTACTCTCAACGATTTTTCATCCAACGCTTCGCGGCGCCGGAAATTCTAACTGAAAGACAGAGCCGCGCCCTTCTTCGGAAATCACATTTATCTTAGCACCGTGCAGATCAGCAATATGTTTTACAATCGATAATCCAAGCCCAGTGCTTCCACGCGAAGCGGCCCGGTCAATCCGATAGAAGCGTTGAAATATCTTCGGTATCTCGAGAATGGCCATGCCGATGCCAGTGTCCTCAACTGAGAACATTCCAGGCGCAGAGCCCGATCTAATCGTCACCAGTCCGCCTTCGGGTGTGAATTTTATGGCATTTTCAACAAGGTTCAATATGACCTGATCCAATTGTTCAGGATTTGCGTAGATATAGAAGCCACCCTCGATCTGCGTACCAACGCGTATATTTTTCTCTGCCGCTTGTTTTTTCGTACTATCAATAGCGTAAGTCGCCCGTGCCTCAAGAGGCACCCAAACTTTTACAACCTCTCGTCGCGACGCAGTTTGCTCAACAGATAAAAGATTGACGACTAAACTCTGCAGCCTATCTATTTCAGTTTTTGCTCGAGACAGCATTCGCCGAGCAGTTGCTTCATCCTCCAGCGCTCCACCATCCAAAAGCGTTTCAATCAACAACTTCAAATTGGCAATTGGCAAGCGCAGTTCATGTGATGCTTCGGCAATCCAATCAGCATCTCGAACTGGTTCGGGCTTGGCCACAGACGGAGCGTCTCCATCTAAAGCGCCAGGCAAATCCAGCCGCGCTTGCGTAGACTGCTCTGCAACAGGTGTTTCGAGTCGTTTAGATTTTTTTGAAGCTTCGTTGGGCGGCTTATTACGCATATCCAGTCCAAGACTGACCTGGCGTGCTAATAGTACCTGATGTCGCTGATAAAAGCCTCTTGCCCACTTCTCGGAAGTACAACTATTGCCCAACCCGCTCTTGTAAACAGGCCCAAACAACTCACCTTAATACTTATTCAATGACGCGTTATGGGATCAAATCCTTTTTGCCATTGGATGTTAGGAATTGGGCAAATAGTTCTTTCAGATTTCTTCCATCTTGCTCGTCGATTTCTTCGTAAGGTTTAACGCGCATGCCTACCATCTCTGAGATCTTCAAAACCGTCGGACTGCCCTGAATGTCGAAGATTTTGGTTGATGAGTCAAGAAGAATGGCATCGTCACCGAATTTCGTGTAACGATTCACGGATTGTTTTTGTTGAGTCAGCAATATTTCTTGCGAATTTGGATCGACAACTGAGTCTGGACCAAAAGCTTTGCGGATTATCTCGTCGTCGTTGCAAATCGGCACTTCAACCGAAACGATCCTCTCGTATCCAAGATAACCATCATTTACTTTAGTCGTATAACTGTATGGAACCTTGATGTAATCCCAAATTTGTCCGGACTTGTCTTTTTGCTGCCCGTGCGCCCGCTGGAACTCATTTCTGAGCGTGAATGGAACGGGCGGGTAAGCTTTATCTTTTACGAATACGCGCATGCGAGTCACTTTCTCGGTTTTAAACTGCCAGGTGCCGGCAAACCAATTTGGAATTGCGATCCAATTGTTTCCCGGTATTAGCTTGGGCAGCGCCTCTTCGTCTAATTTGGCTCCAGGCATCATGGACAGCGGCGCGGCGGGCACGGTCTCGCTATGTTCAACTTCTCCACGCAGAGGTTCGCTCAATGCGGCGGCCGGAAAAAGTGCCAGCACTATATTCAGTACCAGAAAATAACTTCCAAGAGAACTGCGCATGTTGCCAATCTTTGTCGGAAATCCTCTTGAATTATAGCCTTCTGTCTATAAGTCGTTTTTCCTGATCTTGAAGCGTTGCGTTGTCGCCATGCTGTTATTCAGCTAAACAAACTTGACTGAACGCAGTATTTAGGTTTCAGTAACCAGTCGCAAAAGCGCTCATAGCAAGAATGCTTGACAATATCGACTTGGCAGCCAAGACGCGTCCAACATCGCATATAAACAGATTGGGCAGGATACAATCCCAGCAATCAAATATCCCAGCTCGATTAGGAGACTCAATTTGGCACCTCTTACTTTGCTGATTTTAGACGGCTGGGGTTTTACCGAAGAGAAGCGGGGAAACTCAATCAGGGCGGCCAGGACACCGCACTACAACAATATGTTGGAGAAATTCCCCAACAGTCTCTTGCAAGCATCCGGCGTCTACGTGGGTCTGCCGCCGGGATTGATGGGCAATTCCGAAGTCGGACATTTGACTATCGGCGCAGGACGAATAGTGATTCAAAAGTTGACTTTGATCAGCAACACAATTCTGGATGGCACTTTTTTTAGAAATCCAGTCCTGGCACAGGCAGCCGAAACGGCAAAACAACCAGGAAAAGCCTTGCACATTATCGGCTTGGTCAGCGACGGTTGCGTGCATTCCAGCCCAGATCATTTAGATGCTTTGATTGAATTAGCTAAACGTTATGGAGTGAACGAACTTATTGTTCATCCGATCTTGGATGGGCGCGACACGCCGCCGCGGTCCGCACTGCGCTTCATGAGAGAGTTGCAAGAAAAATTGGTGGGCATAGGCCAGATTGGTGTGGTCTGCGGTCGCTACTATGCCATGGATAGAGACAACCGCTGGGAGCGTCTCGAGAAATACTGGCGCGCACTTGTCTTGGGCGACGCATTGCCTGCAGAGTCGGCTACTGCTGCTGTAGAAGAATCCTATGCAAACGACATCGGCGATGAATTTGTTTTGCCACGCATGGTAACGCCGCGATCGATCAAAGACGGGGATGCAGTTATTTGTTTCAATTTCCGCCCGGATCGGGTCAGACAAATTAGCCGCGCCCTCACCCAGGAAACCTTCGAACCATTTGAGCGCCCAATCTCACCCACTATTTATTACGGCTGCATGACTGAGTACGACACTTCTCTGCACTTGCCTGTGGCCTTCAATCCATCTGAACTACCAGCGCAAGATATCGACAATTCACTACCAGAATGGATTTCGTGCCACCATATGGCGCAATTTCACACTGCTGAAACCGAAAAATATGCTCATGTCACTTATTTTCTCAACGGTGGTAAAGAGGAGCCGTGCGCTCTTGAGGAAAGACAACTAGTTCCATCCTTGAAGATTGCCACCTATGACCTGCAGCCGCAAATGCAAACACCTCAGGTTTGCGAGATCGCCTGCCAATCCATTAAATCAGGCAAGTATCCTTTTATAGTTTTGAATTTTGCCAATCCAGACATGGTTGGACACACAGGCATGCTCGAGGCAGCGGTCACCGCCGTGGAGTCGGTGGATGAAGCCTTCGGCAAACTATTGCAGGCAGTCAGTGAAGCACAAGGTTCACTTGTGATCACAGCAGATCATGGCAACTGCGAACAAATGATCGATCTTAGAACCGGTGAGCCCCATACGGCCCACACTACCAACCCGGTACCACTTGTGGTGGCAGACTTTCAAACAACTGACAATCTGGGCTTGAAAAGCGGCACCAAATTGCAAGATGGTGGTCTAGCTGATGTAGCTCCGACGATCCTCAGCCTCATGGGAATGGAAAAGCCACGACAAATGACAGGAATTTCCCTTTTCAAAAGATAATCGGCGTGGAAAGACGTCAATTAAGCGGCGCCTGTTTGGCAAGCGGGCGCCCGCATACGCTTTGCAACTGTCGTTTTTGAGCCGAGTCCGAGCTGAAGAGGCTGGGTCAGAGCCGCTTAAGTGTATTTGTAAGCAATCTTGTCGATATCCTTCGGGCGCATGAATGCTACACACAGCCTTAACCTAGCTTCAGTTGAGCATTCCAAGTAGTTTGACTCGTGTGCATTTACTTGTATAATTGCGGCCGTTCCAGGTTGGCAAAAAGTTACTAGTTTGCCTTTCGATTACACAGAACAATCTCATTAGGCAAAGAAGGAGACGATCAGACTTTATGACTTCGAAATTTCAAACCATCGCCCTTGCTGCGGCTAGCTTCGCACTCGTAGCTTCCTTAACAGCTTGCGGCGGTACTTCCGATACCACGACAACAACGACAGGCACAACAACAGCAACGCCTGACGCTACTGCAACAACCACAACCACTTCCACCACCACTGGTGCCCCTGCGACCACAACGACTGGTGCAACAACCACGAGCACAACAACTACCCCGTAGTTTTTGTATATCACTGGTAATCTGAATAAATCAGGTTTCCTTAGCCACTCTTTGGATTGTCCAAAGAGTGGCTTTGCACATATAATTGTCAGTATATAATTGTCAGTATCTACATCAATTTTAGGACTAATAAATGATTGGCAACATTGGCATCACCCCCACCACTCGAGCCGGAAAAGGCAATGTTAAGCAAGGAATGGTTAGAAATACAATCAGGTTGGTCTTATCCCTGGCCTTTGCAATCGCGCTCTCAGTCAACTTAGACGTACTGGCTCAAACACCAGCAGCGATAATACCGGGCTCGGTTGAACAAAACCAAGTCGCACCTACTCAACCTGAGACGTTGGTGCAGCCACAGGCGATCGCACCTTCCCAGCCAGCAGCGCCGCCATTATCATTTCTGGATATCACCAATGGGTCGTTCGGAAAAGTGGATCTGGAGATCGATGATGCCCGCTTACAGGGTTCAACAATAGATAAGTTGCGCGTCACCGCCGGGGATTTGGACATGAAAGGGGGGACTGTCAAGTCCCTAGGAATCAACGTCAATGGCGGCCACTTTCAAATGTTTGTTTTCGATCAACTAAATTTGAACGCACAAGGAGACATGTCTTTCGATCCATTACTGATGAGAAACGACAAAGTCCTGCAATTCAAAACGCCTGTAGATGCTGAAGTCTCAGCTGTTGTCAGTCAACAAAGTCTGAACTCATTTTTGAGTTCACCGCAAACGCTCGAACGGTTATCCGTCACGGCCAACAAAAAAGTAGGCATGCTGGCCAGCCTGCTGGGAGCCAATGCCTCCAGCTTTGGTATCACGCTGAATGGCGCTGCTGTATCCCTGCTCAAACAAAATCGCATCTCAATCACGACTCAAGCCAACGTTGGATTGGGTGGAATTGGCATGCCATTGCCTCTGGAGTTGAACGCAAAACTGGGGCTGGAGAATGGTTGGATTGCAGTCAGTGACACGCATCTGAACACAAACGGCAGTGAGATCTCGGCGTCTTTGTCTGAGATGCTTGTGAAAAAAATGAATGGCTTGGCAAGTTGGGGAGGCAGGTCTGATGATATTCAATTCAGCTTCACCGATTTGAAGGTCGTGCCTGGCAAACAGTTCAGTCTGAAGGGCACAGCGAAGATTAGTCGGTTGCGGTTTGGTCAGCAACTTGCAGCAGCCGAATAATTCCCGACCATATACTTTAGGGATGTTGGGCGGTTATATTTGAGTCTGGTATCGATTCTAGTAGAAAGCGAGTGTGAATGTTCCGGCGGCGAGACAATCGGCAGTGGGATCAACTCAGACCGATAAAGTTCACAAGACACTTCACCAAAAACGCCGACGGCTCCGTTCTAGTCGAGTTTGGTGACACAAAATTATTCACGACAGCAAAGATTGAAGAGCGCGTTCCGGCGTTTCTAATCGGCAAGGGCGAAGGCTGGATCACAGCTGAATACTCACTTTTGCCTGGCTCGACACTGGTGCGTTCGACGCGCGAAGTAACGCGCGGGCAACCTTCCGGTCGGACGAGCGAAATCCAAAGATTGATTGGGCGATGTCTGCGAGCGGTTGTTGACCGCAGAGCTCTAGGCGAACGCACGATCACCATCGACTGCGACGTGCTTCAGGCGGATGGCGGCACACGAGTCGCAGCGATTAGTGCCGGTTTCCTTGCTCTTTATGATGCCTTACTTAAATTGCGAAAGTCCGGTGTTTGGGATGATCTGCCGTTACTTGAGCATATGGCTGCGGTGAGCATTTGCCAGGTCAAAGACCAACTCCTCCTTGATCCTAATTACCACGAAGATGCCCAGGCCGAGATGGACAGCAACATTGTCCTGACCGAATCAGGCAAGGTGCTAGAGCTGCAAATCACAGCCGAGACCAAACCTTTCGACAACAACAAGGTGCCCGAACTTATGGCCCTTGCAGATAAAGGTATTAAAGAAATCATCGCTGCCCAATACGCTGCTTTGAAGCAGCGTTAAAACCAGGCATTGTAAACACAAGTTGCAGCTGATCTCAGTAACTTAAAATTGCGGTCAATTTAGAGACCCAATAATTGTCATTTTTACTCGTGATCGAGCCGCGCGTATGAGTTACAGCAACTGCGATTTCGCAGGATCAGCAATAGAAACTAAAATTTATGTTCCACGCTTCTGACAACGGTTGCGATACGCTTAAACTAGAGGTCAAGAGCAGGTTCAAAAGCGAAGGCGTTGGCAAAGTTCAAACATGGATAATGCTGGATTCAATCCAATTAGTGAAGCATTCAGTGACGTAACCGTCAGTAGATTGATTGTTTCGTGGTGGCGCGTATTTTGGCGTATTCAACGCATCCAGGGCTACAAGGCTGCGCTGCGAGTCTTCCCTATTGTTTGGATGATTATTTGGTCAGTGCGCGGCTTTTCCCGTCATCACACGCAAGAGTTCGACAGACTCTCAAAAGATTCAGCGGCGAACATTGATTCGGAAGAGGCGGCGCTAACCAGAGCGCAATATGATCAACTGCGGCTTTTAGGACGTCGTTTATGCAAGCAACTGCATGATCTTGGACCTACCTTTATAAAAATCGGACAGACCCTTTCCACACGTGCAGACTTAATGCCGCTGCCGGCGATGCTTGAGCTGGCTGTTCTGCAAGAAAACGTCGACCCCTTTCCGACTGATATTGCACGAGAGACAATTGCCCGCGAGTTAGGCGCAGTGCCAGAGGAACTTTATGCCTCATTCGATTCCATACCGATCGCAGCGGCCAGCTTGTCGCAAGCCTATCGCGCGGTTTTGAAAGACGGTCGAGATGTGGTCGTGAAGGTACAAAGACCAGGTCTGCCTCTAATCATTGCTGCCGACATCCAGATACTGGCCGCTGTCGCCGACGAAGTAATGAACTATCCAAACTTGTGCCGACATACAGACTGGCCGGGGGTTGTGGACGAATTTGCGCGCACGATCTTCGAAGAGATTGATTACATCAGGGAAGGCAGAAACGCGGATCGTTTCCGACATAACTTCCGCAACCTAGACCGCATCTGCATTCCCCGCATCGTCTGGCGGCTTACCGGCAGGCGCGTTCTGACCATCGAATATATACCAGGTACCCGGATAACTGACATCGAAGCGATTCACGATCTCGGTATGACGACTGATGAGGTCACCCGCATCGGTGCTGACTTCTATCTGCGGCAGCTCCTCGAAGACGGCTTCTTTCACGCTGACCCACATCCAGGCAACATGCGTTTGATGCCTGATGGACGGATCGGCATATTTGATTTTGGCATGGTCGGCAGACTCACACCTGAGCTCAAACAACATCTCGTAAACGCTCTTGTACACGTAATCCAGAGGGACTACAGAAGTCTGGTAGACGACTTTGTAGGAATGGGTTTCTTGAATGCCGATGTTGATCGGGACGCTTTGTTTAACGACCTGTCGCCGATAATCGACACTCGTTTTGCCGAGGGCATGAACAAAGTTCGCTTCCGTAAAATGCTTTTTGACTTCTCTGAAGTCTGCTACCGCTATCCATTCCGCTTGCCGACGGACTTTACATACGTGATGCGGGCTTTGCTAACTCTTGAAGGCGTAGCTCTCTCAATCAATCCTCAGTTCAACTTCATCGACGCATCAATGCCTTACGCGCAAAGACTTCTGCTCAAAAACAACGCCATCATCAGCAACGCTATCCTCAAAGAAGTATTCACTGAGGGTAAGTTCAATCCTCATGCGGCAATCAACCTTTTCAAAGCAGCCGCCAAGCTTTCCAACAGGGTCTAGGTGATCGAATACTTATCCAAGTTTTCGTTGCACACAGTTGCAGATGCTTGCGTGTTCTTCATACTGATGTAATAATTCCAGAGCGTTAAGTAAGGAATTCCGGCGTCCCTCCATGGTGAAAGCACCACTAAAGACGACGGTGAGCGATTAATTCAACTGGAGTTTTTGCGAATCAGGCATATCATAGTTCCAAGCCTTTTTCAGCGGGCTCTATAGGTTACTGAAGGGATCACGGTAGACCAGTCACCATTCCACACGCTCAGGTAACGACACCAAGATGGCGCTCAGCTTATCCTCAAATCACAACTTCGCCGGCCATTCTGTTGATACTTGCGTTCACTGCTCGACAGCGCTCGAAATTACTGCCAGATTCTGCGGTGAATGTGGAGCTCCGGGCAAGGCCCGCCAGGCAGCAGCTCAAGACAACCGCAATTTTGCCCAGTCGTTCGCGGCGCATCGGAGCCCGGGTCCGATGGTGCAATCAGCAGATCATGCCAATGGCGTGAAGACTCAGGTACTGCAGAGAGCACCGCAAAAGGCACCCAGTTTTGCCAAGCCAAAGACAGACGTTCCTCAAGAACTCAAAGAAGAGCTAGCTAAGTTAATTGTTCTACTGGCTCGAGAACGAATTTTTCTATACATACACTGCGGCATATTTTTAAGCGCCAACCTTTTCGGATTCTACATCGCTATGCGCGCCTACAACGGCTATATAGGCGATGAGATGACAAAACTACTAATGTCTCTGACACCACTTCTGTTCATAAACGCGATTGCTCTGGCATGCCTGGCACCAATCAAAGGAACGAAGCGAGAGATTGCCAGATTGAAAGAAAAGCTGACGTACGTGAAGTTCCAAATCGAATATCGCAACGTATTTTAAAAGAAAGCGGAGCGCACGCATCCTGCGTGCTTGGAACTACGTATTTCGCTGCATTTTCGAGTAGTCCTTAGTCCTTAGGAGTTGGTTCCCAGCGCAGGTTTGGTTTGCGTGCCGCCAGAGCTTCATCCAATCTCCCGACTGGTGTCGTATGTGGTGCGGCGCGGACAAATTCCGGTTTGGTCTTGGTCTCTTCGTCAATGGCCAGCATTATCTCTACGAACTCGTCTAAGGTTTCTTTGGATTCAGTTTCAGTCGGCTCAATCATCATCGCTTCGGGCACGACAAGCGGGAAGTAGACTGTAGGCGCGTGGACTCCATAGTCGAGCATGCGCTTAGCGATGTTAGTCGTCGCCACACCACGTTCTTTTTGCCTGCTTCCAGAAAGAACAAATTCATGCATGCAAGGCTGTCCGTAAGCGACAACAAAGTTTCGCTTCAAGCGTTCCTTTAAGTAGTTAGCACTGAGAATGGCGTCACGTGAAACTTGACACAGACCGTCTCTGCCGTGTGCCATGATGTAAGTGTAAGCGCGAACCAGAATACCAAAGTTGCCATAGAATCCTTTGACCTTACCGATCGATTGGGGTCGATTCCAATCGAGCGTAAAACGATTTTCCTCACGACGCACCGTGGGCTTGGGCAGGAAAGGCTCAAGCTTTTGTCTGACTGCTACTGCGCAGCCACCAGGTCCACCGCCGCCATGAGGCGTGGAGAAGGTCTTGTGCAGGTTCAAGTGGCAGACATCGAAGCCCATATCGCCTGGCCGCACCAGACCCATGATCGCGTTGAGATTGGCACCATCGTAATACAACAAACCGCCAGCTTCGTGCACAAGTTTTTGAACGGTCAGAATTTCCTCTTCGAACAAGCCGAGGGTATTCGGATTGGTCAACATGATTGCTGCCGTGTCCGGACCAAGCACAGCCTTGAGCGCGTCAATATCCACCAATCCACGGACGTTGGATTTAATTTCAACAACTTCAAACCCTGCCAAAGCTGCAGTAGCCGGGTTGGTACCATGCGCGGTATCGGGAACAATGACCTTCGTACGCTTGTGATCGCCTTGCGCTTCGAAGTACGCTTTGATGATCAAAAGTCCGGTCATCTCGCCATGAGCACCGGCAGCCGGCTGCAAGGTTACAGATGGAAGTCCGACAATCGCCGCAATCTTCTCTTGCAATTCCCAGATCAGTTCGAGTGCCCCTTGAATTTGATCTTCTGGCTGATAGGGATGCAACTCGCGAAATCCTTCGAGCGCAGCCATGGCATCGTTGACTTTAGGGTTGTACTTCATAGTGCAAGAACCAAGTGGATAGAAGCCACTCTCAATGCAATGATTCAAGTGCGAAAGACGAACGAAGTGCCGCATGTTTTCCAGTTCGCTAACTTCAGGCAAAGCTGCTGGAACTTTGCGGATGAACTTCGCCGGTAAGAAGTCCGACAGCTGCTTTTCAGGAACTCCTGACTGAGGAAGAATAGTGCTCGTTCTTCCTTTGCGGGATTTCTCGTAGATCAGTTTTTCCATCTCATTGCTCCAGTTCGACTTCCACTAACGATGACCAAAATCTAGTGCTCAAAAATATCTTTCCAGCCGCGCAAATCCATTTCACAAACTATCGGCAGTGCTTGAAACAGGCGCTCAGCAAGATGCATGCGATCCTCGCGTTCCAGCAAATAGCGAAGTTTCGTCTGTAGTGCGTGCAGATTACGAACATCATTTGCCGCATATTCCAGTTGTGAATCGGTCAAATCGGGCTTCGCCCAATCACTCGACTGGTCACTTTTATCCATCTCAAGTTGCAGCAATTCACGGGTCAAATCTTTCAAGCTGTGACGATCGGTATATGTGCGCACAAGCTTTGAAGCGATTTTTGTGCACCAAATCGGATTGACTGTAGCATTCAAATAATGCTTCATCACGGCCACGTCAAAGCGAGCGAAGTGAAACAGCTTCATAACCTGCGGTGCTTCCATCAATTTCTTCAAGTTGGAATTCTCGCGCGGTAAATCACTCAAATGTTGGAAGCGCACGAATGTTACCAGTCCTTCCTCGTCACAAATTTGCACCAAACACAATCGGTCTCTCGGCACAATCAAGCCACGCGTTTCGGTATCGACCGCAATGCACTGCTTGGTCAAATAATGATTGAGCCTTTCTTCGGGTAAATCGCGCTCGAACAGCTCTGGCTTACGATTTTTCACCACCACCTCTGTAGACAAGTTTCGTCTCCTTGATTCAACTGAAACCAACCTATACGTCCCTGATATTCAGGAATAATGGGTCGCTGCATCTGCCTTCAGTTAATTATAGTCGTTTGCGAATGCGCCCTGATGGCTCATTTCGAGTTATAAAGCGACCTTAAACAAGGAATAGTAATTGGCAACCTAGTTGTCTTTTACGCAGTATGCATCCCGCAAAAGCTCGCAGAGATGAAGTACCTGCACGGGCAGTCGGCGTTGCTTAACGCCCGCAGTAATCTGCAACATGCAGCCTGGATTGGTCGTAACGACGGTATCTGCACCACTCTCGGCGATGAAATCCATCTTTCGATTTAGCACTTCCATGCTCAATTCAGTGTGCAGTAGATTGTATATACCGGCGCTACCGCAGCAATGTTCGGCTTCACGCAACGGGATAAGTTCAATTTTATTCGAGGTCGAGCTCGTCGCGTTTACATCAACAGCGAAATCCAGCAGCAGCTTCTGCGGCGCTTCTCTGATATTTTGAGCGTGAGCCAGATGGCAAGCAGCATGATAAGCGATCTTTAGCGCTGGAATATCCTTCGCACTGTCCTTGCGCTCAAATGGATGCTTCGCCAATTCTTCGGTAATATCGACGATGCGGTCCGAAATTGCAGCGGCACGAGCGCCCCACTCTTCATCATTGTGGAAATGTTCGCCATATTGTTTCATCATTGCGCCGCAACCGGCTGAGGTGACAACAATCGGTCCTTTAGTTGGCTCAAGAGAGCGGATGTTGCGCTTGGCGAGCGCCAGCATAATGTCCGTCTCGCCGGCATGGGCAGCCAGCGCACCACAACAAGTCTGCTCTGGAACCTCGACAACCTGACCTTGGGCCTGAAGCAAATCAATCGAGGCGTGGTTGACAGAGTTATAAAAGACATCCATTACACATCCAGCAAATAGCTGAACAGTACCTCTCTTCTCGCCGGACTTCCAAGATTTTTTCGGCAGAGGTTTAAATGAGGGAATTTGAGGCAACAATGCATCGCATTGCCAAAGACGGTAGAAGAGCTTGCGGAGTGGATTTAGAGCGAGAGGAGCATTTCCGGCAATTGCTTGATTCGGTTTTACACCTGCGAGCTTGCGCAGCATTTCGCTGCCATTGAGACTCTGCCATTTACGCATTAGGCTCGCAAGCATGTGTAATCTTGGATAATTTGGCAGCAGACTTTTAAAGCCGAAGCGCATAGCAAAACGCTGATAGCCAGGCTTCCTTGCAGATATGTGCGGTCGGGCTTGCTCCAGGATGTTTGCGTAGTCGACACCGGACGGACAGGCAGTCTGACAACCAAAACAGCCGAGGCAAGAATCAATATGTTCGGCCAGGCGTGAATCAAGCGGCAGGGTTCCGTCATTCCATTGCGAGAGTAAGTAGATGCGCCCGCGCGGCGATTCCATCTCGCGCCCAGTGGCAAGATAGGTTGGACAAGCAGGCAAGCACAAGCCGCAATGGATACAAGCGTCAAGCAGTTGCTTGTCGATCACGCCAGTTGGTTGATTTGCTTTGCTGGAAATTTCGGACATCTTGTTTATTATAAGCGCTTCGTGTGCGCTATAGAGCAGCGAGTGGATTGAGACATTGAGAAGGGTCGAAGCGCTCTTTAATTGCCGCTTTAATCTGACCAATCTCTTTTACATCTGGTGCCAAATATTCAATTTCGTACTCGTACTCCGTTGCCGCAAACGCCACCGTACTCGGTGCCCCTTTCTTAACTAAGAAGGACCGCAGAGATTCAGTCAACTCAATATACAAATTCAGATCTCGGGGATAGAAAAAAGTGCGTCCTGTTGCGGGACGATACTGGAAAAACGGCGAACCAACACTGCACCACCACTCGTTAAAGATATAAGTCATTTCGGATACGCTGGCTGAAAGTTCCAATGAAGGATATCGCGGCACCGAACAAAGTTCGATCAAATTATCTGCATTCGCAATCGGAATTTCAACGTTGGCAACGCTCTCCTTTTTGAAGCTGCGCACTTGAGGAAGAATTTCTTTGAGCAGATCGTCATGCCCTGAAACTCGCACTAGCAAACCGTAAGGCTTCAATCGTTGAACGAACTTCAGTGTGCTTTCCGACAGTCGTGGATTTAATAAGATGGCACCAAAATCGATCAATTCGACGCATGTGAGCGACAAATCTGCCCCGATCAAGTCGTTGGCAATCAACAGAAGATCTTGCGGATTTGGACTGTTGAAAATTACATTGACACTTCCTTCAGGGCGCGCAAACAAGCGCAGATGTGCGGCATGTGCTATCGCCAGCGTGGCATGCGATCCGACAAAGAGTTTCGTCGTATCATAGCCGGTAACATTCTTAACAACCTTGCCACCAGATTTAATGGCGGCACCGCTGCCAGTGACCAATTCGAGACCAAGAATCAGATCGCGGACCGCACCAAAACCATGCTCAAGGAGTCCACCATCACCGCGATTTATAATATCAATCAATGTACTGTCCGCTGGTGCACTGACTGGAAACCACTGACCAAACGGCATCAGATAAGCGTTTAGCTCCTGCAGTGTGATGCCGGTTTGAACAGATATGACTTGATCTTGCGGTTCGTGATCGAGAATCAACTTGGCCCCGGTCATGTCGACAAATACAAACTCGCGGTCGTCATTTGCAGCACGTGGCAAGGCTCGATATGGACCAGTCAAAATCGCCGCCCGTGCAGCGACGCATTCATTCACAACAGAAGCTAGTCCGTCTTTGTTATGTACAGAGATCTGAGTCCACTTACCGAGGCTGCCTTGCGGTGACGCTGCCACCAAAGAAGCACCATCTATAGGCCTGGACAATTTCTGGGACAGTCCAACTGAACCTGATTGCATTCTATGATTCGCTCATTACAGAAACTAATACTGAGGCTTGCTGCGGTAAGCTTGAAGGTATTCTATGCATTGAATCGTTTCACTTGAGATCGGCACTCTTGTCAGAGAAAAAAAACAGTCAACCCCTTGTTCTCGTTTCAGGATACTACGGCTTTGGCAACCTGGGCGACGAAGCCATTCTTGAAGAACTGACAAACGAGCTAAAAAAAATAGTTTCGCCCAGTCAGATTATCGTTCTTTCCAACGATCCAGAACAGACCAAGAAATCTTTTGGAGTAGAGTCGCTGAGTAGATGGAAGCCCTTAGACTTTCTCTCTCTTCTTCCTCGCACAACCCTTTTCATAAGCGGCGGTGGTGGCCTTTTCCAAGATGCCACAGGCATGAAATCGACAGTTTTTTACGGTTGTCAAATTTTGCTAGCGAAATTTTTGGGCAGAAAAATCTACATTTACGCGCAAGGCATAGGTCCTCTGCGCAGCGGCGGAGCACAAGCATTGGCTCGACTGAGTTTGTCGCAAGCGGCTTTCACTACGGTTCGAGATCAAGACTCTCACAATTTATTGTCCAAATGGCATATAGACAGTGCCCTGACAGCCGACCCGGTTTGGTGTCTTGAGCAGACGGCCATGCCTAAAGCGACACAAAAGCAAATTGATTCATTGAAAGGCAAGCCCGGTTTGAAGGTGGGCTTGTCGCTGCGCACGGCACCAAACTTTAATGATCAGCAGCTGCTGAGCTTATTCTCGGCGATGGATCAGTGCCTGCCCCCTGAGACCAGTCTGCTGCTGTTGCCATTACAAAACAATCAGGACATGGAGCTTCTGAACAAATTCGCCGAGATGTGGCGTCAGAAAGGTCGTTCCGCCGAATTTCTGCAAACCGAAGCAATTGAAAGACCCAGTCAGTGGCTGGCAATACTTTCGCAACTAGACTTGCTGGTTGGCATGCGCTTGCATGCCTTGATCATGGCTTTGAAGAGTGGGATACCCGTAATTGGCATTGCCTACGACCCTAAAGTGCGCCACGTGCTTACCCAATTTGGGCAGCCAATCTTAAATCTAACCAAGGACAGTGACGGCTCAGAGGAACTAGGAGAATGGCTACCTACCATGCAGACTGCTACGGCTACTCGTCAC
The DNA here is from genome assembly GCA_003153555.1 of Candidatus Melainabacteria bacterium. GTDB lineage: Bacteria > Cyanobacteriota > Vampirovibrionia > Obscuribacterales > Obscuribacteraceae > PALSA-1081. The sequence goes on along the minus strand of PLZS01000207.1, from coordinate 8,142 downwards.
GAGCTGTCCGTGCGCGCCCGCGAAGAGGCTGAAAGTGCGAAAAAATTGGCTTGCCAGAACTTCGAGATTTTAGCTAGAATTCTAGTACATGCAAAGTGATCTTCTGGAAGCAGTGTAAGCTTGAAGAAGTTCACATTCCCTGCGGCACCGCATATAATGTCTACATTGTCAGCAACATATAAACAACGTCAAAAAGTTCTTGGTTATCCCGTCGATACGGTCGACGAGACGCTGGCGCTTGAGATCATTGAAGAAGCTTGGACCGCAAAACGTGGACTGCACGTCGTCACGCTCAACGCCGAGATGGTAATTGCCTCTCAACAAGATCAAGCTTTAGACAGGATCATCCGCCATGCCCATTTGATCGTTCCGGACGGCTCCGGAGTCGTCTGGGCACTTAGACTTGCCGGGCACGGCGTTAATCGCCTGCCTGGAATCGAATTAGCCGGTGCAGCTCTCGCTCTGGCAGCTCGCACTGGCGCGCGAGTAGCCCTTCTTGGTGGGAAAACAGAAGTCCTGGAAAAAATTCAGTCCACTTTGCCGACTCTGTATCCCGGCTTGAACATCGTCGCCAGCCACAATGGATATTTTTCGCTCGATGACGAGGATCAACTCGTAGACGCGATAGCCGCTGCGAAGCCTGACCTGGTGCTGGTTGCGCTCGGAGTGCCCAAGCAAGAGTATTTTATCGACCGTTGGAATCATGCTTTCCCTCACACCGTGATGATTGGTGTGGGCGGCAGTTTCGATGTCTGGGCCGGTAATGTGAAAAGAGCGCCGGCAGCGTTTCGGAAAATGCACATGGAATGGTTCTATCGTCTCATGGCTGAACCATGGCGCTTTAAGCGCATGAGCGCTGCATTGCCTTCATTTGCCGCGCAAGTCTTGCAAGAGTTGGCGCAAAGCAAGCTTTCTGAAAAGAAGCACGGCGACAAGGTGCGCTCTGGACGACAAGCTAAACCCCACGACAAATCGAAAGAAAGATCGAAGGACAAATAGATCAAGTTGCGCTCTGGCTCTTAGGCCAGCCCATCGAAACATCTCAAGCAAAAGATGTTTCGCTACGATCGCTTGCCCATTTAGGCGACGCCGTCTTCCATCTTTATGAACGAGAGCGTGAAGTAACCCGCACTAGCTCGGCCAAGCAGATGCACAAGCGGGCTCGAGTGAAAGCGACACAACAAGCAGAACTGCTGCAGTTGTTGATGCCCGCCTTGACGGAGTCCGAGTTGGATTTGGTCAGACGGGCAAGGAATTTGAAGGCCACAGGGTTTCGCAAGGTTGATCAGACATCATATCGACATGCAACGGCTTTTGAAGCGCTTCTAGGTTACTTATACTTGACCGATTTGACTCGCCTGAAAGAAATATTGCAAATTACGGCCGAGCCTCAAAATTAACCAGAATTACGCTTTTGACAGCCAGATCCTTAAGGATAGGTTGCTGATGTCATTTCCTGCCAAGTTCTAGTGCTAAGTTAGGCTTAAGAGAAGTCTCTTCGCCGTTTCCCGTCGGGCATTTAAGTGAACCATTGCAAGCTTTAGGCATAAAGTCGGAAGACATTTACAGTTGCCTCGTGGAGCATTCCGCAGATGGCATGGTCGTGAGCGATTCAACTGGAATTATCACCGCCTGCAATCCAGCCTTTGTAAAACTGCTTGGCCGGTTGGATAGTGAAATCGTCGGTCGTAAGCTGAAATCCATCATCGACGAAAACGCCGAACGTGCCGACGTACATCATCATCCAATTGATACTGCATCTGGTGCAGCAAAAATAGAAGCCGAACAATTCGCACCGCACATTCAAACCATTGTTTGTCGTGCCGGTAATTTGACGCTGCCTGTGAGCCACATTCCAATCAAGTCTGGAGATGGCAGCACTCAAAACACTCTTACTATCGTCTACATCATCCAAGCTAATACAGTTCAGCAGGCGCAAACCGAGTTTGTAAGCACTGTTAGTCACGAGCTGAGAACTCCTCTAACCAGCATCAAAGGTTTTGCCGATACAATATTGCGCGCTGGTGACCGCCTGGATTTGAGTCAGCAACGCCGCTACGTCGGCATCATCAAAGATCAAGCAGACCGATTGACGCGTCTCGTTGAAGATCTGCTGGCCGTATCGAGACTCGAATCAAAGCGCATGCAGCTGACAATCAGGGCAATTGATCTGAACGGAGCAATTCAACGCGTTCACCGCAATCTCTCTGATAAAGCTAAAGAACATCGGATCATCATCAATGTGCCGGCAGGTTTGCCACCAGTCTGGGCTGATGCCGATCGGCTCGAACAGATTTTGACAAATCTGGTTGACAATGCGATCAAATATTCACCACCGAAAACTACTGTCACTGTCTCAGCCCGCGACAATTCGGAGATGGTGGAATTTTCAGTTAGCGATCAAGGAGTGGGCATTCCGCAAGAACATCTTCCCCAAATTTTTACCAAATTTAGCCGTTTGGACAATCCGCTGGTACGACAGACTGAGGGCACAGGTTTGGGATTGTATATCACCCGCTCGCTTGTGCTTGCCCTGGGCGGGCAAATTAAGGTGACCAGCTCCGCAACTGGAACGGTCTTCACGGTTCAGTTACCAGCCGCCACGTTGGAAGAACAAGCAGCTAGAGGGCGCGACTAATGATGTTGCCGACCCCTCAGATTTTAGTCATTCACCAACCTCGTCAGGCCGCTGATTACGCCTCAGTTTTGGAAAAGACAGGAGCGCGAGTCAACGCCGTAACTTCTTTTGAGGAAGCAAACGAGTTGCTTTCCTTTCTTCATCCAGATTTGATAATTTTGGCCGCCAACATGCCCGAAGGCGATGGTCGATTGTATTGCCAACAAATTCGCGCCACTCTTGTGCATCCGCGCCCCGTACTAGTTCTATTGCATGAATCGACTGATGTCAACGAGAGAATCAGTGCTTTTCGCTACGGAGCAGACGACGTTCTAGGCGACCCAATCGATAAGAATGAATTGGCGATTCGGGTTCTCGCCCACCTGCGTCGACGACAAGAAGAGTTCCTCAATCCGCTCACGCAGCTGCCGGGCCCAAACTTGATTCGCCGCATGCTGGAGCAAAGCTTAGTTTCAGATCGTCCGTGGACAGCAATGTCTTGTGACCTGAACAAAATTCGTGTCTACAACGAAACTTACGGCGACTTAGCTGGAGACCAATTGATTAAGGCGCTTGGAGCCATTCTCGCGCATGTGGCGGATGACGACGACTTTGTCGGTCACATTGAAGCTGATGATTTCTTGATGGTCAGTCACGGGGAGCATTTGGAAAAGAAAGCACAAAAAGTTTGTGATCAGTTCGACCAAATAAGCCAGCGCTTCTATCCGCGTGGAGACATCGAACGCGGTTATTTGATTTCGACGGGTCGGGGCGGAATTCGCAGACGCGTGCCTTTAATTTCGATTGCCATTGGCATCGTATCTAGTACCAAGCGACGATTTCAAAGTTACGTCGACGTTCTCACAATCAGCCGCGATTATCGCTATGCGGCCAAGCGAAAGACAGGCTCAGCCTGGCTTAGCGACAATCAACCGATAGAGCTATCACCAAACGTAAAACGATCTCAGCATCATCCAGATTCCGACAAGTTGCCCAGCATTCTGGTTGTAGAACCTGACGGAGCAATGGCTTGTTTGCTGCAGGAGACACTTTCGCTCGAGGGATATTCAGTCGAAGTGACCAGTTCTGCCGATGACGCACTGGAAATTGCCCGCGAGCGACATCCGGATCTAGTCCTACTAGAATCGCACCTTTCTGACCGACAGATGGATGGCTGGGAGTTGTGCCGAGTTCTAAAAGAAGATCGCGAACTTTGCAACATATGGATCGTGATGGCAACATCGCATCCGGATCAGTCACTGGCACTTGAGGCTGGGGCGGACCTTTATTTGCCAAAGCCTTTTGACATGCCATCGCTATTGTCGGAAGTCAGCTATTTGCTGCGTTCTGGCATCAGCGCTTAATTCAACTGCACCTGCTCCAAGATCCACTCCACAGCTTCGACAATTGACGAGGCCTGGTAATCAGGTTCAACTGGCCACTGATATTCGCCTTTAAGGACAGCGGTACCATAACCGGTGGTGACGAGAACGCCCTTGGCTCCACAGTTTTTTGCCAATTCAATATCTGTAGCTTTATCCCCAATAACAAAAGAGCGGGTCGAATCTAATTGTGGATGGTCGGCGTAAGCCTGATCGACCATGCCGACGGACGGCTTTCGACACTGACAAAGACAGCTGAAGGGGGCAACGATACCATCTTCAAAATGAGGACAATAGTAGACATCATCAAGGCGTGCACCCCCTGCTGCGAGCAATTTCAAGAGGCGGGCGTTGAGAGCGAGAATGTGAGACTCAGGATAGTATCCACGCGCTGCTCCGGTTTGGTTCGTGACAAGAATAGTTGCCACCCCCGCTTCATTTAGCTTCCGCACGGCGTCGGCTGCACCATCTATAAGAACTAGATCGTCAAGATTGCGAATGTAGCCCACCTCAACATTGAGCGTGCCATCGCGATCAAGAAAAACAACAGGTTGCTGATTCATTAGTTTCGTCTCTTTATTTGATCATTTATATCATTAGCAAACGCAATTATTACCATTTGCTACAGTCAATAGGAGATAATGGAAAAGCGTGCAGAGGCTTAGTTTACGCGATGCGTACGGCAAACGATGGTCGAATTACAACGCCGCCTATGTTACGATGAGCTACAGACTTTCTATCTATCCAGTGAGCTGCGAATGAGACTACACGACGATAATGCCTCGTTCCGCTTCAATCAAGCTGGGCTTCGTAAATTTCTTGGCGACCTCGAGTGCGAAATTATGGAGCTGGTTTGGAAAAAAGCGGCACCAACTGTAACCGTGCGCGAAATCTATGATGTCTTGCGGCACGAGCGTCAAATCGCCTACACCACCGTGATGACAACGATGGTCAGACTGGCTGAGAAGGGCATGCTTAGAATCGTGGACAAAGCCGGTCTGGCGAATTGTTACGCACCAGCTGAGACAAGAGACGAATTTCTCCAAAACGCCGTCGCTCGCGTTCTCGATATTTTCATCAAAGATTTTCCAGGGGAAGCGGCCCAGTTTCTGGAAGAATACGCCAGCCGCACAAAGAAGCAACCAACGCGCAAACGCTAATGCTCTTTACGCAGCCATGCCACCATTTCAGGGTAACCTGTTTTATTTCTGCTTGATTTCAACTCTTTGTCACGCGCTGCCTAGGTAAAATCCTCGCCACCGCAGATGCTGGCGCTCCAAACAAGAAGGGCAGCTCTTTCGAGCTGCCCTTGATTGCTATTAGTCTGAGACTATTCGTTATCTGGAATCGGTGAACCTTCAGGCAACGTTGGCGATGTCTTCTGGTGTCTTTCCGCTCTTCCTGATGTGTAGTGTCTTTCGTCTAGGACGGTAGGCTCTACTTGGAACAGATTCACGTCTCTCGGTCCTTCTACACGACCGATTTCTTCAGGCAACTTAAGTTGTCCTGGCGTTCCTGGCAAGATGATTTCCGGTCTGATTGCCACAACCAATTCGCTTTCGTTCTTGGTAAACGCTTTTGAACGGTAGAGAGCGCCCAGCACTGGAATTTCACCTATTACAGGAGTTTTGCTCAATTCACGTCCGCTGTTCGAGCTGATCAAGCCTGCGATAAACAGTTCTTGTCCTGGCTTCATTTCAACGATCGTTTGCGACTTTCTGGTGGTGAATCCTGGCACGAATGATGACGATCCTGGGATATTCAACTGGTTCTGTGTCGATACGATTCGCTCTTCAGGTGAGATTTCGATGTTCAGTGTTCCATTTTCCAAGAGCACTGGAATCATGTTGATTCTCAAACCGAATGGTTCGAACGTCACCGATTGTTGGGCAGCACCAGCTGTGGCTATCGATTGAAGAATTGGAATTTCTCCACCGGCCAGAAACGATGCTCTTTCGCCTGAAATTGTCACCAATGTAGGCTCAGCCAGAATCCTTGCTCTTTGGTGGGCAATGATTCCACTCACCGTTGGGTTCAAGCTGTAGTTGTTTGCACCACTTTGGTAGTTATAGGCTCCAGTGAACAAATTGGACAATCCACCCGGGCTGAAGGTCGCACCGCCGGGAGCTCCTAACAGCACCGCTGTCGATAACAGCGCTGGAATTTGGTTCAATGCTCCTAAACCGATGTTGCTGATTGGGTCCGTTGTTTGGTTGGAACCAGTACCGACCTTAATCTGGTTAGCGGCGAAGAACACACCTGGTTGGAGTAATGGGCCGCTTCCACCTTGAGCAAAATTGAGCTGAGTTTGCACTGCGTTGGCTAAATTGTTGTTACCACCGACACCGAAGGCAAAGTTCTTGGAACCATAGTTGAATCCAAGTTGCACACCCAACTCTCTAGCTGCAGTTGTATTCATTTCCATGAACGTCACATGCAACACGATCAGTGGCATCTTGCGAACTTTCACCAAGCTGGTCACTCGTCCACCATCACTGGTGATCACTTGTGCTTTACCAATATTGTTGGTCGTGTTCGGGAAGAAGGTGTATTTGTCAACTGAACTCAATTGAGCCAATTGTCCCGATTGTCCTCCACCGCCCGATGACGTACCGCCTTGTTCACCAATTCTGCCGTTCACCAGACGATTGTTAGCTACTTGTACGTTGAAGCCTCGGTCATCCATAAACACGTTGGCTGAACTGAATGCTCTGATTACTGATTCTGTGTGATCTACATCACCTAGAAGCAGCACTCTGTCGCTTCCTCCAACCGAGAACGCCTTAACGATGATTCGTGGATCGATTTCGCGCAATGTCGATTGCAATTGCCCGTAGTCTCTGGTCACACGCANNCACGATCTGATTCTCTGACACAACTACTGGCTCGGCTACAGCCGGGTCACTTATTGATGTACGAACAATTTTGTTCTTCAATTTGAATGTTCGCGATTGCGATACTTTCAAATCTAGAACGTTCGTTGTTTTGAATTCTTCTAAATCAACCGTTCCTGTCACCACTGGTGGTATCGGTGACGCGGTCAAGCTGACACTTTGATCAGCCTGGGCAATGATCTGGTCTGGTGCCAATTGCGACAACAGTTGTTTTGAACTGCCAGGCATTGGCTTAGAAGCAAGCTCTGGAGCTGCTTCTGTTGATTCGACAGCAACCGGTACAGGAGCAGCTTCTGGTACCGTGGTACTCGTTGATACAACAGTTGCATCGGCACCGACGGTGTCAGATCTGGTATCAAGGGGAAGCGCTGGATGTATCGACAATGCTGCAGTCGGAAAAGCACCTAGAGCAGCAGAACCTTTACCCTTGCCAGCCAGAAACAACATGGCATGGCCATCAGCATTTGTCGAACGTGCAGTACTTTGAGCAGTTTTAGCAGGAGCGTGTTTAACACTGCTAGCCGGCTTTGTGGCATTGACTGCGGACAGTTTCTGCCAGATTGCTCCGCTCGATGATTGTGCCTGGACTGGTAACAAGTTCACCTGCCCAATACTCAATGTGATGCTCATTGCTAAGCACAACTGGAGCTTGTTCATTCCTCTGTGTCCTCTCTAATTCAACGGTCTAGTTACTAAATATGACCCATTACCACTTCAGCTAATAAAGAAGCTTAACATGACTTTTTCAGCAATGCACCAATTATTCGCATCAATAAAATACGGACATCCGCACCATCGATCTCAGCCAATTGCATATCTGCTAGATACTTGCAGCAGTAACGGTTCCCGGGATTTCTCCAACGCCTAAATATGAACCAATTGTACATTGCGACAAGTTGATGACAACCGTATTTGGTGCCCTATGTTACTTAAGAGCGGTTTTAGATCTAAAAGTCAAAGCAGCTGCAAAATGCCTACTGAACCGTTGCAAACACGCACGTCATCCGTCTTCAGGCATAGTCAAGAGCTACTGTCAATGAATGAGAATGATCTGGAAGCTCAAGTGTAAAAATTTGGATCGACATTAGTTGTTGGGATCGAATGCAATCTCAAACGAGTTACCCGCGCGCTCCTAAGAAACAAAACGGGCAACTCTTTCGATGCGATGGACTAGATGCCGGCAAGGGTGTCGCCGCTCGCAGGAAAACAACAAGGACTGGTGCCGGCGCTCCAAACAAGAAGGGCAGCT
>PLZS01000008.1 GCA_003153555.1 Candidatus Melainabacteria bacterium | reverse complement strand
ACGCCCTTGCCTACTCGGCAAAAAGACTGCCATTTAATTCCACAAGAAACCTGCCAAATAAAACCACAATTAACAATTAACACTTTCAATAATGCGTGTTGTCTTGAACACGCGCCGCGGATTCCCCGGAAATGGCACAAATCCGTACTGAGTGTAGAAGCCCAATGGATCGCGTATTCCGTTGGCTTGTTCTTCCGCTGTGGGTTCTTCCGCGTCAATGACTAGGAGCGCCGACCCTTGTGTTGAGATTGCTCCTTGCACTGTTTTGATTTGGGCATCGATGAGCAGGAACTCGCCCAACCTTGGTTTGTCGTACGAATGGCTTCAACTGAAAGCGCGAGCGCCGCTTTAAGTATGCACTTACCTTGTGAGCGTAAATGAGCGAAAAACGAATGACAACCCAAATTGCTAAACAATGTCTGTTTCAGATCAAGGATGTCGATTGAACTAATTGCTGACTACAGAACCATCGGTCTCGGTCAAGGTGGTTATCGGGAAGATAGACAATATTTCGGTACTAGGAATCTAATTCCTTCTATTTTATTGTGATTGTGCAGCAGGGCCATAGACCGCGCCATGAGCAGAGCGTTCCAATAAGATTCTAGTCTTGATAGAATCCATCTGCCTTTGGCTGGGCGTAGAAATATCCCTCTATATTTGTCCCAAAACGATCGGCGATGCGCAGCAAAATATAGCCTGGCAGAAGTCCGTTCTTCATCTTGCCGAATTGCAATTTCATGGCACATCCCTCAGTCTTCCCCCAGGGTTCAGAATGTCCAGTGGTGTCGAAATAGCAAAGGGTTATGTTGCTTCCCTTGAAGTCCGCCGCACAACGCGCTTGTCTGCAATTGCTTTCTGGTACAACATAATATGTTTTTCCTTCTACGTTGTGCTCCGGAAGCCGGATCACAAACGCCTGGCCGACTGTTGGGTCTCCAATCGATACTTGCAGCACTCGCCGGTAAAAGAGAACTTCCTCCGGTGAAAATGCAGAGTTACGATACGTTCCATGCAGTGGTTTGTTCGGAAATGCCTGCTTAACTACCGCGTCAAGCCATGGTTTGCGTTTTTTCACTTCGGCAGTCCACTGCGGGCCTAGCCAATCGTCGGCACATACTGCATTACCGATCCAGAAAATCAGGGCGCCGATTAAAAAGGCAAATGTCCAATTTCTTGATTTCATATGAGTTTCCTGGCTCAGGCGCAATGATCATACCACCTGTAGGCTCGGTGTAGCTTTCCAGCGAATTTGGCACTGTTTTAATCAGCATTTTGACACTGTCAAATAAGCCCAATAACCAAATTCTGTCGAGCAGTCTCAACAACTAGGCTGGTCGTATCGCTCGCTCGCGCATGACCTATTAGGAGTTCGAGTCTCTTACCGCCCAAGATATCGTGCTTGCTGTCAAGCTCCTGGTGTTTGGAGATCACTGACCTCCTGATAGATCGTCGTCGGTATCCACAACAACTTCTTGGGACTCAGCGCCAGTCATCGTGGAAGATACTGGCGTCACGGCCTCATAATGGAACGCTGCTGCAGTAACGCCCGCAGATGCCGGATAACGGCAATGCAGATTCCGATCGGTCTCTAAATTATGGGATAAAAACAATAAAGTTCACCTGCCAATCGGATGCTCATTGACGGATTCTCAAGCAGCGGTACTTGGGTGCATTGTTTGGAGCCCAAACGATGCGATACCCGGAGTAAAACTTCTGAAGAATGTGACATCACACAGAAAGCAGTTTATTGATGATGCGCTGGAGACACAGAAAAACGCTCCCGAAAGCAGAGTTCTTTTGTTTGTGCATGGCTGTTGCACTCCACACGATGCAGCGATGGAAAAAGCGGCTCAGGCAACGCTTTGGTATCGTTGCCCAGTAATTATGTACGATTGGGATTCACCGATGTGGAATTACTCAAACATTTGGTCAGCGGCAGATTATCACCGTAACGAGGATCATTGTGCCGCCGCTGAAAAGAGATTTGTGGAACTAGTCAATGAACTAGAAGGAAAACTCGATGTGACCAAAATTGGCGCACTGGCTCACAGTATGGGCAACCGGCTTCTTGATGCGTACATTGTGCAAAGACATGCAAAAAATTCAAAGGATCCGATCCACCACCCGCAGTTAATGCTTCTCGAATTTGCTAACGCAGATTTGAGCACAATTCGTGCCTCTGGAAATTTGCCGTTTTATACAGAATCCGCCGTCAAATGTCGTATCTACGTTGACAATGAAGATCCAGCATTGGAGGCATCAAGAAAAATCCATTCGGGCAACCGAGTCGGTGCACCGCATGCTCAATTAGATTTGCTTACGAGTAAGGAGATACTAGCTCCAGACGTCATAGATCATGTTTCAATATCTGGCAAAACCCATGATTTGCCATTTTGGCTTTGCTCCGATTTATCAAATTTCGGCGGCTGTGAATTGACGATTTAAATGTCCCTTTTTTTGACACTTTAAATGTCCCATCTGACCGGTCTACTAGCTAAACGTTCGCCCGCGAAGATATCTATACAGCGTCGTGAAATGTACCCCAAAAGTATCCGCCACCAGGCTGCACCTTTCAAGTCTGTCTTGAGCGAGTCGCTTCGATGCGTAGTTTACTTCCCTTCGGTGTATGTTCGCACCTACAGTGACGCGACTTCCTTCATTCAGGGAGTTCCCTGATGCGAATTAATTCAAAGACGCTCCTGCTTGGCACCACATAAGATATCAACTAATTGCTGAAATCAAGCCTTATCAGCCCAGCATCTAAGGCGATCAACACATACATATGCTCGTGAGACATTTATCTCCGTGGGACATTTATCGCGATCAAAAAAGGGACATTTAAATCGTCAATTCACAACGGGTCTTGCAGAGATTGCAGACTTGGAATAACCTGGTCCATACCGTGGCGTCGGTGGTGCAGGAGGAGGAGCAAGTATCGGCATCGGTGGTGAGGAAGGGCTGGCGGCCTCCCCGCAGCGAGCGAGGTCTGTTCGACCGGACGGGGCTACCGGAACGGGTTCTTGCACGGATCGAGAGGTAAAGATGCAGACGCCAATCGTGTTCCTGGACGTTGACGGGGTTCTCAACAGCCGGAGGTGGGACGCCCGGAGCGGGGCCGCGGAAGAGGCAGGACCGCCGACCGAGCGAGAGTTGTGGGAGCGGCGGATCGATCCGGAGTGCGTCGCGCGCCTCGATCGGCTGCTTCAGCGAACCGGGGCCGTCGTGGTCGTTTCGTCGTCATGGCGGAAGAGGCTCCCCCTGAACGAGATCGTGCGCATCCTGGAGGCAAGAGGGTTTCGTGGTCGAATCGTGGGGGCGACGGCCACGGAGTACAACACGGCATCCCGCGGTGCGGAGATTACAAGGTGGCTCACGGAGAACGACACGCGCGGCGCTGCCTACGTTGTCCTTGACGATGAGGTCGTGGAAGACGTCCCCCCGGAGTTGGTCGTGCGCCCTTCGGAGGGAACGGGCTTGACAGACCAGGACATCGATCGTGC
>PLZS01000177.1 GCA_003153555.1 Candidatus Melainabacteria bacterium | reverse complement strand
ATCATAGTCAAATCAAAGTGATAAAACGTTCAGCCTAAAACGGCATCCATTACAAGCGAGAGACACAAAATAGTGGTTGAAAACAGTAACGAGCAAGAGAAGGTTCTTGTTGTCGATGATGAAGCTTCGATCAGAAGAATTCTCGAGACTAGATTGAAATTAGCCGGCTACAACGTAGCCACAGCTGCAGATGGGCAAGAAGCGTTGGAGCAGTTCAACGCCTTCCAACCCGACCTCGTTATTCTCGACGTCATGCTGCCGAGAATGGATGGTTATGAAGTCTGCCGAGAGATCAGAAAAACGTCCGACACGCCAATCATCATGCTCACCGCGGTGGCAGATGTGTCGAACAGAATTCAAGGACTGGAAATTGGAGCTGATGACTACGTTGTCAAACCATTCAGCCCAAGTGAATTGGAAGCTCGAATAAAAGCCGTATTGCGCCGCACCGTTGAGCGACACCAGGAAGCTGGACAGAGCAAAAGCACGAACGTCATTACTATCGGTAATCTGAAAATTGATTTAAATAAGCGACAAGTGACCAGAAAGAACGAACGTATCCGTTTAACCGGGATGGAGTTCAGCCTGCTTGAATTGCTAGTCACTAACTCAGGCAAGCCATACTCTCGCGGCGAAATTTTGCAGCAGGTTTGGGCATACCCACCGGACCATAGAATTGATACCAGAGTCGTAGACGTTCACATCAGTCGCTTACGATCAAAACTGGAGGAGGATTCATCCAATCCAGACTTGATTTTGACTGCGCGTGGTATCGGATATATGTTCCAAAAAATCAATTAGAAAGCAGCGATGCTGTGCCGTGACTAAATCGAGCTAAAATCGACATATAAAAAGGATGCGGTCAATGACCACATCCTTTTTAATTTATTGTTATCGCCGCCATTCTTGCTTAACCAACCAGCGAGCGCAGCGCGGCATGCAGGCGCGCATTGAGCCGGTCGGCCCGAGGAGCCACCCTAGGATGGCTCGTCCGGGGGAAGATTAGGTACCTGACTTCCAGGAGTTGATGTATTCATTCATCTCTGGAGTCAACTGATCGATGTGCATTCCGAGAGATTTCAATTTCAACGTGGCGATCTCTTGATCGACTTCTTCCGGCAATTTGTTCACGCCAGCTTTCAACTTGCCTTTGTGCTTGACTAGATATTCAACCGCAAGAGCCTGGTTGGCAAAGCTCATATCCATTACGCTGGCAGGATGTCCTTCTGCGCAAGAAAGGTTGACCAAACGTCCTTGAGCCAACACGTAGACGCGATTGCCGCTCTTCAAGGTGAACTCTTCCATCAAAGGACGCACTTCACGTTTGCCAGTTGATTGCTCTTCGAGTGCCACCAGATTCAGTTCTAAATCAAAGTGTCCCGAGTTGCAAACAATCGCGCCGTCTCTCATTTTTGCAAAATGTGGTCCGTCGATGACGTGGCGATTACCTGTCACCGTGATGAATATGTCACCCAAGGCAGCAGCTTCTGCAATCGGCATGACTCTGAAACCATCCATTACTGCTTCAATAGCACGCAAAGGATTGACTTCGGTAACGATTACATTGGCACCCAGACCACGAGCTCTCATTGCACAGCCTTTGCCGCACCATCCATATCCAAGCACAACAAGATTGCGACCAGCTACCAATCTGTTGGTGGCGCGGATGACACCATCGAGAGTTGATTGACCAGTGCCATAACGGTTGTCAAACATATGTTTTGTTTGCGCATCGTTTACAGAGATGGCTGGAAACGTCAACTGGTTGTCCTTTTCCATTGCGATCAAGCGAGTGATACCAGTAGTTGTTTCTTCTGTCGTACCAATAATATCTTTGATTTGATTTTGTCTTTCCTGCAGCAAAGTTGCCACCAAATCAGAACCATCGTCGATGATCAAATGTGGTTTGTGATCCAGGGCAATGCGAACGTGCTTGCTGTAAGTGGCTACATCTTCACCTTTGATCGCGTAAACGGAAAGTCCATGCTCTTTCACCAAGGCTGCGGCAACGTCATCTTGAGTAGAGAGAGGATTGGAAGCGATTAGCAGACAATCACCGCCGGCGGCAGCAAGAGTCGTAGCCAAGTTTGCGGTTTCACTCGTAATGTGAGCACACACTGCCAGTCTCAATCCCTTGAGCGGTTGTTCTTTCCGGAATCTTTCACGAATCATTCTAAGAACAGGCATATCGCCCTCGGCCCATTCAATTCTTTGTTTGCCCAACCCGGCCAAATTGATGTCTTTAATTTCTGAAGCCGGCATCGTTGTATTACTCACTGAAAATCCCCCTGCTCAAGAGGCAAAGCCTCTGGAATCGAACTACGACAAGTCTAAATGTTACCAACTTAGGTATAGGTCGCCAATAGTTCACCTACATATATAAAGGAAGCGAGTCTGCGTTACTAAACATTCTTGATGTCATGGGGAATAATTAAGAAATTTGATCTAGTTCAAAGGTTGGATAAATTCTTCGATTCCAAGGGAACAATACAGACAGAGAGAGCGACGGTTAGATTAATGAATCCCTGGAAATCCATCAAGAAAATCACAGTTTTAGGTGCCGCAATATTGGCAAGCACGGCTTCCTTGCCCGCACAAGCAACTGTTCTGCAAGGATATCTAGAAGAGCAAAACCATTCAGCACCAAATCTGGCACCAAATTCAACTGACTCTACATCTGGTGCCTCTGAAACTCTTTTACCAAATTCATACCCATCCGGATATCAAGGGTCATGGCACTGCATCACCACGGTTGTGGACTCTGGAGTAGCCGCTATCCCGGCCGGACAGGTGATGCTGAGCGACGTAAACTTCGCCAGGCAAGCCGACGGCAGAGTCATGGCAAACTGGACTCAACCCGGCTGGACTGAGAGTCAGGCATCGGTGACCTCATTTAGCAAGACAGAAGCACGGGTCGACCGCACTAACTATTTTACCGCCAAGGACCAGGAACAGTCATGGGCCGCTCGCTCACGCGATCAGTTCACCCAGACCAACAGAGAATCAATTACAGCGAAGAGCTATGTCGACCAATACGTAGATGGTCAGTTTGTTGGTCGGTACAGAACTACTTCTCTATTGCAAAAACAACCCGGTTCGGATATAGCTTTCGCCCAATAGAACACCGTTAACGGTGCGGAGATATAGCTAGGTGGCGCTCAGTCACACCATTAGCGGTGCCGGGATTTAGCTAGGTGAACCCCAGACACACC
>PLZS01000197.1 GCA_003153555.1 Candidatus Melainabacteria bacterium | reverse complement strand
GTCACAACGAGCAGATGCAGTTCATTGCTTGTCTCATTACCTCTTTTATGGCGACCCGGAACGACTGATCTCACCGCTCGGCTATGGATATGAAACCGAGCGCAAATGGGTAATTGAAGAAATACTGAAAACAAAGCACCATGGTTTCAGCAAAGACATATCTGCTGATCGACCCGAAGCGCTCAAACACATCGAACGAGCCACACAATGGATGCCACCAGCGAAACGCAACCAAGAAGCAAAACGGTATGAAGCCAATATTCCGTTGTCGTGGGTGCGGAACAATAAAAACAGAGAGACGACAGCGCGTAAAAAAATAGCCGCGGCGGTGGCGGAATTTACTGATGCTGGTCATCGCTTCAGCATGCGCGAGTTGCGACTTAAGACCCGTTGCAGCAGCGACACGTTATACAAACACGTAGACCTGTGGCAAATGAACCAGACGATAACAATCGAACCTGATCACTTTGCAGGCGATCCAGACGAATATAACGCTGGGATAGGGGCTGCTTNNATCGCCTATGAGCTCGGTAGAAAATCTGTCGTTGATGTCCGTAAGGCTGATCAATTAAAAGATGCTCTAGAGGGTTTTGAAGACTTGTGGAAGGAGCGCGTTGTTGAAAGTTTGCCTGAGAAGATCTCCAATTGTGCTATCAGAGATCTAAAGAAGCTAAGTGCTGTATATAGTGCCCTGATTTTGCAGAGTCCTGACTATGAAAGTGAAAGGTGGCTGGCTGAGATTTTGGCTGAAATAAAAGATGAGCTTAAGGGAAGACGCGGTCCCCCTGTAGTCGATGATGCTTAGAGGTGCTAATATATTTAGTATCAGCAGTGGTACCAAAGGTCCAAGCTGTTCGCTATTTATATACCTAAAAAAAGACTTGCTGAAATGCGTAAGCGGTGCGGAGAGCTTGTTGCGAGCTAATAATTTCGGATACCATCCTACTACTGATCAGTATAAATGCTTGATAACGGTAATCGTGTTGAAAGATTCTCATTTCGACTGCACCGGATGTGGTGTTTGAAAAGCGTCTTGTGATCATTTGACGGACGCGATGAAGCTAAAGTGATTCTCCTTTGATGCTCTTTTGATATCACGCCGATGCTACTGTAATTTCAAAATGGTGACTGATTTGATTTCAAAATGGCTCTAAAAAAGAAACATAAGAGAAACTATCGGACTGAACGCGCTCAGCGCGCTTTTAAGTCGCGACACTCCTTATGCCGGTGAGGGAAACAACAACTCCAAAATCAACATGTCGCTCAATTGACCAATAATTCGACAAAAAACCTGCCAAATAATTCCTCACTTCACAGTCGCAAAAATCGATAGAACCATTCACCACCATTCAGTTGTTGTTCTATTTCAGCGGCCGGAAGATCAAAGCCACATTTCGCAGCATAGTGCCGCATTGTCTTTTCATGCCTACAACTATCTGGAGATCTTTTCGTTTTCCGACATAGGAAAGTACTTTCTCGATCAAATATTTAGCACACTCAGATACATAATCACTCGTTCGATGATATCGGACACTCAAGATTCTAAAATGGTCCATGCCAAGAATCCTTGAACCCATTTGATTTGTCATTTCTGGCACAGGTTTCCGATGCAGCGATTTCATCGGGATCATTGGGATTCAAAGTATGGACACGAATATCTATCAGCTGTAATCTTCACCTTCGTCCTGCAAAGCTTGAGAGCTTTTAGAATGAGCAAGCTGAAATACCAAGAAGAAAAATACAGCCCAAAAGAGAAGCTCATTAACGGGCTGCGGGGAGACGCGGTCTCTATCACCCATCCAATGTTAGTTCCACAGTGGATTTTCGATTCTTTCGGTGCTGAGTGTTTCAGTCATGGCTCAACCAGACAAACCTGGTGGGTTTGTGAAAATGAACATTATTTCGAAAGGCCAATTTGTCGGCGCACACGCTCTTACGATGCGAATACAAAGTCTAAGGGCTGCCCATACTGTTCAGGACGGCTTTCTCTTGCTGACGAGGGACTGGAACATTTCTTCCCGGATTTAGCGAAGGAGTGGGACTATGACGCAAACGGCCCAGCCGACACTGTCCATCCTGGCTCGCGTCGAACGGTACGCTGGACGTGCGCAGAGGGACACGCCTATGCTTGTATGGTGCTGGCTCGCACTGAGGATGGTCAATCCTGCCCCCAATGTTATGTTGGCGAGCGCTTTGACATTGCTTTTTTACCGGCAGATGTATCAGTACAATTTAACCGAAGCGAAACCAATTTAGGACACGATTCCGAGGCTTTAGCAATCAGTCAAAATGTTTGGTGGGCATGCACAGCCGATCCAGAGCATAGCTTCTACCGATCTGTTGCCAAATTACGCGAAACGAGCTTTGCCTGCCCGCAATGTCTACGAAAAAATGGTGGCACCCTGGTCGATTACCCTCAACTCATTGCACAGTTTCACCCAACCCTTAACGACAAACTGAAGGCAAGTGATTTGCTCACTTGCAGCCACAATAAAGTATGGTGGTACTGCCAAAAGCATCCGAAGCTTCCGTGGCAAGCTCGGGTCAACGACCGAACCCGCAGAGGTGATGGCTGCCCTTATTGCACAAACAAAAGAGCGAATGCCGACAATTGCCTGGCGGCGACACATCCACATATAACCAAGGACTGGCATCCCGATCGCAACGGTGCTGTCACTCCTGAGACAATAGTCGCCACAAGCACGAGAGTCTGCTGGTGGCTGTGCCCATGCGGCAACGCATATTCTCGCCAAGTTTGCGGCCGCGTTCGTGGCAGCAGCTGCTTGCAATGCAAGTCAAAAGCAAAAAATTAGTAATCACAAAATGGATTACAATCTGCCAGGAAATCGGCGCAAAGTCTACGATGCAATGCTGGCTGGGTTCTGCGGAACACGGGGAGTATTGACAACGCCAAGGCGGGAGAATCCACGTCTTGAGAAATCAGCAATCGCTATGGAGTGGGTTATATGAACACGGGATATAGATTCAGCACGTACAAAGAACAGCTGACGGCATCGATGCATACTCTAGTTAGTGGTTAGTGGGAGAATCATGATTCATCTATTGTTTGTCAAACACTTTTCTAGAGGAAAAGAAGCAGTAACGTCTGGCACTTTGCTGTCGCGCTGTCGCACCGTGATACTAGCTGTAGTGGCATGGTTCTCGTTGGCAACTGCCGCTTATGCGGTTAATCCACCAGTTATCACACCAGGGACTGGAGTTTACAATGCTAGTCAGACTCAAGCTACTATAACTGGAGATACTGGCGCAACTTTTTACTACACGTTAGATGGAAGTACCCCAACTACATCAAGCACGCTGTACGCAACAGCAATTAGCATTTCTGACCCTGCAGTCGTCAAAGCGATTGCTTTTATTTCCCCCAACACAAGCACTGTCACCAGTGCCTATATTCAGTCTGACCCCAACGCAGCACCAGTGCCGCGCACCGGTCTAAGTGTTTGGCTTAGAAGCGATTTTGGAGTAGTTACTTCAGGTTCATCTGTTAATACATGGGTGGATCTTTCAGGTTCAGGTAATAACGGCACCCAAGGAACTACAGCCAAACAGCCCACAGTAGTATCTAGTGCTATTAACGGTCGCAATGGAATTAAGTTTAACGGCACGACGCAAAATTTGGCCTTGCCAACGGGTTTTGCCTCGTTCACTGGAAGCACCATTTTCATTGTCGCTCAGCCAAATGCAGTCACTGCTGGAGCCCGTTTGATAGATTTAGGCAATGGTGCGACAAGCAACAATATTCTCATACAAGAGCCAACGAGCACTGGCGCTGCATTCTATATCTACAACGCTGCAAGTCCGACGTCCGTGACTTCCTCAAGCGCGTTGACACTTAAGCAATTCCACTTGCTGGAAGTCGTAGATAGTGGCACCACAGCCACTATCTATACGGATGGAGTGCTAGGAGCGACATCCGCAGCGATGAACACCATAAACAATGTGTCCAGAGCTAATAATTTTATCGGACAAAGCAGCTCAGGTACAAATTTCTACAACGGTCAAATTGCAGAACTTTTAGTCTACAACGTAACTTTGACCGCAGACCAAATAGCTGATGTAGAGGCTTATATTGCTGCGCGGTACCAAATTGCTGCGCAAGTGCCGGTCGCACCGATAGTCAGTGTGGCAACTTCGACTTTGACTCAGCCAACACAAGTGGCGCTGGCCGCCGATCCTACAGCAGATATTAGATTCACAATAGACGGAACAACGCCAACCTCGACATCGAATTTGTATCTTGGTCCGGTGAACGTTTACTACACCCAAACGCTAAAAGCTATTGCCATCATCAATGGAATTTCCAGCAGCGTCACGAGCACGACCTACACCTTGAATTCTACCCAATTTCCAGCGCCAAACGTCAGTGATACCACACCTCTACAAATCAATACTGTTTTGCCAAACATTTCCATTCCTTAAAATCAAATCCGGGTGCAAAAGATAACAAAATGACTACGAAATTTAAATCGTCAAAAATGAGAACAGTCTGGACAAGAGCCCTTGCTGCTATATCTTCTTTATGCATTCTTGCGACGACCATGCCTATGCAGCCGTCATCGGCATTCGAACCGTCGCCAAAGCGGTTGCTCGCTGAGACCACTCTCAATAATACAAAAGTAAAAACTGGCCCACACAAATTGAAAGTGATCGTTCCATCACTTTCGTTGTCTAGTAATCCAACCGATCTAGAAATTACGACCGCAAGAATATTTTCTGAGCCACTCATTCCAATGACGAGCTCTGCAGTTGCTGGTGAAAATGAAGCATTAGCAAACGTGTTGCGCTCATACAAAAGCAACCCCGAGGATCTATCAGGTATCACCAAATTTCTATCTTCCTATCCTAATTCAAGATGGTGCGCTTCGCTTGATTTAAATCTCGGTCTCAAAAAATTCAGAAAAGGTTACTTGAGCGATGCCCTTAATTTGTGGAAATCAAGCTGGGAGTTGTCAAAATCTGAAAGTGGTCAATTACAGAAGAGTGTTGCAGACCGGGCGCTTGCATTAGTGATGACTCTGAATGCGCGTTTAGGAAATCAAAGTGATCTGCGCACATATTTTGCTGAAATCAAAAACAGGCCGCTGAGTGGATCCAATGAGTCGCTCATCGCAGGTGCCAGTACTGGTCTATGGACGATGGAACATCATCCGGATATTGCCTTTAAATGTGGTCCTTATGCGGTTTCTACGTTACTTAATCTAAAGAACAAAACGCACGCGAATTTTAATCCGATAATTGAAAACGTCAAATCTACAAGCCAAGGCACAAACCTTGCGCAGGTTAAAGGTTGGGCGGACGCAGTTGGCTTGAAATATCAGATGGCAAAACGTACAAAGGGCGCACCAGTAATAGTACCGTCAGTGGTGCACTGGAAGCTGGGGCATTTTGGTGCGATGACGTCCAAAAATAACGACGTATACATTTTGCAAGATCCCACTTTCGACTTGGATGCGACAGCCGGTGTCAGCACTCAAGCGTTGGATCAGGAATCAGACGGATACTTTTTAGTGCCAGCCGGCCCGCTGCCTCAAGGCTGGTCACCGGTAAGCGAAGACGAGGGCAAGACGGTCTGGGGCAAAGGTGTCACTATTGCAAGAGAATATCGCGACATGCTGTTTGGTGCTGATAGTGGTATGAAAGGCTGTGGCAAGCCTTGCTGTCCTGGCATGGCCCAAGCAAACTTTTGGAAAATGAACGCCACGCTGAACATTCTTGATACGCCTCTGATGTATCATCCACCCATTGGGCCAGACATCACATTTCGCCTGAATTATAGCCATCTCGAGCCCGATCAACCATCTACCTTTACCTTTACGAATTTCGGTCCAGACTGGACCTGCAACTGGTTTTCATATCTCACCGTGGATGGTGGCACCCAAGCGGCGTTGGTGCGAGTTGGTGGTGGTGGTTCGGAACTCTACCCACAAAGTGGTGGAGTCTACACCAACGCCTTGCTTACGCAAGCCCTTCTGGTCAAAATTGGCACCAACAATTATCAACGCCAAATGCCTGATGGCTCGATTCAAGTCTTCGATCAAATCGATGGCTCAGGCAACATATTTATGACGAAAATTATTGACCCTCAGGGTAATTCTGCGTTGATCCAGTATGACGCGAACTTTCGGATCAGCACAGTCACAGACGCAATTAACCAGGTTTCAACTTTTACGTACGTATCGAACACGGTGGGAAATGCAGGCTTCTACAAGGTGGCAAGTATCTCGGATCCGTTCGGCCGCTCGTGTTCGTTTAGTTACAATTCGGCCGTAAACAACCTAGTTTCTATTACTGACTCGATTGGCTTAGTGTCAAAATTTGCATACGAGTCGACTGCCACCTTTATCACTTTATTATCCACAGCTTACGGTCAGACGTCGTTCTACCACTACAGCAATTTTACAGATCCAACATATCCAGGGCAAGGACTGCGTCTCAATTATCCAGACGGCACCACGGCCGTAATCGAAAACTGGGTAAATCGAGTGAATAAATCGTATTACTGGAACCGGGAAGCAACGATGCTTTATCCATCTGATCCGGCCAACAGGGTTTACACGCATTGCGAAGTGACAAACTGGTTAACCGCACAGGCCGCAGAACTATTGAGAGCGGTTCCGGCCCAGGTCACCAAACCGCTGGAGGCAGGCGCTCCATTAAACATCTTCCATACTGGTGACAACGCTCAATATTATGTCGGCACTTCCAACAAACCAATACTCACAACTAAATTCTTAGGCAATCCCAATATAAATGCCACCATCGGAGGCACCATTACGGCCGGAGACACTGTGAATTTATATATTCAGTCCCCTGCCGGTTTCTTCACCCCACAGAATATTGTCTATACAGTCCAGGCTGGTGACACGCTAAGCAAGATTGCCATAGGTTTGGCTAACGCCATTAATACAAATCCAACGCTTCGAACAGTGAATATGTTCGCAGCGGCAAACGGACCAATTGTAGGACTAAGCTCTGGCGAAACATCCTACGAGCTCAACTCCAGTGTTGACACCAGGTATACACCCTCCACGAGTGTCGGCGCCACCGAAACAATTGCCGTTAACTCTCCCACCCCTCAACTGGAGGTGGTGACGATCTTAGGCACAATCACGCCTGGAAACAACATGGGGATTCGCTTCCTAGCATACAATCCTGCGCCCGGGCATGCAGAAGACGTCTACTACACAATTCAAGCTGGCGACACTTACTCCACAATCGCCGCTGCTTACGCAGCGAACATTAACGCGAACGTCTATCTCCAGGGGTACAACACAACAGCAACTGCCGTTGGAAGCAATATTTACATCTCGACATCAATTTCTGGTCGAGTTCAATACAGTTATGTCGGTGGTGGCACTCTAAACTTCAACTTCGGACCAGCCTTGAATAGTGGTTTTGAAATCCATCAATATCAAAACAATTCTTTCGGGCTCATCACCCAGTCAATAGACCCGGTTGGACGAACTTTCACTTATCAATATGCCTCCAACAATATCGATCTGCAGCAGATCACCGAGACGCAGGGAACGGATAATTTTCTCATCGGCAGCTGGACCTATAACAGTAACCACCGCCCTCTCACGTACACCGACGCTTCCGGGCAAGTAACGAATTATGCGTACAACAGCTCAGGACAGCTTATTACGGTGACTGACGCGAACAGCAATGTCACAACCATGACCTACACTGGCACCTCATCTGCCACTATTGGCGGTACTGTCACCGCCGGGAACGTCCTGACAATCACGGTCCACGATGCGGGATTGACGGGCGGTCAAAAAGCGATCAATTACACAGTTGTTGCTGGAAATACTCTGACAACAATCGCTACTGGTCTCAAAAATGCCATTAATGCAGACACCAGCTTGCAAGCAATCGGCGTCACCGCCACTTCGTCGGCTGCTGTTATTACCTTGCTATCTACATCGGTCAATATCACCACTTACACTCAATCGACCAGCGGTGGTGCCACAGAAACTATTGCGCTCGGACCAAACACATTTGGCTATCTGACAAAAATCGATGGTCCTCTTTCAGGCAGTCAAGATGTCACGACAATGACTTATGATTCAGTCGGCCGTCTTGCCTCTCAAACCGATTCAGAAGGTTATGTTTTAACTTTCAACTATGACAATGCTGACCGGTTGACCAAAACCACCTATCCCGACGCTACAACCGAGCAAACCATTTACAGCCGGCTTGACGCTATCCTGAAAAAAGATCGCATCGGTCGCTGGTCGCGTTCAGCATTCGACTCAATGGATCAATTGTCTTTCGAAACCGATCCTCTCGGTAGAAAAACCAAGTATTCATGGTGCATCTGCGGAGCCTTAGCCTCCCTTACCGACCCGTTGGGCAAAGTAACCTCCTGGCATCATGACCTGGAAGGAAGACCCATAGTCAAAACGTATGCCGATCAGACCACGACTCAATACAATTATGAAGCCAACACGAGTCGATTGCGCAGTCAGAAAGACGCTCTTGGCCAGACAAAATTCTATTCATACAATTCAGATAACACGAATTATCAGATGGCTTTCCAAGACGCGGTCAATCCAACTGACAATGTGACTAATCAATATGATCCGAAATTCAAGCGGCTGACAAAAGTCGGCAAAAACGACTGGGGTACCTATTCGTACACTTACAATCCTTACTTCATTCCACTTGGCACTCCCACCACAGGTGGTGGCATGCTGCAACTCGTGCACAACGACGTCATTCCGAATTCGGACATTACTTACAGTTACGATGTTTTAGGGCGCACGACAAATCGGTCCATAAATGGCGCCACAAACTCGATTACCTGGGCGTATGACGCCATGAGCCGCATCACTTCGGAGGCAAACGCCTTGGGAAGCTTTGCTTATGCCTACGTCGACAACACCACTGGATCTTCAAAAGGAACAACCAGGCTTTCGTCAATCTCCTATCCGAACAGCCAAACCACCAACTTCAATTGGTACGGAAACAAAAACGATCAGCGCCTGCAGCAAATTATCAATCTCAATCCGACCGGCGGACTATTGTCTCAATTTGACTATGGTTACGATCCTGCCGGTGAAATTACGCAGTGGCAGCAGCAACAAAACGGCAACAACCAATTCTTCAATCTCGCTTACGACACTGCCGGGCAGCTCACAACGGCACAAGTTGGCTCAGGCTCCCCGTTGCCCCCTTATTCCGCAGAATATTATTACGGGTATGACGGGTCATCCAACCGCACTTCGGCACAAAATGCCAGCACTCAGAACGTGCGCATTGGTGGAACCGTGACGACAGGAGACACTGTCACTGCCACAGTCGTCAATTCGGCACTCTCAGGAGGACAGACAGCGATCACCTACACGGTCGTTGGCGGCGATACTCTGGCTACGATCGCGTCCGGATTGGCAGCGGCTATCACTGCAAATGCATCATTACAAGCTGCCGGGGTCAGTGCAGTTGCTACTTCCTCTCTGCTTTCTATACGTTCGGTCTCGCCTAATGTGACCTCATACACGCTCTCAAAAAGCGGAGGTGCCACCGAAACAATCGCTTTTGCCATCTTCAAGAATGGCATCGAGAATGCGACTATTGGCGGCTCGAAAACTACCGGCAACACACTGACAATAACAGTGAAGGATGCGGCACTGACAGGCGGTCAAAAGGCTATCACCTACACGGTTCTTTCAACCGATACTCTGACAACGATCGCTACTGCCATAACTAGTGCCATCAATGCCGATACCAGTCTGCAAGCAATAGGCGTAGCCGCCACTTCAGCTGGAACCGTCGTCAGTATTTCGTCCACCTCCACCAATCCAACAACGTTTGCTCAATCGACCAGTACTGGTGCCACCGAGACGATCACGCTTTTAGCTAATACAAATATACCGACTTTAATTTCCTTGACCGGAACAAAGACGACCGGAGACGTCATTACGATAACGTTTTTCGACTCCGGCCTGACAGGCGGCTCCAAGGCTGTTGCCTACACAGTTCTTGCCGGCGACACATTGACGTCAATCGCAACCGGCATTGCCGCTGCTATCAATGCAGATACAGGTTTGCAAGGCGTCGCGGTGAGCGCAACTTCTGCTCAGACGATAGTCACTGTTAAGTCTAAATCACCAAATCCGACGACTTATCGCCAGACGACGAATACAGGCGCCACAGAACTCATCGCCATCACAACTCAACCAAACGCCTTCGTGACAGCCACGGTTGGTGGAACTAAGACCACTGGTAATGTTCTTACATTGACCGTTTTCGACACCGCTCTTACCGGCGGGCAGCAGGCTATCCCCTATACTGTCCTGGCAGGAGATACCCTGACCACGATTGCCACAGGCATTGCAGCTGCCGTCAATGCCAACACCAATCTGCAAAATATTGGCGTCACAGCCACTGCAAAAAATACTGTTGTGTCATTGCAATCGACGTCGCCAAATCTCACCACTTACGTACAATCGGTCAGTGCTGGTTCCACAGAAACGATTAGTCTAAGCACCGGCGTTGGTGTGACAGAAGCCGCTTATAATAATGTCAACGAGCTGGTTGCACTCGCTCCAGGTGGCGATACCCGCTTCCAAGGCGTGACAAACAAAGCTATCAAGTCAGCCTCAATAGCTACTCAAGTCGTCAACATCACAGCCTCTCCCGTGGCTCAAACCAGTTACGCACAGTCCGTGAGCACAGGGGCGACGGAGACAATTGCGTTCGGAACCAACCTCAACGGAAACACCACTGCCACTATTGGCGGGACCAAAACCACAGGTGACATTCTCACTCTAACAATCGAAAACTCCAACTTATCTGGCGGGCAAACTTCGATTCCCTATACAGTCCTCGCTGGCGACACGCTGACCACGATTGCGTCGTCCCTCGCTTCTGCAATCAACTCAAATTCGAGCCTGCAAGGGATCGGCGTCGCAGCATCTTCATCCTTAGCTGTCATCACAACAACCGTCACAGGCACCACTTACACAACCTCAACTAGTGGCGGTGCTACAGAAACGCTGACCATGAGCGCCAACGTTCAGGGCAATACTTCAGCATCGGTTGGCGGCATTGTCACCACAGGAAACACTCTGACGGTAACCACTCATAGTCCCTTGCTCACAGGAGGTCAGAGAGCTGTCACCTACACGGTTCTGAGCACGGATACTTTAGTGTCGATTGCCGCCGGAATCGCCGCAGCTATCAACGCCGACACCAGCCTGCAGACGCTAGGAGTAAAAGCATCAAGCAGCAATGCAGCGACATTGGCATTTTCTGAGAGCTTCTCAGGCAATGCAACGTTACCCACAGCCATGAGCACAGCCAATGTATCGGCTGTAGACGGCGCAAACAACACAAAGACAAATGGTTATGCGCTTTCGGTGAACGGCGGAAGCACAACTTCGTTGACCTATGACCTCAACGGAAATATGACCTCAGACGGCACGAACGCATTCGCCTGGGACGCCGAGAACAGGATGATCAAGATCACTTATCCGGGGACGAATAATTTCTCTAGCTTTGTTTATGATGGGCTTAGTCGGAATGTGAGCATTGTGGAGACGGTTGCAGGGTCTGTGACGAGCACGAAGCAATTTGTTTGGGCGGGCTCAAATCGAAAGGAAGAACGAGATGGATCTGGAGCGCTGACCAAGAAGTTCTTTGAACGGGGTCAAATGAACTTGACTACGAAGTATTTCTACGACAAAGACCATCTTGGAACAGTTCGAGAAATGACTGATAACAGCGGTGTGATTCAAGCTCAATACGCATTTGACCCATTCGGACGAGTCACCAAGCTGAGTGAGGCAGTCGCTTCTGATTTCGGTTACGCAGGATATTACTCGCATTCGCGAAGCGGTTTAAATCTGACTCGAACACGGGCTTACGCAAGCACATTGGGCAGATTTATAAATAGAGATCCAATTGAAGAGACTGGAGGAGTCAATCTCTACTCATATGTCGGAAACATGCCTGTTTCGTTTATCGATGGCAACGGCACTAGAGGTGGCCTAAGCGATATCATCAGCGCAGGATTGAAAGGAGTAGTGGCTGGGCCTAGTGTCATTACCGGAGCACTCGGAATTTCAGCGGAAGCGCTGATAATCAGCATAAACAATTGGATTGATGTGGAGAGGCAGCAAGAATGCGGAAAAGCATGTGTTGCGCAATTAGAGGCTGACTTGGTCAAGGGCATGGATCCGGTCGCAGCCTACAAAAAATTTATCTGTTGTCTCAAAGATAAGTGCAAATTCAATATGGATCAAGTGAATAAAATCGACAATGACCATAATGATTGGCAAGATGCTTACAACAAAACCCTGCAAGATGAAATTGAAAAACAACTACAAGAGTTGAAAAAGCAGTTAGATCCGTTCAAGGATTTAATACAACCTCCACCTTTTAAATTTCCCTAGCTCTTATGGAGACTACATGACAGACCAGTTATCTCCAGTACAAATCATTAACAAAGCTAGCGAATGTTATGGCAATTTGCAAACTTATCAAGATTTCGGATTCGTGCAAAGGTTTGATGATCGCGGTCCTGACGTTCCTCCTCGAAAATATTTCACGACGAAGTTTAAGCGCCCAAACCTCTTTCAGTTTCAATTTAACGACCAACTTCTGAATGACTCAGAGATTTTTGTTTCAAACGTTTGGAGCAAGGGAAAGAGCACCTTCAGAAAAATGTCTGACGAACCCGCTGAGCAAATTCTGGAATTTATTCCAGCGCCTAATGGTTCATTCGGGGTGCACAGCGAATTTATGCCTCCGATACTTGCATTGCTGATGCCGTCAGTACAATGTCAAAAATTGGCAAACTCATTGGGCATGGAACTAATCAATGAAGAATTCGTGGTTAATGATATGTGTTTTTGCCTTCAACAAATGTCGATTGGAGCAGTCTCGCCTAGAGAATCACTACTTTGGATTTCAAAAGAAAGACAACTGCTAGTTGCGACTGAAGAAACAATGGTGATTGATCCTGCCCGAATGAGCGCACTTTTCGGCAACCTATATAGCGACCACGAACATTTGGACTTCGAATTGAAAGTGGAATTGGTTCGTAAAGCGCTAAGAGAAATGGTGAGTAAAATGACTAACATGCCGATGAGTGAAAAGCGGCTTGGCACAATTCTTCAGAGCATCAAGGCGCGAAAGGTGGTTGAAAAAACTGTCTATGAAAGGATTGTTTTGGACGCTCATATTGATGACGATGTATTTAATGAGCCCCTCAGCCTATAAATGAAGCAGGCTCCAAATGCTCTAGGCAATCGTGGAATCTTGAGTCTGGTGCTTTGCAGCCGACCACCAAACCAGCACCGAGCCTGATCACTCACGCTCTTCAAGCATCTCCAGACTAGTAACACGGGTTTTCTAGTTATGCGTTTTGTCTTTTAATTTTCGATTTTCCGCTTGCGCTGTAGAATGAACTAAAGCCGCATGGTGACTGCGTTTTGGGCAGATCCTAATATCACCAATTATTTCCAGGTGGCGACCAAGCGGCGACCACAGAGAGGTCTAATCGATGCAGAAATTGACTCAAAAAGTTGTTGATATCACAAAGACGCCCCCGCAAGGGAAGTTGATCATTCGAGACTCGGAAGTTAAAGGCTTTGGTTTAAGTGTCTCTTCCAAATCCAAATCTTATTTTGTTGAATGCAGGGTCAATGGGTTGAAGCGGTGAGCGACCGTTGGACGTGCTGATCTGATGACGCTGGAAGAAGCACGTCTCAAAGGGCGAAAGCTGCTATCCGACATGCTAGCTGGATTCGATCCACATGCAGAGAAGAGATATGAGAAGGTTGCTTCGATCACGCTTCTAGAGTTGCTCGAAGAGTATTTGGCAGTGAGGACGCTTAAAGATTCTACTGTCGAAGTCTATCGAAGAGTGATCAAGAAATCGCTAAAGGAGTGGCTTAATAAGCCGATTACAGAAATCACAAAAAGACATGGTGCTGGCTCGCCATAGTGAGTTGACCCGGACTACCCGGAAAGGGACGTATGGAAAAACGCAAGCAAATGTGGCCGTGAGCAATTTGAATAGCTTGTTGCGATTTGCCATGCACCACTATGAAACCGATGACGGTCAGCCAATTATTGTATCGAATCCAGTTACTACACTATCCCAGAACAGAGTTTGGTACCGCCTTGGTCTTAGAAGAGTGATCATACCTGACCACAAGTTATCAGATTGGTATCAAACGATCTTGTCGCTGAGGCAAAAGATGATCCGCGCCGATCAGAATTTGTATTTCCTGAACGTGCTGGACATCGGGCTTATTTAAGACTCCTTGGAACATGTAATCGAGCAAAGTGGATGTGACTTTGCAATCTGAACCGGCCCCCAACTTCATTTGCTACGGTTTCGTTTGACCGACGAAGGCTTCGGAATTTCTCGAACTAGCTTGCCATCCTTTATGTAAATGACGGCAGTTCCGGTTTGTCTTGCGATCTCCCTGGCACGTTCAGCCGCTCTAATCAGCGCTGCTGTTGCATTTTCCATGTCAGGATCAGGCAGATTGTCTTGTTTCATGGGTTTTGACCTTCCTCAATCAGGACTGGAGCCTGTCCGCTATTATTATACCGCCGCCAGAAGTTAACCTCATACCGGTAGAGTGTTTCAAAGTTGAGCAGTCCAGCGGCAAATCTTCGACGCACCACGTCATCCGGCACATGGTGACCTCCTTGAGCCACGCGCTCCGCAATTCTGGCAATTGCTTCCTCCGGGCTCACCAATGAAAGGAAGATCAGCTTCACGTGATATTTCTGATTGCGCCAGTCTCGAATCATTCGCAGGTAAGAACGACCAGAAAGCGTAGTTTCGAAAGCAAAATCGTGTCCTCGATTGCTGTGCTCTCTCATTTCCTCAAGCATTAAACGGCCGGCTTTTCTAGCTGCGATTTCAGGATGGAATGGTGACAGGCCAGCAGCGATTAGATCGGCATTGACGAAGGTCGGACATTCCGCCTCGTTTGGCAGGAATTCCTTAGCGAAAGTGGATTTACCGGCGCCGTTTGGCCCAGCAATGATGATTATCTTCTTGGGTTGCATTGAATATCTAGCTGTCTAGGTTCATGTCGCCAGCTTACATGATGTTGGCTTGGCGCACACGGGTTGGGCTAATCGTAGCAAAATGAAGGAATGCGCGACAGCGCTATGTGACAATGTGTCACCTTCAAATCATTCGGCTGCTCTATAAAAAGCCTGTCTTAACGGCTGGAGCAGGCTTTCTAGTTCTCAGGCATGACTGCGTGAGCGACTTGGTGCATGTCTCCACGTCAACGCAACGGCGCGCAAACGCGCTAATCATAATGCTTTCCGCAAGTAAGATTTTTCGCGAACTGTCTACATATTGTCTACACGACTTTACAAACCACCCCAAAAATTTCAAGGCAAGAGAGATGCCCAAATTGACCAAGTATTTTGTAGCGAATGCTAAGCCACCTGATAAAGGGCAAATCATCTATCGCGATTCGGCACTGCTGGGCTTGGGGTTGAGGGTGACGCGGGGTAGCCGCAGCTACATTGTTGAAGCAAGAGTGAACGGCGTGCTGAGAAGGATCACGCTCGGCAAAGACACTCAATTGACGCCCACTGAAGCCAGGAAGAAAGCACAGAAACTGCTGGCCTCGATGGCAGGCGGCAAAGATCCCACGCTTGAGAAATCGAGGAGAAAGATCCGAGGAGTGACTTTGATTGAAGTGCTGGAGCGTTATCTGGCAGTCCGCAAGTTAAGAGCGAACACCATCAGAACCTATCGCTATATACTGCCGCGATGTTTGGGTGACTGGCTTGATTTGCCTGTGGTGGCAATCACTAGAGAAATGATTGAGCAGCGTCATATGGAGCTGCGACGCACGACCAAGCAAGGAACTTCGGGTGAAGCACAGGCGAACACTGTTATGCACATTCTCAGTGCGCTCTTGAATTTTGCTGCTGCTAATTACGAAATAGATGGCAAGCCGATTATTCTGGTCAATCCCGTTAAGAGACTATCGAACAATCGGCGTTGGTATCCAGAGCACCGCCGACAAAGTGTGGTGCCTGACCACAAGCTGCCCGATTGGTTTGCAGCCGTCATCTCACTCAGGCATCAGACTGTCAAGGACTATTTGCTGCTGCTGCTGCTCACCGGATTGCGACGCAACGAGGCTGCCACCCTGCGATGGGCCGATATTGATTTTGAATCGAAAGCCCTTACGGTGCGTTCTGAAATCGCAAAGAACGGTAATGAGCACCGTTTGCCACTGAGCGATTATCTTGAGGTCTTGCTGCAGCGACGTTACGAAGCTAAGGGTGACGCACTGTACGTATTTCCGGGTCGAGGAAACAGTCCACATCTTGTTGATAGTGACCACGTTATTGAAGGAGTTGCAATAAAGGCGGCTTGTCCATTTACGCCACACGATTTGCGTCGAACTTTTTTGACAGTAGCAGAACGATTGGCACTATCATATGTGGTGCTAAAGAAGCTAGCCAATCATTCTGGCAGAAACGACACCACATTCGGTTATATTGTCGTCGATGTCGAAAGACTTCGGGAACCCATGCAAAAGATCACAGACGAATTTTTGCGGCTAGGCAAAGTTAAGACTGAGGACCAAGACAAATTTGCCAAATAGTGCCTTTCAGCTCAAGTGTCTACACTGAGCATACAAAACAATGTTCAACTGGAAACAGCAAGTTTGCAATCACTGTTCCAGCTTGCTTAGGCACCATTTGCGATACCAATCACCTGTAACCAGATCACTTATCCGGGGACGAATAATTTTTCTAGCTTTGTTTATGACGGGCTCGATCAGAACGTAAGCATTGTGGAGACGACCGCAGGAAGTGTTACTTCAGCTAAACAATTTGTTTGGGATGATGATAATCGCGAAGAAGAACGAGATGGAGCAGGGATTCTCGTAAAGAGATTTTTCGACGATGGACAAAATAATGGTAGTACGAACTATTTTTACACTGCGGACCATCTCGGTTCTGTTCGAGAAATGATAGACAACTCTGGCGTCACGCAGGCTCAATATGCCTTCGATCCGTGCGGACGTGTGCAAAAAATTGCTGAAACCGTTTCAGCCGACTACGGATATGGAGATTATTATCTGCACTCAAGAAGTGGACTCAGCTTCACGCTCACGAGACCATATAATTGTGTGCTCAGTCGATTCATGACTAGAGATGAGATCGAAGAAGAAGGAGGTGTTAACCTCTATGCTTATGTTTCAAATGATTCGATAAACTCGATTGATCCATCCGGCCATGGACTAGTTAAACTCACTCTTTGTATGATGTTGTTGGCTGGTTGCTTGGGGGGGTCCGATGCATGCTGCCGCCTATTGTCCGGAATTTGTATCAAGTTTAAATGCAAATCTCGTGGTACTCCATTGGGAGGCGGAGGCGGTGGTGGTACTCCAGGTAATACCGTCGGTGGCGGTGGGAAAACTTGGACACAGTACTGGACCGGGAACCATCCTTCGAATCAACCACCATTTACAACCCATAGACGCTATCACCCGAACGGGGATATAAAGTCAGTTCAGACATATGATAAGTTCGGACGACGAGACACACGTTTCGACTTGAAGGATACCAGCGGAAGGCCGCCGCACCGACACGACTACCAATATGGTCGTGGACGCAGCGGAGGTCAGCCATCAGACGATCATGCACCGCTCGATCAAATTCCCGAGAACTAGTGATTTGCTTTATTCTATATTAGAGATATGTATCCTAAAAGGTATCGAGGAAATTATGCTTACGCTCATCACAGGACAGAAAGATTTTGATGCGTTAGTCGGTTCAACGAACTGGCACAGTAGTTACATAAAAGAAATGCATTTTGAGAACTCGCAGTATGAGAACCCAAATTCTGAATCGAGGTCTACTGTATGCGGTGAGGAATCCTTGGTTCGACTGCTCATTGCTCTTCCTGGGGATGCCCATGCACTAGAAATCGTCGCGTTTAATATTGAATCGTGTTCTCTATGGACTCATCAAGATTTGGATGAGGGAGAAAAGACGGCAATTATTCAAAGACGCGTAATACAGGTAAACTTCGGGGCATTTTCTTTGACCTGCGCCTGCATGGGCTTTCGTCGACTTGAAATTTCAGCTCTTGGTCGTACTGGTTTCTACAATAAAGAGAGTTTGTATAATGAAGATGGCGATTTTGTTGAACCGTACAACATGGATTGGAGATCGGCGCTGGATGAATCCTTTCGACCTCGTTGAGCCAAGTCTCTAAGCCAATGCAAAAAGTTCGAGCGCTATCCAATCAAACCTCCAAACCGGTTCCCGTGCATGGAGTTTCCGTACATGTGTGGGGTCTACGACCACGTTGAGTCCTGTCGTCTCTCGCAATTACGAAACAACAGGTATTGCCTTCCGCTTCGCTTTACAGCGTCGGCACCCAATTTCTCTGCATTTTCGGGGCCCGATACCGAGTTTGTTCCTTCACACAGCATGAACCGCCTAGGCTCGACCACAACTGATAGATTTCCTCTGCTAAGCGGGGTCAGTGCAGTTGCTACTTCCTCTCTGCTTTCTATACGTTCGGTCTCGCCTAATGTGACCTCGTACACGCTCTCGAAGAGTGGCGGCGCAACCGAAACAATCGCCTTTGCCATCTTCAAGAATGGCATCGAGAACGCGACTATTGGCGGCTCGAAAACTACCGGCAACACACTGACAATAACAGTGAAGGATGCGGCACTGACAGGCGGTCAAAAGGCTATCACCTACACGGTTCTTTCAACCGATACTCTGACAACGATCGCTACTGCCATAACTAGTGCCATCAATGCCGATATCAGTCTGCAAGCAATTGGCGTGGCAGCAACATCAGCTGGAACCGTCGTCAGTATTTCGTCCACCTCCACCAATCCAACAACGTTTGCTCAATCGACCAGTACTGGTGCCACCGAGACGATCACGCTTTTAGCTAATACAAATATACCGACTCTAATTTCCTTGACCGGAACAAAGACGACCGGAGATGTTATTACGATAACGTTTTTCGATGCCGGCCTGACAGGCGGCTCCAAGGCTGTTGCCTACACAGTTCTTGCCGGCGACACATTGACGTCAATCGCGACGGGCATCGCCGCTGCTGTCACTGCAGATGCAAATTTGCAAGGCATCGCCGTGAGCGCAACTTCTGCTCAGACGATAGTCACTGTTAAGTCTAAATCACCAAATCCAACGACTTATCGCCAGACAACAAATACAGGCGCCACAGAACTCATCGCCATTACAACCCAACCTAACGCCTTCGTGACTGCCACCGTTGGTGGCACTAAGACCACTGGTAATGTTCTTACATTGACCGTTTTCGACACCGCTCTTACCGGCGGCCAGCAAGCTATCCCCTATACTGTCCTGGCAGGAGATACCCTGACCACGATTGCCACAGGCATTGCAGCTGCCGTCAATGCCAACACCAATCTGCAAAATATTGGCGTCACAGCCACTGCAAAAAATACTGTTGTGTCATTGCAATCGACGTCGCCAAATCTCACCACTTACGTACAATCGGTCAGTGCTGGTTCCACAGAAACGATTAGTCTAAGCACCGGCGTTGGTGTGACAGAAGCCGCTTATAATAATGTCAACGAGCTGGTTGCACTCGCTCCAGGTGGCGATACCCGCTTCCAAGGCGTGACAAACAAAGCTATCAAGTCAGCCTCAATAGCTACTCAAGTCGTCAATATCACCGCCTCTCCCGTGGCTCAAACCAGTTACGCACAGTCCGTGAGCACAGGGGCCACCGAGACGATTGCCTTCGGAACCAACTTCAACGGCAACACCACGGCCACTATTGGCGGTACCAAAACCACGGGTGACATTCTCACTCTAACAATTCAAAACTCCAACTTATCTGGTGGGCAAACTTCGATTTCCTATACCGTCCTCGCTGGCGACACCCTGACGACGATTGCGTCAGCCTTTGCTTCTGCAATCAACTCAAATTCGAGTCTGCAAGGGATCGGCGTCGCAGCAACTTCATCCTTAGCTGTCATCACGACAACCGTCACAGGAACCACTTACACAACCTCAACTAGTGGTGGTGCCACAGAAACGCTGACCATGGGCGTCAACGTTCAGGGCAATACTTCAGCATCGGTTGGCGGCACTGTCACCACAGGAAATACTCTGACGGTAACCACCCATAGTCCCTTGCTCGCAGGAGGTCAGAAAGCTGTCACCTACACGGTTCTGAGCACGGATACTTTAGTGTCGATTGCCGCCGGAATCGCTGCAGCTATCAATGCAGACACCAACTTGCAGACGTTGGGGGTAAAAGCGTCAAGCAGCAATACCGCGACATTGGCATTTTCTGAGAGTTTCTCAGGCAACGCAACGTTACCCGCAGCCATGAGCACGGCCAATGTATCGGCCGTAGATGGCGCAAACAACACGAAGACTAATGGTTACGCGCTTTCAGTAAACGGCGGAAGCAGCTCTACGCTAACGTACGACCTCAACGGAAACATGACGAGCGACGGCACGAACGCCTTCGCCTGGGATGCAGCGAACAGGATGATCAAGATTACCTACCCTGGCACGAACAACTTCTCTAGCTTTGTTTATGACGGCTATGGAAGGAATGTGTCGATTGTTGAAACCACGGCTGGAAGCGTGACTTCAACGAAACAGTTTGTTCTCAATGGAATAAGTAAATGCGAAAGTCGGGATGGAGCAGGTGCAATCCTATGTAGATTCTTTTGTCGAGGTCAGGAGAACTCAACCACTAAGTTGTATTACTCTCTAGACAATATTGGCTCTGTTAGAGAAATGACGGATAGCGGTGGATTGATTCAGTCCGAATATCAATTTGATCCATTCGGTCAAACGATGAAATTGCAGGGTGCTCTCGATTCCGATTTCCAATTTGCTGGATATTACGCGCATACTCGAAGCAAACTGTGTGGGACTCTATTTAGAAATTATCAACCGATATTAGGAAGGTGGCTGAATCGCGATCCAGCACAAGAAGCCGGCGGAATAAATCTTTACGCTTATGTAAAAAACGTTCCCACTAGTGTAATCGATCCTCTTGGCTTAGGAAAATTCAGTTCAATATCAGATTTCCTGAACGCAGCCGGCTTAGATCCAAATACAGATGTCAGCGGCGGTTGTATTGACGTAGTCAATGGAGCATTGGGCCTGCCCGCAGGAAGCTGGCCTCAGGATGCTCCGTACACAAAATGCTTCAAAGGTGCCCAAGGTTTAGATAAGGCTCGACATACGCCCTGCTGCGGTGACGAAACCCCAGTGGTTTGGGGTATGCAAGGATATTGGAATTCAAGCTCAGGTGTGGGCGGCGTCGCTCCTGGTGGGCTAACGTCGTCAAACTCGATAGATAACAGCATGAACACCAGTAGCTCTAACCCAGGTGGACAATTTAATTTCTTACTGGACGGAGGGAATCAATTTTTTGACATGAACCACGGCGGCGGACCGGGTTATAGCACGGCTCAAAGTGGCTACTCAACCCCCGGAACAAGTCCAACTATGCCTCCACCGAGCGCATTCCCAGGCCAGATTTGGTGCAGAACGTGCAGATCTGGAAAAAAATAATGCTAGTAGATATGCTAATGAGACAATAAGGAGAAGTACATGCGCTTTTATATACTCGCTCTTCTATGTCTTTCAATTTCAACTGCGACTGTAATTCAGATGGCTAACGCACATGATCATCCACCTGCTGTTCAGGCGGAGCAGGTGTCTAGAGACAACTCTTCTTCTGGTCGGGTTGTTTGGGCGAAAGTGGACATTCCTGCGCACACTAAACTCACGCGTGGACAGTTGCAGGCTGGATTTGGTCATGCAAAATTTGTGCCAGTTGATGCACCGTACTCCCTCAAGGAGGTCGTGGGAAGGACTACAGCGGTTGCCATAAGCACTGGGCAGATCATTCGGAAAAGCCAACTTGAGATATCTCAAGTCCGAAAGGACTGACTTTCTGAAAGCATTGCAGCAACCGCACTCTTGAATTGAGCATTCGCCCCGTGAAATCCGTCACCGGCCTCCAAATCACCAGTAAGCCTACTGTCTCCCGCTCGCTCTGCATCCCCAGCGGAGCAACATCCCTTTTCTAGTTATGCGTTTTGTCTTTTAATTTTCGATTTCCTGCTTGCGCTGTAGAATGATCTAAAGCCGCACAGTGACTGCGTTCCAAAGACTGGTGATATTACGCAGTCGCGCTGTGTGCTGACTAATTGCTGACCACTTTGCTGACTTTTTAGAGGACAGACAGATGCCAAAATTAACTCAAAAAATGGTTGATACTACGATTGCGCCCGCTGTTGGCAAGGAACTGATCAGGGATGAAGAGAGCCCCACGGTCCGACTATACAGAGTTCCAGTCGTGCGACGGAGCCTTCGGGGAGTTCCGACTTCGCCCACGCGGTCATGCGAATGCGTTTGCCTCTGAATTCGTCTATGCAGCAAACTTGTGTGAAATGCCCACAGCCATCGCCTGGTGCTTGATGGACATCTTCAGTGATCGACGTGATGAGGGCGCAGTTTTTACCAGTGTTTCGACTTTCGGGAACGACGGTGGCGTCATAACGATCATGATCGGAATCGCGAATGTGCCATGCCTTGATTGCTGAATTTAAAATCTCTGCAGGATTCTTTCCCATGTCAAAGTACCTCGGGAGGTCATTGCGTATCAGCTTAATCGTATATCTGATTGAGGCGGCTCGCCTGGCTATAGTTAGATTCTATTCGAGAATTCCGGATAGTAACCTCATTGTTCGTTTTTTTATTCGACTCCGGCAAGGGCAGCTCCACTGCGCCGCTTCCGGCACTAGGCAATGGTCGGCGCGGAACACCTAAAGATTGAACTGGGCTCTTGGGCCAGAGCCAGGGCCGTCCTCTTCAGGCTTCGGGCTGCCGCGATCCCATCCTCTGAAAAAATCTTCCGGATCTTGCCAGAGATCGTGGTGCATAATGTCGTCATGTAAAACAAGACCGTGAATCGAAACCTCGTGAGGCAGGTCGTGAAGTGCAGAGTTCCAATTGCCATCGTCGTGTGCCTGCTTTTTACACAACGGTCACACGCTGAGAATAACCTTTCCGAAACAACTAAGCGTGCTGCATGTGTCCAAGCAAACAGTCTATTTGATCGCGCAGTGCTTCTAAGAAAGCAAGGATACGAGACAACCGCATCGCGAAAAGAATTGCTTCAACAGGCAATAGCACTATGTCCGGATAAATCCATATTTTATGCAAATTTGGCTGAGGAATGCCGCTTGCAGAGTAACTTTCCAGAAGCGTTAGACGCTGCAAGTAAAGCTGTCAAGCTCGATAGGAATAATAGTGCCGCGTAGTTGGAAAAAGGATTGGCACTTGTACAACTCAGGGGACTGAGAATTGGTATGAGAGCTTTAGAAAAGAGCGCTCAACTCGATCCAGCCAATCCCGACGTGTGGTTTGCAATGGCTTCTTTTTGCAACATGCATCGAGACATAGCCTCTTCGGTGCGGGCTGAGGAGGCATTTAAAAAGTGTCTTGAAATCATTCGCAGACCTGAAACACAATCGCCGATGTTTTTTTACAGCAAGGACGAGGTGGAAGTTGATTGTTTACTAGGTTTGGCTGTCTTGCGATATAAGGCGAGAAGTTACTCAGAAGCAAAACAAATTTACGAACAAGCCTTGGCTGCTGACGTAAATCATCATCATCCAGATCTGATACAGCAATGCATTGATGACACGTCGCGGAAGCTGCAGGCGAAATAAGGCACAAGATGACTTCGGAAACGACTGTCGCTCAAAGAATCAACTTTCCAAAGAAAAAGACATAATTGCCGCCATTATTTCTACACAGCGTTCACCGGACGGACACGCGAACTGCGTCTCGAAACTGGATGCAGCAGCGACACTCTCGCTAAATACAATGACCTTTGGCGCTCAGCTCAAAACTATCGGGCCAATAATACAAAGCGCTTTGCAAGTGATCCGGGCGAATATAACGCTGGGATAGGGGCGGCTGCTTCTTGTGCTTTCTCTTTGATGCTCTTTTGATATCACGCCGATGCCACTGTAACTTCAGAATGGTGGCAGATTGGATTCGAAAGGAAATCGAAAAGAGAAACATAAGGAAGTCTATCGGACGCCATTGAAAATCGGCAGGAGGTTGCAAATGTAAGAGTTGCACGTTGAAGAAATAGCGAATCACAACGACCCCGAGTCATGCGTGACCAGTACCGCAAGGTATACACGAAGTGTTGACAGGGGCACATGCGGGCAGTGTATTGAGCCTCGAAAAATTAGTTTGGGACGCCGACGCAGTGATAATGTGCGGAAGGCAATATCGGCAGCAGCGTAATCGCGAGTTGCTGACGAGACCCACGTGGTCTGAGACCACTTGAGCACGCATGGAAACCTCTTGGGCGAGAAATGGGAGATCCCTCGCTCGACCCAGCCCGGCAAGCTAGGTCCGCACCGAGAAACTAACAATGGAGTACGGCGGTGATGAACGAGCAAGGGAAGTCAGACAGGTCCGTAGTACCTGCGAAGTCTGCGAACAAAGTCGGACAAAATTCGACGGCTGCGGAGCAGATGGAGGGAAGGGACTTGACCAAAGGGAATCAGTCTCAACAAAACACGCTCCGGACACAGCGCCGGGATAGCGTGCAAAGCGAGTTGGACACGATACGCAAAGCTGCAAAAGCAAATAAGAAGATGCGGTTCACCGCACTATTGCACCACATCTACAACATCGATACCCTGAGGCAAGCATTCTTCGGTATTAACCGTGATGCCGCTCCGGGAATTGATAACGAGACGTGGGAGCTGTATGAGGAGGAATTGGAAGACAACTTGCAAAACCTTTCAGAACGACTCAAGCGTGGTGCATACCAAGCAAAACCGGTGAAGAGGGTATACATAGCCAAACCAGATGGTCGTAAAAGACCGCTTGGCGTGCCAGTCTTGGAAGACAAACTTGTCCAGAAGGCAACGGTGCAGGTGTTGAATGCCATCTACGAAACCGACTTTCTTGGTTTCTCATATGGATTTCGACCTGGGCGCAACCCGCATAATGCGTTAGATGCGCTCTACGTCGGACTACAGAAGAAGAAAGTGAGCTGGGTGCTCGATGCAGACATTCTTGGATTCTTTGATGCCTTGAACCACGAATGGCTAATCAAATTCATCGAGCACAGAATAGGTGATAAGCGCGTCGTCCGACTCATCCAGAAATGGCTGAAAGCCGGCGTGCTTGAAGATGGGAAGATAACACAAAGTGATTTTGGCGCCGTTCAGGGTGGGAGCATCAGCCCCTTACTCGCGAACGTCTACTTACACTACGTGTTCGACCTCTGGACGCACCAGTGGCGTCAGCATAATGCGCGCGGGGAAATCCTTGTAGTGCGATATGCGGACGACTTCATAGTGACGTTCCAATACAAATCGGATGCCGAAAGGTTCCTGGACGAACTGAAGGATAGACTCCGAAAGTTCAGCCTGGAACTACATCCTGACAAGACGCGATTAATTGAATTTGGTCGTTTTGCAATTGCCAACTACAAGAAACGCGGCGACGGGAAGCCCCCGACATTCAATTTCTTGGGGTTCACACATATCTGTGGCGCCAAGTTGAACGGAATGTTTGTGGTGTTGAGGCAGACGGAAAAGAAGAGGCTGCGCGCAAAGCTGACCGAGCTAAAAGTCGAGATGCATAAGCGTAAGCACTTCCCATTACAGCACCAGTGCCGGTGGCTCAAATCAGTTGTGACTGGACACTTCAATTATTACGGAGTGCCCACAAACCTGCGTGCATTGAACACATTCCGCTTCCGTGTGATTGGCTTCTGGATGAAGGCGCTACGCGACCGCAGCCAGAATGACCACTTCTCCTGGGAAAGGATGTACGAAATGTCGGGCCGCTGGATACCCTGGGGTCATATCACTCATCCCTATCCACTATTGCGCTTTGACGTTAGAACCTAAGGTAGGAGCCGGATGCGGGAAAGCTGCTAGTCCGGATCTGTGCGGGGTGGAGAGGGGCAACCCTCTTCCCTACCGCGATAGACGCTCATGTGCAGTTCTCCTTCATCCAATCCCTTTTTCACCACTTGTGCAGCAAGCTCTTCCAGCTTTTCGCAGCAGGCGAAGAATTTAGTGCTGATCCCGCCTTGTTCCAAAGTCGTCTGTCGTGAGGCGATTTTTTCATCGTGCTCAGGACAAGTAAGATGTTCAATTTTGGAGCCGACATACTCGTCGTATAAAAATGTTAGTCGATCAAACTTGTCAGCGAGATATTTTTCCATTTGACGTTCGAAGTCCATAGTTCCCTCCCATAAAATTCAGTAGGTTGTAAGTGCAGTTACAACGCGGTCTATATGCTTTAATGAGCGCTTGCTCTAGGTCTAAGCGCTGTTGTAGTTGACTTTTTGGCATCGGCAAAATCGCTATCAGCAAATTTTGGGGTGTAAGGTGCAATGGAACGAAAATGCACGCTAAGGTGCAGTCGAGTATCCCAGTTGTCTGAGAGGACGAAATGCGCCGTGCTTGAGAGCCTCTGTCAGGATGAATTGATGTCGACCTTGCATGTTCAAATTTCGGTGCTGAAGAGGAGAGAGCCTGGCTTCGTCTTCTGGGGCTATTGTTCTGTCGGATGAACGGAGATGATCCAGCGCTCGTTCAAGATAAATCGTGTTCCAGAGAACGATGATATTCACGACCAGTCCCAGTGCGCCTAGTTGGTCCTCTTGTCCCTCGCGATAGCTCTGGCGAAGCTGGCCAAGCTGCCCATGGAATACGGCTCGTGCAACTGCATGGCGTCCTTCCTGCCGGTTGAGCTGCGTGAGGATTTTGCGCCGGTGCGCGGAGTCTTCGATGTATGCTAGTAAGTGGAGTGTTTTAGCGATCCGACCTAATGCCGTCAGCGCTTTTGTTAGAGTCGAGCAACTATCTGTCGATTTAAGCGTTCGCATAAAGTCTGATGCACTAACGGTTCCAGACTTCAGAGAACCGGCAACGCGAAGCAAGTCATCCCAATTCTCGGCGATCAGATTCGTGTCGATGCGTCCTTTTGAAAGCCCGTTCAATGGTCCGTAATCAGCCTCTGGATCTGTGCGCCAGAAGCGCGCATCGCCGATGTCAGCGAGTCGAGGACTGAACTGATAACCCAACAACCAAAACAAACCGAAAACAATGTCGGCATATCCTGCCGTGTCTGTGATGATTTCAGTTGGCTGCAAGCATGTCTGCTGTTCGAGTAAGCCATCGAGCACGTATGGCATGCTCGCGATGCGTTTGCGCTCGCTCTGCATAGGCTGTGCTGGTTCCAGGATCAACCCCCAATTGTGCGGCAAGATATCTGACCACGGTATCTGGAACCTCAATCGGATTCGACAGAAATGCGCCGAGAAATCGAACCGTGCAGAGCTGGATGGCGAACCCGAGCTTGTTATGGTCTCCTCGCCTGAACTTGATCAATTCGCGATCACTTTCGTCAAGGTGAAAGTATCGTGTCAGTTGCTTTGTTGTTGGATCTTCGCCATAGCGCGCGTACCGCTGCACACGCGCTTTTGTGAGGAAGTCGACAGGCATACCGCATTCTCGCATACGAAGTCTCTGTGTCGACAACAACGAAATCACAGTCTCGACTCGTCAGTT
The DNA here is from genome assembly GCA_003153555.1 of Candidatus Melainabacteria bacterium. Taxonomy (GTDB): domain Bacteria; phylum Cyanobacteriota; class Vampirovibrionia; order Obscuribacterales; family Obscuribacteraceae; genus PALSA-1081. The sequence goes on along the minus strand of PLZS01000197.1, from coordinate 16,672 downwards.
AATATCGCACGCCGGAGGAACGATTTTGAATTTCTGAGAACAAAAAAATTGCGTATTGCATATGCGATGATCGGCACAGTCCGCAGGCGATTCAGACGAACTCTAGTCCCTTAGCGTGCGTTTTCGTTCCACTGCACCTTACACCCCACATTCTGCCTGCCTTGAGTCCATGTAGTCATGAGTCCGCACACTTCTGTTATGTTTCGAAATTCTCTTTTGACTCAGGCAAAGACACCGCGTTGCTGGCTCTGCCAGCTCCAGGCAAAGGTTGGTTCGGTACACCAGAAGGTTGATAAGGACTACCACCGCTCCCTGAACCACCTCCAAAGCCGAATCCACCGTTATCCCTTAGCCATTTGAGTAAGGTCTCTTTAGCAGTAGTGAGAAAACCCACCGCTTCCGCGTCTCCATCCACGTCTGGATGAATACCTGGCGCACCCATTTGTTTTTGCCATGCCTGATTGACAGACTCGATTGTCAGCCCCTTTGGCTTTAATCCAAGAATCACGCAAGCTTTGCGAATTTGAGGCGGTAGTGTTTTTTCTGGTGGCATACGTTTAGATCACTGTGTGTGGTGACACCGCTCTATTGCAATTAGCTTTTAGGACTCGACTTTCGGAGAACAATTCTGAGTTTCTAACAGCAAAGAACGCAGCAATTGCAAATAACGCAACGGCTGTTATGCCCCAGGCGCCTAAAAAACACACTGATACATAGAGGATACCTGCTATGACAGGCGCAAAAAACATGAGACATATGGCCTTTAAAATCAATGTGGAGAACTTCTTCATTTCATCAGCATAGCACTTGCTAATGCCCCATTACTGTCGTCGTGCAAGCACGTGAACAGTGCGCACGGTGTCTCAATCTTTAGATTAGACGATCTTGAGCTTGTTGTAGAATACAATAACGCCCGCAAACGAGTGAATTGCCGTTGCTATTGAGAGATTTCTTTGAATATTCGCGCAATCGTCAGAGGCAAATTGCCGGCGCTGCCTCGCTCTTAATGCACGGTCAAGACTGGCGCAGAGTGAAAGCACGAGAGTTGGCGTTTTATTCAATTGTCGATTCTGAAGTTTTTCTCGAGATCGATGAACTGAGAAATTCATACCTCAGCCAAATTCTGCAGAAGGCGCAAAATGGGGACAATTGGCGCGAAACCGAAAAGGGAATTTGCAATACGTACAACATCGATATCATGGAGGCCGCTGATTTCATAAAAACACACTGGTCGAAAACAATTCACATTCGCGAACAAAAAAAGTTATTGAGGATATTGGCCGTCAAGGAAGCTTTGAAACTCGACTGGCAGGCACTCTATTCGGAGCGCGCATCTTATTTTGGAATTACTATCGATTTGGTGAAACGTCGCGCTGACCTGTTAATGAACACCTCCTATGGTCGAGAAAGCATCATCACAGGAATCGTTCAGTGTGGGGCCGGTAATGATCATTGGAGAGAGGAAAATAAGGATAAGATCGACCTTCTAGGATTTACGCTACTTGATTTTGAAACTCGCGTTTCGCGATTGAAGGAAACTCAGCGCGCACAGTCTGAAAGCTCCGCTCGGATAAGAGCAGACATCAAGAAAGAACGTACAATAATGACCCTCCTGGATGTTATTGAACATCCCGATTATTCAGCCGATGATTTCAGCGAGGCGCGAGAAAGAGCATTGTTGCCACGATACAGAACGGCAGTACTAAAGGCCCTTATTCAAAAAGTCATCGAGGGAACAAAAATCCACCTCAATTATTTTGAGTACATGAGGGTGCAACAAATTTCATGGGAAGAAGTATTCACCAGCGCTCGAAATTTGACTATGAACTCAATTATCTGCAAAGTGAATCTCGGGGACCCCGCTTTTGACGAGCTTCTTGTACCATGGCGATCCTCACTGCAAAAAATCGACTCTAAGCTTTTGCGTGCCTATGACATAAGCAATGACGATTTACACAAGCTTCTTCGCCAGACATCGAGAGCAATATTATTGAAGGATATTTGTCTGCTCAAGCCAGAAAGCGACGAGTGGATAGCATGGTATCAAGTACCGCTAACACTAGCTGAATTGAGTCAACATGAAGTTCAAGAACACATTAATTTGACGCGTGAGCTGGACGAGGACGACATCAATAAAATGTTCGGTGAATTCCCAGATGATATCACCAGAATGCATAGCCTTGCTTGGATTGAAGCGTATCACAGAGATATGAATAAGTTACAAAATCGATTCATCGAACTATGGCGGGCAACTTATTATCATTTGGGCGATGTAATTTTTGATCTCTGCCTTGACTCAACTCGACTTTCAATTGGAATCATTCGGGGAGCCGATTTGTTAGATGAGAAGCCAAGCTTTGAATCTGAAAAAATATTGTTGGATGCATTATCTGATATCGCAACCCTGCTTAATGTTGAACGGACTGACCGTCGATGTGAGGGTACATCTGGGACAACTGTCAACATCAACGTCGATGATTGAACAGCGTACCACGTTGAAATGGACGAACTACATAGATAACAGCTGATGTCTGGCGGTAAGATTAGCAAACAAATGTTGATTTTCTGGAGGGTCTGATAAGGCAGCTTATGTTTCTTTTTCTTGAGTGACAAAAGCGTTTGACGGCTCTGATGATTTGGTTATTTCGCGGTTGGACAGACTTGCATGATCGAAAAAATGCTGCTTGAAATCATAGAACAGTTACAAGATGCGGATGCTTCGTTCAAGTCGTTGGAGGAACCGTGGGGTGATACCACATCTGCTACCGGCCGATTTGTAATGACATTCTTGCGGATTGGCGGAGTTTGAAAGAGACCTCATAAGAGACGGAACGGATGCTGGACGGAGAGCTGCTTTGGAGCGTGGTGTCGTTTTTCCGGACGGACACTTTTTAGCCGACCTATAAAAATGTCAACGGAGCAATTGAAATTGGCCGCCCCTACAAATGCCGGTATCTGACTGTCATACGCACAGCTGAGGATGGTCCCCAGCTGTATCGTACAATATGAATCAATCAGCTGCGATCAACGCGAAGTTGACATCAAGGCTTCACTGGTTTTGCTTTGCTTTGCCTTGTAGCGTTTTATCTTCTCGCCCTGCTCAGAAGGTTTCTCCTCAACAAAAGCATCGATTGCGCACCGCATCACTTCATTCTTGCTGATGCGATTGTGGAAAGCTATTTCGCGCAATCTCTCATCAAGCTCTGGCGGCAAATATACGGTTCTCAGAACCATGTTTTCGTTATTCATTGGCTCTTAGCCCAAGCTCAGCCTGGACTTCTCCTTTACTACCAGTATCATTATACATATGTACATATGAACTGTCAAGGGCTCCTAGGAAAGTAAAATTCGATTTGCCATTAGCCCCAGGCAGGAAAGATTCGGAAGCCCAGGCCCTTGCGCCAATGCACTGACCATCGGCACGTAAATCTTGCTGTCCTCCCATTGCAGCTGCTTAGGCACCGCCGCATATGATTGCCAGGCTTTTTCGATCTCATCCTTCGCATCCCTGAGCAAATCCTCGGCCAGATTGTAGAAATCCATCCTGCTGAGATTGAACTTTAAAGAGAGGTCACGCTCAATCGTTCTCTCCAGTATTTGTCGCACCAATTTATTGGACAAACAAGTTTTAAGCGTTGTGTGCTGCAAGCGTTCCACGAACCACCAACCGTTAAAACCGCGCGCATCGATGAAAAGCTTGACCGGGATTTTCACTTCTCTTTGTGCTTTAACAAACGTGAGATCATCGACATACCATTGTTTTCCTACCACCCAGAGTTGAAAATCATCATCGTCGTCAAATTGCTTGTTCCTGTTGGTTACCTCAATCTTTTCGAACTCAATCGATGTATTGATCAAATTTCCATTCTCTAGCGTTTCCATAATTTGATCTGATACAACGCCTCGATCGACTCGATCGATAAATTCTTGTCTGTCAGCAAAAGTCATCTCGGTCCAGGCTAGCGTTCCAACCTCAGGATCCGAAATCAGCGATGTTTCGAAGTAGCTCTTTCCGCGTGAAAGTAAGGTAGATTTTCTTGTGAACATCCATATCGGTGCCTTACTGTTGAACTCTATGAGCGCTGCCGCAATCGAGGCGCCGGTACCGCCTCCCCCGAGCACGCCGATGAATTCATCAGTTAAGAAGGGATTTGCTAAACCGGTTTGAAAACTCTCTAACCGGCGCAAATTCTTGTCGGTCCAGGCATTCTTGCCGTTGAATACTCCTATCTTCTCTGGATCGCTCATGTAGCTTGTCGGCTCTATTGGCGTTACTCCTGGATCTCCTGTGCCGGTTATCGCCAGATGCTGTACCGGGTTGGTCAGTAATGTTCCTTCCTTGCTTAGCAACACCCAATTACCACTTCGCTCGTCAAATTCGATTTCTGCAATCTCGCGATCCAGTTCTCGTCTGACTGAGCCGGATGACAATGTAACCGCTTTCTCCAGTACCCACTTCAGATATGATGACCAATCAATATGAGTAGGCGCAGGGCGTTTGCGATCGATCCATTCCAAATATCCTTTGCGCCAGAGATTGCTAGTTGTTTGATACGCGAGCCACGAAAACTCGGCTAGCATCGCTTTATTTACGTCCGGCGCAGTAAGACCCATGAGTTCCAACAGATACGTGGTATCCGGATAGGGAAAGCCGACATCCTTTTCCGGTAGCGTGCACAACAGTCTCATGCCATCGCTATATCCGTAGCCACCGATCCAGTGTGACATCAAGTCAGTGGTCTTTTCGAATACCGTGACTTCAAACCCGCTTAGTCCACAACATTTGAGTGCTGCAGCTTTGGCCGCTAATGCAGCAGCTTTTGGACCTCCGCCAATAACAGCAAGTTTTTTCACTAGTAGCTTCTCCATCGGCTGAGTACAGGCACATATAATTGCCCGGCCGAATGAATTTTAGCGTTGTGCGCTCCGCTACTGAGCGATTTCGTTACACTGTTGATATTTCATGATATTGACCGGCGCATACACGGGACTGATAACTCAAATCCAGCCCAACACTGTCGACACTGCCGGTAGTGACACTGTAGACACCAATGGCGTTCTGGCAAAATCTTGCAGAATCCCATTCGAACTGGTTTTCAGCCGCTTTTGATGCTGGTTACAAAGACGGAAGTTCCGTTTGAACGTTGAATTCTCAGCCGATGTCCGAGACAAGCTCGGTTTTCAAGCAACAGGCTAGCGCTCACACATGCCTGATTGTGACAACAATTAAGTATAAAAAAAGACATTTATTTCGGCGGATTTACACCATAAGAACAATGGCTTAAATATCACTTGGTTCTGGATGAGGTATGCGAACTTTCTTCTTGCACAAGTTGAGGTTTCGCTGATGATTCTTCGCCATACCAAAGAGCACACTGCACTAGCACTCGGAACTGAGTCAGCATTGTTATTCGATCTGAGATGTTGTCCGAAGTCATCGTTTTCAAATCGGAATCTAGTTTCGACTTCGAATCTTTGCGTATTTGTTCGCACGTGACATGAAAGTGTTTTTTGTCATCCCAGTATTCCTTCAACCAAAACAATGCCACAGTGCGACGATTATAAGGACAAGGTTTATGTAAGCGCTTGTAGCGATCCCATTCAATAGCGAGCAATTTCCTTCCGATGTAACCCAAATCGTCAAAAGTACACTGTCTCAAAAACGCAATCACCATAGGCGGAACCATGTAGTTATGAGGCTCCTTCGACAATACTTCAGACAGCAATGCGGATTCTTGTACGCGTCCCCGTTCCCATGCAGTTTTTAAAGCGAAGGCCGAACTAAGCGAGGCCGCCCCGGCTCCTGCTATGGAGACTGTATTTGGAACTCGAACGGACATAGTTTGCCCCGGATATTGGAATGCTGGTGACAAAATGCCACTACTCCCGCTGACTAGGAGATTTGCCCAAGAGTTATATTTCATCGCGGTGTCGTGTCTGTCATCCAAGTGCTTCTTTACTTCAGTCAGCTCCGTAATATCGAAATCTAGATATGACAGCAGTTTCTGCGTCAAGGCACAGAAACGCTTAAATTTCTGGTCTTGTGGCATCTGCAAAGGTGACGGTTGTATTTCATGCGTCGAGAATTGAGAACTCTCAATTCCTTGCACCACTGGCGCATCTATGTCACTTAGGCTGCTTGGTAAAACAATACTTGGACTTGTCAACGTTTCAACAAGCCGCTTAGCGCCTTTTGAAAGATTGTCTTCATCTGTTTGCAAATTGATCCCGTCAGGGCCATCTGATTGAACATCCTGAGCCGACACTGAGGGTAATCCGCTAAACAACAACAAGGTCACTAACAAGAAAAGGAATTGTAGCAAATGTTCTTTCAATCAACGTAATCCATACGACACGAGGCAGTGATCAAGTCTTCAAGGACAATAGCAATCCAATGTGTCATCGAGCACGATATCAAAGCTACCTACTTCAAGCGGCTTACCATTAAACTGCTGTTGTACAAGCGGTATCACAAGACACTGCTATAGGCTCTTCATGAAAGTAAGACTTGGAGAAAAGAAATATTCACCACCCTTTAGGGAAACAAACTTGGCAAAACTTACGCATGATTTTTTAGTTGTTTTGCCCCATTCGACTGGCCAGTTAGAGGCGGCTTCTGGAATCTCATTTATTTTCGTATCTTGCAGTCCGGTCTGCGACTGACCAATAACACAATCTAAGCCCGTTCGATCGTACGTTGCTGGCACTGCACTACTTGATTGCAGGAACATCGGATTGTCAGCCCAGAACCTCTGAATGAATTCAAACTGCTCCCATATATCAGATTGATAGCACATGAACAGCAGTCCTACAGAATTTGATGGATAAGCATCCAAATTATCCGAGTCCGCTTCAGTGTAGGGTCCGCCATAAGGAATGGCTCTCCGAGCTATTCTGTGTCCCAGCTCTTCTTCCTCTGATTTGGCAAATGGTCCTACAGATTCGAGACGTGGATTAGTCTTTCTTACATGCGCTTGAAATGGGCAAGTAAGTCCTTTGGGATCTCCCGTGTAATTGAAGTCATTTGCAATTGGCTCGCCGCCGTCACCAGGCTGCAGGACTAACGGCGTCCCATCTCGAAATCTGCCCACAGCCATCGCTCCAGCTCTCTTTTCGGAAATTCCTAGGTCTCTTGCGAGATCTCTCTCGGCTTCGCGAAATGCTCGGACATTCTGCTCTAATTTACGAAAAACAAGGAAACTCCCAAAACTGGTACCGCTTTTGCCATTGGGGTCCGCCAATAGCACGAGGTTCAATGGTGCGCCCGGGTTCCAAAATTTGATACCGTCCAACTTCGACTCTTCTTCGATCTTTTCTGTCAAAAAGACTGGCTGGCTTCGTCCATCAACGTAACCAAAATGCTCAATATTTTCAAAGGACGGACCATCGTCATAAACAAATTGGCGTCTCAGTGCCAATCCGCGTTCAACCTGCACTATATCTGCGAATTGAGAAATAGAAGTTGTCACTTCTATTTCAGCGGCAATAAGTTCTTTGGGTTGATCGTCAGCGAGGATTATCAAGCAATGTATTGCTTGTTGGTATCCTAGTTCCCACTGGGAAACAGGTGGATCAAATAGAGCTGCTCGGCGAGAGCGCAATCCAAGCGCGAATGCATCTGCATAATCTATTTCAGCGGCGGTGCGCCCGCGGAGATTTACGCCGCTGGGCCGCTTCTGGGGAGGCAATCCGAGTGCGGCATACCCTTCAAATGAAATGGCAATATGAGCAAAAAGTCCCGCGTCTGTTCCGGTAGCTTTAAATCGATCAGCCTGTTCAAACTGTTTCTTCGCTGAGGTAATCTGTGTAGCCGCGAAGTTCTTTATCCATAATTTAGCGTCAGCAATTTTATCAATTCTAAATGAGACAAACAGATGGACTGCGTGATCTCTACCATGCCCATTCAAAATATTGCCTTGCAAATCTTCCAGGAAATCGCTGTATTTACTATTTTTTCGGTCTATTGGACCTTCATCAATATTGATAGACATGTCTAACCCTTCCTATAACTCTGTGATTGCGAGATTTCGAAATTGCACTCGGTCGGTATGGTACTGCAGTCCGATATAGCCTTCATTCAGTATGTTCGTAGTGCCCTGGCAAATGAGTAAATCATTTAGTCTGACTGTAATTTGATCGCCGTTTGCCGTAATCACGTACTGATTCCAAAAACCATCTTCGCCGTCTTGACTTGGAGCCGTTGCGGCCCAGCAGCTCGCGGGAACGAGGCCGTAAATCGCACCAGTTTTATGGAGGGAGCTACCGTAGATAGATTGGGGGTTTCGAGTGGCATCAAAGTCTTTACCGGTCTCGTCGATTTGGATTTCAATTGCGGTTTTGTAGTAGGGGTCGTTCCCTACCAAATTTATTGGCGGTTCCGGCATCCGCAAAAATACACCTGAATTACAAAAGAGCGAGAAATATTTCCACTCAACTTGCAGCACAAAGTTTTTAAATTTATGCTTCGCGTAATATAGAATCGCTAAAGGCCCATCTCTAACCTCCAAAACGTTGCCAAAATTAGTAATCGCACGGTCATTGGTTGCGCGCCAATCGACGATCGACTGCGGAGAACCATCGAACAGAATTTGGGAACCGGCAGGAACAGGCAAAGTGTGAGATACAACTCTGGACGAAATTTTTTCGGAGACATTGCGGGTCAAGGTCAAACCTGTGAGCACCGGATTTACCGAGCCAACGCTTGGGAATAGCGCCTGATCCACGCAAAATGCATTGGTGATGTGGTGGAAGTGCCCATTGCCGTCCGTTACTGAAGCACTTGGGTCGCTGCCCATCCATAGAGTTCCAGCTTCGTGATAGGTAGTGCCCAAGCCATCTCTGACACTATGATCAGAGATGTTGCTCGTAAATTGGATATTATTTGGGTCATTGTCAGCCAATGCATTAGCAAAGTCGATTGTCGCTTTATCCATTGCGTCCCATAGACGTGATTCTTGGTCGCTTACTGAAAGCTGTATAAACGCCCGTGGGACGTCATATTCGTCCGCCTCAAATGGACTAATATTTATCCAATTGCCACTTGGGTTCGGTACCGGATTGACCTTGTCGCCTTGCTTTTGGGCGCATCCACGCACTGCAAATGAAATCCAATCGGATTTTTGCATATCCAAAATTTTCTGCAGAACGTCTATATCCGGAATCATGGCATACAAGAGCCGGTCTGAATCTCCTGCCCCCGTCTGCTGAGGATTTTCATCTGCCGATGCCGTAACTTGAAAATGGAACTTGCCATCGGGTGTCCCACCTCGAACCAAAAATGCGGCAGTCTGCAGATTTTTGGGTAACGGAGTCTGTTTCTCAAACACAGAGCGCTTTACGCGGAAATATGTATTGCTCCGCAAATGCGCCATCAAATTTCGTCCAGCAAGTGCTAGCCCGTCTTGACGTGGCAGGGAAAGCAACGCCAACCGAGTTGATTCAATGCCGCTCATTGCTAACACCACGCTTGCACTTTCTGCTAGCGGTAGTCGCCTAAGAACGCCATTTACCGAGACCTCTATTTCGGTGACAATAGACTGGTTAGTGATCAGTCGAGTGACATGCGCGTTAGGTACGAGGAAAAGGTTCCTTTGGTCATCAGATCCACTCCGAGCAGCGTCATCCCGTAGTGCTTCGCACAAGAGTGAAACGCTGCTGTATTTGTCAAAGCTAAAAAGACCTGAGGCTGGTGATTGTCCTTGTACCGCTAGAGGCGGCTCCTCAACTGCTGTCAGAGGCTGAGACAATTTCGCTTTGGCCTTCGCGAATATAGCATTGTACAGTGGTCCTTGAATGAAATCAGTTCGGACATCTACACCTAGCTGCTGTTCTAAGAGTGGGTAGTTGTCTTTTAAATATTTGACAGTTGAAGATGGCCAATCGGATAAGTCATCGTCTTGAAGTTTCGGACACCAACCTCCCCAGTAAGGAGACTTTCCACCTACGCAGAAAGCTAAGCCGACGAATTCAGTTTCACTACTCCATGGTATTCCCCAAACTTGATTGCGAGGAGTTGGTGGATTCGTTTGTGCCGAACTAGGAAGAGTTTTTCCAGGCTCAAACAAGCCCAAGTTAGGAAAATTCTGCAAATGCTGAGGCACCAAAAATGGTCCAGCTTCAAGCACAAGCACACGCAGACCGTTTCTGGATAGTTTGTCGGCGCAATAACTACCAAACATTCCGGAACCAAGAATTACGGCATCAAATGGACGCCCACCAGTTTGAATCGCTTCGTCAAATGTATTACAAAGGAAACGACCCAGAACATCTATTCCTAGACTGGTTTTCTGAACTGCTACTCTGGGCTGCGATCCGTCCGGAACAAGTGCGACAAGGTTTTCTGCTGACGTCATAAAAGTTCCTCAATTGATCAGTTTGTAAACGCAATAAGCCGGACAAATGCTGATGTCGCCTGGCAGTCAGATTGCGGAGCAATCAGCCGGGCTTCATTACTTGTGCAGACGAGCTACACGATTTAGAACGGGATACCAAATGTGGTGCCTACAGGACACCTTGCTGATGAGGTATCTTGGCATAAAACTGCAAACCTGGGAACTGAATGTCACATAATTTGTCGAGCGAAGTTAATTAACTTGGATATGCCTACAACTCATAAGGGTGTTTTTAAACAAAAGTACCAAAACGCTCATAGATTTGCATTCTCCTTCCATTATCGAAGAATTTAACTCGCATTACACAGGGCGTGCATTCTATACATGAGTCCGAGTTTCCATTGCGAGAAGTAGATTGTAGCGGAAATAAGTGACAACAACTTATTGGAAACCACAAGTTAATTCCAACCATGACCAAAGTTGAAAGCTCTACCCGCCATGAGACAAAACTAAAGTCAAAGGTTATGCGAAGAAAGATGGCACTGTTGTTTAAGGCTATGAACGAAAGAAAGTACAGTAGTCATCACACACACACACACACACACACACACACAACGCTTGCGCATTCGTGCTAGGCGAGATGGAGGGAGCCGCACTACGGGCGGAGTCCAACCTGCTTGTGGCATTCCGAATAGCCTCGGCTCGGCTATGCAATTTCGCTGCTTCTATCTCTCGATTCCTCTTATTCAATAACATTGCATAATTGTCTAGTAGGTCTGACTCGGACACCACAAACAAAACATCTATGTGCCAAACGGCTTTATCTGATTGAACGTTCGAGCAGAGAATTTTATCGAATAGATGCAGGATTAAAGTGTTAGCTCCGGGTATTAGCGTGCAAGTGGAGTTAATGGAGAAAACAACATGGCTGATAAAACACCGTTTGAAATTGGGCTGGTTTTGTCTGGAACAGTTTCAGCCGGAGCATACACAGCCGGTGTGATGGACTTTTTAATTGAGGCGCTGGATGCCTGGTATAAAAACAAAAGCGAAAATGTAAAAGACACTCCTACACATGACGTCCTCATTCGTGTGCTTGCTGGCACCTCAGGTGGTGCATTGACTGCAGCTGTGGCATCAGCTGCACTATACAGCAAGTATATGCCGCGTCACGACGGTGAGCGCCCTGACGGCAAAAACAATCGCTTGTACACAAGCTGGGTGCGCGATATCGATATCGAACCATTATTAGAGACTGATGATTTAGCAAACAATCAACCTCTGCTTTCGGCGTTGAACTGCAAGATAATCGATCAAATTTCCGAAAGAATTGCCTATGTGATACCAGATGCACGAAGAGCGTACGTGGCGGAAAGCCTAGACATATACCTGACTTTTACCAATCTTGACGGAGTGCCATACAACATAGATTTGGGCAATGGCACCCATTATATGCGTGAACATGCAGACTACCGACACTTTATCTTAAGCACAAACGACCCATATACAGATCGTACTCAACTGACAGACGATCAGCCAATCTGGCTTGAACCCAAAGATATTGGATCGGTGCGTCTAAGCCAAAGTTGGCAGGATTTGCGTATGGCGGCTTTAGCATCAAGTGCGCTGCCAGCAGGGCTGAAGAGCCGTCAGATTGTACGATCGCTCGATGACTACAATAAAAGATTGTATGCCATACCGGCTGACACACCATGTCAAAAAGCAGCTGGCGAAGGCGGTGGCGAGATCGGGTGCGTGACATATTCACCCATACCGCCGACATTTTCGGAAGAGGAATTACCCGGGTCACAATACAAGTTCCAAGCAGTGGATGGTGGCATGGCCAATAACGACCCTTTGGAGTTTGCCCGCCTGGGACTGACCCGGGAACCTGAAGGGAGGAATATTCGTTTTGCCAATCTGGCCACCAAGGCAGTAATAATGGTGGCGGCATTGAACTCTAAGCCAACGCCAATTAAGTATGGACCGACTTTGATGGAGGCAGTCAAAGCCATGTTGCCGACGTTTCTAGATCATGGGCGCTTTAAACTGAGCGAATTAAAACTAGCTGCGTCAAAGGATGTATACACCAGGTTCATGATCGCACCGACAGAAAAACGTGAACCAGACACATATTACAAGAACCCCATCTACGGTGCTGTCTTACAAGCTTTTGGGGCGTTTTTACATGAGGAGCTGCGCAAGCACGATTACATGCTGGGCAGGCGCAATTGTCAAAGATTTCTCGCTGAGCATTTTGATCTACCAGAAACAAACCCTCTTTGCGCTGGTTATCTAGCGCTGCCAGAGGCTGAGCGTAAGAAATACCAGACAAATCACGGACTGCCAAAAGAGTATAAAAACGATCAGGGTGTAACTGAATCAAAAGTCTTTTATTCAATTATTCCCCTAGTTGATAGTGTGCGAGATGCGCTGCCCAAGCCAACTCGAGTAACCAATGCCCTGGTGCTTGTCATGAAGCGTGATTTAAAGAGCATGATCCATAAACGGTTGAATGCGCTGATAGACTGCATCAAGAACGAAGCTCAAAAAATGCCGGATGATTTTTGGAAAGGTCTTGGCTTAAGAGCGTTTCTTTTAGTCTTCACGCCTTTTGCCCTTGTCTTGAAGAACATTATTGTTGACTGGATGATCGATGAAATAAAAAGACAGTTCAACCCGGCCAAATTAGATGAGACGCAAACGAAGCCAGGAAAGCCAGGTGACGGTGGCCCGCCCGTGCAGATGGATAGCGCAAAAGTTTAGCGAAGTCTTTTGTATGCAGGCAGCGCCAACCTTGAGGGCGGTGGCTCGGGTGATGCTCTTAAGCTTGGCACTGCCTGGAAATGCAACATAATGCTTCTTGTCAGACTTATGTGCCCGGATTGATTTTGTGGCGGCAGCGATTAAATCAGCCTATTAATGGGGTGGTGCCCGTGATTTTGGTAACATAATTTTCAAAGAGATTGGAGCCATTTTAGGAGTGTTTCATCATCTCGCCATTTGATCTTGCTGGGGGCCTTACCTGTTATCGGAGGTTCGCAGGCCTCCATGGCTTTAAATTTCATGCGGATATTGATCTCTGCATATCGATTTGTTGTGTCTAAGCTGACGTGTCCAAGCCAACCTCGAATAACATTTACTTCGACACCGGACTCGAGCAGATGCACTGCACAGCTGTGTCTAAACACGTGAGGTGATATGTTTTTTCGCTGCGAGTCTTTGGCAATGTTTGCCGAATGCCTGCGAACAATTTTGTAAATTCCAAAACGTGTTAGAGCATGTCCAGTCGTCGATACAAACACGGGATTCCTGCCTGGTGCACCGTCAACAAGCAGCTTTAGGTTTTCCGCTGTCTCCTTCCACAGCGGGCACATACGCCACTTGTCTCCTTTTCCATGCAGTCGAACACTCGGTTGTTTTTCGAGGTCCAAATTCTCGACTCGTAGGTCAGCCACTTCTTGAACACGTGCACCTGTGTTGTACAAGAAGAGCAGCAAAGTCCTGTCTCGCAAGGACAAACGCCCGTTGAGAGGAAGACGTCCAAAGAGGTTTTGAATTTCATCGTGGTCAAGAAAAAAGGTTTCAGGCGGCGAAGTACGTTTGGTTGGAATAGCGGCGACCCGCTGGCCTTCCGAAATCATTTCTGGGACATAAGAAGCAAGATACTTGTAGAATGTGTGTATGGCAGCCAGCCTCTGGTTCCGCGTGCTAACCGAGTTGTTGCGGGACTGTTCCATCGATTTCAGGAAATCCAACACATAATCATAGGTAAGATCATTCAACGAGAACTTGGTTATTGGTTTTTCAGAAGTCTTGGACACATACTGCAAAAAGAGTCGGAGAGTATCTCGATAACTTCTGATGGAACTTCTTCTCAGCCCCCTCTGGATGTCCAGATGGTCAATTAGAAACGTTTGAAGAGCTGCGCCCAATGTAGGTATGCTCATGTCTGTCTGCCTCCAATCAAGGGACTAGCAAATTTTTCAAATCGTTGTCCCGCTGCATGGAGAAGCTCTTCAGTCATTTCAAGATATACAGCTGTCGCGGAAATATCAGAGTGCCCAAGATAAGTTGACAGCTGTAGCAGCAAGTTGGATGGGTCCTTTCCTTCTTGATACCAGCGAAGCAAAGTTCCGACTGCCATCGAGTGCCTCAGATCATGAAGGCGAGGGCGATTCTCTCCTGGACGAAGCTGCAAATTGAGATAGGGGAGCAGTCGACGGAATGTATTGCCGATCGAGCCTCGGGCAATCGGACGATTTCGTTTTGGGTCAAAAGAAAATAATGGTTGCTCCGGAGTCCTTCCATTCGCACAACAGAAGGCAATGTACGTAGCAAGCTTCTCCGCCAAGTTAGGACCAAAAGGCACCAACCTGCTTTTTAGAAATTTTGTTTCTCTGATGATTAGCAAATCTCTCTCACGATCAACATCCGCAATTTTGAGATTTGTGACTTCGCTAACACGTAGCCCGAGTGTGAAAAGCAACGCGAAGATCATTCTGTAAGTGTGTCCTCGCCTGGGCGCGTGCTTGGTAGTCCGCAGATTAGATGCAGCATTCAGTAGCTGCTCAACTTGAGCGCAACTAAGAATGAACGGACGCCGCGCGATACCACGACGCTTAGGCTGAATACTAACTGGCGAATGAGAGATTATTTCTTGCAATACCAACCAAGAGAAGAAGCGACGCAGTGTACCCAGGAGACCGTTGAAGCTACGAGAGGTTTTGCGCGGCCGTGAGTTTAGAAAGGCTTCTACAACTCGGTTGGTTACCAGCTGCTTTTCTGTAATTTCTAGCTGAAACAAGTATCGGTCAAAGAGGCGAAGATCAAACGCTTCTGTCAAATAACTCTTTCGCAACTGCCGTTTGTACTTGAGAAAGGCCATAATTTCATCGGCAAAAGGGCCGGCTAAATTTGGAAGTTCACTTTTCATACAATGTCCTCCCCGCCACCCAGAGCGACTTCCCTGAGGTTGTGAATATCGACCTTGGCATAGATCTGTGTGGACTGGGCCGAACTATGCCCAACGTAGTCACCTATCGTCTTTAGCGACATGTGCGAGTCAAGCAAGCGTTGCACGCAAGTATGCCGAAGCGTGTGAGAACCAGGTCGAGAAACTGGAATTCCCGCCCGTTTCAGATACCAGGAAGCCCGCATGGACACAGATTGGTAAGTCATCGGTGTCATCGGTGCACTAACTCGAAGGAAAATATGGCGATCACTGGTTTGAGGTCGGCCATTCTGAAGATATTGGATGATGGCATTTCCAACCACTGTGGACAGAGGATATGCTGTTGAGTGTCCGGCTTTTCGCTCGGGCACTCTTAATCTATTTCTTTTCCAATCAATGTCATCTAAAGTCAAAGCGGCTATTTCGCGCGCGCGTAGACCGTATGTGACCATAACGAGCAGGAATGCGTAATCTCTTCTTCCAACCACCGTCCGGCAATCTACTGCTTCCAGCATTAAGCGAACCTGCTCCCAGGAAATAGATCTTGGAATTTCGGACAATTTGTATTTCTGAGCTGGTTCAACAACACCAATGAGATCGCGACCAAGAATGCCTTCTCTGTGAAGGTAGCGCAAGAGGATTCTAAGGACACTGCAAGTCCCTTGTTGCGGTCCTCCTCTTCGGCTAGCAATACTTGCATCGGTTATGAAAGCACTGATTACAGGAGGCGAAAGCTGAGCCAGATCCGCGATGCCAACACGAGCAAGATATTGCTCAAACCGTTTAAGGCAGTGCCTGTAAAGCTTGATTGTTCGTGGAGATAAGCCCCTTTCCTCTCGCAGGAACTCAAAGAACTTGACCAAGCAGTCGTGTTTGGATTGTGGGTCAGAAGACTTCTTTGCAAAATCCGGAAGTAATATTCGCAGCATTTGGTTAATCGGATTGCTTGCTTCGTAAGCCACACTCCTAATTGCTGATCGCGTTTTGGCGTTTTGTCCATGGAGTGCAACCCAATGATTGGTGAAGGCCTCAGCATGATTCGGCAAATCAAGAAAGTCCTTGGCTCCTGCTGCTTTCGCGAACTCGCCGAATTGCATCAGCATCGGAACACGTTTGTACACGCTTCTGTTCGCATAGCCATTTTGCACCAGCCATGTTACATAGCGTTCAATTGGAATTCCAAGCCAAGAATTTCTGATTTTTTCAAGCGTCTCTGGTTTTACAAAAAACTTTTCCAGCATATGGCAATGATCCTCTTAGAACTAACTAAAAGAATCTGTCCCCACATTTAGTCTGAAAATTATGTTCCCAAGGCAGCCTTCTCTAGCTGGCTATGGACCAGTTTTTGAAGTAACGGCACATAACGAACACGGGCACATAATATGGA
>PLZS01000195.1 GCA_003153555.1 Candidatus Melainabacteria bacterium | reverse complement strand
ACCCGACGTATCATCCCGCCTTATTACAGGCAACGGCTGATTTCTACACAAACCACAATGGACTCCTCTTCAATGCGGCTGGCAATGACGGCCAGCAAGACAATAGCCCTCGTTCAAATGGCTTAATTGTGGTTTCATCATGCACAAGTACGTCAACACTTTCGTACTTCTCAACATATGGAAGTCCATTATGGTTTTCGGCTCCAGGTTCGAACATCGTCTCTGGTGACGGCTACAACGGTTTGACCACAGCAAGCGGGACATCGTTCGCATCGCCCCTGGCTTTGAGCGTAGCTGCGCAGATCTGGGGAGTGAGACCCAATTTGACCAACGCCCAAGTGCTCAGCATCATGCAGACAACGGCAACAAAACCGGCGGGATACACGCAAAATAAGTTCGGCTTCGGCATCGTAAATTCAGGCGCAGCTGTGCAAAAGGCACTTACCTTTTAAAAACCTAATTTACATTTGCGGATATCAAGAGGAGCATCCACTTGGGAAGCCCCTACAATAAACTCAATCGATGCTGAGTTAGCTTGAGCATGAGCATCGAAAATCTATGGTCGCCACGGGCGACATATTGAACCGGCATGAGCGTGAGCAGCACGCGAAAACAAGGAGAACGAGCCATGATGAATGAACTTGCATTAACAAAGGATGAGCGCATTTGTCTCCAAACCTGGTTCAGACAAGCAATAGTTCAGCTTGAGCGCGAAGAAGTGACCGCTCAAATGATCAAATCACACGGCATTCAAACCTCGAACGAAGAAGGTCACAGAACCTCAGTTACTCGCAGGCGCACACGCCGCAGCAGCGTCCTCTCTCATGTAAGCCAGCTAGTTAAGTAAGAAGCATTCTTCCCTAACTCCACACGGCAAGCCTTCCCCCAGGTTTGCCGTTTCGTTTTTATATTTAATCGCTTACTACGCACGTCCACGCCGATTCTTTTTTAAGCGCTCCGTCGCCTTCAGTGCCTTTCGGCTGATCAGCTCGCGGAGTCGGGCAGCTTCGCTGCATAGACCCCACTAGTGTGCCCAAGCCACCCTAGGGCGGCTCCTCCGCTCAGACCCGCGTCACGCCGCGCTTCGTTGGCTGCTCGGGGGTTGTATATGCAGTGGATATAAAAAATATTGGCATTGGATTGAACTAAGTGTGACTAAAGTGCGTCTTTAGTTATGTAGAATGAGTTAGTGGGATGAATCGCCGAACGACTTCGCATCGCTCTTGCCCTCGTGCGAACGTGTAGACGACAACACAGATTGTGCTCAGCTTTGCTGTCGAAACAGGCCCGGGCATCCCTCGCCACACCAATGGAGCTCCGCATGCCGCCACGTCCATACGTACCGCTGCACTTGCACACAGAATATAGCCTGCTTGATGGCGCCACGCGCGTCAAAGAGTTGGTCAAGAAAGCAAAAGCGGAAAATATGCCGGCCGTCGCCGTCACCGATCATGGTGTCATGTATGGTGCCATTGAACTAACTAAAACGTGCCAAGAGATGGGCGGAGTTAAGCCGATTATCGGCTGCGAAGCTTACATTATCGACGGCGATATCAAAGACAAAACGGTGCGTCAGCCTCTTTACCATTTGATCGTGCTGGCGCGCAACAAACAAGGCTACAAGAACCTTGTGCGGCTCAATTCACGCGCACACACGGAAGGGTTTTATTACAAGCCACGCATCAATAAAGAGATGCTCAAAGACCACAAGGAGGGACTGATCATTCTCTCCGGCTGTCTCGGCGCCGAGCTTTGTCAACATCTCCTCAAGAACGAATACGACAAAGCATTGAATGCGGCAGCCTGGTACAAAGACACTTTCGGCGAAAATTACTATCTGGAAATTCAAGACCACGGTATGCCTGAAGACCGCAAGGTCAATCAACAACTGGTCAAAATCGGGAAAAATCTAGGCATCAAGCTCTGTTCTACAAACGATAGTCACTTCACCAGTAAAGACGACGCGGCTGCACATGATTGCCTTCTTTGCATTCAAATGGGCAAGCAAGTCACCGATGAACAGCGCATGAAATTCACCGGTTGGGAGTACATCAAAAACGGCGACGAGATGTTCCATCTCTATCGCGATCATCTCGACACCGAACACATTGAAGAAGGTATAAGAACCACCCTCGAAATCGCAGACAAAATAGAATCAATCAAATTAGCCAGCGAACCGAGATTGCCTGTTTTTGCGGTACCACAAGGTCACACCGCCGAAACATTTCTGAATAAGTTGGTTTTTGATGGCATTAAACAACGCTATCCCGAAGCAGCACCTGAAGTTGCTGAACGGGCTCACACTGAATTAAAAGTGATCGAAGACATGAACTTCGCTTCGTACTTTTTGATCGTCAGTGACTTCATTCAACACGCTCGCAGCAAGGGCATTCCAGTCGGTCCCGGCCGTGGTTCGGCGGCAGGAAGTTTAGTTGCATACGCACTCGGAATCACAAACATCGATCCGATTCGCTACAACTTGCTTTTCGAAAGATTTCTCAATCCTGAACGAAAATCGATGCCGGACATAGATACCGATTTCTGCATCGAACGTCGAGAAGAAGTTATCCGCTACGTCGGCGAAAAGTATGGCGCCAATCACGTCGCCCAAATCATTACCTTTAACCGCATGACCAGCAAGGCTGTAATCAAAGACGTTGCTCGCGTACTTGAATATCCATTCGGTGAGTCGACCAAACTGGCAAAAATGGTTCCAGTGGTGCGCGGGAAGCCAGCAGGTTTGGACGAAATGATTGCCGACCATCCAGAGTTCAAGAAAGTCTACGCGATCAGCGATGAAGCACGTCAGGTAATCGATCTTGCCCGCAAGCTGGAAGGCGTCAACAAAAGCTACGGCATGCACGCAGCAGGTGTTGTTATCTCGGATGTGCCGCTTGAAGAGTTGGTGCCCGTTCAACGAAACGGCGACGGCACGATCATCACTCAATACTATATGGAAGACGTTGCCTACGTCGGGTTAGTCAAAATGGACTTCCTCGGTCTACGCAACCTGACGATGATCGACAAAGCAGTCAAAATCATTAAACGATTGCACGACATAACAATTGATCCAGACTTGATTCCAATCGACGACGATAAAACATACCAGACAATAAGCAACGGCGATCTGGCAGGGATTTTCCAACTAGAAACATCTTCAGGGATGAGGCAAGTGGCTCGGGACATGAAGCCAAACTGCATGGAAGATATCTCAGCGCTGATCGCTCTTTATCGTCCAGGTCCACTTGACACTGGCATGATCGACAAATTCATCGACTGCAAAAACGGCAAAACCAAAATCACCTATCAGACTCCGCTATTGGAGCCGATCCTCAAAGACACTTACGGACAGATTGTCTACCAGGAACAAGTCATGCAAATTGCTCAGCAATTGGGTGGCTACAGCTTGGGACAAGCAGACCTGTTGCGCCGCGCTATGGGCAAAAAGAAGCCCGAAGAAATGGAAAAGCAGCGTGAGATTTTTGTCGGCGGGTGTGCAAAGAATGGCGTCAGCAAAGAGATCGCCAACGACCTTTTCGACATGATGGTGCAGTTCGCCGAATACTGCTTCAACAAATCACACAGCCAAGCCTACGCCATGCTGACTTATCAGACTGCGTATTTGAAAACACATTATCCAGTTGAATATATGTGTGCCCTGCTCTCAAGCGTGTCTGGCGACCAGGAAAAAGTGCAGGGCTATATCGCCGAGTGCCAGGCCATCAATATAGATATCTTGCCACCAGACGTAAACATCTCCGGCAACGATTTCACAGTTGACGGTCAGGCGATCAGATTCGGACTGTCAGCTGTCAAAAACGTCGGTGAAGCAGCTGTAGCAGAGATCGTCGCCAAGCGAGAGATGAACGGTCAATTTGCATCGCTACCCGACTTCATTTCCAAAATCGACTTACGCACGGTCAACAAGCGCACTCTTGAAGCATTAGTCAAATGCGGCGCTTGTCTGAACCTAAATGTAACCAGAAAGCAGGCCTTGGAAAATTTAGAAGCGCTGGTGGAACGCGCGCAACGCCGACAAGCTGAAGAGGCAAGCGGACAAATCAGTTTATTCAGCATCGCCGCAGACACCGGTGTCAGTTTCGAGCACCAACTAACCGGCGACGGCAGCGAGTATCAGGAATCTGACTTGCAGAAGATGGAACACGAACTGCTCGGCTTCTACGTCACGAGCCACCCTCTCAAAAAGGTATCTAATAGATTACGATATCTCACCACGCACACTCTTCGCGACGTCAAAGAAGCCTCCGACGGCACAAACGTAATCATCGGCGGGCTGGCAATCAGTATCGAAAAGCGGCTCACCAAGCAGAACAAGCTTCTGTGCATCATCCACCTGGAAGATCCCGCGGGCAAGCTTGAAGTAGTTGCTTACAGCGAGCTGCTTGATAAAACCGCCCCGGAGGTTTTACTACCTCAGTCTTTACTCTTGATCAAAGGCAAGGTGAAGAAGAACGAAGATCAGCTCTCAGTCTTGGCCAACTCAATCAGGCGAATCTCAGACGCCTCGATGGTCGATATATATTTCAACACTCAGCAGTCATTCAGTGACTTGCACCGCTTGAAAGATGTACTCAATACTCACAAAGGCGAGGATCCAGTTTTGCTTCACTTCCCGCAGGGCAAGCAGAGTCAGACCATCCTGGTCGGCTCCCAATTCTGGGTATCTCCATCTGCTGACTTCATGACGAACATGCATCGGAACTTCGAGGACAAGGTCAAGGTTTTGGTCAAGCGAGTCTTCGTATAAGCGCATGGACTGTGCCTCTTCGCCCGGCCCTCAACATTCCCTTAATGGTGGCCGTCACAGAGTGCGTTACGCTTCTTCATCCGACTGCAAGAAGTTTCAGCCGCCAAAGTTGGTGGCAAGGGCAGCTGCGGTTCGCTGAAGAAGCTGATGGATTGTCAAATTCGCAGCAGCGAAGCAGTTCTTCAAGCACGCGCATGACATCTCGCACAAAGCTGCCGACACACCCACAGGAAAAAATTTCTGTCACCTTTCCAAATCCCGTCAAAAAAATTTTTTTTACTGTAGAATAGCTCTTTCGTAATGAACTCCACAGGAGGTTGACTCGACACCCACACAACGCCCAATTCCCAGGCCCGGCTGTAGTCCAACTCTGGTGTAAAGTAAGCGTTTCGTGTACCCCTCAAAACACTTGGCTCAAAGCATCGATCACGACGTCTAAGAAACAAGTGTTTTGTACAACTCGGATTCCAAAACACAACGTTCGGTACACCAACGAACGGAAAGGGGGGAAGAAACTATGTTCGGACCACATCTTATTCTTGAGGCCTATGGCTGCCCAAAAGATCTTTTGGCAGAC
>PLZS01000185.1 GCA_003153555.1 Candidatus Melainabacteria bacterium | reverse complement strand
GCCACCACCCCGCTGTCTTAGGGTCTCGGTTCGAGTCTTCGGTACTGCCAGTTCCTGAACATCAGGCTTCTGCGACATGAGTTTCTTTCCACACCTGCATCACATTTGACACCTCTATTATGTTCTGGATACTGCGTAATACCAATGAGCGCGTAAAACATAATTGCTTTGATTTGTTCGCCAATCACTGTCATTAATCTTCCTGGCGATCCACTGCGCTACGATAGTAAAAAGCCTTTCCATCCTTTGAATCGAATTTCACTACTTTACTGAGATCTGTTATAGCCTCAACGTAATGGCTGCGATCATGCAGTTCCAGCTGTCGGTAGAGGCACAAGTGAGTAGTGTGGATCATCGCCGCCCAAACTCGCCAGATACTTCAATCCGCCATCGGTGATCACAAACACCTGCTCGGCATCAAGCCAAAATACAATTGCATAGAGCCAGCTACTGCAAGCTAGTAGGTTCATTGACGCGCACTTTGTGCTTTCTAAGTCTCTTCACATAAGCGGAAGGGATTTTTACTCCGCGATCAATAGCCTCGTTGGCGTATTCGCCAGCTTCTTTCCATTTTTCTTGATTGCCGTAATACAGGGAATAGCTTAAATAGGCTGCCCCGCAACCGGGGGTGAGTTTGATCGCCTGATCCAGCATTTGCAACCCTTCCGTAGATTGCCTCTGCCGAAGCAATGCATATCCTAAGTTTGCATAGGTGTCGGCATGTTTAGAGTCGCGCTGAAGACTTTCTCGATAGAACCTGATCGCTTCGTCTAATCTGCCTTCGATGCTGTAGACATATGCCACCCCAAAATAAGCGTGAGGCTCGTCTGGATGATACTGGATTTGCCACTTAAAAAACGTCAAGGCTTGTTTGTGATTACCATTTTCAAAAGCAATCCAGCCTAGACCAACAGCGTCTGGCGCATAATTACCTCTCACCGGAGGCGGTTCAGCTGGTACTACTATCTTGTCGTAATCTGTTGCAAAGCATGCTGGCGGCAGCAAGACAAATTGCATAGATGCGATCACCAGGAGCGGTAGTCTGTCGACCAGCTTTTTTATCTGACTAAATATCATAAACTGAATTTCCTGTGCACTTTAAGCGACAGGTCTACTCTATTGCCTAGCGTCGTCTGCATGAGGTACTATCCAACAGTTCATCATTTGTTTTGTGCTGACTTAACGAAAGGAAAGAAGAGACACTGCGTCAAGTCCCTTAGTGGTGGCAAAACAAATGCTTCAACATTCGCGGACGAATCGCATATGAAAAGTTCATTGATAAACTCTTTGTCCACTGCCTGTATCGAAAGAAGTTTTCCCGACTGCCCGCACCACCTGCGGCACTGCCTGCAAACCAGCGAGCAGGGGCCCGGTGTCAATTGCTGCCGAAGGCACCCGAAGGGCTAGGCGATTGACGCCGGGTGCGAGGTGGTAGGCTTAGTTGCCAGGCAGGATGGAAGGGCAGCCTACCATGAATCCGCCTTCAGTGACAATAGTTTGCACGCACCACTGTCAATGACTCACTTGCTGTTGTTCTCTGCATATGGATCTTCGTTATCAGGCAAGTCGAGCGAAACATTAGTCTCAGGAGAGTGCGGATATGGTCACACCTAGCTAAGCGTCTTTCCGTTGGACTTTTTGTTCTGCGTTTCTTCAAGTAGGTTCCTGGCTTCGTCGCGACGCACAATTCTCGCTTCATTGAAATACATCTCTACCGCAGTCTGAAGATCTGAAACTGCCTCTTGCTGTCGACCGAGCCCAATCTCCGCTTGCGCCCGATAGAAATAGTCATCCGACCTTAACTTCTCTGGAAAGGCTTTCTTAAACGAGTCGAGCGCATCAGCATACTTGCCCAATCCAGTCTGGTAAACACCTTTTTTAATCAGAGGATCATTACCTCGATTCAAGTCACAGAACCGGTATTTGTCGTCTTTGGCGGTTTCGACGTACTTAATTACAAACTCGATAGCTTTGATCGCTTCTTCATATCGGCCGGCTAACGCTAACGCTTCCGAGCGCTTAAATTTGGCGTAAGCGTTGTTAGGTTCCCCTTTGACCCATTCAGCCGTAGCTTGTAGTGCTTCTTCGACTTTGCCCGTAGAAATGTTATATCCGACGCCGCTCCTCTGATTTTGCCTGTCCTGTTCGATTTGCGCAGGTGTGAGTACCATCTCATTGGGCTCATGATCAACGACGGTAATGCAGACAACCGAGTTGTACTTCTCGGGAAGGACAGAGAAGTAGAGCGTTCCCGATGAGACTTTGCACGCGTAGGTCGTATCGGACCTCAAGCTCCATCTCTCATGACCATCGACCAACTTGTGTCCATTAAGGATGTCGTTCAGATCTGACAAAGTTAATCGACAGTCCTCAGGGACCAAATAAATTCGCAGCATGTTAAGTTGGCTAGAGCCTGTACACAATTCGGCTCCGTCGATGCCTGTCAGAGGTGAGGAAGGTGGCTCTGTCAAGGATTTTGATAGGACACCAGTATAATAGGCTCCTTTACTTAATTCATTCAATTTGCAGTGAGTAATTTTCTCGACAAAATCTGCGTCCAAGCAGTTTCGTGATGCCACTAGCTGCAATACCATTGCTTTCAGGTCTGAGACTCCCGTCATCTTGGCTTTAATCTTTTCGAGATCATCGATTCCTTGTACCGGAAGCCCAGTCCTGGTTGCGATTTCGTGAATGTTGTTCAGACAGGCGCAGCCAGCTCCATACGCTCGTTGTGTAAAGAAACACCTTGCCGCCTTCGAATAGCTTTCAATGGACTCGGTTGGCTCGCCCAAACGCTCTTGGCTATACGCAAGCAAGTATTGGAAAGCGGCTGGAGCATCCTCGGGGAATGGATGTGAGAGTTTCGGTAGAATTTGCGGAATGGTATCCGCGGCGAGACGATATTCACCTAAACCAACCAACATCTTTTGGCACTCAAATTCGGCACCTTGATCTGAACAAACAAGCGAAATTGCAGCGCGCAAGTCGTCCTTGGCTTGGTCTTTCTTTCCGATTCTAAGGGACAACTTCGCTCTAAATAACAGCGACTTAAATTCGCTTGGATCAAGCTTTAGCGCCTCGCTAATTTGCTCGAAGGCTTCATTGAAGTGTCCAGAGGCGGCTAAATTATGTGCTCTGTGACCAAATACCCGAGCACGCTCCATGTCAGGCTGGTCGGCATAATACACATATCCGTGCCAAGGCAACTTGTCGTCAACGTCGAATCTCTTACCCTGCTGTCTTTCCCAGCTATCCTGCCCGCCAGGCAAAAGTCCCGGTGGAAGGAGCTCATCTATGGATTCCTTGTCAAACGCTGGTGCGGCAAGAGCCATAAGGCAGCAAAAGATTGATGCTATCATCGGGACCGATGTTACAACAAGCAATCGAACAATAGTTTCAACCCAGACCAGGTACATCAACAGCCCCTTCCGGCAAGCCAATAAAGCTTTCCAACCAGATACTATCAGCGAATCGCATGGTTCGTGCGTTTAAATGGGGGCTTTGCTCACGCTTCATCTGTAGGGATTAGCGCTGTGCCGTTAAGCGGAGTTAAGTTGCAATACACGAAGAGCACTTGGAGAGATGAAATGAACACCGCTCCGCGCTTCCTCGCTAAGATCAGCCGCTCTATTTCTTTCTTGGCGCTTGCCCTAGCTGTTCTTGCTCAAATCTCCGTACCTCCTAATTTGGCGTCGACTGTTGAAAGTTCGTTTAGCGAAGCGTACAAGAGCACTAATGTTTCTGGTGACACACAAGAACTAGAAGTTCAGCGCGAAGCTGATCAAGCTTCTCAGGCCAAACACTATTCCGAAGCAAGCGCTAAATATTTGTCAGTCGCTGCGCATTCGTTTACTTCAGGCAACTTTGAGAGAGCTAGACCGGCTTTCGACAAAGCATTTTTAATGGCTGCGCAACTTTCGACTGAAGAACAAAAGCAGATGCTACAAACTTTGAGCATAGTTATTTCGAGCAGTCGAACAGAAAGAGATTTAGATGTCTATAAGTATTTCGCACAGCAGCGACTCAAGCTTCTTCAGAAAAGCCCGGGGTCGAATCCTGACCAGCGTTACTATGAAGTGCAAACTATGGCCCTGAGCTGTTCTCAACACAAGCGATTTAAAGAGGCGCAGTCTCTTTTACTTGAAACACTTAAAGATTTGGAATCGATTAAACCCCTGCCAGAGACCTATGGAACTTGTGAAGCCACTCTTGCGCGTGTTCTTGATGAAGGCGGCGATAAGGCCGAAGCTCACAAGTACTACGACCGAGCTCTGAAATTTGTCAGACAGAGCCCAGAATCAAATAGCTATGAACATGTCTTGCATAGCTATTTGTGGTTTCTTCTTCAAAATAAAATGTTCAAAGAAGCTGTTCCCATAGCTGATGAGTACTATAAGTATACGACTGCGCCGGCTTACGCAAGATGGCGAGATCGCGTTTCTTATGGAATGATCGCGCGGATGTTCGCTGAGTCCGACGTCAACGAGGCGAATAAATATTATCGTGCTGCTTTTGAAAATGACAAGGAAGGCACAAAAACTGCCATGAATACGGGCTACGGTTATACTTGTGTCGCGTGGGCAGAGATGTTGCGCAAGTTTGGAAGAACTTCGGAAGCAATAGCGGTCCTGCAGGAAGGAATGGCGTTTTGTCGAACTGCAAAATGGCCGGATGCGTTTGAGCGAAATATGCCAATGATGATCGAGCCTTGTGAAAAATACATGCGCGAAAATCATCGAAATAGTGAAGCAGACCAAGTTAGGACTTCTTACGAAAAAGAAAAACTAGCACGAAAAGAATCGATTCGTGAGAACCGTGATAAATGGCTTGCGCAAGCCGCTGACGCCCAGAAGCCTGCAGAAAAAATCGAAGCGCTCACAGAGATGTCGTACCGTGCTTTCGACGCACAGAAGTGCGATGAAGGTCTGAAGTTGCTTAAGAGCGCTGTTGATGCATATGAAAAAAATGCAGACAGTAAAGACAGCGAGCGCATGTATAACCACTTCACGAATATCAGTGCGCGTCTAAGAAAATGTGCTCATGACGAAGAAAGTGCACCGTTGTTGCTACGAATCGTCCGAGCCAGGATGGTTGCCGGCTTTCCAGATCCAGATGATCCTCAAAATTTCCATTGCACATTAGGTTCTAGGACGATCAACGCATTCAGCGATTATTTCAATTCGGCTGGTTCGAACAGAAAGACAATGCTGGACGCACTATTAAGAGACGCGAAGGCATCTGCAAAACCGTCTAACGTAATTTTTGTCCTGCGCCAGATTAATCAATTTAATCCTGTGAATGAGAGCGGCCTAGCCAATTTAGAAGAAATTGAAAAATGGAAAATTAAGGAAAACGATCCGTTGCTCTTGTTCTCAACGATGATGCAGATTGCCGACTGGTCTATCTATTTGAATCAATTTGACAAAGCCGCGACGAAATGGAAACAAGCGGTTGACCTTGCTGAAAAGGCACAGTTGCAATCACCAAATCGACCTATTAATTCGGTATCCATGTCTCTGCAGCACATTGGCAGGTCGTTCGCAGCCAAAAATCAGTTAGGCAAAGCCGCTGAAGTGTATATTGTCGCATATAAAATGTCTCTGCATGAGCCAAAGGAATATCAAGCTCAAATGATCGCCAAAGCTATCGAAGAATTGGCGGTAAAATATCAAGAGTCGGGCGATACTGCATCTGGTGAATCATTGTTGAGAAATGTGCTTGAATTAAGCAAAGCTGAACGTGGTAGCGACAGTTTGCTTGAGCGAATGTGGTTAATCAAACTGGCCGATTTCTATGCGGCCAGCGGCGACAAGGTGAAAGCAAAGAATGCTTGTGTCGCTTTTTTAGCATCCGTCAACAAGCCTGGTTTAAGTGTTAGCAAAGCAACAATGGATGACATGGAAAAACACGTTCAAGCCTTGAAGCGCAATGGATTCTCATCGCAGGCTGAATTAGTTTTGAAAAAATTGCATGAATTGGAATCCCATCAGTGCGACATGACTGATTCCGTGAAACATAAAGACTAGATTGATTGTCTCTTTGTCGCTGCCGAGTGCAAGTTTGTTTTCACATCCTTGTGGTTAAGAGCGCTTTGAATTAGCGAGACGTTCGCGCCGGTGTTTGCCATCCAACTGGCCATGCTACGGCGATTATGCCGAGCTCGGCATAATCGCCGCACCTTAGGCAGCTACATGGCGATGAGTAATCAGAATATAAAGATCATCAGCCACGCGCTCGGTCACAAATCTATGGCATCGACGGAGATCTACACTAAGCTAATGCACGACCCGGTGCGACTCGGCATGGAGAGCGCACAAGCTCAAATACGAATGTATACGGAAGCTGACAGACGATAACGGCGGTGGTGTTTTGAAATCGCAGGCATTGATTTGGTGGTGGCATCGGGGGCAATAATGTTCTGAAATTGAATCAATGGCCGTATACTTGTCATATGAATGGGTTCTGTTATTGAGTGCCCTGTACAACGTAATGGGTGGACGTTGCGACAACCTTCTACTTCGACAGATAACCATCTACTCCGGCAGTTGGATAACTCAA
Source organism: Candidatus Melainabacteria bacterium (assembly GCA_003153555.1). Taxonomy (GTDB): domain Bacteria; phylum Cyanobacteriota; class Vampirovibrionia; order Obscuribacterales; family Obscuribacteraceae; genus PALSA-1081. The sequence goes on along the minus strand of PLZS01000185.1, from coordinate 194,690 downwards.
TGAACACTCAATGAATCATCGGCGGCTTTTCTTGATCCTTGGGCTGGTTGTTGCCGTCCCTGTTTTTGGCCAGCAGACCAGCCAAAATAAGATTGGTCCAGGCTCTGTACCTGTAGATATTTTTGACGCAGTGGAACTTGCAAAAGAACGCGAAATCATTGACGAACGCCCACTTATTCGCGACTTCAGAAATGCGCCAGAGGTTCCTGAGGCGCTGACCTCACCAGAGGGGAAGACTGGAGGTTCTGGTTCTATCAACGCTCAGAACGCTGATGAAGAGAGTGCTAAGGATCTTTTGAGTGCCCAAAAGTACAGTGCGGCACAACATCAGTTTGAGAAGCTTCTCCAAAGCAATAAAAGCGCAGAGAACTACGCAGGTCTTGCGGAATCACTGGCTATGCAAAATAAATTTCACGAGGCAGAAGTGGTGCTGATGGAAGCGAGAGCACATAATTTTGCCAATGATGCGAATGTTGCAGCAGTAGGTGGTCAGGTAAGTTATTTGCACGCAAACGCGGTTTCATACGTTAAGTACACACTTTATATGGAAGCGTCGTTTGTTCTTTGCAAACGTGCCCTGGCTGTAGATCCCCACAATCAAATTGCTTTGGCTACTCTGGAGACGGTTAGGTCAAAGAGGCTTGAGAAAGGCAAGGAGTTTGAAAAGAACGGAGATCTAGTTTTAGCGCAGTTCGAATACGAAAATCTTTTGAAAGAAAAAAATGACGATATCGATGCTAGTTCAGCGCTGGTCAAGCTCAAGCTTCGAAGGGATGGTAACTTGCTGCTCAGCAAAACTACAACGAAGATAGTGAATTCGATGTTTGATGGCGAGTTCAGAGAAATTCCGGCAAGAACAAAAGTTCAAATTGCTTTTGACACGCCTTTGAATAGTGATACGTGCAAACCAGGAGATAAGTTTTCGGCACGAACTTTAGAACCCATTGCAGAAATGGATGGGTACCTCGTTTTGCCAGAAGGGGCAGTAATTAAAGGAACGGTGACGCAGTCCAATGAGTGGACGTCTGATCAGCACATCTCGAAAAACGGCAGAGTGCAATTGCGATTCGACAGCATCGAAGCAATTGGAATTGCACCGATTCCTCTGGTGGCTGAACTCGTGAGTAACGGTGGTGTCATTGCCAGCAAACGTCATGGTCAAAATATTCCTATTCCTACATCAGCCGTTCCCACCCTTCCGTTTACCTGGCTCTGCGCGAAAAAGGGCACAATTATCGACGTGAGAGTTGGTGATCAATTCAGTCTTGAGTTTCCTGACGGTTTGCGGGTGTTTCGGGGACAATGATGTTGGTGAACAAAAGGAGAAGGTTCGTTTTTTAGATACAGGAGGATCTTTGCGGAGGCTTGATTCAGCCAGTCTTCAATCACTAAAGTGAGCTCGCGTATTGTCAGCGCCCGTCGTTCTATAGTTTGAAACTGTCGTCAAAATCGGCTCGCTACTGCGTACTTGCACCAGTGATAGCGAGCGCGGGAAACGATCTCGATCTATCATCGAAGCTGACTTTCACACTACGGATTCAGATGCTACAGATATGGTCACTAATTTTATAGACAAGTGCAAAACATTCTGCGGGACTCACGCTCATAAAGTCATTGCAATTCTGTCGAGTGCTGAACGCGTTCTTGTGTCGTGTGTGCTTTATTCGTGGCTTGCTAACTGGGTCACAGGAGCCTTGGAACATGTTGGCCGTGCACAGCACTTTAATGGGAATTGGACTGACAGCTTACGGGATTGGGGCGTGGCAGCCGCAATCCTCACTCTAATTAGAGTCGTCATGATTTTTGAGCGCAGAGAGCAATGCAGTATTGCGCTCAACCATGAATGGAACAAAATTCTTGCGAGAAGTCGCATACTGTGCGGATTGCGAGTCGGCTACTTTTTAGCAAGTTCCATAATTTTGTCTGTGTTCTTTTGTTTTTTTGCGATAAGTTCATTTGACCAGAGCGCCAAGGCTCTTGCGTGTCTCTTGAGTGATGTGGGGCAATATGAGCTCGCTGAACGCGTTTATCGGCTCGCCCCGGACCTGGATCACAATAAAACTAGCGAACGCTACAACTCAATGGCAGCGTGGCATTCTTCATCAACTTGCGAAGATCCAGGTATCGTTCAGCGAAAAAATGCCGCCGTCGCTGCCGTTTATGGGTCTCAGAGCCGCGAAATGGCTGGTCGCTTTTTCTACCTTGGACTCACTTGTGTAAACAAGGGAACAAGGACCGGCGAATTGGAGGCGATCTATTGGCACAAGAAGGCTTACTCAGTTTACAAGCACAATCACGCCATCACAAAATGCGTTGATGCGCTTACTCAAATTGCTTTATTTCAGGACGGATTCAACAAACCAGAATTCAAGCGAACTATAGCCCAAGCAGCTCGTTTAGTGCCGCAACTTGACGAAGAACCATACGTCAGCACACCAATACTTCTTCCATATTTTGCACAACGCGATGGCGACGATAAGCAGGCTAAACTTTTTGAGAAAGCTTTGGAAAAGCGTCGAAGTATTCAGGAATCCCCACTCTGGGCACTGACTGCGATTGTGCTTCTGGCGCTATTTGGTTCACGTTTCGGTGGCTCGCTGGTAAAAGCGCTGGTTTTAAAAACATTAACAACTCGCATGCAACAAACTTATCAACGCGCTACCAACCCACACGCGCAATTTAAATTGCTAAATGAACTCCTGACTTTAAATCTGATCAGGCGAAATTTGCAGGTAGCGAATGAGCAAAGCGTGTCGATGTTAGCGATTGCGGAAGGGCTCCGGTCCCGCTACTCAGTGAGTGAAGAAAGCTTGACGAGCATTCAACAGTCTCTCGGAATTGAACTGTTCAGAACTCTCTTTGCTATAGCAATATGGACGTTCTTTTAAAAAAGCGACGACCTTACAACCATGTTCAGCCTGAATTCACCAAAGCTAGAATTATCGATTCGAAAAAACATTCCATGTCTGAGTGCTGAGCCGAGAGGATTCGTTCGTCACCCAAGAGTTCTTACTAAGGATACCTCAATTTTTTAACGGCTTTCTGATCTAGCATCTGGAGGATTTTCGAAACACAATTGCTCTTATCGGTCTGATCGACTCACGGACAGATGCGCGCATACACAAAGAGTGGATAATACTAGAGTGTACTGTGGTTGAGGCTTGCGCTGATGTCTTATGTCGATCGCTTCACTAACGATGCAATTGAAAACACTGTCCACGCCCAGGACGAAGCGCGCAAACGCTATACGAAGCTTATCTTATTATTTGTAGGCACTGCGTCACTTTTTCCCTTCGGTTGCTGCAAGGAAGACGATCGCTTGTCTTTTCTTGACCAAGAGGACAAGCAGATCAGTCTATGCGGGGATCAGTGGGATCTTGCACGTTCAGCGAAGGTCGTCTTTGATGGTAAGAAATACATGACGCCTTCTGGCAAGCAACATCTGATTGATAGCGAATTGGAAGAAATTACCAACTCCTCTTCCATTTCAACTTTAAATCTATCAGTGAATGGCGCTCAGAAGCCGGTATGGGAGTATAGCGACATCAAATTGTCTGATGGCCGCATTTTTGTCTGTGGTGGAATAACCGACCATAACAAATTGTCTCCTCTCAAAGAGACCTGGCTTCTAGATCCGCGAACAAAACTAATTGTGCCTGGTCCGCAAATGAACACTGCTCGCTGCCTCGCTTCTCTACTATTGTTGAAAGATGGTCGAATCTTGATTTTGGGAGGGCAGTCGTCAGTTGGGAAGGGGTCTTTAGGCGTATCCGAAATGTATGATCCCGTTAGCAATAGGATTTATGATTTTGGGAAGTTATCTGTGCCTCGCGTTTCGCCTGGAGTCGTGCAACTCGGAAACGGCAACGTTATAGTGGTCGGCGGCCTTACTGGTAACCAGCCCGACAAATATGGATCTGAAACACAGTCAGTTGAAATTTTAGACGTGCCAAAGAGGCAATACAAGCTCGGCGGAAATATAACCTTTCAGAGGTCGGATCCGATTGTTGTTCCTTACAAAGACAATCAAGCCGTGGTGATAGGTGGATTCGTAGTCCTAGATAATTTGTCTGGAGATGCCGTATGGCAGCGAAACTGGGAGATCTTTCAATCAGAATCAAACAAGAAGCCTTAATGAACGTCCATGATCCGCGGGAAACAACAGTTCCGCGGTTAGCACATCACATTACGTACCAATTGAATATAGTAGAGCAATCACCAACATTGCTACCTAAGTAGCCTTGGCTCGTAAATCCCTAATATGACCGGGCTCTCCGTTTGCGGCGCGAGTAGTTTTCCGGGCTGCCCGCACCACCTGCGACACTGCCTGCAAACCAGCGAGCAGGGACCCGGTGTCAATTTCTGCCGAAGGCACCCGAAGGGCTTGGCGATTGACGCCGGGTGCGAGGTGGTAGGCTTAGTGCCAGGCAGGATGGAGGGCAGCCTACCATCTACTTGTGGTTTGATGGAACCATCTCAGAGCGACTCAGTAACTATCTATGTTTGAACGTTTCAGCAATAAAAGTATCGAATGTATTATGTGGGCTCAAGATGAGTCCCGCATACTGAGCCACAATTATGTCGGAACAGAACAATTGCTATTAGGAGCGATAGATGAGAGATCAAGTTCGGCTTCTAAGACTCTTGCTTCTCTGGGTGCAAACAGAAAATCTGCTCGTGAAAAATTACTCAAACTCGTAGGATATGGCTCTGACACGGTCATTGTCGAAATTCCATTCACTGCGCATGCAACGAAGGTGCTTGAGCTTGCTCGGGAATTGGCATTAGAACTGGACCATAAGTATGTCGAGCCCGATCATTTACTCATTGCTATTTTGGACGAAGGCAAGGGGAGAGCTTTAAAAATACTTGCAGACTTTGAAATAGATCTGGTTGAACTGCGCAAGAAGCTCGTCTCCTCAATTAAAATTTCTGATAGCAAAGGATTCGTCAAAGTGTACCAACGGGCAAAGTCCGAATCTGAGCATGAAACGGATAGGCGCCGGGAGTTTTTGGAGACATTTTTAAACGAAGTTCGGAATATCATGATTCACGCGCTATCTATTCGCGATGCGCTTTTTATGACTGTCAACATAGTCGGAAAAATAATGAAGGCAAGCAGGTGCATCATTATTCGCGTCGATGGCAACGACGACGAATGCAAGTACTTCGAATACTTTCAGTCAGTCCAAATTCAAAGCTGCGAGGAACTCGGCTGGGCCGCTAGTAAGTCAGAATTGGTGGCACAAACACTCTTGTCAGACGCGCCGATTTCGATATCCAGCCCAGACAATTGTTCGGACTGCTCGTCGGTACAACTTGAAATGCAAGCTATCGGAGTAAAATCCGCTTTGGGGTTCGTTCTACGAGACCAACTTATTACCTATGGATGCCTCATCTTGCAGCAGTGCGACGAATCAAATGAGTGGACGGAAGACGACATCGAGTATTTGCAGAGAATGGCCGACACAATTGCGGCCGGATTATTAAGGGGCTAATAAGGCCAACGTTATGTTTGTCTTTGTCTCACAAACAGAGAAACCTCAAGTTACCTTTTTCAGCAAAAACCTTGTGCGACAAGGGAAACAACGATAATTCTCAGTTGCTTTAAAACATCGTTCGATCAAAGATAAATTGATACCAAATAAGGTATCAACTAGATACTATTCGAGGTGTATGCAATGGATATAAATTTAAGAGGGGATTGGATTTCTCCTATCGAATCACGTCAGCCGCGACGTCCGCCTTTGGTGGAGTTGTACTTTCCAATTGCCGAAGGCGCTCAACTCTATAAGGAACTCCACGATTCAATGAACAAATCGAGGCAAAATTTTTCCTTATGCTTCCCTGATGCCACCATAAAGATTGCCGGTATTGTAACTCGCCTGAGCGCGCCTGACCGCAATGGGTTTATTACCGGACTAATACAAACCACGGCCCGCGGCGAATAATGGTCATGCTTCCGAATGGAGGGCGCTTCCATCGTTTCGATTATGTTTGATATTGCTGAAGTTTTTTCGCCGCTTCTGTGTTGAATTCATCATCTTCGGGCCACAAAGCGGGTATTGTCACGACGATCTTCCATTGTTCAATGGCTTTTGGAATATCTCCAACCTGCACATACGCCTCTGCTAAGAGAAATCTTGTTGCTGGTTCACCATAACCATAGCGAACAGAAAACCATTCCACCGCTTGTTCCAACAATGATATTGCCTCTAAAGATCTACCAACTTTTAATAGAAGACGTGCCAGCCCACCCAATGGACGTTGATCAAAAGGATCCAGTTCGATCGCTTTTCTATAGTAATTCTCTGCGTCTACGCTGTCGCCTAACCGTGCTGTAATTGTTGTCCGATAATAATGTCCGTCAGCTGAATCTGGTCGAACGGCTTGAAAGGATTTAATTGCGATCTCAGCCAAGTCCATTCGTTCTGGCAACAGGTGGCAACAGATCTTGGCAATTTCCAACTGTGGATCAGCAAATAGAGGATCCATGATCAACGCTTCGCGAAGCAATCCAATTGCTCGTTTTGGCTTCTTATCAATCCATGCACACTCCCAGGCCTGCTTGAGTAGCAAGCTCGAATCTCTGTGGGCATCGCCTGAATCCAGTGCCATTACATTTGTGACCATCTGAATAAGAGTAGTTGATCCAAGGGTATCAGACCGCGGAGGCTATTGGCTTTTGAACAAACAAAGGAAACCGACATAGGCGAGGCCGTGTAAAATGTCTCTAAGAGCATGTCAGGAAATTATGTCCGAACTCGCGGATCCGATAAAGACCTGTGGACACTGCGGAGCGGTTTGCGCTCTCAAAGTGCTCGTGTGTCCAAAGTGTTCAAGGGTTTTACCTGATTCCAAGCCACAAGATGAAGTTCAAAACGGGGATCTCGTCAATGACGATCAGTTGGTTGTTGTACGAAAGCTCTTGATTTTTGCTGTCATAATGGCAGCTGTTCTTTGGTTTGCTTCCACGTTAATGCAAAACAGCTGACGAGATAATGGGTGTCAAGAATTCTATTGTAGAGTCGTCGCAGTTAACTTACCGGTATCTGAGAACTAGAACAGTTTTTCTTAGTGATAAGTTTCAGACTGAAGCTTGTTTTCGGCAACCCACTCAAGAATTGCGTTTCCGCAGTAATCAATAAAAGCACCCAACTCTGATATCTGAAAATCAAGCATTTTGTCTATTGCGGTACGCCCTTTCTTTTCTGTTTCCGCGATAGCATAAAGTTGTGCGCCTTTTCTCGCGCCTTTCGCTCCGAATCTTTCACAGTGTGTGCGTATCAACGCAGCATTCTTGGGAACAGGATCATAATCTCGCGTTTCGTCGCCTGTTGATTTCCTTCTTTTCACTGATGTATTGATCTCTTGAGCGAATTCGTGCAGTTCCTTGATCTTCACGAGTGGCCTGGGATACAGGAATATCAAATCTGCCCATCTCATGTTTCGAATCAAAATCAGATTTTCTTATGGTTTCCTTCTGTTTTGAGTCATTCTTCGATTTGTCGAACCAATCCAGTGTTTCATCATCGTGCCCCAGCAACGAGTTCAGAACAATCCAATCGTCTCTATCGCCACTCTTGGATGTCGACTTGAGGGCTTCTACTCTAAGCCTTTCAAACGCCACTCGTGCAGCTGGGAAATTGCTGAGCAGTCGAGCCATCTGGCTTATCATGAAGGAGCTCCGCACACCATCCATTGCCGGATGTTTGCGCGGAATGTTTTCCCAGAGCCATACGTAGTGTTCTGTGGCTTCTGCGTAAGCACCTTTCTTGACCAACGCACGCGCCAATTCATATCGTGCATCAACCTCTGCTTCACCGTCACCACCCTTGCCATCTGCATTAGCTTGCTGACGCTTCAAAGGCGAACCCTCAGTTTGACCGAGTTCTAATTTCTTCTGCCATTCTAGTAGCTCGTCAGGGGTTTTGTATCTAACCGGCATGTCGTTTGTTTTGAAAGCCAGCGCCAGCTGCTTCTCCTTATCGAGGCCAAACTGTACTGCTATTGCACTCTATAGGGAAAGAACGCAAATCTTTGTTCGGCTCATCGCCGCTACCTCAGAGCATGGTCACTGTCAGATCATATCTCGATTACACGTACGAACCAAAAATTCTCGCATCAATTGTAGTGGCATGCCGGTTGCAATGTGGTGAAAAGATGCTTCTTCTGTTCACCACTTTTAAATGGTTATTAACTCCAATGGAATGGCTATTTAACTTAGCTTCCGGAAGATTCCTTCTTTCCTGCTTCTTCACGCCGTTCCTCCAAGATCCTTTCCAGTCGTATTGGCGGCATCCATTCTTTAATGGCGTCTTTAAATTCATCGATGTCGTCCTGATTTTTGCCAGTTGCTTCGAGTTCTTTGATAATCCGCTGCTTCAGTGCATCTTCTAGCGGTGCGTACCCATATAGGAACTTGTCTCTGAACCCCATGTACGAGTAATATCTGCTTGCTCCAACATACCCATGCGGTGACAGCGAAGTAGATTTGACGATCGACAGCACGTCGTCTGGTTCGTACTCAAGTAGTAAATCGGTTGGGAACATGCGGTAGGCGGCGACGCCGGGATATATTGCGCCTGACCACTCAAGTAGCGTGCTAATTTGTTCTGATTTGTTCGGAAGTTCTCTAGCCAGAGCGGTGCGAGCAGCTTTCATTCGCTCAGCCACCGGTATTGCTTTGTATTTGTCCGACATGTACGTGAGCTCGTAGCCGATGTGCAATAGTCCGAGGAATTCACGCAGGGAGGTGGGCATTGTCTGCACAAACTGATCAATTCGAGCCTTTTGAGCTTCACTTGAGTCGAACTTTGCTTGCTCCATCGATCTTTCTAATTCACGCTGCGGTCCCGTCACTCCGTGGCACGCAAGCCAGGCGATGAATTCTCGTGGCTGCAACAGGCAAGCGTCTGAGAGCCATGCGCTCCATCTAATCATGCAGCCATGGTGGATTCCGATAAGGAGCTTGCGCTGGGTTCCTGAATACAACTCGAGCGTGGGACCTCCCAGGCACGCATCGTGCCTAAAGGACCGCGGATCTTTGTTGATTTTTAGAAAGCCTTTGAGCTGCTCAATGAAATTTGCATCAGATGATTCAAACTGTACTTCGTCACCGAGCAATTTCCCATTGGACATGCCGGCATTGATGAATCGAATTCGAGTGATGTCGTTGAGAGCTTTGTCGAGCATCTCTTGCGATGGAGATGGCAGCTTAGAGGTCTTCACTGAGTCTAGATACTTGGCTGTTTCGGCATCCATCACTTCGATGACACCGTTTTGGTTTTCTCTCATGATCCATTGAGAGCTTGGATTGTTGTTGTTGTCTGAAGCATAGGCACTTGAAAGGCCAAACTCCAGCCCCAATAACAAACTGAAAATAGGCCAAATAAACTTTATTCGACTGGATCTCATGGAATGTCCTAAATATCCTTCCGGCCAGCTGGTATATCATCTAGTGATTCGATCGCCCACGCGCCTGTCTTCCCCTTCTTCAAAAGATAGCAACCGCCCCAGTGCCCGCCTATGAAATAGGTGTTTTCATTGAGTGGCAGGATGTGTGTAGGCGTCCACGTGAAGTGACTTTGAAATTTGCCCGTGTTGATCAACTGCACTGTGTTTCTGAACCTCACCAAGGGTGTAATTGCTTCATGGTCTATCGAGAAAAGCCCACTCTCGCCAACACATTGAACGATATCTTTGTTCTTTGCGGAAACGCACGATATTGCAAATGCATCTGCTGGTGGTGCCTCCATTCCGCCACCTCCTATTAACTCCCCATCGAATTTCAAGCTGTTTCCAAAGATTGCAATTCTATAGCCTTCTTCTTTCGTCCATCTGATTATGTTCTGGTTGAAGTGCCCAAGGCCTGTGTCCTCAACGAACGAGATCAGCTTGTCTGGGCTGGAAAGTTCAATCCAGCAAAGTCGTTTGTCATCTTCGTGTACTCCTTCATCTCGAAAGTACGTGTACGAACTGAAAAATGATACTTGGTCGAAACTACTGGACACAAAAGCACCGCTGCCCAAGTGCGCACAGCCACCGGTGTTGGACGAGAATGATCTTGTTTTGTCCATAGCCAAGGGTGTTCCAACCGGCAGAAGGAGGTATGGGAATCACTCTCCTCTGTTTCCTGCATAAAAAGATACGCACAATTGTTTGAAACAATGCCACCATCAATGGAGTTTAATTCTTTTGCAAAGATGCGACTCAGTTGCTTGGTATTTTTGTCGAATGAATAACAAGCGATCGAGAAATTATCAATCGCAGTTGCGACCTTCTTGTCTTTTGCAGGCGAAGAGTATTTTGCTGTTATGAAAATTGAGTCGTCCAAATTGGCAGCATATCTGACACGGATGCCATCGCTTTTCCGATGTTTCAGTTCAATGACCGGGCATTGAGAATTAACCAGCTTTAAATTCATCATTCGCTTTGTGATTTCCGCTTTTGCGGTTTTTGCTCGCCGTTCCTCGGCGTACTGCTGTTTTTGATTCCTTTCCCAGTATTCTGTGTAGCGCTCGATTTGCTTGTTCACATCCAGTGGTTTGTCATTTTTGTGACGCCAATAGCTTGTAATTATGACCATGGAAATGTCATCAGGATGGTAGAGCCCCATCGCGTTGAAGAATTTAGCAAGCCGAGATCCAGACCACAGCCCCCATCTATTTCTGAGCGTCATCCCTAATCCGTGATGATACAAAAAAAGGTCGTGCTCGGAGCCTGAAATGATCTTTTTAACATCTTCGGGTTTTAGTTCTGCGTCGAGTTGGGTAAAGCATTCTTCTAAATTGGAGGGAATGTATCCACTCATTCCCAGCTTGAGTTCGACACGAGTGGTCTTTATGATCTCGTTCGTTCCTCTCTGGCACGGCACTACCCAAGTATCCCAGAGCTTACCATCGAAGTCCTTTTGCCCTTGTATGGTCCGACCGTCTAGAGCCCATTTGATATTTATAAGATCACAGTCCTTGAATACGTGAGAGGTGATGAAAGCACCAGATGTAGTATCGTATAAACCGACCTCACCGGTCATAATATTTCCAACGGCGATACATTTCGAATCGGGCGACCAAGCAAGCGTTGGTAATCCGGCTCTATCTGCCTGAATGTGCGCAGACACCTTGCCGCTGCCAATCTGAAACAACTTAATCGTCCATTCGTTATCAATCAACGCGACCTGTTTGCCATCTGGCGACCAATTCAATCGATTATTCAGATCGTCGCTGAATGAAGCGACTACCGCGCCGGTCTCAGCATCCCATATCTTGAGACAAGTCAGTCTTTGTCCTGGTTCAGGATAAGCGCCCAGTGAACCCAACAACTTTCCATCGGCAGACCAAGAAGGAACCATAAAGTCAGGAAATAGTCCGGAAAATGTTTTCTCCTTTCCGGTGTGAACATCGACTACGTGCAAGCCGCTTTGGTTAGTGTAGAGAAACCTCTTGGAATCCGTGTTCCATGACACTTCCGCGCGAAACGCCAGAGGCGCATCCAATTGAATCTCTGAAATTGTCTTCTTATCTTTTGAATCAACAAAGAGAATTCTTTTCGACTCGATTTGAGTTGCGATAGTCCCGTCAGGTGAGACCAATTGGTTATCTAGAACAATCGCAAAACAAGCGCTTTGCAGCGAAAGTAAAAGGACAAGTAAGCATTGTGTTCGCTTGATCTGAGTTATCACAGTGCAATTGTTTGATTTCTTAAGGCTCACATTCCGCCGCCGAGTCCGCAGAAATTATTAGCGATGAAAGTGCCGGCAATATGAATAAGAACTGGCACGCTCGCAAGAGCAAACAGTTCGAGGATAATTCGTCGCGTGCTTTCCTTCTTTTCTCTGCTCATCGGCCAAAAGAAAACTATTACGAACGAAACCAAAGTGACGATGCGTGAAATGTCTCGGGCTGTGTCATAGCCCATATCGGTCCATAGAGAGATTTCGTTAGATTGTCCATACCTCGGGTCGACGAGACCATACCTCGGGTCCGAGAAATAGGTTTGAGTTGTCACAGCGGTTGGTGATGAACTCAGGTAAATACCTAACGCCACAGACATTAGAGTAGCCGCGACTACTCCAAAAAGTCGATTGCGCACCATCTTTAGTTGCTGTGGACAATTGTCGACAGCTACCGACCCGTCTGCTTTTTTTCTAAAAAACACACATGTCCGCTCCGTCTTGCGCTTCTTCACTAAGATTGCCGCTTCTCTATCGGTCATGGCACTCAGATTGTGCACTGTCAAATTGCATTGACCACAGACTCTTGCCTGTTCGTCCCCAGTCATCGTCTCCCATTGGACACCGCATGGCTTGACCACTTTGACGTCAGTGAGCAGTTCTTTGATTTCACTTCGGTTCATTTCTTGCTGCCGTTACTTAAATACTGCAATTGCCACTTCTATACTTTAGTTAATATTGAGAAACATGAGAATGGGTGATGCCCCACTGAAGACGCGGATAACTGCTTGGGAGAAGCCCGCCACCTGGGAATTTAGTGAAATAAAGGCTGCGCTGATAAGGCTCACCTGAACATTGGACTTCGGCTCGATATAACCTAGGGGTTGTATGTTCTTCTGTATAGGAACCTTAGAATTGTTTGCATCTGAAGAAGTTATCCTGGCCAAAGGGCTCAGTGATTGACGCAGGGTACTCACTGCTAGTAGCCAGATCACCCGCTGCGCGTGCCACCACAAATCGAACTCAACAAAAAAACCGCGCACGGCGCTGCAACAAATCGGCAAAGGAAGATGTGCCCTAATTGGTGCGAGGATTAGGGTTTCTTTGTTGAGGAGCTGGAATAAACATGAGAGGATAATCCGTCACTAGTTTTCTACTGAATTCCTCTACTTCTTCTTTAGTAGTACTTGAATGTGCAACAAAAAAATTTGACCAGTGGTCGAAATATTCGCGAAACTGATGGTTGGACGAGATTTCATCGAATGTGGGTTCATTCCGACTGTCGAACCATGACTTGGAAATGGCGATGAGGTTTTTCTGGTTAATTAACTGATCCACGGTCAGAAGAGCGGGATACCGAATGTAAACATCGACTGGAATGGTGTTGAGAAGAAAAAATTTGTCAGAAGAGAACACTTTGATTTTGCGAAATCGTTGCCGCACTTTTTGATTTTTTAGTCGTAGCAGGTCGTTTTTAGTTGTTCCGCTGTCACCACAGGCAAGGCTAAAATGAATGTCCTTCGTTTGCGAGGCCGGTAGGGACCTTGGATATGGCAGTGAACCCAAGAGTGCTGTAAGGCAGTCGAAATCGAATTCGTCTACACCTGACGACCTGTTCAAGTGAAGATCATGCATGTTCCCATCTGCTGATATGGAGTAACCGATGTCGATCATGTCGTGCGCGTCCGAATTTTTCGGAACGCTGAAGAGTAGACGTGCGTTGTTCTCTGGGTACGGATACGGCGGTTGCGGAACATTCGGATTATGAATTATTTTGATGGGAGCGCCAATAAGCCCCTGAGCGCGCGTTGGATATCCTGTCGAAAATAGGAAACACATTGTTAGCCAAGTAGTGAGTAAGGTTTTCATATCAGAACACATGTGGGAAAGGCGATTTACTTGCTTATATATGAGTCTGGACAAAAGGACAATACGTGTTTACCTTGATTAGTTTGGGATTCAGGGCTTTTGAGAAAATTCGCGGACAAACAATATCTCAATATCGAAACAAACAACTGGTGCCGAATCCGTTTTCTCAAAAAGTATTCGTCGCAGTCGGTCCAATGATTTTCAGCATCTATGTCGACTATCCACTGAGTTCTGCCGCCAGTTGAAGGTTGATAGATGAGTGGCTTGTCGTTTGCACGAAACAATAGGCGGTTTACACCCCTGTAAAAACGGGTATTTGCATTCGAAAATATGTCGCCGAACCAAATTCGGTTCTCTTCATTTTTCTCTGGCGCCGCTGCAATTGTCATTCATAATCTACAGATAGTGCGAACAACTTAAGTTCATAAGGAAAACCCTAGTGAAAGTCGCTTTCTGTCATTCGGCTGGTGTACACTCTTTACATCAGCGACATCTGACATCATAAGGTTTGAATGCCGATATGCAGGAACCAGCAACCGGTGGGATGTAAAATTAAATGCGTAAAAAAACTTTTCTGGCAATTGCCTTTGCCAGTGGTCTGCTGAATTCACCGAACCCTGCAGCGTCGCAAAACGTATCAAAGCCTACGGAGCCGGTATCGAAAAATAACTCCAATCTAACGGATTCAGTAATACAGCAAATTGCAGATAATGCACGACTGAAACCAGAGATGCGGGCTTTCTACTTACTCCAGATGGCGAGTCGCTATCTGGGTGGACAAGATAAAACTGCGGTGGAAGCACAATTTAAATCCATTGCTACCATCACGACAAGTGGTGTCACTTTTGATCGCAGAAATAGGACATGGGAAGGCAATCTAAAATCCTTTGCCGATTATGTTTCAGAAGACCGCTCTATTATTCAGCGGAATGAGAAACCAGGAGCTACGCCCGATCTGATGTCAATACCTAATCAAGACTTGGCTCTCGCAGATACCGCAATCCAAAAAGCTCTTTCACAACTAGACCAGGTAACTGAAAAATTTGCCACATGGAACATATATTACATTGCTTCGCGGCTGTTTCAAAAAATGGACAACGTTGAAGGAACACAAAAGTGCGACAAGATCTTGGAGGAGGCTTTCCATTCGTGCGAAGTTTCCTCAACTGTTTCAGAAGACCAGGTGAAGGCAGCCGTATCAATTTTGAATTCCATGGCCAATGGGTTTGTTCCTGTCCGGATTTGGGACCGAACCATTGAGGGTGATGACTCAACTCTGCAACAGCAACAAATAAAATCCATTACAGAAAATGATTTTGAAGCGAGCGAAAAACTCAAGCAAAGAGCCGCTACGATCACTGATCGATTACCTGCCACCGCTGATCTTCGAAGAAGAACTCACCGTGATTTAGTTTTTTGGTACACGAAATTCGGCAAATCGCAAATGGCACTAAAAGAGAAACAAGTCCTATTCGAGTTAGTTGGTATCAAGGACGACCGCATTCTATATCCACAACCAGAAGGATGCGGTTCGGTTGTTTGGTGGGTTATAAGAGAAAAAGGAATAACTTCGTATGACTGCGGCATGGGCTAGTTCACGCCAACCTCAATGCAGCAGTCTAAACGGAAACTGGACTTTCACTATCGCTATCTATATCATCAGGCTGTTGCACTTCTGAAAATCAGACATGGAATGGAGTTCTTCGGATTTAGAACTTCTGTCGCGGGAATTAGAACATATGCGAAGTAAAGCTTTACTGTCCATCGTATTTGCAGGAGGTTTGCTGAATTCGCAGCTGCCTGCATTATCGGAAAACAAAATTAAGTCCATGGAACCAGTGTTGGAAAGTGAATCCAAGTCAACCGATTCAGTAATACAGCAAATTGCGAATAACGCAAGCTTGACGCCGGAAAGGAAGGCATTCTATTTGCTCCTGATTGCGAGTAGGTATCTTAATGGAGACAGTGAAACTACTGTAGACGCGCAATTTAAATCAGCGGCCACCGAAACAACAGATGTTCGAAATCTTTATCGCAGGCAAAATTTTCGGGAAAGAAGTTTGGTGTCTTTCGCCGATCGAGTTTCGGAAGACCGCTCTACCAATATGCCCTCGATTTCCCATGAAACCTTCATTCTTGCAGATACCGCAATCCACAAAGCATTAACGCAATTACACGAGGTAGCTGAACCGTTTGCAAAATTGAACATGTACTTTATCGCCTCTCGATTGTTTCAAAAAATGGGAAAACCCGACGAAACGCACAAATGCAATGAAATATTGGAGAAGACTTTTAAAACTTACGAGAAAAGCTCGACCGCTTACGAAGACCAGGTCAGAGCTGCCTCTTCAGTGTTGAATTCTATGGCCAATTGTGTAATTTCCGTCCACACAGCGGACAGCGCCCAGCGGGTACCACAGACACAAATAAAAGCGACTACACAGGAAGAATTCGACGCAAGCCAAAAGCTCAAACTGAGAGCTCTCGCCATGGTCGACCGATTGGATCCATCAAATCATGTGAGAAGAAAAACGCACCGAGACTTAACTTTGTGGTATCTACAACTTGGTAAAGATGAACTTGCGGAAAAAGAAAAACTGGTATTGTTCGAGCTAGTCGGCATACATGACGACAGCATTCTTTATCCACAATCGCTGGGATGCGGTCAAATCGTCTGGTGGAAAATAGCAAGCTCGGTTGGCATGCTCTGTGGCATGGGCTAGAGTCTCAATGCAGCTGTCTAAACCGAAACTTGGACTTTCACTAATGCCGACGCACGACTTTTTGCAGGCGTCCACCGAACTTTTCAGTAATGGCAAAGTAAAAGCCATCGAATGGAGTTTCGATTACACATGGAATGGCGTCATCATTGATTCGTGGTGCCAGGACATTATTAAACGCTTCAGCCAGGCAAACGCATTAATCGGGCACGGTGTGAACTTGTCACTGCTGTCAGCCAGGTTTTCGAAGAGACAAGAAGAATGGCTTACTCATGCACGAGAAGAATTTAAGAGTCGAAATTATGTGCATGCCTCAGAGCATTTTGGGTTTTCCGAAGCAGGACCAATTGCACAAGGCGCACCGCTCGCGATTCCAATGAATTCTGAGTCTCTCTCGAAGGGACAAGAGATGATGAAGCGATATGCTGATGCCACGCAATGCCCCGTCGGATTGGAAAACCTGGCCTTCGCATTCAACCTTGAAGATGTAAAACGGCAAGGTGATTTCGTCGACCAACTGATTTCCACGGTCGATGGTTTCCTCCTTTTAGACTTGCACAACATCTTTTGCCAGGTCGCTAATTTTGGCGTTGCAGAACTGGAATTATTGAACTCATACCCCCTTTCGAAGGTACGAGAAATACATTTATCGGGTGGCTCGTGGAGTCCATCCATAACAGGAAAACGAGTTGCTGTGCGTCGGGACACGCATGACGATAGCGTCCCGCAAGAGGTGTTCAATCTTGCCACACTGGCACTGAAACTTTGCCCAAACGTTGAATTTGTGATTTTAGAACGGTTGGGTCACACCATGCTAGATCTGGAATCGCAACAAGAGTTTCGCGAAGACTTCGAAACAATGGAGGAGATCTTGGAGTGTTGTTATGCCTCCTGAAAAGACATCACTTATGGATTATCAAGACGCTCTCCTCGAGCTGCTCTCAAGCGAACTGTCGCAGGAGGCAGTATTAGAAACGCTGAAGACAGATGCGCGCTTTGCAAGCTACCAGGACTACATAGAAAAATTCGATCCAGATATGGTGTCAGTCGCTTGCGAACTCATGGGGAAGTGGGCAAAACGTCAAGACGAATCCGGTTTTTGAGTTCAGTTCTCAGATGGTGCGACCTTGGCTATTCGAGTCAATTCCAAGACAACTTTGCTGCCATTCAGCGGTCTCGTTTAGCTAACTGATCGGTTATAATACTTCTGCCAATATCGAGTACTCGCCGATGGAAAGACACGTTACTGATACCAATCATCGCTCACTCCCAAGCTGGCGTGCAATGCATGCGGACACGGCAATATGGGCGGAAAACCTTCAGCTCAAATTCTTCCGAGAAGCTCCAGCCTGGCGCAAGCTAGAGATGGCGGGCGAACTAACAAAAGGCATGGTGCTGCTGACCGAAAGCGGGCTTAAGAGCCGACATCCACAAGCATCGCCGCAAGAATTGAGGCGGCTGTTAGCAGATGTACTGCTGGGTCAAGAACTTGCGGCTCGGGTTTACGGTCAGTTAGACGACGCTCGTGACCACGACTAACTGGATACAAGTTACTCTCAAGGTGATCGAAACACTCGACGCACTCGGTGTGTCGTATGTCATTTGCGGCTCGGTAGCCAGTATCGTTCACGGCATCGTGCGCACAACTATCGATACGGATCTGATCGCTGACCTAAAGCTCGAGCACGTGAAACCGTTCGTGACTGCTCTAGAGAACGAATTCTACGTTGAGCAAGAGTCGATGTACGAGGCAATCAATTTTCATCGCAGCTTTAACATCATCCATAAAGAAACCATGTTCAAGGTTGACGTATTCATTCCGAAGGTGCGGCTATTTGATCAGGACCAGCTCGCTCATCGAGTCGAAGTAGAAATTGCGCAAGATCCTAAGCGGATGGCTTGGATTGCGAGCGCGGAAGATAATGTACTCGCTAAGCTAGAGTGGTTCCGGATGGGTAATGAAGTGTCCGAGCGACAATGGCGTGACGTCTTAGGAGTATTGAAAACCCAATCAGGAAACCTAGACGTCGAATATATGCACAAAGCAGCACAGGCACTGAGTGTGAGTGATTTGCTCGAGCGCGCTTTAGAAGAATCGGAAAAGTAATTTGGTCAGTCCTAAGTTGCGCTTGCCGAGCCTTCGGAATCTGACATACAGAAGTGGCTCGACGCCAACCGAGTGACACACGCGCTGCAAATTCCACAACGAAAGAATGCGGGAATCGCTTCTGCGAAGAAACGTTCCGCCTGCAACTAAACATTTTTAGAAATTGAAAGCTTCATCACTCTGGTTGAATGCAGCGATACCGCTGCTTCATTTACTTTGCCTGCTCCCATTTGATAGCCTGTTTACAGCATCTTGCTTTTGTTTAGGCGCCAAGTGTGCGTATCGAAGTGTCATTTTGTAATCGCTATGACCGAGCAATTCTCTAACGGTGTTCAAATCAACGCCGGCCATGACCAATTTACTGGCAAAGTCGTGCCGAAGATCGTGCCAACGAAAGTCGCTGATCTGGGCTTCATGTAATACGCCTTCCCACGAAGTTCGCATGTTGCCGAAGGGCTGTCCATCGGTGTCAGCGAATACGTAAGTAAGGCTTTTGACACCTGGTTGGTCTTTCCATTTTTTAAGTTCCATAAGGGCTTCTTCGTTTAATGGAACGTGACGAGTGTTGCCACTCTTAGACCCTTCGCCTCTTACGGTCAGATTCTTGAGGTCGAGATCGATATCCGACCATTTGAGCTTTAGTAATTCTCCTTGCCTAAGTCCTGTGTTCAAAGACAAAAGAACAGCAGGCTTGATGTGGTCGGCATACGTTTGTCTAACACTCAATGCGTTCCTCAGACGGACTTCTTCGTCTGGACTAAGAAAACGAACTTTTGCGCTGGTGTCGACTTTGGTGCGTTCTACTTTATCCAGCGGGTTACTTTCAAGAGCGCCCCATTTAACGGCTCTGTTTAGGCAAGCACGCAAGTCATTCATCTGACGATTAATCCTAGCGGTTGAAATGCCCTCGCTATGGCGTCGCTGTCGCCATTTTTCAATTAATAGTGGGGTTATGTCGGTAAGCCGCAATCCATCAAACTCTCGAAACCCCCTTTTGAGGCTCGCAATAGTTTCGGTGACATTCTCCGAGTTATTTACACCATTTCTCAAATTTGCTGATAAATAAGGCTTATAGATATCATCCAGAAATTGTGCGTATAAACCTGCTTGCAGTCGCTTTCTTTTTTCAACGGGGTCTTCACCTTTACGATATTCGTGCTCGACGTCTCTTGCAATGTTTCGAGCTTGCTCTGGGGAAAGCGCATCGGCCGGTCCTATCATCAACCGTTTTCCTCGCCGATACTCATAGTAGTAAGTCATACTGCCTGACGGCTGTACTCTCAATATGAGCCCTTGCAAACTAGCGTCCCTTATTTCATAAGGCTTAGCTCTAGGCTTCACTTTACTGATAAGAATGTTGGTAAAGTTTTTTCCCATTCGTACTCACACCTTATTTGCTTGCGCAATTTCCCGTGGCAGTTGCCGCACCAAATCTGGTGAGCATTTTTGCCGTGTGATTTATCAGAAAGCATAATATGGACATTTTTGTGGTGGACCTTAGCTCTAATCTGGACTAAAATCGTAAGTGCACCGTAAGTGCAGTGTAAGTGCAAATCGATCGGACGGTCAAGAGCGGAGACAAGCAGGCGAAGACAACTCGATGCCTCGAAACCCTTGGTAGCAGATAGATACAGGTTTATAACTTTTTCTCATTGTTCGTGACTCTTATCTATAAAATCGCCGTCCTAAGGCGGGTGTCGGGGGTTCGAATCCCTCCGAGGGTAAAATTTAAATCAAGAAGTCCGGGATGGGAGGTGATTATTGATCGCCTGCCAAGACGAACGCCTACTCAGAAGGTAGAATATGAAAAGCACAGCCAGGGATGAATTGCAGCCACGTGTCTTGGGTAGGTTACTTCTCACGGGCTCTGTATTTTTCGCTACGATGCAAGGATGCAACGCTCAGAGTGAAATTACAAACTGGGGCGATGGTGTAGAGCGCGACCCCAAGTACAACATTCAGCTTGATGGAGAAGGCAAAATTCAAAAGCTGGGAGAATACCAGCAACTGATAATGGACCCTGCCAAGGGAAAAACGCTCGACCCCAAGTCGGCGGCGAAGGCTTACAACAATCGCGGATGGATATTTCGCAGTACTGATAGAAAAAGGGCCCTGGCCGATCTCGACAAGGCGATTCAGTTAGATCCAACGTATGCCAAGGCTTACTATAATCGAGTGCTGACTTATACAGATCTCGGCAAGTGGAAAAATGTCGTGGACGACTGCACAAGTATGATAAAGCTTGATCCCCAATGTATCGTTGTTTACTACCATCGCGCAGTAGCTTACGGTGGACTTCAAGAATGGCAGAAAGCGGTTGATGACTGCTCGACTGCAATCGAGCGAAATCCCAAGTTTGCAGCGGCATATAGTTACCGCGGCCTTGCTTATGAGAAGCTGGGCAAGAATGACCTGGCGAAGCAGGACAGGGAGAAGGGCACTTTGTTAGGACGCGCTGAGCAGTGAGCCGGATCTGTTTAGTCAACTCTGCTTGTTTTAGGTTCGTGATGAAAGATCAGCTGCATCGCGATTGCAGACGATTACCGGATCGGCTCACAACTCAATTCAGTAGTTGAAGCCTTCATAGACAAAAGCTCCTTTAATAGTTGCAGCATCCTTTTCACTAACGCCCGCGGAACGAATGACGCTGTACCAAGTTGTGCGAATCTGATCGGTCATCTCAGAAACAATGGACTCTGCCTCTTGTTTGTTGAGAAGGAAACGCGAACTCTGAGTCAGCAGATTCTTTGCATTGGCAAATCTACCGATATCACCACACACCATGGCAAGATCTCGTTGATCAAGTGATATCACCGGTGATGGTGTAAGGTCATACGCCGGTGACAGCTTCCACTCCTTGTCCATGGCTATTAGTGCGTGATTACGCGGATGGTCGTCCAAGTTCGAAATGAGCGCGTTGAAGCACATTCGACGGAAAAGCTCGGCGGCGTCCTTCTTTGGTTCAGCAACGATGCGGCGCAATTCTTCGACCATAGATATGTAAGACCAAGGCTTGCTTGGTTGTTGTACCTCATCAGCACGAAGAAGCGTTAAGCCGCTTATCATGCGAGCTCGACTATAACCCAGGCTCGTTCTCTCCCGGTCGAATCGGTGCACCAGAAGTACTTCATTCTTTCCTACAGTTTCAATACGACTTCTGGCCGCATTAATCCCGCATTTTCTTGCCAGCTCGAGCATCGCATATTCAACACGAGGGTTGTTCCATCGATCATCTGGACGTGAAAACTTAGCAACCCATAAACCAATATCGTCCTCCACCACAGCCTTTGGCCGGCCACCTCCCAACGATGTGCCAAGCATCGTCAATTCTTGGATCTGTACAGCAGTATGGTCCGGCTCACTTATCTCTTCCTGAAGTAATTCGTGGGCAACACGCTGAAGAGCAGCCAGTTGAATTGTCTGGTTGAACTTTCTTTTGGGAGCGGGAGGTTCTTTACCGATGCCGAATCCGATTGCCCCGGCCCGGTCATCCGGTGATAGAAGTAAATAATCTAGCTCACCAAGCTGCGTTTTTCCAGAATGCTTTTCAATTATGCGACGCCCCCAGTGGTCGGGACCTGCATCGCGAAGTGCACCGAATACGCCACCAATGCGTGTGGTCTCGTACGTGCGTGGATCGAGCTTGAGTTCTACAGGATCAATTTCGATAGCGCTTTTGCTGGCTAGATACTTTCTGCCATACACAAATTGACCAAGTGGTATTCCGGTTCGATCCACCGCCAGCACAAATCGGCCCGCCGTCACGCTAGTTGTTTCGCGGGGAAGGGTAATGTAGACGAAGCATTCGGATAAAGACTTTTTAGAAATCATTGTCTAGCCCTTTGCCTCTACGGGCGCGCATGCGCCCTTTCGATCTCTCTAAAGAAAAACCTTCGCTGTCACTTGATGGGTCTGCGATTTCTTCGAGTTGATGAACTTGGTCATACAACCAAAGCAGAGCCGCGTAGACCACAATTCCGGTTGATGGCTTTCCTCGTTCAGCATCAGATACTGCTCGCGGCCCGGTGCCAATTCTTTCAGCGGCGTCGGCAATCGTCATGTTGCGACGTAGCCTGGCGATGCGCAAGTTTTCTCCAAGCTTCTTTATTGCCTCTTCGACTAAATAAGGAGGCGCTTGTTGGAGTTTGTTTGGTGCCACCATATGCTTTTAAACGCTCCTTAACTCATTTAAATCGCTCTTAAGAGCATATCACATGTTTAGAAACATACTTATTTTATGCTCTTGAGCAAGGTTTAAAACGGTTAAGATACCTTCTATAGCGCATTTTGGCAAAAATTAGTGTACGTCAGGGATGATGGTTTACCCAGCTACACCGATATACGGAATTATCGGTGTGAGCAAGAGCGGTCAGGCACCACATATAGTTCTATGGAAAAGCGCCTATTCAAATGCACCAGCACCACGCGCGATGTTAAAAACTCACAGAGGGCCAGTCGAAGCAATAGCAAATCGGACGGTGTTGACGTGGTGCCGCCAGGAATCAATCTCATCCAAATTGGGACATTCAAACAAAAAGGAAAAAGGGAAAAGCCTATCCCCAAGCCTTTCCCTTATTTCTCTGGCCAAAAACCGTGTGTGGTGGGAGGAAAATTATTGCTTTGCCTGTAGCAAAGTCTTTTCTAGGCGCTCTCGTCCGTACCCACGATGGAGCACGGAGAGAGAGCAGTGGCCCTTTCTAGTAGGGGTCGTTTTGTTCGCCCGGTTGAGCAAGCCGGTCGTCAAGACGCCCCTACAGAGCCATTGGTGTGACGTCAGGCGGTCTGCGTTTTTCTGCTGGTAGCCACCAAATTTGAGGCTGGTGTCGCAGCTTTAGCAGTGTCGACAGACCTTGACGTCGTCATCACGGAAGGACTCATCATCACGGTCGCTGCCGCTTTGATGTCAGTCACATTGCGGTCCTTATCCGCATTTTCATCCGCAAACTCTTGATCAACTCGGGCACCAGACGCATACTCATCGGCAGATCTAGCTCGCCCAGGAAAGGCGATTTGTTCTGCCCTAATTGTTGGAGTGATGCGCTCGCGCCCCTCTTTATCGGTCCATTTATCCATCATCAACCGCCCGGAAGCGGTGACCTGATTTCCTTTGGCCAGGTAAGTGAGAGCCAAATCTCCCAACTTACCCCAGGCTTCGACTCTGTAGAAGTCAGCACTATCAGGACCTTTTTCAAATCGACTTCTGATATTTACTGCTACTACAAAAGTTGTTTTGGTCTTACCGCTAGCAAATGATGTTTGCTCAGGCGGTCGTGTAAGATTTCCCACAATAGATACGTTAGCAAGACTCATGACTTGTACCTCGTTTGTTTCAATTCAATCGATTGGGGGAGATGCTGTTAATATACATACCATACGAATGTATGTCAACACTTTTTTCCACTAATCTTTTCGAGCGTCCAAATCCCCTTCCAAACGAAGGCCCAAGCGCGCTCCCTCCGCCTACCGGGAGAGTCGAAGCACTACGACCTTGGATCCGAAAGCGTAGCAAGCCCCAGCGCCTCATGTTACGCACGCTTGAGAGGTGAAGAGCGGAAGCCGATGAATCAACTTAGAATAGAGCGGCTTAGCACGGAGGAGGCGAGGGACGAAGCCGACGGAGTGCATAAATGTAGATTGGACGCCAA
Organism: Candidatus Melainabacteria bacterium; assembly: GCA_003153555.1. Lineage (GTDB taxonomy): Bacteria > Cyanobacteriota > Vampirovibrionia > Obscuribacterales > Obscuribacteraceae > PALSA-1081. Next base: position 170,675 of record PLZS01000185.1, on the reverse strand, counting down.
TCACTCAGGGTATGAAATGTTGTGCTAATGAAGCTACCACGGATATATACAGCGATTTACAGAAGGCGGATGGGGAAGCTTCATAGTGGCCGACAACAATGACGACTGGTTTCAGCGCTACAGGTTCTGCCAGCCGCTGGGTCAGGGCGGCATGGGCATAATCTATCTTGCCGAAGATCGCACGGCTGGTAATTCGCCATGCGTTGTCAAGCAGCTAATCAGCAAACATTCAGATCCAGACGAACACGAAGAAGCAATTCGGCTGTTCAAACGTGAAGCCAATCTGCTTAGAAGATTCGATCATCCAGGCATCGTTAGATTTTTCGACGATCACACCACTAGTGATGGCAAGTATTTCCTTGTCATGGATTACGTACCCGGCAAAAATCTAGAATCTATCGTCACGACCTACGGGCCGTTCAATTCGGAAGCAACAGTTGAAATTGCTATTCAATGCTGCGAAGTGCTCGAATACTTGCATGAGCAAGAGCCGCCAATCATTTATAGAGATCTTAAGCCGAGCAACCTTATGCTCACCCCTGACGGTCAAGTCGTCTTCATCGATTTTGGTATTGCGCGATCGTTTGCACCAAAGCAATCCGCAACACGAGTAGTGACTGCAGGATATTCTCCTCCGGAACAATATTTTGGTAAGCCCGAAACACGCAGTGACCTTTATGCACTCGGTGCGACTCTGGGGCATCTACTGACCGGTCAGCGCCCCAAGCCACTTTCAGTGAGCGCACCAAGGCACATCAACAAACAGGTGCTCCTTACGTTAGACGATCTTATTCGCAGATTGACCGCGCACAACCCAACAGACAGACCATTCTCAGCACGAGATGTGCGCTACGAGCTCTATCGTATTTATCATGAGATTCACCCAGATTTTGAAATTCCAGAAGAGGCGCAATTACAAATGCAGTATGCCTCCGGTTCCTTTCCTAGCTTGCGGCGCGGAGTGATGATGGACAGTGCGACCTGGCCGGAAAACTGGAAAGAACAGCAACGTCCGTCAAGCGAGGAATTGCAGCGAAAAACAAGAGAGCAAGTGCACAAGTTTGTTGACGATGCTCGTTCAAAAAAAGCCACCCAAAATCCAACGCTGTTCAACAAGCTGCGTTCATGGTGGCAGGACAAATTCAAGAACTAAGGTCTGCGGAAAATTCCCAATAGGGAAGAACACACTCAAAGCCTGTGTTCTTCACGGCGTCTGTTTCAGCGCCAAGTGGGAAGCATAGAGTCCCATAACAATATCTTTCCACCTTCGCGAGGTCCTGGCAATGCCTTAGCACTGCATTTTATCTAAAATCTGCTGGACTACTTAAAAAGTGCTTTAAAGCCTATTTCACGCGATAGTGATGAGCGACGATGGCTTCTGATTTCCGCACGTTCGATGATATGACTGAGCATGTCAGTATAAAAAATCGGCGGGTGCGAATTCATCCATAGATAGAATGCAAGCGACCCAGGTAGTGTATTAATCTCATTGAAATAGAGTTTTCCATCCGACAAATCGACCATGAAATCAATTCTTGCCACACCAGCGCAGCCGAGGGCTTTGAACGCTCTCTTGGCATAATCCTGAGCGGCATCCTTCATTTCCGGCGCCATATCCTGTGGATCGATTACACGCGTCAAGCCAGCCATTCCCTGAGATGCCGGTGCATTTTTCTTGCTGCCTCCACGCATATACTTGTCTTCATAGGTGAGTCCATCACCACCTGATGAGACTGGAACTTCCAACACAGAAGCGATCGGCTCTGTGTCGTCCAATACTGAAACGTTGATCTCCATCATATTATCCAGGCAAGGTTCCACGATAGCGCTGTAATCGTACTTGAACACTTGCATCAAGGCAGCATCTAATCCAGCCTGGTCCTTGGCTTTCGAGATGCCGATGCTCGAGCCCAGATTGAGCGGTTTAACAAAAAGCGGGAATTTTTCCAATCCCGGACTGCTCATAATCTGCTCTCTTACGGCCGCTAGATTATTGCCTAGATTCATTTCGATTGATTCGCGATTAACTACTATGCCAGGCAAAACGGGGATACCATGACTCTCTAGAAGCTTCTTACAATGATATTTACTCATTCCGACTGCAGCAGACAAGACACCACATCCAGTGTATGGAACTTCCGCCATTTCCAAAACACCTTGTATACATCCGTCTTCACCAAAAGTGCCGTGAAAAGAAACAAAGAAAACATCCACTGGCAGAACATTATCGGCGGCAGCAGGCAGAGTCACATAGCCGCTCTTGCGCTTAGGACGCAGAACAGTCAGCCCGCCAACATTGGGCTGCGGCAGCAAAGTCACTTCGTCGACTTCGGTCAATGACGTCGGCATGCGTCGATAAAATTCTCGATTCAAAAGTGCGTCGCCTGCATACCACTTTCCCGACGGCGCAATGTAAACCGGCAATGGATTGTATTTAACAACATCTATTGCTTTGATCAACTGCAGCCCTGTAATGATAGAGATCTCGTGTTCAACGGACCTGCCACCAAACATAACAGCTATTGTCTTTCTTCTGTGATCACCGTTTTTCATAGTTCACTCTAAAAGGTTGGCACCGACTCGTACAGGTCTGGTAAGTCATTCTCAATCAACACCACATCACCGTCGACACAATACTCTTCGGCCAAAAAGTTCAAGGCCTCACTCATGGTGCCAACATGCTTTAACTTTTCACCGACAAGTCCACCTTCGATCAGTCCTTCGCGCAACGCTTGCTCGTTGGTGGCACCAACCACAATAACCAGGTCGCAAAAAGAAGCGGCATTCTTGGCGCAATTTTTGTTCTCCTCGAACTGCCGATCACCGAGCTCGATCATGCCGGGCGTTACTAAAATTTTTCTGCTACCCGCCACACTGCTTAGCACCTCGAGAGCGCCCTTGAATCCTTGAGGATTGGAGTTGTAGGCGTCGTTCAAACGCAAGACGTTACCTTCTCGGGGTGGATTGCCATTGCGGATCGCCTGCATCGAAGCAATTGGAGTGCGCTGTGGCTCAAGGCGATTCGACTCCGTTTTGACATTCTTAATCACGGCAAGAACAAGTTCGGGATTTAGTCCCAAAATACATGCCATCGTGAAAGTTGCAAGGGTGTTAGATAGCATTGGACGGCCAAGCAGCGACGTTCCGCCCGAATAGTCTTTGCCCTGCCATCGAATTGAGAAAGTGGTGCCTTTATCGTGTGGCACTATGTCAAACATTAAGGCGTCGACAGGTCCACGCTCCTCATCGATACCATAAACATAGACTCGCTTGTCTTTATGATTCTCAGCCATTTTGCGACAATAATCGTAGTCGCCGTTGACGACCAGAATTCCGTCTTTGGGTAGCGCTTCCGCCAACTCCGATTTTGCTTTAAAGACGTTTTCTTGCGACCCAAATCGCTCAAGATGCATTTCACCAACAGCAGTTACAATCGCAGCGTTTGGTGGCGTTAAACTGCACATGCGCTTGATCGAGCCAGTGTAATAAGCGCCCATCTCAATGACCGCATATTTGTGCTGGGGTTGCATCCGCTCTCGAATCTCACGCGTCACCCCCATGTAACTGTTAATGCTGCGGGGAGTCGTGAACGTAGGACTGACGCAGTTGAGAACTTCAGAAAGGATCACCTTCGTGCTGGTCTTGCCGTAACTGCCAGTGATTCCAATTACAAGAGGGTGAACTTTGCGCAGTATTTCTCTAGCTTGATTTGCATAGTTCTCCTGCAATTTTGACTCATATGGGTTCAAAATCGAATTAGCCAAAATAAGAATGAAAGGTTCAGCAAGAAACAACACAATTTGGATAAGCCAGTACACACACATTGTTGACGTCATTGGATAGACGCCAGAAAAATCACGCACGAAGAGCTTCGAGAGGATAGTTACGGCTACCAGATAGATCACACAGGCTAGATAAAAAATGCGTTTTGCACGATCCGTCATCTTCAACGCAAGCTTGCCACTTGCGCGCGGATCCTCTTCTTTTCGCCCAAGGTAAACAAAACACGCTCCGAGAATAACGTTTAAGCCAACTTTAAATGGCACAGGAATAGGCATCAAAAAGTTGAGAATAATCGCCACTAAGCCCAGAAAACTACCGAGTCGATCAAATGCTTTTCGCGCCAGCAGCCAGCGAAAGAAGCGAGCCGACTCATAGTCTTCTTGCTGCAAGAATTGCAGATAACGCAGCCCTCTGCGATAGAAAAAGTGCAAAGCGCAGATTGAGCAGACGAACACTAAAATTGTGCCAAAGTGCTGGCCCACCTAACTCTCCTTTTCCTGAACCGCTTCTGGTGCCGGTTTATCAAGACTACGAAAAAACCGCAATATGTAGCTTGCACATAAGTGAGCGCCCTCATCCATGAATGGGAAGTGGTCCTTACCAGGCATGACCACTAGTTGAGAGTTCTTGATCAGATTATTGAATCGCTCACCAAACTCAACCGGCGTTTCGTCGTCCTTCTCTCCCCAAAGCATAAAAGTAGGAGCTTGCACTTTTGCTGCATCGGATGTGACATCCTCAGTCACCGCTTTAACAAGAATCGTTCTCAATGCACCCGCGTTCAAATAATCTACCGAAGCGTACTTAGGCGTATACCATGTCTGAAAAGTATTTGTGCCTTTTACCTTGTCAATGAACTTGCAAGCTTTCGCCAGCAATTTTGATCGCACTGACTTAAGTTTCCGTTTTCCAGTCAACTTGCGTTGCAACCCGCCCGAATTGATCAGAACCACGCTTTTCACTTTCTCTGGAAAGTGGCTTGCCAAACGAATCGCTACGCGACCCCCGAATGAATGTCCAAGCAGATGCACAGGCGATATCTGCTGCTCATCGATATACCTTGCCATGCGTTCCGCATATTGATTGGTATCCCAATCGGCATCGGGTTTAGGTGTCTTACCAAAGCCCGGCAGATCAACAATGATGACTTGATTCCATTTCCCAAGAAGTTCGCCTAAAAGGCGCATTGAGTCTAAACTTAGACCCCAACCGTGCATCATGAGAACAACGTCGCCTGATTTCCCCATCCGAACAGCGTTGATAGGCACTAACTCAATGCCTAATTGTGTCTCGCTTTCCGTCATTGTGACCACGGTGTTTCTCACACTTTGAAACCAACTAGCATCGTCGCACGAAGCTCACGCCGCCAGCAGCCGAGCAGCTTGCTGCATAGGCCCTCCTCGGATAGGCGCTCCTAGGATAACAAATCATAGCGTGAAGCCGATCAGTTGCCGCATTTTCTCCTGCTAAGACTCAAACACTTGCCGTTCTGAATCGGTGAAGTCTCCGACGATTTTCCACTCGGGATGAAGTCTAACGTCGAAACTATTGAAAACACAATCTTGCATACGCTTTAGCAGACTTGTCACTTCTTCTGAAGTTGCCCCGCCCATATTGATTACGAAATTAGCGTGCACAGCGGAGACAGCTGCTGCTCCTTCCTTCAATTGCTTTGCGCCTGATTGATCCAAAAGAAGCCCTGCACCACGCGTCGGTTCAGGATTTTTAAAGGTGCTGCCTGCGTTGGGCCAGCCAAGCGGCTGGGTCTTCCAACGATACTCTTCATTATGCTTGATGTTCGCTTCGATGATCTCAGGACGTTCATCCTTCAATCTAAATCTAGCGGAAAGAACTACATGACGAGCTGGATCTAGATTGCACTTCCTATAAACAAAACCCAACTCTTCATTTCGCAGGGTGACGATCTCCGATTTCTTAGTATCGAATATGGTGACAGTCTCGACAAGATTAGCCATACAACTTCCGTGTGCACCGGCGTTCATAATCACGCCTCCACCAACGGTGCCAGGGATGCCCACTGAAAATTCGAAACCAGACAGTCCCTTTGTGGCAGCAAAGCGAGCTAAATGCGGCAAGCGAGCGCCAGCATCCGCTTCGATAATATTGGGTTCCGGACTTTCCATGCGTTTCATCTGGGCGGTGCGGATCACCGTACCTTTAACACCAGCGGAAGAGACCAACAAGTTCGACCCGCCACCCAGAACAAACCAGGGCTGGTCCTGCTTCTTCAGAGCTTCCATCAAAGCAACCAATTCATCAATCGACTCAGGCTGGCAAAAAGTTCCGGCCTCGCCACCAATTTTCAGGGTCGTATAGCGCCAAAGAGCAATGTTACTTTGTGCTTCCATGGGAATGCTCTTGCTTAAGGTGCGTAACGAGCTCAGGGCCCAAGTTTGTGATATCGCCGGCCCCAATTGTGATCACAAGATCACCAGGACGCAAATGCGACGCAACCTGCTCGCTCAATGTCCCAGTCGCACTATTGATATAGAAAGCATTAGAGTGCTTAACTTCCTTGGTAAATCGCTCCGAGTTGATGTTCTCAATTCCACCCCCACGAGCGACATAGACGTCGGCTATAAAAAGCAGATCGGCAACTGTGAACGCATCGCAGAATTCGTTCCAAAAATCTCGCAAGCGGCCGGGTTGATGTGGCTGGAATACAGCGACGATGCGTTGCAGATCTTTTCCATGAATATACTGACGAGCTGCCTGCAAGGTCGCCACCACTTCCGTTGGATGATGGGCATAGTCGTCGACAACGGTAATCCGGTTGTGTTTGCCAATTATTTGAAATCGTCTGTCAACGCCACTAAACAAAGCCATCGACTCTGAAACCTGGTCGAATTCCAATCCCAGTTCCAAGGCTACAACCATTGCTGCAAGTCCGTTCAATTTGTTGTGTTCACCCGGAACAGACAATTCGACGGTGCCAAGCAACGAACCCTTTTTATAGACACGCATGCCAGAACCAGGCAATCCTTCGTACGAATAGTCGTAAGTGCTATCCGCGTTTTTCTTGCCGTAAGTAATTTTTCGTTTGTCGATTGCCGGCATTACAGCCCGACAGCCATCATCATCAGCGCAAATAATCACGGCAAACGAACTGTTATTGGCAAATGATGTCATCACGTCGCGAATCTGCTTAAGACCACCCGGATAATTTTCCAAGTGATCGGCTTCGATGTTCGTCAAGACTGAAATGTATGAAGTTACTTGGGCGTGGGTTCTATCGCTTTCATCTGCTTCAGCGACAAAATATTCCCCTTTTCCTGGATGCGCATTTGACCCAATACGATCAAAAATGCCACCAACTACAATCGAAGGATCAAGTCCACAATCCAATAAAATTTGAGCAACCATGCCTGTTGTGGTTGTCTTGCCGTGAGTGCCGGAAATTGCAATCATCTTGGAAGACTTGCTTAGCATCGACAATAAATCAGAGCGGTGACAAATCGGCAGATTATGTTCTTGAGCATAGACATACTCAGGATTGGCATTTGTAATCGCCGTTGAGACAACCAGTGCAGCCGCGTCTTTCGCGTTAGATGCCTGGTGCCCAATAAAGATCTTGGCACCGAGTTCTTCCAATTCTTTCGTAATTGGTGATTCAGCCTGGTCCGAACCTGATACAGACCGTCCCTTCGCCAAAAGCAATCGAGCGATGGCAGACATGCCGATGCCGCCGATGCCAACGAAGTGGATTGCACCATCTATGCTTTCAAGATCAAATTTGGTCGAGGTCTGCCCAACAGATTGTTCGTGCTGCGTTTGAGCGCAGGATGCCGCATCTAGTTCCAACTTAAGCCTCTCAGCACAACAAAAACCCGCAAGACCTACGCGATCTGACAAGTCGGCCCAAGGTCAAAATGCCGTGGACTACTGGGGACTGACTGCTAAGCTGACTTGCTGCTAAGTTTGAGTACTTGCGCCGCCATTCTCGATTTTTTGCGAGCTGCCGAGTTTTTGTGCAGAACGCCCTTGGTCACAGCCTTATCAATTATTTGATAGGCCTTGTGAAGCGAGGTGGATGCTTTCTTTGGATCGCCTGTTTTGACTGACTCTGCTAGTTCATTTCGAACGGTTCGAACAGCTGATTTCCAGGATTTGTTGCGCACACGATTGCGTTCTGCGACTTCGACACGTTTGATGGCTGATTTGATGTTAGGCACGATAAATTTCCGACTTATGGATGACGTCAACGGGTGTGTAGTTTAACATACACAGCCCCAAAGGTTGCCCAGCCGGGCGTTTAACCCTAATTCAAAAAGGGCTAAAAATTCAAAAACCCGCTTCAGAAGCAGGTTTCGGGAAGAACAAATTGTTAAGCTAACCAGCTTATTCTTGCAGCTTCAGCGTCTTGGCAATCAAATCGTTGAACCGCTTGGCCGCATTTGGTCCGTTTTCATCAGGTCCAAGAAAAAATTTTGCCTCGATTTGCGTGTTGGATTCTTGTTCAGGAACCGCACGCGAGCTTCGCTCACGAATTTCATCATCGCCCAAATTAAAGTGACTCTGCTGACTATTCACACTACACCGTCACGCAGAAAGCGCCTTTACCATTTCTGGCACTTGAGGAATGTTTATTCCCTGTCGTTCATTTTGCGCTACAAGGAAGTTTGCGGCGTCATGCACCTCGTACTGACAACCTATAACGCCCGGTCCGCCAGGAGGTAAAGCTTTAAAGGCGGCGCCGCGCTTCGCTCCAAATTCGGCAGGGTCCATCGCTTCAAAACCCTTTTCGCCACCGTTGAATGCAAGTTGTTCGCTAGGACCAGAATTGTCCGTAGTTCTTGCGGTTGTTATCGGAGTGAATTTTACATCATTGTGTAATTGAATGTTTGCAGCATCTCCAACAATTTTGTCTGGATCTGGCTGCTTCTCTCGTTCTGGATGTATGTCCGCCATCGTATTTCGTGGTTACTCCTAGTCCAGACAGGGGATTCTGGGTTCAGTGGGTCTCTTTGGTTTCTAGTAACTGGCGGCGCACCGTCAATTTCTTCCAGGGCTTGCCAGTTCTTCAACCTTTGAGCTTGATACCAATATACGACCCGGGCGGGGCACCGTCTATGTGGTTAATACGTAGTGCTGTATTAAAGCGATCACACTTTAAACAACGAGTTGGGCTGGGGCTGGAAGCTGCACTCCAGTCTAAAACTTTAACCGATATCGGTTGAAATTCTAGTGGCTAACTCGCCAGTCAAACTGGTAGCGGATTTGCACAGATTTGGGTGCACCTTTGGGGAGTGGATCGATTGGGGAAGCATCATTAAGCGCATCTAATGCTGACTTGTCGATGCTGTCGACTCCGCTTGAATCCACAACACTGCCTTCCGTGATTGACCCGTCTCTATTAATAGTGAAAACGACAACCACTTTTCTTTGCTCAATACCTTTAGGAGGTTTCCATTTGGCTTGAATATCCTTTTTCATCTTGGTCATATAGCCGGAAAAATCGACATCTTGGACCGAATCGTCGTCATCCTCGGGTTCTTCTTTCTTGGCAATGTTTTTGGCGCCTTCGACAACTCTAGATGTTACCGTTGCTGGTCTTGGTGCGTGAGGCATCAGGTCGGGACGAGATAATGCCAACGAATCCATTGGATGCCCGAAAGCAACTCGGCTTTGGCTGTTAGGGCTGCTCTTTATTGGCACCCCGATCGCAACAGCGCCAAATTCTCTATTTTCAGGCAGGAGTACAAACTGGGGACGCTGCTCCTTTTGTAACTGGCTCCGCGCGTCCGCCTCTGTGCTCTGGCAAACATATTGGGCAATGTCATTCAGACTCATAGCCCCACCGCCAACTTGCAATCCATCCGCAAAATAACGAGTAAAAAGAGTACTGCCCATCGTGTTCGACTGATAAGACGGCTGCCCAGGCACGCTTGCGGCCAGGATAGTGACTTTTGCAGCATTGGCGATGTTTTGCCAGATCCCTCTTGGCACTGTGGGGCTTTCCATCAAAGGTGAGAGATCGGCGATACAAACAATGTTCTTGCTCTGTGTTCGTCTGTGAATTTCTGCCAGCAATGCATTAAGAGACAATCCTGTTGTGGCGGGGGAGTTGGCGACCGATTCATATGTAAAAAGAATGGCATCATCTTCGGTAAACGAGGCTCGACCACAAACATAAAGCAGAATCAAATCATTCGGCAGCGCCTTTTTAATTAGCCAGCCTTCCGTAAGCAGATATTCAGCGTATTTTTTTGTCGCCTGAACGTCGAACAGGGTGGTGATGTGATCATCAGCAAACCGTCCGCCGTTTGGATCTTTCATCACCTTAGTGAGCAAGGCTAAATTGGCCGTTGTATGTTTGAGCGGTGCTATTTTGCTGTCTTGATACTTGGTCAATCCGATCAGAACAGCCCACTTGTCTCGAATCACTATCGGGGGAGGAAGTTTTTCCTTGCCGAATGGCTTCATCAGCTTGTCCTTGGTCATCGGGAAAGCTGACACGGCCGAGCTTTCCACAAAGTTAGCTAAACAGGCGAGCGCAACAAGCAAAAACATGACAGTGGATCGAATACGTGGTAGCGCCGACATCCTCGCCAGCATTAAACGATCTGTCTCAGCTGTTGCGCAGCCGCGCCGCTGAGCACAGCGACTCACGAATGACATACAACCTCTTCAGAATTAGGAGCTAGATTTTGCAAGGAGAGTATCTCTTTTGCCGTTGGCAATACGACTCGGCTGTCGGTAAGTTTCCCACAGCCGCCCTCTATTTGTTTCACTACCGCTTCATCTAAGCAGTAGATGTCGTAAACAAGTTTATCGATCGCGTTTGGGATGCGCTTCTGAATGTCTGACTGAGACGACGAATCCATCGTTCTATATAGCCGTGTCAAAGCAGAAATCTGACCTTCGATGGTTGCATTCCGACTCGGCAACGGCATCGACTCGAGCGTTTCAATATCTATTTGGGCCAATGCCCGCCCTTGTTCTCTCGTTTTGAGTCGATACAGATATAGCCAAAAGCTGGAATTCAGCAAACCATCGATAAAGTGCAAACTAAGAGTTGAAGAAATTCGTGGGCTGAGACTATGAACATTATTCAGATGATAAAGAGCGGAAGCATCATAAGCGGCAATCAAGCGATCGCCGGTTTGTCTAATTAGGATCTTTGGATTTTCAATTACTTGCGAGTCAAAGCCTCCTCTGTGTAAAAGGCTCGCATCAACGTGAAGCCAGACACCATTCCATGTCACCACATGCGGTTGCACTGATGAGCCAGACTTTATCCCTCGCCGCCAGTTGACTCCCCGAGGCTCGTTGGCAATAATCGAGCTTTGTCCGCTCAGCGCTCGGATACCCGTGCGTCCCTGAAATTCAGTGGAAAGCGGGCTCAGACTGTCGATCAGTGCACACAATTTTTCATCGATCGAATTGAACACCAAGCGAAACCGACTTTGATCTCGAGAAACCAACGCCGACTTAGGTAGGCTATAAACCAGTGATTGTCCTTCAATATGTGAATAAAGATCTACTGAATAGTCCAACTCGTGACCGACAGTCCTCTTATAACTTGCAACACACCATCTTCCCACTACAGCACCGGGTACGGTATCAGCCGGAAGCTCAGCAAATGAATATAATTGAGACTTGGCTAACAGCATTTGTCTCAATTTCTTGTAATACCCACCGGTCAAGAAACCGTCTGGTATAAGCAAAGTGGCAATTCCCTCAAAGTTTGCATAGCGCAAAGCGATTTCCTGAAAAATTGAGTGAATGCGGATTTTATACTCTGCCGAGTTTGGATACTTTCGACGTAAATAAGCGGTGGCACTTTCTATAAGCTTAGGTTGATTCCTTGCACCAAAACTGAGATAAGGCGGATTGGTTATTACGAGCATGAACTGCCTGGGTCGGGAAACCCAATTCTCAGTGTTTGAGTCCGATTCCTCTGGTGCCGCGTACAACGTGTCAACGTTCCTAATGTGCAAACGCAAGTTATTCAACAGGAAGAGAATGTGGGGCTTAAGTTCAAAAGCCTCCAATCCCAACCAACAGTCCACCAGCGCAAGCATGATACTCACACGCGCTATTGATGCAGCCCGTCCATCTATCTCCAAGCCATACAAACAAGCTCCGATCGTATTGATTAGCTGCTTGTGATTGCCACTCAGGCTGTGCTTTTTTATCAATCTGATCGCGCCTAGCAAAAAATTGCCCGTGCCGCAAGACGGGTCCAGAATATTAGGGAAAAGTGAAGACGTCACGTTGTTCGACTCTGCAAGCCGATCTCCAGGCTGCTGTATAAACGATTTAAGCGCAATAATGAACTTATCTTCTTCTGCACCGACAGCCCGCTCAAAACAATAATCAACTATCTGGGCAGGCGTATAGAACTGCCCTGCTAGACGTCGTTTATCCTTCTGCTGTATATGAGTTGGAATATCAAAATTTCCATCATCATCTATGTAAAGCGGAAACTTATGAATGTGCTCGTATAGAGAACCTAAGATCTCAATGTGCTCAAGACAACCATCCAGCAGCGGTAGTGCGCTCTCGTAGAAGCGTTTGAACGACTGATCGGGAAGATCACTGGCGAAAGGATATTCGCCTGATGTCGTAAAGGCTTCAGACAAGTTGTTTGCAACGTGTGCCAAATCCGACTGAATAGACGGGCTGTATGCGGATGAACCATATGTGGTGACTAGCCACAAACAAATGGCACGAAAAGCATATTCTTCTGATAGTTCGCAGACATGATCCGCATGACGAATATCTTCTCGCAGGCACGATCGATTGCTGCCGTAACAAAGTATTACATCGGTCGCAGTCAGCCTCAGCTGCCTGAAGATACTGGAAAGTTTTTTTTCAGGGCCTTGGCGCGCGGTTGAGCTTTTCACTCTGATCATTATTCCATGTACACGCAAGGCCGCAGCTTTACAGGCATTCAGTTTTCAGGAAGCTCACAGCAAACCATTGCGACATCAGCATTGAACGATTTGAGTTCAGAATACAAGTTGGTGCCGTTAAACTACGGTATTAAATTATCTACAGCTGTAGAAAAGCCTGTAGATAACATGTGTCAATTCAACCGAAGCTCTAAATCCATTTGCTAGCTTAAACGGTGAAATCGTATATATTTGGTGTTTTGAAAGGCAGTCATGATGATGACAACGGACGGATAGATGTCAGGAACCCTGTTCATAGTTGCCACTCCAATTGGCAACCTTGATGACTTAACAATACGTACGCGCAGTGCCATCGAAAGTGCCAATTTCGTATTGGCTGAAGACACACGCGTAACAATCAAACTACTCAACCATTTTGGTTTGAAGAAACACATGGTCAGTTGCCACGAACACAATGAAGCTGACAGGCTGGAGGCGCTAAGACAGGCGGCAGAGGCAGGACACACGGTAGCTCTGCTCTCAGACGCCGGCACTCCTTTGATTTCGGATCCTGGCTATCAAATTGTGCGTGAAGCAATTGCGTTAGGAATGACCGTGATACCACTTCCCGGACCCAGTGCGTTCTTATTGGCACTGGTTGGCAGTGGACTGCCGTGCGATAAATTCGTTTTTGAGGGATTTTTGCCAGACAAACTGTCAGCGCAGAAAGCTCGTCTAGAAGAGTTGAGAACGGAAAGTCGCACTCTTATTTTTTATGTATCGCCGCATAAACTCGTAAAAAATTTGACGGCGTTGTCGGAAGTCTTTGGAGACCGCCAAATTTGCCTGGCGCGAGAACTTACTAAATTGCATGAAGAGTTTGTGCGGGGCACCATTTCCTTCATGCTCAAAAAATATGCAACTGAGGAAATTCGAGGCGAGTTCGTTTTAGTGGTGGCGGGACTGCCAGAAAGCGATGAGTCCGTACAAGTGACTGAAGATGAAGTGCGAGTGGCAATTCGCGCCGAGTTCGATGCGGGACGATCAGTAAAGGACGTATCCGCTCTTCTCGCAGATCAATTTCATTGGAAGAAATCAGATGTTTATCGATTAGCGTTGGATGAACAAACGACGCTAACCAAAAATGAACACTAGTCCTTTTGAATTTCTGCAGGCGTTATATATTTCAATAAACACGCTACTTCTTAAGGAACGTTCCGCGCACGTCTAGGTCTGCCCCAAATCGACTTGGAGCAGTGCCAGGTTGTTTAGTAGTTCGGTAAATGAATTTACCCGGAGCGGTATGGGCATCCAGAGTAAGAGTTTCTGGGGTGGCGACGAGTTCTTCAGGAGGTTTCTCTTTCTTTGGAGTGCCGCTTGGATCTCCATACTGCCGCGTGTACAGCGATGTTCCAGCGGCTTGAAGAACAGGAGTGCCCGGCAACGATTTGGTGCTAGTCAATTGGTCGGTCAAGTCGTGCACATCATTTTGAAAATGCCTCGTTTCTATCGCAGCATCAGTTTGGTGCATCTTGTACGAATCCTCAAGGCGAGCTTGAATTTCGGCGATTTTCGAATTGTAAAAAGCGCACGCTTTGTCAATTTCGGATTGTGTACAAGGAGTGCCCGAAGCTTTCATTGCCGCAATCTTTTGATCACGTTGCCGCTTGAGTGCGTCTATTTCGAGCAGCCCGTTAGTAGTGGAATCGTTCGCGACAGCTCTGCCTACAGCACCAATGTTTTGTTCGACGATATCGCTTTGAGTCTTGATTCTCTTAAAAGTATCCAATAAAGCTGGATTCGCGGCAGAAGCTCTCTGCATGTCACGATTCCTTTTTGCTTCGAAGTAAGCATGAGCTTGAGCGGCTAACGGGTTATCAGAAGTATCACCGGTTTGCTTTTCTATATGCTCCATGGTGCTCAAAAATGGTATGGCTACCTCAGTTGGCCTCGTAAATTCTGGCCACGTCGCCTCCATCCTTTCAAGAGCCACCAAGCAGTAGTTATGTAGCTGACCAACAGGTGACAGCTCCAACCCTTTTTTAAACTCTGCATAAGCAGCAACGGTTTGTTTGAGCTGCAAATATGTGTTTCCGAGATAGTAATGAGCAAGCGCATTGTTTGGCGAAGTGCTCACTTCTATTTTTAAATCCGCCTCTGCCACGGCATAGTTTCCGCTGTTATAAGCAGCTATTCCTTGCTGCAGATAAATTGAAGAAGAATTAGCAGAACAAACCGATCCATGCATAAGCGCTAAAGCTGAAAATGCTGTCAATTTGTTTTTAAAGGAAATTCTATTTGGCGACATGGTACTCCGTCAAATGCCTTTTACGCGCATCACGTGCGTTGAATAACAAGTCTGTCGCCTCTGATTAACAATATGGACGACCATATCTATCAAGTGTTCCACTAAACGGTTGTGTTTTGGTAACAATGAATCTCTATTGTCACTGGCAATCCTCCCTAAAAGCCCGCTAGGAGTGCCCATGTCTAAACTTGAAGCATCATCGATAAGTCAGCCTTCGGAAAATGCCAGTGCTTCAGCTGGTGTTGGGGATGTGATGGGTGAGTTCGCCTCTTCTGCCTGGAAGGCTGGTGTGGTCAGACCCTTATACGGTGTTGCGCAACTTGCGGGTGTGGATGTCAGATTAGATCCAGAGCGGAATCTGACGGGAGCGATGAGGGCCGCCAATATTGCTGGCTCTGCGGTAGGCACGTTGACCGATATCGTTCTTTTATCGCGAGTGATGGGCAAAGGTGTCGGCGCGCTCGGTGAAGCGGCTGAAATCAAACCACTTATGGCGGAGAACAGCCTGGCAAAAAGTTTGACCACATCGGGCACAACCGGCTTTGTTGATGGTTTTGCTTTCAATCCTACGCAACCGGGCGAAGGCATGAAGAATCGCTTCTACCACGGAGTCGCTGAAGGCGCTGGCTTTATGGCGCTAGATGGATCCGCTCGACTTCTGGGACGCTTGCCTGAAGGCGCAATCACTAATACTGTTTCGAGATATGGTGAAAAGGCAGCCAATAAACTTTCTGAGATTGCGCCCGCTTGGGCTTCGGATGCAGGGCGTTCTGCCGCAGATTTCCTCGGGCGGAATGCACAAAAGGCGGGCGACGTAGTTACGTCGCGTTTTCCATCACTGACCGCTGAGAACATGGCTCGCAATGCTATCGCTGGATTTATTGGTGGTGATGCCTATTATTCGATGGACACGACTCTGAACGGCAAGCAGCCAAGCCTTCTCGACGGTGAGAGCACATCCTTGGGTTGGGCGGCAGCCAACGCCTTCCTGGGTGGAAAGTTGGGCGCGGCTCGTCCCTCAGAAGCGAGAGTTGAGCCAAAGCCTGAGCCACCGGCTCCGGAAAAAGCGAGCGATGTGCCAACAAAAGCTGAGGTGCCTCCTCCTCCTTCTTATAAACCGGAATTTAAAACTCTGGAAAACGGTGACCAACAATGGACTTATAAGGACGTGCCTAACGCTGGTGACGAAACAACATATACGAAGAATCACCTTTTTCACGACAGTTACAATCCTCAATTAGACTGGCAGATCAAAACAGCTGACGGAAAAGTCTACGACCGAAATACGAAGGGTCCATGGGAAGTGAATTATCCTGATGGGTCGTCACTGCTGAAGAATGAAAGCAACTACCTCTCGTTCAGCAAGCCAATAACTGTTGAAATCGGCGGGAAACCACTGGCGGTGAAAGAAGTCACTCAGTTGGAAGCAGACCAGAAGGCGATTGCAAAACAATGGGTTTACGAAGATCCCGCAGTTCCGAATCAAACAGTGACCTTCAATGCTGATAGAACATGGGAGGCAGTTGGCGCAGACGGCAAGGGCTTCAGCTATCGGTCGCCCGGCCCGTGGAAGGTGACAAACATCGATGGCTATGTTGAAACATTGGCGGCTGGCAGCAAAGAAATTGATGTTGAACACATTGCTGGCCATTCCAATTGGCGTGATTTCGTCGGCTCAGCTGAGCACAATTCGGAAACGGGCATTTCTCGTAAGCCTCGTGCATTCTCGCTTTCAGCTAGCGACACCAGTCCGATGAGTTTGTCCGCGATTCCGCGAACTATGGATCTGTCTAGCACGTACGCGGAGACCAGCACCATCGCTTTTGTATCGCGTCCCCGCTCCGCAGAGGAAGCTGCTGCATGGCTTGCAGGCAAACCTAAAGAATTCAAATTGGAGCCGATTAAGCCGGGTGGTCGCACAGGTGACGATGTTTAGATGTTCTGAGTGATACTTTCTGATACCGAGAGCGGTGCTTAATTATCTCACCCGCGGTCGTCACTTTGACTTGGTTCGTCAGCACTGCGTGGTTTTGCGTGCGCAACGATGATTTCATCAATGAGAGCTTGAATTGTGGTGCGTAATTGATCGGCAAGAAGATGGCGAACAGGGTGAGGATTGGCGCGAAAATCAGTCACATATTTTGCTAAATCTATTGGTTCCCCGATGCGCACAAAAACATTCCGAGCGGCGACTTGGCGTGGACGTTTGATGCCAAAGATTTCGCGCTCAAGTTTTTTCACGACTTCCGCCAGGCGTTCCGATGATGGATCGTGATCGACATAATCAGGTTTCCAACTTACCATATGAGCAACTTCGTTTAGGGAAGCTAGATCCTTGCGAAGGTCGGACTGTTGTTCTACAGGCTTGCCCTTAATCTTCCCTCGCAACTCAGATTCGAGCTTCCAGGCTCGGTCAATGGTTCGAGCCTGAGCCGCTTTAGATTCACGTACCTCCTCAGCTGAATACTTTTGCTCCATCTGTTCAAGCAACGCGTGTCGCACAAAAGTCATCTTCTCATTCAAATGATTAAGACGATCGGTGTCAGCCTGCAAATTGTGCGCTACTGCTTCGCGCTGCACCACTTCCGACAGAAGTTGATTCAACCGATTGCGCAAAGCAGACCCCGACATATCTTGCTTAAGTCGTCGCTCCATTTTTTGCACACGTTTTTCCAGAATCTGTCTTACTGGTTTGTTATACGTGTACTTAATTGCCATAGGAACAACAAAGGCACTCCAATCTGCGCCTGCTTCTCCTTTATCGATAATTGCCTGAATTCCAATATCGATGGCACCGCTGTGAAATGGCTGCACAGCATCATTTAGGTAAAAAATCTCGCCTTCCGGAAAAATGACGAGCACGTCCGTCCCGTCTTTAACTACATCTTCGGCGTACTTTTTCGCCGCCACGTCGTGACCACCACGCTCCACTGAAAAGACGTTGATTCGTTGCAGAACCCAGCCGCCAAAGCCTAGATATTCATCGAATGCTTCACGGTTACCCATAAAAATAAATCGCCGCTTGGATAAACGGGAAAGTTCAATGCAAATCCGTGGATCGACTTCGTCGGCGTGATTAGGCGTGAGAATTATGCCCATCCCCTCTGGCAGATTGCGAAGAATTTGAAGGTCTCGATCATCTATGCGCAGTCGGTTCTGAAATCCAAGCGAAAGTTTTTGAACATTCTGAACGAGCCACAGGAACCAGCTAGATCTGATAGCCGGCATGAACACATGAGTATTTTCAGGCGACGTCATCTGGCTATCGTAGCGGGATGAAGCGCATCAGATTGAGCCCAGTATTGATAGTGCCGCCCCAGTTGATTCCGGATAACTTTCTCGCTGGAGACGCGGGAACAGGCGTGGGCGCTGGCGCCGATGCCGGCGCTCCGTCTACTTCTGCCACAGATTGGAGTGGCGGTGGATCGAGCACTACGAAGACGTCAAAATCCGGCGGCGAACCGGCAGGAGGTTGTTGAAATGGTGCGGCACTTTTAGCTGCTTCGATAGCGGCATTGTCTGCGGTAGCAACACCAGCGCTGTTGACTCTCACATCAGTGATTTGACCAGTGCGGTGCAGCTTAAACAAAACTACGATGGAGGGATAATTCCCTTGCGGACCTTGCCAATGTTGACGAATACTTGATTGAAGGTCACTGATGTACTGAGTGTAGTCAATTTTTGGTGCCCACTCATCAAAAGCTGATACGGAATCGGACATTGACTCTAGCTTAGCGAGAAGATCATCCGCTTCGCGGTATTGCTTGAGATTGCGATAGGCAGACGCTTGAATTGTATACGCCTCGCGTAATTTAGGTTTCAGTTCAATAGCAAGTGCAGCATCCACAATCGCATCGTGATAATGCCCAGTCGAATTTAAAATAGCAGCACGAGTGCAAAACGCCTCAGCATAGTCAGGATTCAGCTTTATAGCGTATCGAACATCTTCAAGCGCCTCATCATTTTTCTCTAATTGCCACTCAACCCGAGCACGCCGATTGTAAGGCTCGGGGTTTTTCGGCTCCGCATCGGCTGCGCGCGTGAAGAAGTTCAAAGCGTCACTGTAGGCACCATGGCGCGAGAAGTATTTTCCACGATCTAGGGCGGATCCCTTTGCCACTGGCTTAGGGGCAGCGACCGCTGCTGTCGGGGCACCAACTGCGGGTTTTGTAGCACTGGTTGCGGCCGCTGGTGCTCGTTTAATTCGCAGTGACTGATCAGCCTGGGGAACAATTGGAGTTAAAACAATTGGAGCAGCCTTCCGAGCCGGCCGCGCCTGCAAATTGGACTCTTGCGGAGCCGTATTCTGTGCCCATACGGAATGCACCGAAAAAATCGGCAACAAAATCAGAACAGTGAGCAGATGCTTCGAATAGCCTTTTCGCATGGCTATGATCATATACTCCAACTAATTTGAAAGTATGAAAAAAAGCTCGGAGAACTGGCATTTGTCAGGTTATTTTACCGGATGATCCGTAAAGCCCCGTCGTTTAGGGCGGGGATGCAAGGAGCGACCGCGTAAGCGGTCATTCTGGTGGACTTTGCGACTGGATGTACTGCTTCACTATGGAAATTGGTGCGCCTCCACAGGATGCAGCAAAGTAACTCGGTGACCATAGAACACCATTGTAGTAGTTCTTTCCTAATTCTGGAAATTCTTTCCTTAGAAGCCGGGAAGAAACGCCTTTCAGGCTATTGACTAATTTCGAAATCGGCACTTTTGGCGGATAATTGATCAAAAGATGGACATGATCTTTTTCGCCGTTAAATTCTATCAAATCTGCTTCGAAGTCATTGCAAACAGTTCTAGACACATCCTCCATTCGATCAAGAATGGTTCTTGTGAAAATACGACGACGGTATTTTGTCACAAAGACCAAATGCACATGAAGATTAAAAACACAGTGGCGGCCTGTTCGAATTTCATTTGTCTTTTCCATAGACCAAGCATATCATAAGGTTATGATGACAAGAAAAGGCTATCGTTTTTTATTGAAACCAACTGCTGAACAAGCGGAACTGTTTTGCCGCTTCGCTGGCTCTTCTAGGTTTGTTTGGAATAAGGCTTTGGAGTGCCAAAAGAGTTGCCTCAAAAATGGAAAAGGCGTATTTAGTTATGCGGAAATTTGCGGTCGTTTAGTGGAATGGAAAGACGAATTTCACTTCTTGAAGGAAGTGCATTCTCAGCCGTTGCAGCAATCAGTGAAAGACTTATCTCTGGCGCTGAAACATTGCTTCGATGGCAGCAAGGGTTTTCCTAAGTTCAAGAAAAAGGGCGATCATGATACATTCCGATTTCCACAAGGGACGAAGTTAGACAACAAAAAAGTGTACCTGCCGAAGATTGGCTGGGTAAAGTTCAGGAAGAGTCAGGAAATCGAAGGAACGATCAAAAATGTGACGGTAACCAGATCGATGGGCAACTGGTTTGTGTCGATCCAGGTTGAAATGGACGTACAGGATCCCATGCATCCATCGAAAAATGAGGTTGGCATAGATATGGGTGTGACCAGATTTGCCACTTTATCGGATGGCTCTTTTGTAGCTCCAATCAACAGTTTTGGCCAAGTAAGAAGCAAACTAGCAGGAGCGCTGCGGAAACTCGCTAGAAAACAAAAGTATTCAAATAATTGGCGTAAACAAAAACGGAAAGTGCAACGAATTCATTCGAAGATTGCTCATGTTCGAAAAGACTTTCTGCATAAACTGACCAGTTCGATCAGCAAGAATCACGCGGTTATCGTACTGGAAGATCTGAAAGTGAAGAATATGAGTGCGTCAGCGAAAGGGACGATTGAAGATCCCGGAAAAAATGTGAAAGCGAAGTCAGGGCTGAACAGATCTATATTAGATCAGGGATGGCATGAATTTAGAAGGCAGCTGGAATACAAGCAACAGTGGAGAGGCGGACAAGTGATCCTTGTAAATCCGTCACACACAAGCTTGCAATGTTCTGAGTGCCACCATCGAGCCAAAGAAAATAGAGTTAGTCAAGCGGAATTTAAGTGTGTTATGTGCCATCATGAAGAACATGCCGACCTAAATGCGGCAAAAAACATTCTAGCGGCGGGCGCGCCGTGCAAGCCTGTGGAGATATTAAGCAGAATGCTGCTTAAGCCCAGGAATCTCCCGTCCTTCAGGGCGGAGAGGACGTCAACAAAGTCTCCATGTCTCCATGGATAGTTTTGGAGTCAAATGAAGCGGTGACGGCTGGAATTTCCTGAATATGCGCTGTCTCATAATCATTCTGCTTCCTGCGTGTACCGCGCGGAAATTCCAAATCCGAACTTCCGTTAAGGGAAGAATACGCCTCTAGAATTGCAGCGTTGAACTTTGCATTGCTGCCCTGAACCAGTCTCGCTTCGAGCCGGTGATCTGTCCACACGGTTATGTGGATGCGATTCGTGCCAGCTGGATTACCATGATTCGGCATTGTTTTAGTCAATGCATTGCACACCAAGTCATTGATGTGCTGATACCACTGATCCCACAACAAGGACTCGTCGATCTGCGCAGTCAGCGCTACCTGTGGCTGAGGCTTGGCTTTCGAGGCGAGCTCCAACTCATTTTTCTTTTGTTTTTTCTTCTCTTTCAGCTCTTGAGATCTTGCAGGCGACTTGTCTTTCTTAAGGCGAGCCGCCGGTACTTCTTCAATACGATCCGGTACCAACGCCCTAGAGGGTAAAGGTTGCATGAGAACAATTGATGCTTCGACTGTTGGAGGACGACGAATTAGAATGTCTGGGAGAGCGTCGACCTTTGTCGGTTCGTAACCCTCAATATATGATCTGAGCGGCCGGTCAGCGTCAGCTGTAAAATGCAACGTCTGCTCGCTACCTGGTCGATAGCGTATATCAATTACACTCCGCTGGGGCATCGCAATCTCAGTACGTTGGGGACGACCGCTCTGAAGGGAATGCTTCGGTGGTTCGTCATTAACATTGCTGCGTAAAGGCTGCCCGCTATCCGTATTCGCCCTCACTGGCACTCGATCTAAATTTACAACGTCGCGAAATCGCGCCTGCTCAATTTCAGATTGTGAGAGCGGAGGCGGTGCTGGTACCACGGGAGGTGTTGTGTCGTTTTGCTTATATTGAACAATTCGCATTATCGCTGCGTAATTTGGAATCCCAGGTCGTAGAGTGGCTTGGGGATTGCCATTCTCATCGACACGTCCACGTAACGAAGGATTTCTTGAGTCCTGCACTCGACCCTGGAGCGGTACGCTAGATGAGTCCTGAACTCCACTCTGAGACTGAAGCGGTGCGATCGATGAGCGCTGGACCACACCACCTTGGAGTGGTGCGATAGTTGAACGCTGAACTACTCCACCTTGGAGCGGTGTGATCGATGAACGCTGAACGACTCCACCTTGGAGCGGTGCGATCGATGAGTCTTGCACTCCACCCTGAATGGGTGCACTCGACGAGTGCCCATCGCCGCCCTTTAACGAACTTGATGAGTCCT
Organism: Candidatus Melainabacteria bacterium; assembly: GCA_003153555.1. Taxonomy (GTDB): domain Bacteria; phylum Cyanobacteriota; class Vampirovibrionia; order Obscuribacterales; family Obscuribacteraceae; genus PALSA-1081. The sequence continues at coordinate 148,259 of PLZS01000185.1, read as the reverse complement.
GAAGTTCTCCTTTGACAGGATCACTTGACGACTTATCGGACTGGCCCTGCAATGGAGGTTTAGGCGCTATGTCTCCATCCTTCCCTGCAACTGTTTCCGCCCCAAAAGCTGCACTGCCTACAAACATAGTGGTAGTAGCAATAAGAAGAGAATTGACGCCTAACTTATATGTCATCACGCTCGATCAGATTCGTAAATGGAAGTGACTAAGTTGACATCCTCACCGAAGTTTGTCAATGCCCAATTGTCGTGTCGGCAGTTTTTATGCCGCAACGGAAGCAATCGTTTCGCACCACCAGCGGTGCATAGCAGTGCGACTAAACCGCCCCCAATACTATGAGTGATAATTCCAAAACTGCAATATGACTAAAACAGCAAAAGCGCAGTTAATCTCTGGTTGTATGAAAACGCCAGCCTGTACGAACTTATCACTTCAAAGTCGTGCCTCTTCCACTTAGAACAGTGCAATAATTACGAGACGTTGGAAGTGATGCAAAGTGCCACCTCGAAGCCAAACGTAACGTCAAGGAAACATCTCATGTTCGAAGCCGGCAAGGTTTATAAAGTCAAGGTGGAGGCTGCCCCAGGAGAAGTGGGATTCGGACGTGCCACCATCCTGGGAAAAGCCGGTAATCAGCTCTGCATCCAGATTCGCACAAGTAAAGAGACCAATAAGGTTTTGCCAAAGGGCACAAGAATTTGGTTTGTTAGTGACTCAACCGACAATGCTTTTAATGGTCTCTGGTCCTCGTCAGTCATAGGTGCACAGCATTCTGGCGGCAAGACGAGCATGGTCTGCTCTACTCCCAAGCTAGATCCCGTAGTCCCCGTTGTGCAAAGAAGACGGCAGCCCAGAGTTGTTGTAGACGCACCTGTTCGGATGTCCAACTCGGAAGGTCAGCGGTTGGGCTCGGAAATACGCACCAAAGATATATCGCGCTCAGGCGTCGCTTTAGAAACCGTGCAAGCACTGCCTGACGACATTGGCAACAGCGTCGACATCGTAGTGGAGTCATCAGTTGGCGAAATACCTGTTACCAGCCGCGTCATTCGCGTTGAGCGAAATTGGTTAGCCAACAAAACTGTCATAGGCTTAGAATTCACTGACATAAAGCCAGAAGCTGTGGCAACTCTCGATAAACTGCTGCTGTTGCTCGGTGGAAAAACTCGCAATGCCGATGCTGGCGCTGATGAGTCTGATGAAGAGAAATCGAAACGAGCAAAACAAGGTCTGTCTAGTTGGATTCAGGGAACAAAGGGTTCCGCACCGGCTTCCGACCATAGATTCATTGGCAGCGCGGTCAATGACGAAGAAAATTTAGAGCAATCGAGCGACGAGGAAACAGATGACGGATAACCCAATGTCCCTTGTGGAAGCCGTGGTGCTCGGGATAGTTCAAGGTTTGAGTGAATTCCTTCCCATCAGCAGTTCAGCCCATCTGCGTGTTGTGCCTGCGCTGGCTGGATGGGGCGATCCCGGCGCCGCCTACTCGGCAGTGATTCAGCTGGGCTCTGTGCTAGCAGTGCTCACTTATTTCCGCAACGATATTGCCCGCATCTCATTAGGAGCCTTCAAGGCCCTGAAGGAAAAAAACTACAGCGATCAGGATTTTCGCATCGCAGGTGCAATCGCCGTCGGCACCTTGCCTATCTGTATTCTGGGTCTACTACTTAAAAAGACAATTGAAAATCCCAATGGTCCATTTAGATCATTATTGGTGATTGGCGTTGCCTCAATTGTGATGGGATGCTTGTTGCTTCTAGCCGAAAAGATGGCAAAACACACTCGCGGAATCGAAACAATCAGCGGACGAGATGGTTTTTTAGTAGGTTTAGGACAAGCGATGGCGCTCATCCCAGGCTGCTCACGCAGCGGGTCGACACTAACAGTTGCGATGTTTTTAAATCTGAAACGCGAGGATGCGGCAAGATTTAGTTTTTTGCTGGGCATTCCCGCAATTGTTCTAAGTGGCTTGCTTGAGTTGAAGGACATGATGGCGGCAGGACTTAACAACACTGCCACCACAGATCTTGTCGTCGGTTTACTCGTCTCGACGGTTGTCAGCTATGCGGCTATCGCTTGGTTTTTGAAGTACTTGCGCAACCACTCCACCTTAGTTTTTGTGGCATATCGAATTATTTTCGGAATCACAGTAATCTGCATGGCCTTAAAACACTAGAGATGGAGCAAACGCTCCATCTCAGACAACACCATATATAGTGCGCCTAGTTCAGACCGCGCTTACCGCTATCCTCTTCAAGAGGCGCTAGTCCTTCAGGGTCAGTCAAAGAAGCTTCATCCATTTCTTTGAAGGCAACGGCTTTAGATTTTTCAGGTACAGGCACCGGAATAGGCGGCTGTCTTTGCGCAATAGCTTGAGACTGCTCAGTCGGGAGAACAAGCGACGGAACTAGCGAGGGAGGCTGAGAAGCTGTGTCATCCTGGGTTTGATAGGCGCGGATTTTTTCAAGAGCGCGATTCTTTTCGTCCGTCAATCTCTTGATCTGATCATCTTTTTGCTTGAGAGTCTTATCGCCAATCTGTGGTTGTTTGACTATAGAAGAATCTTTTGGACTGCCCATTTTGGAGATCAAAAAATTGCCTAAACCAAGAACCATCAAGCATCCCACGACAACAACGGCTGCTTGCACAAGCTTCAAGGGTTGTTTTTGTTTCGGCACATATTCAAGTTCCTGCTGCATTTCAGGCGCATTTTGATATCGCAACCAAACATCCTGCGCAGTAGCTCGCTGAACAATTTCATCCGTATGATCCGAAATCTTTGGATTGATTCTCTTAGGCGAACTGACCTGAAGAGCCAGCGGCTCTTGCCCGGTAAGTAAGAAGTGCATTGTGGCACCAAGAGCATAGATGTCCGACCGCGGATCCGCCGCGCCCCAGTATTGCTCTGGAGGGGAGTAACCCGCTGAGACCACATGTGTATTGTCAGAATCTTCCGCATATGGCCTGGCGATACCGAAATCCACCAGTTTGACCCGGTCCTTGGTATCGATCATGACGTTGCTTGGCTTCAAGTCACGATAGATCACTTTGGGGTCATTACTGTGCAAGAAGTGCAGCACATCGGCAATCTGCACAGCCCACTGTAAGACCTGTTCTTCGGGGAACGGCTCACCGCGCTTGTTGAGCATTTGGTGCAGATTCTCGCCCTCGACATATTCCATGACGAGGTAATAGTTTTCATCTTCTTGAAAAGAATCCAGAATGCTGACAATGTTTGGATGTTTGAGGGGGCTAAGAACATCAGCCTCTCGTTTAAAGAATTCGAGCGCCTTTTGCTTGTCTTCCTCTCTGAAGAAGTCATCTCTTAATTTCTTGACGACACAATGACGGTTGGCAAGCCGCAGATCTCTGGCCATGTAAACCGTGCCCATGCCGCCTTGGCCGAGATGGCTGACCACTTCGTAGCGCTTTTGCAGCACGAAATGAACTTCACGAGGTGCAGGCTGACTGGACCGATTGGGTCCGTCGTCAAAGGAACCTGAATTTTGAGGTCCAGCCATTTAAGTTTAAAACCGCTTCCAAAATTAACACTCCTAAGTATAACAACGTTTAACGTTTGCCAAACAGCAAACATTGACATCTCTTCAGTCTAATAATCAAGCCCGAAAGATTAGTGGACTTCTTGGGCGATATTCAACAATCGAAACGCTGCTTAAGTTCGGACGAAGTAACACCAGTGCTTATGGTCTGTTGTTGTATTTTTCCAGTTCGCGGTGCGTCCGGTCATAGGTTTTATCCAGGTCGCCTTGTAACTGCTGGATATGCGGTGAAATTGTAGCGGCAGTGGATACAGCTTCAAAGAGCTTGACGCCAGCCACGATCAAAGCTGTAACGACAGTCAAAATCAGAGTAATTCTCTTTACCTTAGCAATCCAATCCTGATTGTCCGCGGCTCTTGATGGAGGCGTACTTTCAGGACGTTTGCTGCTTTGCATAGAAATCGAGCCCTCAATTTTGGAGCACGGCTATGCTAGCCGCATATCCCAATAGAAATGGAGCGAGGGTTTTTAACCAGCCCCGAAACAGACTCCGGGCCAAATATGCCCTCAGCCGATCGGGACTAAACGAGAGGTCCACTGCTCGACCTGTGATGTGGTGCAACCAAACAAAATTTGGTGTGCTGCTTTAGCGCGGCTGTGTACTAAAACTGCCGGGATTATTATCGCTTTCAGAATATTTAGAGACAAGACTCTGTTCAGCATCATGAGCAAGAACAGCTGGCGGCGGCACACTCGCACCGCCTAATCGTTCATATGAACGCCACCACAATTCACTTCCATCAAGAAGCGCCTCGTGGATCCACATCACTTTATACTTAGGATCCTGTTTCACAAATTCCGTGTCATGAGCGGGGTCGCTCCACCACTGGCTTGCGAAGTCACGACGCTTCGAATATGGAACGTAGCTATCCCATTTAACTTCCATTTGTTGACCAGAATTCGTAATCATTTTTGCGTAGTCCATCGCAAACGCAGCTTTCTGTTCGGGCGTTGTTTTCCTATACGCGCTTTTAAAAAGTCTTGGTTCCTGGCCAAAAAACCAACCGTCAATAACCGTTTGATCGACTTGATGCGCTTGATCAGTGATCGACTTTCTCAACTCGTCATCTGGAACTTTCGGCAGCACTGGCGGCGTTGCGGATTGTTCGGAACACCCAGCAATTGCAAGAATGCAAAAGCAAAGAAGTGCCAATTTATGCAGATGTAAGCCGAGCGGCTTGCGGAGTCGGGCAGCTTGCTGCAGGAGCCGAGCAGCTTGCTGCATAGTCCCTCCTAGGACAGACCCCACTAGTGTGCAGGAGCCGAGCAGCTTGCTGCAGAGGCCCTCCTCGGATGGGCGCTTCTCAGATAGACGATCCAAGGATAAGTTCATTGAGAGTGACTTGAATGAAAAAGTTTGTATTTGTGACACAGGTCGCGATACAGCTCAAGCCCCTTTTGGTGGGAGGCACCAAATTCGAAATTGAGTTCCTCTTTGAAATATTTCTGCAACCGAATGCGAGATAACGGAAGACGTTCCATCGACTGATCGATCACTTTATCCAAATCAGTGGAAAGTCCCTCTTTAGCAGCCAACACAAGTGCGGCACTCAAATCAACGAACATTTCAGGATTTGATTCGGCCCATTTTGTTTTCGCGGCCCACACACCAAATGTCATCGGCAAGTGATAATTTTCAAACCACCATGCACCCATATCGAGCCTGACGAATTTGGCGGACCAAGCTGGATCGACGAGCAAGGCGCGATCTCCGATTACGAGCGCACCATCCAGATCTTCCCTGTCCAAGTCAGGCGACTCAGCGTTCACCAAAATCGGTTGAACTCCAAATTGTTCCAGCAACAGCACTCTCAGTAAATTGATTGAAGTAGCCGATGACATTGGCACAGCTACTCTGCAATTAGTCAGCTCGCGCGGATCCTTTTTACTGAAGAACAAAACACTACCAACAGGTCCCACACTCGATATGGAAAGCCCGTGAACAAGCTGCATATCGTTGCTTTGCAGGTAGAAAAATGAACTCATGGCGCCGAGATCAAGCTTGTTCTCAGCATATTGACGGTTAAGTTCGGATGGCGTCGCTAAAACAATCTGTGCCCTGAGGTTGTCGCAGTGCCGCATCATCGGCACGATTACAGGCAACGAATTGATGAAGTTAATCTGACCAAGCCGAGCCGCCGCTCTGGTGCCTTTTTCTTCTTTGACGTTTGGAAGGGTCTGCATCTGATTCCTTCGTCCGGGTCCTGGTATGCCCGAGCAAAGAAAGGATAACACCTGCAAGCAAAGTGTTTTAGGTCATGGCGTTAAGGACGCCAATTCTTCACAGAATATTCCCAATAAAAAGGGGAGGAGACCGATAAGACTTCATAGTATGCTTCGTGGGTCTCGCTCCCTATTCCCCATTATCCAGATCTTGGCGAAGTCGTCAAGAGGCTAGCCTGGGTGGGGGCTACGACAGAAGCAGCCAAAACCAAGAATTGGAGACAAAATTAGTGAGAATGGTAGATCTCATCCTGGCCAAGCGCTCTGGACGAGAACACTCAAAATCCGAGATCGATTTCTTGATCAAGGGCGTCACTGACGCATCAATTCCCGATTATCAACTCTCAGCATGGCTAATGGCTGTTTGCTGGCGCGGCATGAACGCGGACGAAACGGCATGGTTGACCGACGCAATGAGCAAATCTGGTTCTGTTTTAGATCTGTCATCCATCGGACCACTCGTCGCCGATAAGCACAGTACCGGCGGAGTTGGAGACAAAACGACCTTAGTGTTCGTGCCTTTGCTCGCAGCCGCAGGCATCCCGATGGCAAAGCTCTCGGGTCGCGGTCTCGGTCATACTGGCGGAACAATTGACAAGCTCGATGCCATTCCTGGTTTTAAAAGCGATCTTTCCATTGACCATTTTATTAGCCAGGTCAAAAAGATAGGAATGGCGATCGGCGGCCAAACTCAAGAACTTGCACCTGCCGACGGCAAAATTTATGCGATGCGCGATGTCACAGGTACGGTTGAATCCATTCCATTGATTGCCGCATCGGTGATGTCCAAAAAAATCGCTGCTGGCGCTAACTTGATCATTCTCGATGTTAAGTGCGGACGTGGTGCCTTTATGGAAACAGAAGAAAAAGCCACAGAATTGGCTCGGACAATGGTCGAAGTTGGTCATCGTTTGAAACGTCCAGTCACTGCTGTCGTTACTGATATGGAGCAACCTTTAGGATTGGCTGTTGGTCATACTCTCGAAGTGATCGAGGCGATTGAAACTTTGAAAGGTGGCGGACCATCTGATTTGCAAGAACTATGTATGGAGTTGGGTTCCCTTGCTCTAATCACCGCAGGTAAGTGTAAGGATGCTGCATCCGCACACAAAGTACTTAGAGACTTGATGGAAAGCGGCAAAGCGCTTGAGAGTTTCCGCACTCTTATAAAAGCGCAAGGTGGCAACGCTAGCGTGATCGAAGATTATTCTTTGATGCCGACGGCAAAACAAAGATACGATTTTCTAGTTCCAGGAACGGGCACCAAATGGGTCAAGCATCTCGACGGACGGAAAGTCGCAGAGGCTTGCAAGTTGATGGGTGCGGGACGCACTAAAAAAGGAGAGCCGATCAATTTAGCAGTCGGTGTGGTGCTTCGAGACAAAGTTGGTGCAAAAGTTGAAGGCGGACAACCTATCGCCGACATCTACGCAGATACCAAACAAGAATACGAAGCTGCTCGCGCTAAACTCGAAGAAGCATTTACTTATAGTGATACTGCCGTTACAGCTCCACCGATAATCAAAGCAAGCGTCTCTTAAGTTCCATGGACTGGCGCCTCATCACCTATGGCGAGTTCGAACCTGCGTTCAACATGGCGGCGGATGAAGCGATCTTGGAAGCGCATCTCGCTGGTGAGGTGCCACCAACTTTGCGTTTGTATGGATGGAAACCAGCGGCGATTTCGATTGGCTATTCTCAAAAGATTACTTCTCAGGAAATCCAATCAATTAAAGATCATGGTTTGGATGTCGTTCGCAGACCAACAGGCGGACGGGCTGTTCTACACCTTGGCGATTTGACATACTCTTTTGTCGGCACCAGTATTGGTGACAAGGATAAGGACAGAGCAGCCAGCGAACATCAATCAAATCAAAATTCTGTTTCGATTTTGCCGTCATCAACTGATCGGTCGTCACCTTCCTCGGTATCGTCACCGAATACAGTGCAAGAAGGTCTGCAGCCGCAGCAAGGGTTTCTTAGCACAAGCGTGGCAATTGCTTATAAACAAATTTGTCAGGGATTGATAGAAGCGGTAAAAGAATTCGGTATCACTCTAGAACTCGGCACCTCCAACTCTGACTACCGCGCCAATTATGACTGCTTCAGAGCCACTACCAATGCGGATCTCCAGTACGGCGGCAAAAAGATGATCGGTAGCGCTCAATTGCGTCGCAAGAATGCAGTGTTGCAACATGGTTCCATTCTTCTGAACCAAGACCAAAACAAAATGGCGGAAGTATTCGGCAATGCACAACAAGTCAACGGCTATAGACACGCAAACTTGTTCGAAGTCCTCGCAAGAAGTGTTTCGATGCCGGAGCTTGAAGTGGCAATGAAACATGGTTTCGAAACTGCCTTCGGAAAAACCCTGGTGCCTTCGCAAATTTCTAATTACGAACTAGAGCGGATCGAAAAGCTCGTTCCCAAATATCAAATAAGTGATTTGACCACATGACCCAAGGGTGGACATACTGGTCGAAATTGCGGGGCTTTACACAAAACGCGCCTAGTAGTACAGTGTACTACAGGAGGGTTTTGTGACACCTGATGATCCTGACTACTGAAGAGGATCCATATTTTGCTCCGGAAGCCTTTAAATGGGGGATAACGCGACAGGCAAGCTCCCTATCGCAGGCGAATTTTGAAAAGAGAAGAGAATAATGAAAGGTGATTATGACGATCAAATTGAAGATGGCGAAGTGTCTGGACGGACAAAGAAAGCGTTAGAAAAAGGACGACGAAAACTAAGACAGCGAGTAATCGATCGCGGCATAGTGCAGTTTAGAGCTGATGCACAATTTATGGAGAAGCTGCTAGATACAGCTGAGTTACGAAAAGTACCGCCAGGCGTTTTATGTAGAGAATGGGTTTGGGAACGACTGCAGCTGGGTGTACCAGCCAAGCTACAACCTTACTTTTCGCCAACAGAACAAAATCATAGCGGGGTTCGAGAGGAGGATGCACCATATACCGCATCGGTATCTGCCGATACCAGCCACCGAATATCTTCGAAGGATGTAGGCATTCTGCTAGTCGAAATGAAAGCACTGCACCAACATGTTGTAAACCTGGAATCGAAGCTTCTACGGCTTCAGAAAGCACCAGACTAAGTCACATACACCACCATATTCCTAGACAAGTAATCGATCAGAGAATCAACCACAATCATGTCGATTGAAAAGAAACCGCTACAAAGCGATCGTCGCAGTCACAAGTAAAAGCGTAAAATATTCCGTCTCCTTGTGGGAATCAGACCAAGCTTTTCACCGGATGCGGGGTGCCTATGTAGGGGAACTCCTTCAGAATATCGGTGTGCGGTGAAAGTCCATCGGGTGGAATATCCCCGTTGGAGAGGAATGAGAGTCGCGCGTTTATCACGTCGTCGGTGAAGACGCGTCCGTTGGGATATGTCGCGGGTTTCGAGGGATCGTAACTTAGCATGTCAGGCAGAATGCCAGCTTCGTTGATTGCTGCGATCGCTTCTTCCCTTGTGTAATTGCCCGTGTGTCCCATCAAGTGCACAAACAATTCGAGCCAGCGCTTGTAATCGTTAACCGGCTCGCTGGCATTGTATTCCTCTTTGGTCTCGTCTGTGTTGAAGAAGCTGCTGACTGAAGGGTGACCAGCGCGATCGACATGGAGCAGCTTGCCGTCGCGTCGCACACTGCATCGCCCCCAGATGCGGATCATCGGATTGGCGCCGAGCTCGCTAGTCGGCAACTCCATTACGATCGAAAATACATTGGCTTCAGTGTTCGAGTCCTTGCCGGTCCATGGAGACTTGCCGCCCTCCATGTGAGGCGCGGTAAAGTTTCGTCCACCTGAAGTATCGAAGAGATTCTTGATTCCGTCGTAATCGAAAAAGAACGCATCACTACGAGAGCCCGCGAAGAATGTGTAACCACCAGACTTAACGATGTTGGGCGTGGCGCCAAAAGATACCTCAGCGTCGGAGATAATCTTTGTGCCAACTGCTTCAACAGACTGCGCCTCCGCGCCCTTTGCGACAAAGACGTTCACAGTCTGTTTACCGTTCTGCGGCGCAGAAAACACAAAACTGAACGCGATGTCGTTCAACAGATCTCCGTTGTTGTCGATCGCCAGACGATAGATCGCCTCAGGATGAAGCGCATCCGCCGAGGGATTAGCGTTGAGGATGAGCACTGTCCTAGCAGGATCGGTTGGCGATTGAAAAGCATAAAGATCGCACAAGTCTAGTCTCTGGTCCCCAAGAGGTGGACCAAGGTCAAGGCCAGTGAAATGATTCGACATTATTAGCTCCTTTGGCATCGAGAATACTAAGCCTGTTAAGGCGTCTAACCTGGAAGAGATCACATAGCCGAAACATACGGCGGCGGATTCCAGAGTCGTCATAGTCTATCAGGCTTGGTCTTCTCAAAGGTTCGAATTTGGATCGAGCGTTTTTCGTTCAGATGTTAATCCGATATTGCGCCGAGGCATTTAATGGTGGCAGATTGATTTTCCAAAGGGTGCTAAGAAGAAAGAGAACTATCAACAATGGTCTCGTGCGTTGTGAAAAAGTTTATGCGGTTAGCTTCCTGTCGCTGATGCCCGAATGTTTCTAGCTTGGGAGAGAACCTCGTCTGCCTTTGTGTGGGTGCCAGTTCTATTAAGAAAAGCGCCGTAGGACTCCAGGACATAAGCAGTTTGTGGGTGATCAGAACCAAAGAAGCTTTTCTTTGCTTCCAGTGCCTGGCAGAATAAGCTGTCAGCCACAGCATTATTTTGATTGGCCTCGGCTAACATAGCCATAGCTGCAGTGACATCAGCCACTTCTGCGCGCGAAAGCACCGCATATCGTCGTCCCATGCTCAGGGCTTTTTCGAGATAGTCTTCAGACATTCTTAGTTCACCATCATTGAGTGCCACCACACCCAAAACGTAATTCAACTTGGCTAAAAACAAGACGCCACCGACACATTCAAACGCTCTTTCATGAGAAACTCCGCTGGAAATAGCAGCAGCTTTATCAACCATTTGTGCTTTGCAGTACATAATTGCTAACTCAATTATAATCTCGGCACGTAACTGATCAATGATTTTTCTTTCGACTTTGCTGCTAGTTTCATCAACCTTTAGTGCCTGCAGCGTTCGTGTGTAATGCTGTACAGCAAGAGTGTATTGGCCCCGATTGAAACAAAGGTCAGCCCGGCGCAAGAAGATATTGTTGGGTAATCCAGACATCAGAATTGTGCCGTCAAAGCCCGGATGCTCCGCGCAGTTTTTAAGGCGTTCTTCAGCCTCATCGAAAAGTCCGCGTTTTATACAGCAGTCCACCAAATACATCTGGTATCTCAACCACGCATCGCTGCCGATACCAGTGTCTCGTTCTATTTGATTGATTGCTTCTCTTAAAAGTCTGTCTGCTTCATCGAACCGACCCATGGCAAGCAACACCGTGGCAGCTCCACCAACAAATATGGATGATGCCCAATCCGGCATTGCTAGATGAACAGTTTTGAACAGCGTCGTTGTAAATCGATATGGAGATTGTGACGCCAGAATCAGATTGGTCCCAACAGAGGCGAATCCACACAGCGTCATACGAATGCCCAGCATGTTAATTAGTAAGCCAATCGTGATTGGTGATATGAGGCAATAGAAAAGTACAAATGCAGCAGAGACAAATTCGTCAAACTGGCTTCTTGTGGAGACAAGTGAGCCAATCAAAGCCAGCCCACCAGAGAGCCATAACACCAATAAAAAGACTGCGGCTATGGCCATCCTCGGGCCAAACTTCGAGGCATGCAAGGGCCGTTCTTCGCGCTTTTGGGTACCAGAATTCATAACAGATTAGTATTATTGATCATTCGCCACTTCTGCAAGCACTCGTCCCGCAGTTCTGTCAACAACCGGCAGAACGTTTGACTCGGGAACTCGGCGTCGGGCTTCAATTAGTAGTGCTCCAAACTTCACGCCCCAGCGAAAGGTAAATAACTAATCAAATAGAAAAATTCAGTCTTCCGCCTCGCTCCACTTCTTTGGCACCGTCAGCGGTGGCGCAAGTAGAATGGTCATTCCTAAGATCAAGCTTAATGCCATTATGATCGCGGCGAAAAGCAAAGTGTGATAACTTGGCGAAGAAATAGATTCAGCAGACAAAGCTTGGATAGTCAAAAGAACTATCCAGCAACAGTAGCCAATCCCTACGTTTCCGACCAGCAACTCTTGCCTAACTATCGAAAGTCTAGAGAAAAGTTTCATTACCAGATAGCCAACGACAGGCAATACCTGCAATGCATGAATGCCCAGAAAGTGAGCAGCGCGTAGATCTCCTGCGACGGTGCTCCATCCTATGAACGGTAAACCGGGGCCTCCTTCCGAGTAACCTACAGTATGTCCGGCGAATTGCTTGGAGTGCGTCATAAAATCTTGTACCGCGTCGGGCAAAAGCATCAGAATGCCTGGTACGCATCCTACCAAAGTGAGGAGGACGCCCCATTTCAGCGCCACTCCTAAAACAGGTGGCAAGTTCTTCTCGCGTAAGAGCATACAGAATATTGCCAATATTCCAAATGCGATGGGAGTAATAGCGAAGGCCGTAACCCAAAAGACTGCATGGTCAAAGGGCGTCGCTGTATTGAAGTGGCTAGTAGTGCCGCGCAAAACTTGCATAATAATCGCTGAAAGCTCGACCACGGTTCCGATGAAAGCTGCAATACAAACTCGATGAAAGAATGTTTTATGGCTAGTGAGAAATTTTGAAAACCAAAAAAGAGTTAGACCATACAAAGTTAGTGAAAGGCTGAATTTTGTTGGCTTGATCCAGCCATGCTCCCCATTGATTAGCCGCGTATCGAAAGCCAAGCCGAAGGCGGAAATACAGAAGCAGACCGCGCTGAAGAAAATCAGCATGGTTAGCACTGGGTTTGTTATCCATGATTTCTTAAGCAATCGAAATAGCCAGGACATAGGAAAGGCACTCTCGCAAAAGTTTCAGTTTACCGTCGATCCAACGATAGAGGCCACCTGTGCAGAAAGCGTGAGGTCTATGGGCTGATGCCTGAGGGTGCACACGAAGATCGACCAATAACAGTAGCCTGTGGATTCATACTTAGATTTTTAACCGATATGGGTTGAAGGTTTGCGCTACACGACTTAATTAAGTTAACTCGAAAGACCAAGTGTGGACGACTTGATCTTCGACAAGCAATTTGACTTGCACTTCTTTGGACTTCTGCGAAAAATCTACGTCTCCGCTGTAGAACAATTTTGTGACCTTGTCGCCTACGTTTTCGAGGTCCACCCATCGTCCAACAGTTCTCGAGCCTACTCCGCCACCAATATCGATTTTGAAATAGACCTTTGGTCCTGCGCTGACCTTCGTAAAATGTCCTTCAAGCGAAAAAACTTCGGTTCGCCCAACGTTTCTTTTTATTTGTTCATCTTGTTCTGGATTGCCATTGCTGACCTTGCTCAGAGCGACTTCGTAATTACTGACTGTGACGTTGTTCATGGTCCAAACCTTCCTATGGTGTCGTGGGCATCGGATATGACATCCGGGTGCCCTATTTCTTCGGCAAGCAATATGCAGTATGGCAGATATTACTAGGTGAGTGACCCGTTTGAATCTTTCGCACTTAACGCAACGAACACCAAACCGGAAGCCAGGAAAGTCAGGTCGAATGTTTCAGAACCACAGAGTTATTATTTGGGTCCAAAAGCATGCTGGCACCATAGCTAAAATTGCGCCTACAAACAGAAATTCAGGATCTGTTAGATCCTGAATCATCCTGTGTTGAGTCTAAAACAAAGAGTCGTCGATAGTGGGAACTTTATCGTCAGTTTTCTTGTAGGTGCCATCAGCATAAACGTTCATGCCACCAAATCCCTCACCACTTTCAGTGACAATGACCGACTTGCCACGATAGTCGAAGCCAAGTTGAAAGCCTTCGCCCTTATAAGTTGCCTTATTATTTACAAGGTCAACAATTCCACTTGCGCCACCAGAATTGGCACCATGCGCAGCTGTCAAACCAAACTTGATTTTGTCACCTTTAAGTTTGACGATTTGGAGGGTGCCACCATCCCACTGTGACTCGCGGTGATATGTACCGACTGGTGACGCAACGCTTATGCTTCTTTTGCTCGTAGCTTTTGCTTTGGTCTTTGATTGCGACTTTGTTTCCCTCGCATATGCAATCGTCGATTTGTTTGGCGGTAGAAACTTCAAGTTCACAGTAACATCCGATTTTCTTGACTGAAGATCAGTGACATAGTCCTTCATTAGTTTGGTCAATTCAGAGTTATTGGCCGCACCCCAGATGTTCAAATTATCGTTATCTAAAATAGCCACCTGAGCATGGTTGGTCTTAGTGTTGAAATCTAACGCAGATTCCTGAATTGTGTACAATCCTTCAACACCACCTTGAGAAAATATTTCGTCGCCCTTGACCTTCAGTGATTCCAATTGTTGAGTGCGTTCTGCAAATAACGGGTATTCATTTCCCATAGCATTTTTCATGCTCTGAACTACGGTTTCGTTTCTCAAAATGGACCAGATGTCATCAGACTTGATCAACGATGCAAGAGATGCTGGCGCTTTAACCTTCTGCGTCAATTTTGAAGGCGCGTGATTAACGGAATTTGCAAACCCCATTTGAGCAAAATTTGAAAGAACGAAAACTGACACCAGTGAAATTTGTAATGATGTTTTTAAACTACTCATGATGACCCTCGGTTTTGGCTACAAACATTCAACATCAGGCGGAACAAAAATAGGGCCAAAAATCAGGAATGGATCCAGTCTGAACGATTAGTTGACACTGGATTTACGAAGACTCCAATTCTCTTACATTCAGCGATCAATTGCAGCTCATTTGCGTATTATCCCCACTGACACTAGGGCGGCTGCCCCCTAACCTACGGGTACCCTGTAAACGGTAACCCGGATGTCGCAGCCAGTAAGACCTGAATCGAACGAACTGATTCCCAAAGCGGCTGCGCATCCCAGCAATCCGCTAGAAGAGTTTGGCCGCGCATTTGCTTACAGCGCCCTGCAAACTCCTGTAAACGGCGTTGTCGACACTATTGACCACATTGCAGGCTCCCACATTCTCCCCAAAGTACAGGTCATCGACGCACCTGCGCCTGAAAAACCGTTTTCTGTCGGCTGGCATGCAGAGCAATTGGGAAGCGCACTCGGATTGCTCGTGCCATACCTCGCGACCCACAAAGCGCTCGAGGCAACCGGACTGAATGTATTTTCCGCAGAAAAAGCTTCCACTCAAATGCTACTGGCACGTTCAGCCACCAGCGGATTCGTTTTGGAGAGCCTCCTTCGCCCTGGCGACGCCAACGCACAAGGATCCAATTACTGGTTAGGTCGAGTCGGTAACGGAGTAGTCGGTGCTGCCACATTCTCCGCCTTTACCGGAGCCTCAATCGGACTCAAGAGCATTGCTAGCGGATACGAAGGCAGTGTTGCCGCGAACCTTTTGAAAAACAACATAGTGGCAGGCTCACTGGTTGGCTTACCGATTGGTGCGGCCTCGGCTGAACTATATTCGAGACTGGAAACCGGTCATGGTGCATCACTTAGGCAGCTGGGTGAAGGCGCGTATGGAATGGCATTAGTTGGTGGCGCATTAGGTGGGCTCGGTCAACTAGGAGAGACACAAAAACCGGGATCGACACTGGGTCAAACTTTCGGTGATTTGAAAGCGAGAGCAAGTAATTTTGCTGAAAATTTAAATGCAAAAATCGCCGACTTCAATCCGCTCATGCCGCAGTTCGCAATGGCAGGAATGCCAGACGGAATGAGATCAACCACAATGTATTCCAAAGCGTTGGAACCTTCGGATCTTGTACGTGATACCACAAGCGGTGGCAATAAAACAGGGCACAGCAAGTCTTCGGATGGAACTCGAAGCGAGAGCCATTCTATTGAAAAACTATTGTCCAAATCCACTGACTCAGATTTAGCAGATGCTTACGCGATACTTTCACGTCAACATCCGGAAGATTTCGGCGGCTTAAAATCGGCACGACCTGAAGCGATTGCTAACGGACAGGATAGCGTCGCTATCGAATTGACAGAAGGCAAATACAAAAACTCTGTCCTGAAAATTATGGGATTGCCTGAGAGCGATCCAGAGGGCAAACCGTACCTTGACTGGAACAAAGAATGGGGCTATCGCCCTTACGATGCGAGAATCAAGAGTGATGTACAAGAGATCACTTTGCCCAGTGGAAGAACAGTGTTTGCATTCGTACAAGAAAAAGTAGATGCGCTTGGCACTGGCGGAAAGGACACCGATCTCGTGCAAGATGCGACTTTTGCAAACCTTTCAAACGAACCAAAATTTGATGCACTTATGGCTGAATTAGAATCACGTGGCGAAAGATTTGTTGATCCCGGCAGTCGACAACTCGGTTACACGAAAGATGGCAGACTGGTGCTTATTGATTACCCAGCAGTGCGGTCAGCGGACGCACCGAGACCTTCCGATTCTCCAGAAGATCTTAATGAATTCAGAGACGAGGGAGCTGGGGCACCAGAACGACACGAAGACCACGGATATAGTGTCGAAGATTCAACTGTCATTTCGCGTGAGGACTTCCTTCATCACACGCCACGCAATCAAGCTGAAGCCATGCGACAAGAAATCGGTTCAAATATTTTCGACGGTTTAAGCGATCGTGACATCATTCCAACAATTGACTTTCTCTACAAAGATCAGCTTGCAGAACGAGGCATCGACGCTCGCCAGGCAATCGCCGAAACTCGCGCTTATCTGCGCCAAAACAAATTGCTTTAGCCTGGGAGCGCCGGCATCTTTGCCGGCATCAGCTCCTCTCGATGCCGTTATCTGATTGTTATGTGTATAGTTCATCCTTGATTGAATCAAATTTTCAAGGTGACACAAGATGGTTTTAGAATTTCCACAAACAGACAATGGTGACCAGGACAAGGGTCATCACAAGAAGGCTCACAACGCAGCCGGGCACAAGATGCACGATGAAGTTCACGGCATTCTAAACAAGATTCACCACGGCATACACCAGGTGCACTTGGACCACGCCCTGCACGGTGTGGAGAAGGGAGCTAAGGGACTTGCAAGCTCGGCGAAGCGCGAGATAAACGGCACTGCCACGGATGCAGATAAGCACAAGCTGGAAACCGTTGGAAAGGTCGCCGCGACTGTGTTATTGCCTCATGTAGTGATCGGAACCGTGATAGTCAAAAAAGGTATCGGACTTATTCAAGAGCAATCAAATCACAACAAGCACAACGTTCATGTGGAGCATCACACTCCTGTCCGTAAAGATGTGCACCACTAACAGTCGCGAAGAGCAGCGGATATTTGTGTTCAGAAACAGCTGTATTTAAAGCGTCTGGAAAAATCATGAACACATTGTATCCCCTGTCACTGGAATACATACTAGGTTAGGACAGCGCCTCGCAGGGAAAGCTTAGATTGCGTGGTGAGTAGTGCGGAGAAGCGAGGAAGCAATAATGGTGACGCCAACCGGTCCTGCCGCACACTTCGAAGGTCTGATGCCTTTCAAAAATGAATTTCGCACAAAGCTTCGTGAACACTTTGGAAAAGACCCCTCAACCTTGCCTATCGTTAGCGAATCATTCGCAAAATACAATCACGCCAATGTTTTTCTCGCCATTGAAGATTACTCAAAAGCGGCAGGACGAAGCGCAACTATCGTCGGCGTACAAAATGGTTTTATGGGATTTAAATCCACGACCCTCTCAGAACTCGTTGCGCCCGGCACCGCAGCCAGCATGGTCGGTATCGGCGGTCCTAAAGAAGGTCCAGTCCTATACACGAACATCGAATTGGCTGACGGTCGAAAACTTGCTTGCATTCAAATGGGTTTGTATTTGATTCGCAGTCAGAACGAACGTTTGGCAATAATGTTACGACCAGACGAGTTTATGTCCGGAATGAGCGGTGGCAAGTGCACCGTAGAAGTCATGGCGCCCGAGAAGCTCGATGCTGAGAAGTTTTTGGCTGAAGTGCACCTGCCCTAACCCGACGCAGCATATACAGAGGTAAAGTGATTTCGCTTGGCACATCAACCGAAATGATGTCTTCTGGGCAATTGGAAATTGCATTCCACAAACTGCCTGACATTACCCGTGAGAAAATCATCCTTCCCGAAGGATTGCTGAAGCGGATCGAACGTCAATCACTCGATGCGACCAAGTATAAAGATGCTCTTCTCGCCGCGAATCGGCGATTGAAGCGGGGGCTGCTCCTTCACGGAGCGCCAGGAACCGGTAAAACTTTGACTGCGATGTATCTTGCATCACAACTAAAAGAACGCACGGTGATCATTCTGACGGGACGCGGAATGGCTTTAATAGCCAATTGTTGCGCTATGGCTCGAGGTCTGCAACCGGCGATGATCATCATCGAAGACGTGGATTTAATTGCCGAAGAGCGCACCTCGCCGGGCAATTGCAACACCTCGATTTTGTTTGAGCTGCTCAATCAAATGGATGGACTCGCTGATGACGCGGACATCTTATTTCTGCTCACAACCAACCGCCCTGATATTTTGGAACCAGCACTCGCAGCCAGACCCGGACGCATCGACCAAGCTTTCGAAGTGCCGTTGCCAGATGCTGAATGCCGTAGACGGCTGTTCGATTTATACAGCACAGGCATGTCGGTGAAAATCGATGACATGCAACCGTTTATCAAGCGAACAGAAGGCGCAAGTGCCGCATTCATCAATGAGTTGATGCGTAAGGCAGCGCTGTTTGCTGCACCAGATGGAGTACCGATAGTCGTTGAAGCACGTCACCTTGACGAAGCTCTGCACGAACTCGTGGTCGAAGGTGGAACCCTTACAAGAAGTCTGCTCGGTTTTCAAAAAATTGGATTCAAAAGCGAACGAAGCGAATCGATTCTGTAACGTCAAGATTCACGGATTTTCTCTGCCCTTATCGCCACTGCCGTTATCACCACTGCCCATAGGATGCTCAAGGGTGTATTGATTTGCCAGTTCGACCCTCTTACCGATTGACGGATGATCAAAAAGCCAAAACTCCACAAACGGATTGACATTTGGATCGTCTAGACCAATGCCACCCATATGAATCATGGCATTCGCAAAAGCCGGTCCGTTATTGGTAATTTTGAGCGCATATAAATCAGCTTGATTTTCAATAGAGCGCGAATAAAAATTGTCTACTGGCGTAGATATGAAGGAAAACAGAGAGCTCACAAGAATGAATGCCGGCGTTATCGCCCAGTCGCCCAAATCACGAATACCCCATTTCGGAGGAAGCATTTGCGCAAATCTTTTCGCAAAGATCATGTTTATAGGCACGATCGCAACACTAGTCAAAACTGTCAATAAAAAATTCCAGTAAATATGATGAAGTCGGTAGTGACCCATTTCGTGAGCCAGGATCGCGACCGTCTCATCTTCTGGCAAGTTATTTATAGCGTTATCCCAAATCACGATTCGCGTTGAAGGCCCAAAGCCTTCAACCCTTGCGTTGATGGTCTTGGTCTGCTTGCTTGCATCTTGCACCATGATCGGAATATCAAGACTAAATTGGGCCTTCTGCGCCAATCTTTCAATTTTGTCGCGTAAAACGCACTCGGGCATGGCCGTGTAGCGGTTATACAGAGGGGCGACATAGGTCGGATAGAGAAATAGATTGAACGCTACAAGCGAGATCTGGTAAGCGCATATAAAAATCGGCCACCTGCGCTCGTATTTTCGGATGAGCAAAAACAGTAGAGCATAGCCTTCTATGAATCCTTCTATGCTAAGGAACAAACTCTTTGTATAGTCACTGATCCAACTAACAAACGACTGATCACTCAGCTTGAAATAGTGGGGCACCACAAAGCGCATTATGTATGATTGAGGTAGGTATGCAATGTGCAAGCAAACTACAAATGCGAGCAGGAAAAGTAAGCATTGAAGCCACTTTCTTTTCGTAACCCGTTCGAAAAAGTCTCTCAATTTGGCTGAAAGTCCGAAAAAAAGAAAAGCAAGTAAAATACAGCTTGAAAAGAAGAAGTTCCAAAAATACACAACGTAGCCAAGAATTGAATGAAACTTAGCGTCTTCAGAAGGAGCCGGTACTGTAACTTGCTGGGCTAAACACGGCAAAAAAAGCGAAAGCACTAAGACGAACAACAAGCAGCGGGAAAGACAAACAATTTGCGATACAAAATTTCTATTAAAGGTTTTCAATGACCCCGCCTTTTGCCAGGATTAATAACGGAGTTCTCAAATCTTACACCCGATGGACGATTCGACAATGGGGAGGATCACTTAAATTCAGTTAGAATGTCACCGACAAACAGAAAAGGGGCACCATCAGTGAATGAGGAAGAATCACGAGAGTTACTGTCCAATGAATTGAGTGGATTTGAAGCTCACAATCATTCCGAATTGCAGAAACGCATTGGTGAAATTTATACGAATGAGGTCACCGGAAAATCCGGGCAAAAGCACCAAATCGAAATCGAGGTGCGATGGGAACAGACCGCAGCCCAAGAAGCTATTCGGATAGTGGGATCGATCAGCGACGGAAGACTTTTATCTCTGAAAAGCTATATCCCAACTACTATGAGTTTGATAAAGAGCCCTTAAAGCCTAAACAAGTGTCCACTTCAACCAGGTCACGAAAGGTGATCCGCCGAGCATATGTGATTTTTCGGTCAAAAGTGGCATAAAGCCTTTGGCAGTCTCTTATTCCGAGCATAGTGTGGATAACAATCAACGCGAGCTGATCATTGCGCAAAACCAGCAGCCTGATTCGATAACCGACGGTCAGCAGCATCTTAGTCAGGCTCTAAGTACACATCAGAGGCAGCTGCAACAGCGAGCGGTGGCTTCAGAACAGCAAGAAGATTCCTTAGTTCTGGAGAAATATGGCGTTGCTCGCACCAACGACCATGGCCTCGTGCAGTACAAAATGGCGGGTTCAACCGAGAACAAAATATTGTTTGAAACAACTGCCGGATCCACAGAATTTGCGCAATCCAAACACAGGCTAGACGCCATCACTCAAGAGAAAATCAACGACTTAAAATCCAAGTACCATGTTTCGTTCAGCTTGGACGACGAGAACGCTGTACGCCCCTGGGTGCAAAGCAAAACGCACGCGGATAGACTCGTACCAGGCGCCATGCTCAAGGCGCGAGCGCCGCGGTTAAGTGAGTTGATGGGAGTCGAAGCAGCTCTTCAGTCATCACAACCGAGTCAGTTTCTGGCAGTAGGGAAGCATCCAGATCAGCAGATAGGTCTTAAGTTTTACTTCTTGAAGACACCTACTTTCGGCAAGAGCACATACGATGCTGGGCTTTACGCAGCAGATGAAAAAGGAAAACCTTCCGTATTTTTTGAACCCGACTTGCAGCCTGACAGACCAATCACCGCTGCCGACGCGTTTCAAAAGCACGAGGATGTTAAAACCAGCATAGAGGCTCTCGCTGCGCACGAAATAGCCCACAATGCTGAGTGGAATATGGGCTTGTGGGATCCGGAGAAACTCAAGCCAATAGCGGAGAAACTTGGCTGGACTACTTCGACCGACTCGTCATATTGGCTTTTGAAGGGAAACAGCGGAGAGTTCTTCAGACTCACAAACGACGGACTCAGTAGTGACAAGGGTTGGATACGCTGCGATCAGAAAGGCGCTGCTTTGGCTAACGATGGCAAGCCAGTCGCCGACCCAAGCGCTGCTCCCCATCTAACGAATACAGAAGTGCGTCAGAGAGCCCTTGTTCGCCCTCCAACAGACTACTTCACAGCGCCCGATGAAATGCTCGCTGATTCACTGATGCTTCTCAGAGTAGGTGAGGACGGTCGCAAGGAACTGATCAAAAGTGGCAGCGAGGTTTATAACGTAATCAAAGATTTCGACCAGGCTGAGATTGATCTTCGATTTGGAAAGTCGGCTGATGGGAATTCCAAAAAAGTGCGTTTGCCGAACGGTAATCTCGTCGACAACAATGACGATTCGCGACAAGTCATTTCTAGTTTTGACAAATCACTGATTTAATTACGCAACCGTCAGTATGCGTGTTGAGTCTCAGCTCAGCTATAAATTTCGATTCAAAAACTGCCGCGAGATTAGTCGTTACTCCAATTTTCTGGAGTGAAAATATGCAGCTCCGCAGGCTCAGGAAGTCGCTCGATAGTCGTACCATCATCTTTGTAAATCTCAAGTTCATTCATAAGTCCAAAATTTACATGCAGCAAAATGTGCACATGAACTTGACTCAACGCTTGGTATGGCGCGATGTCACTATAGCTTGCTTCTACTGGCACAGGATATTTGAATATCGTTCGCACCTGATTAGCGACCTTCAATTCGAGCGAAGCCTCACCATCAATCTCGCGTACCTCAAGGTCAGGAAGCTGTTTCCTAAGAACTTCAACACCAGGAAATTCGGCTATGAGCATTCTTTCCAAAATACATAGTTCGATTGCAGAAACCGGCCGCCATTTACTTTGCATTGAGGGATTGCTCTTCAATCACTACTGAATAATTCATTCGAGAGGAGCTCATTCACAAAGGACTAGGTGTAAATTGTAATCGTGATAATACTGTCAACGATTGCTATGGGAACTTACTTTCCTGTCGTCAGCACCACTCTGAATTTCGCCGAACCGCTCATCATTCTTTCGTAGGCTTCGGAGGCGCGTTCGAGTGGGAACTCTTCGTTCATTGAACGCACATCGGTCAGCACGCTGAACTTAAGAGTGTCTTCTGAGTCGATAGCGGTTCCAGATGGCCAGCCTTTTATGGCGAGACGAGTTCCAATCAATTGCAAGCCTGAAAACGTAAATGGATCTGCTGATGCGCCGAGGATGATAAGTGTGCCGTCCACATCTAAACCACCAATGGTGGCAGCCATGGCATCACTGTTGGTGACCGTCGCTAGAATCACTTTTGCGCCACCCAGTTTTTTGAGTTCTTCCGCTACATTGCTCGCTTTGCTGTCAATGTAATGATGCGCTCCAAGTTTTTTAGCCAGTTCCTCTTTCTCTTTACCTCGCGCGATCGCTACGGTTTTGAAGCCCATCCGCTTAGCGAATTGCACTCCAAGGTGACCAAGTCCACCGATCCCAAGAATTGCCACAACATCGCCGGTGCGCGCCGCACTGTTGCGTAACGCGTTGAAAGTTGTGATTCCGGCGCAGAGAAGGGGACCAGCTTCAGCCGCCTTCAGTTCATCCGGGATGAGCGCCAGAGCTTGGGTCGGCGCAATCATGTAATCCGCATATCCGCCGTCGTATGAAATGCCGACTATCAGTCCCTTTTGGCAAGTAACAAAATCTCCCTTGCGGCAAGATTTGCATTCTCCGCAATGTCCGCCATACCAGCCAACGCCTACTCTTTGTCCGACTTTCCAATTAGTCACTCCAGGTCCGACCGTGTCGATGACTCCGGCGACTTCGTGACCTGGAACGCGGGGATATTGAACACCCGGCCAATGCCCCTCTTTGACCAGGGAATCGCTATGACAGATACCGCACGCTTGCACTTTGATCAACACGTGCCCAGCGAGAGGTTGCGGAATGTCTCTCTCAACTAGTTCGAAGGCTCCGCCGGCCTTAGGCACCTGAACTGCTCGCATTTTTGCCATCTCTTGTTCCTCAGAATAATCGGGTCGCCGTGTTTGTTTGCACTTGCCAACAAAGGATTGGCTGCAAGGCTATGGTATAACTCTTGCTGCTTCAGATTGTGAAAATGTGCAGTTGCATGACAGTAATTCTTCCCGCTCACGAATTTTTAGATCGCCTGGGCATTTCATACAAAAGGCTTTCTTTTCCGCCCACTACAGGAAAGGGCGCTGCCAACGTCGCACAGGCGCTAGGTTTTAGCGAACGCCAAATGGTGAAGACCCTGATCTTTGAAACCGATAGACCTGAGCGTGCGTTGGTTATGGTCGGTGCTGATCAAAATGTAGTATCAGGTCATCTCAAAAAAGTTCTGGGATCTAGAAATATAAAAATGGCGGCACCAGAGGTGGTGATAGAAGTAACCGGATACGCTGTCGGTTCCATTCCTCCTTTTCATTGGCAACCAGAAGGATTTAGAACTGTATTAGACGAATCGCTTGCCCGCCTGGAAGTGCTCGGAGTGGGCGCTGGACAATGGGGTGAGGAAATCATTATCACTCCTCACGACCTAGTTCAAGCCACTCACGCGATAGTTGCCAATGTTACCGACAAAGAATCACCCGTCAACATGGTGACAAATTTGGAAGACTATTTTTGCTAAATGTCTTTCAAACCTTGTCCCAAGTCAACAATCTGCCACGCAAATAGCAGAGTCAAACCACAACAAATGAAACTAATCGCAATCAGACTGATACTCGTTTTGTCACTAGTCACACCTGTTTTGCAAGCAGATGCGCAAAGCAAACCAATCATTGTTTTAGATCCTGGTCACAGCGGCAAAGCTGTCAGGGGCGTAGATACACAAACAGGTTTGAATGACTACGATTACCCAAACCATCCAGAAATGGAAGAAGCTTTTAGAGTGGCGAAAGATGTTGGGGCGCAGTTGGAGAGAACGGGCTACAAGGTGATCTACACGAAACAAAAAGTAGATGACACAGTATCGTTACGCAAACGTGCCACCATCGCTCAAAATGCAAATGCAGTAATTGGTGTCAGCATTCACAACGATCACGGCCGACCTTATAAATCCTTTGGTCAAGTTTATGCACAGAGCATCGGGCAATGGCGCGGCGGTAGCCAGTCCAAGCCAAAAGCAATCTTCAAGAACCAACAAATAGCTTCGACTAGCGAGTCATATGCCAAAACATTTGCCGAAGAACGAACAAAGGTAGAGGAACACTTAGTCTCGGTGACACCGATAAGTTTCAATAATCGACCAGGAATCGAGCCGGGCAACATTCCACAAGTAATGCTGTTCGCAGGCACGAGCCCGCATGCGGTGCCATGGGTTTACAACGAGGTGGGTGGCATAGGTTTTGGAAAGAAACAAGAAGCGCTCTATGCAAAGGGATTAGCGAACGCGATTGAGAAATGTGTTCCAATCGGTGCGAAGCACTAAAGAAAGTCTTTGCGAAATGAAATTCAATCAACTTTGTGCCTACCACCTGAAACATCCATGTACTATTTAAGTCGGTGTCAAAGGAGATGTTAGTGCGCACACTTATTTTAGGCGCAGGAGCCACGGGTGGTTATTTCGGAGCGAGACTTCTAGAAAGCGGAGCAGACGTAACCTTTCTTGTCAGACCGCGTCGAGCTCAACAACTGCGAGAACACGGACTAATAGTCAAAAGCACAAGCGGTGATTTGAGTATTAAGGATGTCTCGACCATCGAAGCGGCGAAGGAAGCATACGACCTGGTAATACTTTCCTGCAAAGCGTTTGACTTGACGAATGCGATTGAAACAATCAAGCCTTCGGTTGGTGCAAATACAACGATTTTGCCGCTTCTGAATGGACTAAGGCACATCGAGCAGTTGCAGCGAGATTTTGATCCGCAGCGCGTTATCGGCGGGATGTGCATCATTTCAGCGACCGTTGATGAGCAAGGACAAATCCTGCATCTCAACGATCAACACACACTGAAATTTGGAGAACTCGACGGAGAGATGACTCCGCGTATACAAGCTATAAAAGAGTTGACTGATCCGACAAAAAACAAATCGATTGCAAGCGCGCACATTCAACAAGACATGTGGGAAAAGTGGGTGATGCTGGCTACCCTTGCCGCTATCAACTGCCTGATGCGAGCGAACATCGGGGAAATCGCGCGCTCGCCGGGAGGAAAGCGAATAACAGAGCAGTTATTCAACGAGTGCTTGTCTGTATTCAAAGCGCATGGATACGAGCCGCGCGAGCAATTCGTTACAGATACTCTGGCAAGATCTGTAGACGAGAAGTCCACGCTAGCAGCATCAATGCTCAGAGATCTCGAGCGCGGCAATAATGTCGAAGGAGATCAAATTCTCGGCGATTTAATTGCGCGCGCGGAAGCGAAGAACATCCCGGTGCCGGTGCTGAAAATCGCCTACTGTCATGTCAAAGCCTACGAGCAGAGACGCGGGCGAAGTTAATTCGAAGCATGCAAGATGCGTGCGCTCCATTTCGATTGCTTCAGCATGCAAGATACTTGCGCGGTCTAGTTCTTATGCTAATGTTAGTGCAGACCACAACGGGCGCGGAAAATGTACCTAGCACTAGTAGTTTGTTTCGGATGGATTTTCGCTCTGTGCGTGCACGAATTTTGCCACGCAGTTGTGGCCTACGCTGGCGGAGACAAATCTGTCAAAGACAAAGGCTACTTGAGTCTCAATCCAATTAAGTACACCGACCCTGGACTCACGCTAGTCGTTCCGATTGTGATGCTCATGATCGGCGGCATCGCCCTGCCTGGCGCAGCCGTTTACATAAACAGAAACGCTCTGCGCAATCGCTTGTGGCACTCAGCCGTATCAGCGGCGGGACCTTTCGGAAGCGCAATCATGATTTTTGTCTATGCACTGCCGTTTATGCTCAATCTGGTCCCACCCGACAGCGACAATTGGTTGTACCCAGCTCTCGCGCTGTTGGTGCTTCTGCAAATCGTTTGCTTCATCCTGAATTCTTTACCGATTCCACCACTCGACGGTTACGGGGTGATCGAACCCTGGTTACCTAGACCAATGCGTGCAGCAATGGATCGGTTCGGTCAATACGGGATTTGGATTGTTTTCGGACTGTTATGGTTCGTCCCTCAGTTGAACTCAGCTTTGTGGTTCACTTCAATGGTAATTGCCTCGCTTCTCAACGTTCCCACGCACATGATCCAATTGGGCTATAAGTTGTTTTCTGAGCAGAAGTTTTACCTCGTGCTTGTTCTAATTGGAATCATGATGCTCAGCCGTCTCGGAAAGAAAGCGAAACCACAGCAGTCATACACTGATGAGCCGCCAGCTCCCATCAGAGCAAGGGCTCCGCACCAAGAAGAACAGTCTTAAATCCTGGAACCATTCTTGATACCACACCGGCCACAAAGGTAGCTTCCAACTAAGCCTTTGTTGATCGTCACGCAACCGTCACAACCAGCCGCCCGAATTAGCTAGCAGAGTGCAAATTAACTGGCGCTTTCCGACTCTTCTTAACCGTAATGGCCACATCGTTGCCAACTTCTTCAAATTTGAAGTCGTCGAACCAGACTGTGCCTTTGCCGGTCAGTAGAACACCGAAGGCTAACTCCGTTGCTTTTCCAGGGACATCAAGCACAACGTCGTACTTTTTCCAGTCGTTGGTGCCTTTGATCTGCCGATTAAGCATGTTGTCGAATGCGAGTGGTTTTCCTGGTTCTGGACCATCAACACGCATCCACATTCCAGCCCAATCGACACTTTCTGATTTGATAAAACAAGTTAGACGGACTCTCTTGTCTAAGAATTTCTCCGCCGGAAGACTTTGCATCAATGCGCCAAATCCCTCGGGCTCTTTTTCTCCTGTAAATCGCACGCAACCGCACTTCGTGTTGTTGTGTTGAACGTCGTCATCGACGCCCATATCGTACTGTTCAGGATTGGAACCCGTCTTTATCCAGCCTTCTGGTAATTTCATTTTCTCATCCTTAAGCTCAATCCTTGCGAATCTTCCGATGCAAATGCCGGCCGTGCTAGGTATCAATGATACAAGCCCCGCCGGCATTCTGAAAGCACTGAAAGATAAGCTATTAAAGTTCGCCTAGCCTACAAGCTCACTTTTTGCCTCGGCACGGGTGTCTGCACAGGGTATGATCGGAGGCGACAGCGAAGAAGGTCCGGAAGTTAAACAAACTCGACACCATCACATCCTAAACAGAAAGGTTCAAGTGAGAATAGAATGATTCCGTTACTAGCAACCGTCGAACACAGACCATTTCCAATCCCCACCAGTCCGTGGGTGATGAGTCAAACTTGGAATAAATTGCTTTTTGCACACTGGCCAATCAAGCCTGAAGTGATGCGAGATTTAGTGCCAAGCTCACTTGAACTTGACTTATATGACGGCTCTGCTTGGATCGGCATAGTACCGTTCGTAATGAATGACGTTGTCCCTCGCTTCACGACCACAGTGCCTGGGCTATCAAATTTTCTTGAACTCAATGTGCGAACCTATGTGATCAAAGATGGAATTCCTGGCGTGTACTTCTTCAGCCTTGACTGTTCAAACCCTGTCGCAGTGTTAGTAGCCCGCACCTTTTATCACTTGCCCTACTTCCGCGCTAAGATGTCCATTGAGCAAAATAAGGAAGGCGTCGTCAGTTATACCAGTGAGCGCGCCGGTTCAAAAGCTGCGTTGATCATGTCCTACCGACCTACCGGAGGACTACTAAACGCAGATGCAGGATCCATCGACAAATTCTTGACCGAGCGCTACTGCCTTTACGCTGTCGGTCCTAAAGGAAGACTCCATCGAGGTGTTATTCATCATAAGCTTTGGCCGTTGCAACCAGCTGAAGCCGAATTCCAACTGAATTCAATGACACTTCAATTGAGTCTGGAACTGCCTGACACCACTCCTCTTCTTCACTATTCGGAACGACTGGAAACTGTCGAATGGCCTTTGTCATTGATATCTTCCAGAGAATAAGAGTCTAGTCGGATCGAAATGGAGCGCAGGACTCAGGTCCCGCCTCGATTCGTAATTATGGGCAATTGTGGACAGTCGCGCTGAGTTTCCTCAAAAATTTGGGCACGCTGCTGTTTTTAGAACTTTATTTGTAATCGGCGTTCCATTGACTGAAAAGTTGTCCAGCTTCGCGCTGGCATCACCACTATATTCCGAAACGTAGATGACGAGCTGATTTATTGTGCTACCCGCAGGCACACCAAAGTCTTTCATGTTGTAGCTCAAGAGTTTGCCTTGTTTCGGAAGCGAACTGAATGAAGTGTAACCTAGACTGACTGTTGATTGACCTCCATTGTAGTTGTACTTTAGAAGCGGATAAACAGTACCCGAAGCGCTGATCGGAGTGATGTAATAACTCAAGCTGCCAGTAGGTTTTCCTGAGACACCTTGCGGAAAAATAGCACCAGCTTGATTCGATGGATTCGTTATCTTCACCACTAGCGGAAATATTCCCTTGCCCTCATGAACAAACATGGCGGTCGCACCACCTGGATCTTCAACATCACAAACGAAACCTTCGACTTGCATCGTGGCCGCCAAACACGCACCTGTAGAGCACCATGATGTGAACAAAACAGCACCAAGAACTATCAAATTTCTAAACATGATGATGCCCACAAATCGGCTAAGGGATTATGATCGCCTTTCGCATATTAGGTGCATTGGCGGCCGACTGCAAGGCATTATTTATGGAAACATCCGTTCTCATTAGTAAAAATCACATGGTTACGCCATTGATTTAGTTAGATAACTCCTAACTTCAAATAAACACGCATGAAAGATCACTATGCGTGCTGTTCGCCAGATTCACTGACGACAAACTTGAAACTTTTAGAATGCCACTGTCTAATGAGCTAAAGATCCACTCGCCACAGCAGAATTATGCTCGACTGTGCTCTTCAGATTTGCCATGATCACCGGCATCGAGTTGCGTATTTCTCTGTTCACAATGAATCTTGGTGCGAACATGCCACCATCAATAAACTTTGCGTAAGTGACGAGGGTCGAGTGACCACCATTGGCTGGTTCAAACTTCCAGAAACCTTCATTGGCTTTAAAAGCACCACTCAAACGCTTCCATTCGATCCTGCCCGGCGTAGACTTGATCTCCAAGACGTAATCACAGTTCATGAGGCTGCCAAGCGTCTTAACAGTGAAGGCAACCTGCTTAACGTCGCCTAGTTCTTTCACAACTTGACACTTGGTAACGTTATCAAACACCTTCGCGGTGTGGTCGTAGTCGGTAATAACATCTTGGACCTGGTTTGGTGCGGCATCAATAACGACTCTGCTGACTTGATAGATTCTTGGTCCGATTTGCTCTTCGCTTGCATTATACGAGTCTATGGCCGCTTGCGGCGGAGCTGCATAAGCTGGCTGCGGCAAGCTAACCGGGCTTGAAACAAGTATTGCGAGCACACCACATACAGTGATTAACGGTCGAATCATATCGCTGAAGGCTCCGTGTCCAATGAGGAATGTCGTTGAAGACAGTGCTGCATCATCTGTGTCCCCAGTCGAAGTTACAATAAACTTCTCAGGGTCTGGCTTCGCGCATCAGAACCTTCAATGAGTTCTAAGACGCTACATTCCAGGTGTTGTTCCGAGAAAGAAAGCTAAATTTGAACTGTGCAGTATGATGAATGATCTTTTGACGAGTCTCAGGGAGAGTTGGGTATGCACATAGGTCTCGATAAGTTGAAAACGATTCATCTCATAGCCGCATCGTTAGGTCTTTTAGCTTGCCTTCCGAACGCATCAGCGACCGACAACATACAAAACGGTCACTTCAGCGTTCCAGGTTCGTGGCCGCAAGTCGCTCCTTATTGGGGTCCTGCCCAAACTTTTCAAACGAATACCACAAGTGATACCACCAACCCGATCAATTGGCTCAACCCTGCCTCCACAGCCGGAGCCGGTTACGCCCCCTATCCGCAGTCTTCACCACTTTCATTTGCCGGTTCCTCTATTGCCAACGGGTCGAATTACATTGGCGGAATTCCGTATGGAAGCTCGTTTGGGTCGCCACTCTCGGGTCTCCCGTATGCAGGATTCGGAGCGAGCACAGTAATTCCTTATGTGGGTTCCTTCGGAAGAATTCCTTACGTAGGCACCTTCGCCACACCGTTCTCGCGCATCCCCTACGTCGGCTCGCTCGGGTTGCCATTCTTGGGAGGCAGTCCGTTCTCCCGCGGTTGGAGTGGAGGCGGATGGGGTGGAGGCATACCATTGATGGGCGGCTGGTCTCCAAACTATTCAACTATGTATGGCGGCTATTCTCCATATGGTGCTTACGGTTCGGGCTTCGGATTTGGTGGCATTGGCAATCCCGCATCATTCATCGGTGGCTATGGCAACTCGGGCGCACACCAGGGAACAGTGCCCAATCGCATTATACAAACCGGACCCAGCCCAGCTTCTGGCAACTATTATCAGCCAGCCACAGCCGATCCAACCGCCTCCGGGGGCTACTATGCATCGGGCACGCCGACGGTCGCTCCGGCGGTTCAACCGAAATCCCAACCTAAAAGTTACTGGGGATCGTCTGATTCAGACAACTGGGGAGCGACTGGCAACCCGTTTCCGAAAGACCTGAACAAGGTTCCGTGGGCCAAATAACTGATTAAACCTGTAAAAGGTTTACATATTATTCGTCACGCTGCTTAATCTACGCTGGGAACAGTGTTTCGGGAATTGTATAATCTTCATTAATTTCAGAAGGAAATCCTTCTCTCTTCAACGCGCATGGAAGTGTAAATGTCCCAGCCGATAGAACAGAGGCTGTTCGAAATTTTGACCCGTCAACAAAGACGGGCTGAAGATATCGCTTTTGTTCGGCGCGCCTACGAATTCGCTTTCAAAGCCCACGACGGGCAGTACAGAAAATCAGAAGAGCCGTACATCATTCACCCGGTCGAAGTCGCCTGCATTCTCGCTGAGCTCAATAGCGATACGCAGACCATCAGCGCCGGGCTTTTGCATGACGTTCTAGAAGATTGCGACGTCAAACCCAAAGAGATGGAGGAAGCCTTTGGCAAAGACGTGCGACAGATTGTCGAGGGCGTCACTAAGCTCGGGAAGTTCAGCTTCAGCTCTAAAGAGGAACGGCAAGCAGAAAACTTCCGCAAATTGATTGTGGCGATAGCCGAAGACGTGCGCGTCGTGCTGGTCAAGCTCGCAGACAGACTGCACAACATGCGCACTTTGGATCACATGTTGGCGCGCAAGCAAGCAGACATTGCCAAAGAGACGCTTGAAATTTACGCTCCATTAGCCAACCGCTTCGGTCTCGGACAAATGAAGTGGGAATTGGAAGACCTCGGTCTGAAATATTTGCATCCAGAAGAATACGCAGAGATTTTGCAACTTGTTGCCGATAGCCGCTCTGAGCGCGAATATCTGATTACGCAAGTGGTCGAAAAATTGCGCGGCGAGTTAGAAAACCGCAACATCGAAGCTGAACTGGTTGGACGTCCAAAGCACTTGTTTGGCATTTGGAAGAAGATGAAGCGTCAGCAAAAGACTTTCGAAGAGCTTTACGACGTGCTGGCAATTCGCGTCGTAATCGAAAGCAATGGCGATAAAAATTTCTGCGAACTGAACGCTGACCCTGACACGCAAAAATGCTACGAA
Source organism: Candidatus Melainabacteria bacterium (assembly GCA_003153555.1). Taxonomy (GTDB): domain Bacteria; phylum Cyanobacteriota; class Vampirovibrionia; order Obscuribacterales; family Obscuribacteraceae; genus PALSA-1081. The sequence goes on along the minus strand of PLZS01000185.1, from coordinate 116,221 downwards.
GTTATGGGTCTTGTGCATGCATTGTTCCGACCGATTCCGGGTCGGTTCAAAGATTACATTGCCATGCCGAAATTCAATAGCTATCAGTCTTTGCACACCGCTATCGTCGGACCGAAGGGTCGACCGGTGGAAATGCAAATTCGAACACGCAAGATGCACCACATCGCCGAATATGGTATCGCCGCGCATTGGAAATATAAAGAATCGGGCGATTCTGCTCAAGCAAATACCGATGTTGACCGAAAACTCTCATGGCTGCGTCAACTCGTCGATTGGCAGCAAGACCTAGTCGATGCGCAAGAGTATCTCGACACAGTCAAGATGGATTTGTTCGAGGACGAAGTTTTCGTCTTCAGTCCACGCGGTGATGTTTTCGATTTGCCAACCGGCTCTACACCAATCGATTTTGCCTATCGCGTGCACACAGACATCGGACATCGTTGCGTCGGAGCTCGCATTAACGATCGCATCGTTCCGTTGAACACTGCCATGAAAAATGGCGACATCGTCGAAATCATCACAAGCAAGAATGCTCATCCAACGATGGATTGGTTGAATTTCGCCAAGACTCACGGTGCAAAAAATCGTATTCGTCAGTGGTTTAAGAAGTACCATCGCGAAGAGCACATTCAACAAGGCAAGCAGATGCTCGAAGCTGAGTTGGGGCGCTCCAACTTGGAAGAATTCTTGAAGTCACCACAACTGAAAGAAGTCGGACGGAAGCTGAATATATCTGATGCGAACGATATTCTCGCCGCAATAGGTTATGGCGATCTTTCAGTCTCTCAAGTCGTGAACAAAATTCGCGACCAAGAACAGCAAGAGAATATTTCCAAGAAAGGCTATGTGCCATCAGTTGCGCCACAACCAAGTAAACCAAGCCACATCGGCAGTCTCGGTGGGCTAATGCACCATCTGGCGAAATGTTGCCAGCCAGTTCCGGGCGAAGACATCCTTGGTGTTGTTACCCGCGGATCTGGCATAGCGGTTCACAGAAATGATTGCAATAATTTGCTGAAAGTAGACGCTGAACGAAGGATGGCAGTTGACTGGTCGCAAGAACGAAGCAGCGCTTATCCAGCCGCTCTCCAAGTCGAATGCCTGGATCGAGTTGGTATCGCCGGCGATATCCTAAAGAAAGTATCAGACAACAAAATCAACCTGCGCGATCTGCGCGTTGAAACGCACCGCGATAAAAAGACTGCCACCATCAATATAATTTTAGATGTGCTCGATGTTGATCAACTTACTAAGGTATCACAGTCAATTAGCCAGATTAGCGATGTTTTACGAGTGCAACGTCGTGACCATCGCAAGAAAACGAGCCAGTCAGCCGCCCAAAAACCGGTTACTCCTCCTGCCGGTAGCAACGTCACGCCGTTGAAACCAACCGGGAAAAAAAAGAACGCCAACATAAACCCGACCAAGAAGCGAACTCAGACAGCAGAATGAATTTAGTGCTGGCAACAAAAAATCCTGGCAAACTGAGGGAACTCAAGAAACTTGCCGGCAATTGCGATTGGCTCGACCTCGAACTGGCGCCAGATCAATTCGATCCGGAAGAAACCGGCTCTACCTTTATAGAGAATGCGATTATCAAGGCATCTGTGGCGGCAAATATGACCGGTAAGATGTCCCTGGCGGACGATTCCGGCATAACGGTAGCCGCGCTCAGTGGTGAGCCAGGCATTCGTTCGGCGCGCTATTGTCCAGGATCTGACGTGGATCGCTGTCGAAAGCTATTGAAGGATTTGGATTCGGTCCCTGATGGTCAAAGGCAAGGAGCATTCGTTTGCGCCATGGCGCTGTGTACACCGGACGGAACCGTGTTACATACGACGCTGGCGGAGTGGACTGGAATTATTGCCAGAGACGAACGGGGAGAGAACGGGTTTGGATACGATCCAATTTTCTACCTGCCAGATCTGGGTCTTACTTCGGCTGAAATCAGCCCGGAGCAAAAGAACCAGCGATCCCATCGGGGACAGGCTTGGGCGGCAATGCTGACCTTCCTAAAATCCCTACACCAAAATAGCCCAAAATGAGCACCTTTCTAATTGAAACAGAAGCGTATATCCCGCCCCGGTGCCAGCAGATGGGGATTACGGCTCAATAAAAAAACTTCATCCCAGCATGAGACAAGCCACATATACAAACCCAGTTCACAAGGGATAAGCTTGTCCTCCGAATCCCAGCCCGTATGTGCTGTATCTCATCTAGAGACACAACAGAAAGCGAGAACTCAGTGACAGATCCATTCGTAGTGAGAAGCAATAGCTTCTACGCGGGACCGCTAAAGCCAACCCCGTTGCACAGCGAAGACTTAGCCAAAACCAACATGGTCTCGGCTGCAGTCAACAATCTTTCTTTGACCAATACTTTGGACGTGAAAGAAAGCCTTGAATGGCTCTTGGGTCCAGAAGAAGACGCCACGCTTCAATGTGAAGACAAGCTCGCAATACGAGAACGGCGTTTTGACCTTTTGCTCTGGCTCTTAAATTTGGAACCACGCCTCGGTAACTACGGCGGCGATCCTCAACCCGGTTAAAGAATCTCAACGGATTTATCCGTTCGCTCTATTGTTTTGATTACAGAAAAAGAGAAGACCGATTTATTGCAGGCAGCCTCGGATATTTCGAGCCGGGCCTACGCTCTGTATTCGAAGCAAAATCGTGGCGCCGCAATTCTGACTGCGTCCGGAGAAACTTACAGCGGCTGTAATGTTGAGCTCGCAAGTTTCGGCGGCTCACTATGCGCAGAGATGTCAGCGGTATCGGCAGCGGTGGCTGCGAATCACCGAAAGTTCAAAGCAATAGCTTTAAGCCCTGCGAGTTATCCATGTGGAATCTGCAGACAAATGCTGGTTGAATTCGGAATTGATATCGATATCGTGATTGATGAGAATGGCTCACCAAAAGCGATTCCGCTGAAAGAACTTTTGCCCTTCCATTTTGGTCCCGAAAATTTAGCCTGAATATTTCATATTTCAAGATGCCGTTCATGCCACTGTAGATAGTGCCCGCCGGTCTCTAATGAGATGCCATGCGGATACACTAAAATCCGCAAGAAGCGCTATCTGAAGTTAGATCGAATGGCACAGGGTGTCCATTCACATCGAGACGATAAACCATTTCTTTGTGTGTAACGCTGCTATCGGTATCGGCGCAAAACAGATCGCAAGATACACCGATCAATGTTGAGCCTGGAGGAATCATATCATCGCAATCACAGACTGAGTTTGTTGTGATTAGAATGTGAGAAAGTCCATTTGGCAAGACATCAACAATGTTTTTTGCACAATTGTAGCCATGATCAAGAACGGCAGTGGTGCCAGGCTTTATAAACTTGATGCGAACTATCAAGCTTGCCGGAACTAAGCTAGTAAAACAGTCGCCCTTGAATAGTACGGAAACAGTTTGAAACTTTGTGTTGATAAAACTAGAAGCGCCTTTGGCAGTCGCCGTGCCGGTTCCCATCAGTTGTAAGGCAGTTGCGTGCAAAGTGGTGTCATTCACGAAGCGCGAACTCGCGGAATCACCCGCAGCCGAGCAAATCGTTATCAACTGATTAACTACCGAATATTTTGGATGCGCCAGCACCGGCGTTTGTGACATTGTAAGGAGAACAAATGAAGCAGCTAAAGCCAAGTGTGGACGAAAGTTTTGTGGCATGCGATCTCCTTTGATTTAGCCTAATGTGAGCTTGAATTATACGCCAATAGTCGAAAGTCTATAGCGGTATCTGTCGATCCATCTAGGCATGGGAGCGGGTGGAACTTGGATCGCCATGGCTATCAGCACTTTAGTTGCTGCAATATGGATGATTTATCTGTGGACCAGGTACGAGTGATACCACATTCGAAACCACCCAGCTTGGCAACCATCGGGCGGCTGGAAATCGAGCCCTGATTTAACCAACCAACAAAAGCCTGGAGAGCGAGCTAGGATAAGACCAGCTTGTGTTCCGTTGCAAATTATTATTCTACGGGCTCATCCTTAGTGAATTCCCTCTTTAAAATGACATACTTTCCTAGCGAATCAGAATAGGAAAAACACAAGTGTCATTTACAGATCTACGTGCGTTTATTGCAGCCCTCGATCAAGCCGGCGAACTTCTACGCATCGATGTTCCGGTCTCCACTGAATTAGAAATTGCGGAGATTACAGACCGCGCAAGTAAGAGTCGCGATGGTGCGAACAAAGCGCTGCTTTTTACTAACGTTCAAGGTTATGACATGCCAGTCTTAATCAATGCTTTCGGCAGTTACAAAAGAACATGCATCGCGCTTGCAGTAGACAATTTAGACGAAATCGCCGGTCGCATTCGTCATCTGATCAAGCCAAAAGTTCCTGAGAGTTTCATGGATAAATTGGCTCTGCTACCCACTTTGCTGGAGGTGGGAAAATTCCCGCCAAAGCTATCAAGTCAACCAGCTCCATGCCAAGAAATTGTGATCACAGATCCAACTCAACCGATGTTGGACAAGCTTCCAATCATCAAGTGTTGGCCTGAAGACGCGGCTCCATTCATCACTATGGGCGTGATCATCACACGCGATCCGAAAACCGGAATTCGCAACCTCGGCATGTATCGTCTGCAAAAGTACAGCAACTCATCCACCGGAATGCACTGGCACAAACATCATGGTGGCGCACAGCATTTCGAAGACAACAGAAGAGAAAATCACAAATTCAACAACACTTCGCAGAGTGATGTTGAGCCACCAAATTACGGAACAGTGTTTGCACCAACCGAAGCAAAACCTGATGACAGGCGCGTCGAAGTGGCAATCGCACTAGGCTGCGATCCTGCCATCACTTATGCAGCAACGGCACCACTTCCGCCAGATATCGACGAACTCTTGTTTGCAGGATTTCTAAAACAGAATCCAGTCAAATTAGTTAAGTGCAAAACGGTCGACCTTGAAGTGCCGGCGACAGCGGAGATCGTGATCGAAGGTTACGTCAATCAGTCAGAACTGAGAGAAGAGGGACCCTTCGGCGACCACACAGGTTTCTACAGCCTAGCCGGGATGTTCCCAGTGCTCCATGTAACAGCGGTGACGCATAGACGGGATCCTATCTATCAGACCATCATTGTAGGCAAGCCGCCACAGGAAGACTGTTACTTGGGCAAAGCGACCGAGCGAATATTCCTGCCTATGGTCCAGATGCTTGTGCCGGAGATAGTGGACATGAACCTGCCCTGGGAGGGAGTCTTCCACAATTGCGCAATCATCTCCATCGACAAACGTTATCCTGGACACGCTCGTAAAGTTATGAGCGCGGTATGGGGGCTAGGCCAGCTAATGTTCACTAAGTTCGTGATAGTGGTGGATAAGGACGTCGATGTGCAGAACGTATCTGAAGTCGCGCTCCACATGTTTGGCAATACTGACCCCAAACGCGACATGATGTTCGTCGATGGACCGCTCGACATTCTGGACCACAGCTGCCCAATCCTGGGCTATGGCTCGAAGGTCGGCGTGGATGCTACTCGTAAGTGGCGCTCGGAAGGCTTCACTAGAGACTGGCCTCAGCCCCTTACTATGACTCAAGATATAAGAGATCTTGTAAGCACTAAATGGGCTACTTATGGCTTTTCTAATAGCTCTAAAGAGATGGTAGTAACAGCCAACAGAAAGAAGTAGATGTCAAGCGTTACTATTTAATCTGGCGATGTTGAAACTCAGTTTTGGCGGGAATAAAAGAAATACGAACCCAAACTTTTCAGGTTGATTTTGAAAAGCCGCCAAAAGAGCGGGTCGCCTAATTACCTATAATCACTGAGTGTGCCCCATGAAACGACTGAAGCGCATCGGCTCATTAGTTTTGGCCTTTTTTGTTTGTTCATCCATGATGTATCAGCCTGCGCAAGGTCACCGTTCGCAGCCCCAGGAAGTCTATCACCGTGCCTGGCAGCTAGTGCGCGATAACTACTACGAATCAAGTTTCCACAATCAGAACTGGAATGAACTCGAGCACAAGTTCGACACTCAGATCAAAAGCACCGCTGATGCACACAAATACATCAAGGTCATGCTCGAAACGCTCAACGACCCTTACACTCGCTTCCTCGATCCACGCGCCTTCCAAGACGAAAATGATGCAATCGACGCACGCATCGTGGGCATCGGCATCAACTTGCAACAATCGAAAGACCAACGCAAACTGATTGTCACCAGAACAATTGAAGATGGACCGGCTGAAACAGCTGGTGTTCGATCAGGTGATGAAATCATCGCTATCGATAATATCTCAGCAATCGGCATGACTCCTGAACAAGCCGCTGAGCACATCAGAGGCAAAGCAGGCAGCATCGTTCAAATCGGAGTCCGCCATGGTGATACTCAGAAGTCTGTCACCATCACTCGCCAAGAAATCACTATCCATGCCGTTACCTCCAAAGTGCTCGATAACGGCATCGGCTACATCCAGCTCTCCACCTTCATCTCTAATGATGCTTCCCGAGAATTCAGAGCAGCCTTGGGGAAACTGTCCAACACCGATGGCATCATTCTTGACCTTAGAGATAATCCAGGCGGACTACTCTCCAACGCACTCGAAATCGCAGACATGTTGCTCGAAAGCGGCGCCATCGTCAGCACGATCAGCAGACATGGACGTCACACCGACCTCGCTTCAGGCGACCCAGTCACACACCAACCAATCGTAGTTCTTGTTGATGACGAAAGCGCAAGCGCCAGCGAAATTCTCGCAGCCGCTCTGCAAGATAACGGACGCGGAACCTTAGTGGGTACGCACACTTACGGCAAAGGTTTGGTTCAAGAAATCAATCGCCTACCCGGTGGAGCGGCAGTGCACATCACAGTCTCACGCTATCTGACACCAGGCGGCTCAGACATCAATAAAGTCGGAGTCATCCCAGACATCAACGTAATCAACAAAGAAGACCAGGTCAAAACTGCAGTCAGCTTCCTCAAAGAGAAGATCGCAAGTTTGAAACCAAGCCGGATGTCGCAGAAACCAATCCGCACTAGCAGCCTCAATCAGGCAGCAATAGCGGGAAGATAGATTACGGTTTTCAGAAGAGGGCGCCAGCGAAAGCGGCGCCTTTTTCATTTTTGAACCTTTTTTCTGAGAATTTAGTTGCTTGGAAACCGGCTCCGGCCCCATAATGAAATACACACACTTAATGGAGAGTATAGATGGAACGTTTTCCGAAACTGGAATCGTTATTTAGCCGTCTTTCGCTCGCCCTGGTAGCGGTGGCAGCGAGCACGCAAGTGGCATTGGCTGATTCGCTCGCTCCTCCGGGTTCGCAAATTTTGCCCGGGGTCTACCAAAGTGCCCCGGTCGTTGCTCAGCAGAGTGGTTGGCCGAACACGCCACCTGCATGGCAATCAAACCCCGGCAACACTTCAAATCTGCCGGCGCCACCACCGCAACAAACTTACCAACAACCAAGCGCTTATCCTTCTAATCCTCAACAACAGACCCAAAATCAGGGTCAGTCTTATGATGCATCACCGGCTCAGCAAGCGCCTATGCAACAGGCTTACGCTCAATATCAGCAACAACCACAACCGCAGCAAGGATACGGCGCACCACAAATCCAACCTGGCCAATTGCAAGGATATCCGGTCAGCCAACAGGCGCCAGGACAGCTGCCGCCTCAAGCTTACGGCGCAGCGCAAGGCTATCCACAAGGTCAATATCCTCCCCAAGGCTATCCGCAGCAAGGCCAATATCCTCAGTATCAGCAACAAGCTCAATATCCTCCGCAGTCCCCGCAACAATACGGACAAGCGCAGGCACAGGGAGCGCCACAAGATCAACAAGCAGCTCCGGCCTCACCTGCAGGATGGACAGCTGATTACCCGAGCGTGAACGATGTTAATAACAGCGCTCAACAAACAGCTCAAAATGTCCCCGTCGATACAGCACAGCCAGCCAAAGCCGGAATTGGTAACATGATTGGTAAGGCGCTTGGTGGAGTTGCCGCCATGGCCGGACCGATGGCTGCCATGCGCATGCGCGGAATGGGCATGGGCGGTATGGGCGGTATGGGTATGGGTGGCATGCCGATGGGCGGCATGGGTATGGGTGGCATGGGTATGGGCGGCATGGGCATGGGCGGCATGGGCATGGGTGGAATGGGTATGGGTGGCATGGGCATGCCGATGGGCATGGGCATGGGTGGAATGGGTATGGGCGGCATGGGTATGCCGATGGGTGGAATGGGCATGGGCGGCATGGGCGGTAATATGATGATGAACAATATGCTCAATCAAGGTTTAAGGATGCTGCAGCGTTAAGGGTTACGATGATGATGTTCACTTACCAGAAAAAACTCACTGTTCTTTGCGGATTGCTGACACTTTCAAATGTATGTCTGCCAGTCTTTTCGCAATCACAAGCTATAGATGGATTAACGCCACTGGAATTGCCTCCGACAAGAGGCGGTCCCGGACAACCGGATTGGAAATCGGCACCACCTGGATCCTTCTTACCGGCGAAACCAGCCGCTGCTGCTAAACCGAAGGCTGCCGCCGTGCCGGCCAAACCAGCCGCGAAACCGGTTGCCGCAGCTAAACCGGCAAGCGTTCCCGCTAAAGCTGCACCAGCGAAAACCACCGCGACAAAGACACCTGGCGCGCCAGTTTTGCAATCGCAAACTCCAATGACATATCCTGCTTATGCCGGGCAATGGCCTGCTCAAACACCTCAAGCACAACCTCAGCAGCCACAAGCCCAGAACTGGCAGCAACAACAGCCGCAACAATCGAATTGGCAGCAACCACAGCAATCAACTATGCAACAGCCACAGCAAGGTCAATCAGATTGGCAAGGCGCACCACAACAAGGGCAAATGGGGCAATCTAATTGGCAGCAACCAGCTGCAACATCAGCTCCAACACAATCCGGATGGCAGCAACCAGCGACTACAACTTCCGCTCCAACTCAATCTGGATGGCAACAACCAGCAGCGACAACTGCTCCAACTGGCCTTACCCAGTCTGACTGGCAAACTCCAGCAAGCACTGGTGGTGGCATAACTCAATCGGATTGGCAAAAACCAAATATTGATACGAGCATGGCAGCTGATTCAAATAAAACATCGAAAGCAAACAAACATGCTAAGAATGTCAGCTCTAGCTCCGGACCGATCGGCAATGTTGGCAATTGGTCCACACTGCAGTCGCCGAAGGTAAACAATAGTGGTGGCATAAGGCAATCAGATTGGCAGACTCCAAGCACGAGTGCTTCCACTCCGGCGCCGACTCAATCTGACTGGCAAACTCCCGCGAGCAACTCAGCACCTACGCAATCCAATTGGCAGCAACCGGCAGCCACTTCCACAGGACAATCAAACTTTCAGCAACCAGCCAACAATAGCAGTTCTCCAACTCAATCAAATTGGCAACAACCGGCAGCCACTTCCACAGGACAATCAAACTTTCAGCAACCAGCCAACAACAGCTCTCCAACACAGTCTAACTGGCAAACTCCAGCTCCCGCTGCCAATACAACTGGCCAGTCAGATTGGCAGCAGCCAGGCAGCACCAGCAGTGGTTCCACACCTCTTCTTGGTGAAGTGCTTCAACAAGAGAAAATTGGTGGCGCACAGCCACCACCCGCAAACACTATGCAACCAATTGGAATGCCAGCAGCTCCAATGTCACCTGCTAATGTGCTTGGTGGCGCCCTCGGTGCCAGCACAGGCGGCGCACCAATTCAATTGCCAGGCTTGCCACCAATTGATCCGATGCAAGCCGCAGGAGCACTGCAGTTCCTCATGCAAATTATGCCCTCCGGCGGTTCCGGTGGTGGTGGACTCGGTGGCTTTAAAGGTGGCTTTAAGACGCCTCAAAACAGTGGTGGCGGACAAGTGTTCATGAATCGCGGCGGAGGCAACGGACCCAATGTGGTTAGCAGAACAGCTAAGTACGCCGGAAACGTAACTGAAAAAGCCACCCGACGTGCCATCAATGTTGGTATCAACGGCGCCGTCAATCGCACACTGTATCAAGGATTGAGTAAGATCCGCTTCTAGTCGAATGAAATTGAGTCCTTCGACTTAGTATGCACCGAATTCGGTGCCGGCTGGAAGCCGGCGCTCCCAGGTTATTTGCCTTCGAGTACGATTCCAGATCGTGGTTGAATTACATATTCATGAGCCAGTGGCGTAGAATTTGTGCTACCGACGATGTCTTGCCCTGACGGCAGATTGGTGTCAACCAAACGTGACCATTCACCTGGTGGCAATTGAATTTTAAGTGGTTCCCAATAAGCATTAAATGCTGAATAAAGTGGTCTGATACCGGGTGTGGATGGTGTCATCTGCCAGGCAATAAATCGAGAACCATCTGAGAAGTCTGGCTTGAAAGGTTCCGTTCCATGCCAGCTGATGTCGGAAGGTTTGCTGCGTCCGATTTCGTGCGTCTTGCGAAGATCGATCATCATCTTAGTGAAGCGGAACATGTCCGCGTTCTTCTCTAGCTCAGCCCAAGGCATCTCATTCAAGCGCTGCTGGTTATAGGCGTTGTTGTTGCCACCTTGCGTGCGTCGGATCTCATCGCCGTACAGCATCATCGGTGTGCCTCGAGACAAAAACATCAAAGAGAGCATATTCTTCATCTGCTTGTCGCGCAGCTGTTCTATCTGAGCCTTTTGCCAATCTGGAAGATCGGACTTGGCGAGATCACCTTCGAAGCCAGAATTCCAACTCTTATTATCATTACTGCCGTCACGATTCTGTTCGCCGTTTGCTTCGTTATGTTTCTCGTTGTAAGAGACCAAATCTCTCAAGGTGAATCCATCGTGCGCAGTGGCAAAGTTGATCGAGTTGCGTCCGGTCAACTCATTGAACCAGCCTGGAGAGCCCGCAATCCGATCTGCCAGTGTTCCGGTTTGACCCGACTCACCTCTGACAAAACTGCGCGTGGTGTCACGGAAATTACCGTTCCACTCTGCCCACATGCGATCAGAGAAATGACCGAGTCGGTAGTTCATGATGTCCCAAGGTTCAGCAATGAACTTCACTTTGGCAAATTCAGGGTCGCTCTCAATCGCTTGCATGATCGGAGTCTTTTCTTGGAACTTACCATTGGCATCAAAATTGAAAGCTGTGGCTAGATCAAAGCGGAAACCATCGACATGATAGTCCTGCTGCCAATAACGCAAGGTATCTAGAATGAATTTCTGAACTTTCGGATTATTCGCATTGATTGTGTTACCACAACCAGTGGCATCAAAATACAAGTCCGGACGATTAGGCAGGAGTAAATAATACTGATTATTATCCAGTCCTCTGAAGCTAAACGTAGGACCCGTTGGGTTACCTTCGGCTGTGTGGTTGAAGACCACATCCATGATCACTTCAAGGTTGTTATCGTGGAGTGCTTTAACTAACGACTTGAATTCGTTTACTTGTTGACCGTTCGAACCATCAGCGGCGAAACGTCCTTCTGGTGCTTGGAACGCCATCGTGTTGTAGCCCCAGGCATTCTTCAGTACTTCTCCAGTAGCTGGATTTGTGCGAACAGAGTCTTCAGAGTGGAACTTCATGATCGGCATCAGCTCGACTGAGGTGATACCCAAATCCTTCAGGTACGGGATTTTTTCTATCAAACCACGATAAGTTCCGCGCAAATGAGGAGCCATACTGGTATCAGATGCGGTGAATCCTCTCAAGTTGAGTTCGTAGATAACGGTATCCGTCATTGGAATAGCGGGAGGCTTATCGTTTTCCCAATTGAAGCTGTTGGTGTCGACTACGACGTTTTTCGGCATGATCGCAACGTTATCAATTGTGCTCGGTCTCAGATCCCGACTTGGATCATTGGGATCGGAGTTGTCGTACCCTAGCTCTTCTCCCTTACCAGTTGGATGAACGTCGCCTGTAACAGCTTTACCGTAGGGGTCGAGCATTGCCTTGTTGGAATTGAATCGCGCACCATCTTGAGCTGGGGTGTAATCTCCGTGGGCCTTGAACAAGTAGAAATCGCCCGCTTTTAAGCCTGGGACCTCGCGATGCCACACGTCACCAGTTTTGAACATCGGCAAGACTTCGCTCGTTGCAGTTGCATCAGCTGTCTTGAACAGCAGCAAATCCATGCCGCTGGCACCATGAGAATCCACCGCAAAGTTGACGCCCTTGTCGGTAATTGTGGCACCCAAATGATCCGGTGATCCAAGAGTAGCCTTATCGAGCGGAACTAGTTGACCACGTGTTGGATCCTCAAGATCCAACTTCGGTTGTTCAACAGGGGGCTTTTCAGCCTTAGCATCTACTTTCGCATCGGGAACTGATGAGCCGGAATATTCTCTCGCTGGTCTAAATGTAGGATCCGCCTGGAAGCGACTGAATTCTTCTTTCCAGATTTCGTTATAAGTTCTGCCGTTTGACGCAACTTGCTGGCCAAGCTGTCTCACATCCGTCACCACTTCCGGTGCAGCTCCATTCATTCTGGTCTGCACACGCACTTCAGATTGTCGTGATTGCGATTCCATCTCGGCGCGAATCTGCATGAACTGCTGTTCCGCTTTCACAGGATCCGATTTCAAATTGTCAGCTAGTACCCTGAAACCGGGTTCGTATTGATTGGCCAGTCTCAAATGTGTCAGTTCATGAGCCAGTTTGCCAATGCCTTGGGAGGCGTCAAACATAACGATGTTACTGCGAACATCCGCGCTGGAACCAGATTCCTTTCCAGTTAACTCCTTAACCCGTGCCAAGCGATTTTCGTAAGAAAGCTTGTTCAGCTCGGGATCATTAAGTCCTTCATTTTGGAGATAACGTTCTACGGGAATGCCACTGCCAAAAGAGCGTCCATTAACTGCTAGGTCGGCCGCTTTCGTAATGCCTTTTTGAACGACGGGCAGAGCAACGTTAATGAAGCCGCCGTTTGCCATCGCTGACATCCGTCCTTCAAAAGTAGCGTGATTTTCTTGACCGGTAACCAGGCTGGTAGCTAAGTTGGATGAATCGTACGAGACCAGACCACCTGCCGCGCCGACACCGAATCGTCCGATTCCGGTGAGCGCCATTCTGGACAGCCCGGTTGTTGCCGCCAGAGGAACAGCTTTGTTCAACCAGTGGTTGCCGCCTTCGAAAACCGCGAATCCCGCCATAGTGCCTAATGCATTTCCAGCTCTGGTCTCACCGGCATTTGGAGCTTTGATAAAGTCGTAGGCGCCAGCCCCAAAAATCTGGGCGGCACTTTCACTGGCCATGAAGCGAGCTGCTCCGCCTTGCAGACCAAGCTCACCACCCAGTGCTCTCATCCCTGAGCCCATAACCTTGCCGGCCACGACATAAGGAATTATGGCGCCAGCTGCACCAGAGATACTCTGTACCGCCCAATCGGCAGTAAACATCTTCGCTTGATGAGTCTCAGGAAGGGCGATCTGGTCCTTATTCGAAGCAAAAGTGTTGTAAACCTGTACTACGCCGGTGCCGTGAATAAATGGGTCGAGCACGTTGTTGGCAAACCAGCTGCTCGAATCGTGCTGGGAGGCGGCAGCCTCTGGCGCTTTTTTAGTTTCGGCTAAGTTTAACCGTTCGCCAACCAACTCGTGATCCTCCACGTCTCCCTTTCGTTCGGGAGACTCAGCCTAGTTCTATGGGTGCCGATGCCTATGTATGTATTCTATGTAGTGAACTCCCCGCTATAAATGGGGAAATTACGCCACCCAAGGTCCGGTTTTCTTAAATCTCCAAGAGATACTCATTGCTCAAAACTCTGATTTAATAATAGTTTCCCGCTCAGGTAACAACTACCTGCTCGACTCTATTCCGTCACTTTGGCTGAACTGATAGAGCGCCCCCCAAATCCTTCTCAACGTGGCACTATATATGGTGTCTCATAGAACACAAGCAGCACGAAGAATACATGGAAGAAAAACTCACCCCTGAAACTGCCGCAAGAGAAATTTTCACTGAAAAGTTTCCAAATGCTCTGGCAATGTTTCTCGCTGGATCTTTGATTCGGGGAGAAGGTACGCGCTTTTCCGACTTAGATTTGGTAGTTGTATTCGATCACGTCGATCAAGCAAGTCGAGAGTCATTCTATTACCGCGGTTGGCCTGTCGAGGCATTCATTCATGACGAAAGCACTTTGAAATATTTTTTCAGTGAGCTGGACGCCAAATCAGGTTTCCCTGCACTTCCGCAAATGGTGATCGAAGGAGTTGTAATCACTGAAGCCAATGCACTTTCCACACATTTAAAAGTCTTAGCACAGTCTATTTTCGACATCGGTCCTCCAGCTTTGAATCAAATTGATCTAGACAAAAGACGATATGTGATCACCGATCTAATTGACGACATCCGTGAACCTCGGTCAAGAGCAGAGTTGATGGGTTCGGGAGCAAGATTACTGGAGAGTATGGCTGACTTTTATTTCCGTGCCAACGGGATGTGGTCCACCACCGGTAAATCAATTTTTCGAAAACTCGGCGCGGCAGATCCAAAGATACTCGCACAATTTGAATTTGCCTTTGCAGAGTTATTCTCAGAAGCAAATCCTGCACCATGTGTGGAATTAGCCGAACAATTACTCAAGGACAAAGGAGGTTTCCTATTTGATGGATACAAACTTGATGCGCCACCTGACTGGAGAGTCGGATGAAACAAACGCCGTAAGCAGTCTCTAAAGAATAAGTCAAACTTCGTGAACATATTGTGAGTAAATTCCAGGCAAGCGAGAATCTAATGAAAACATTGCACTCTATCTTTTGTTCCATAGTTTGCACAACTCTTTTTCCATTTGCATGTTGCGCTGAATATAATGCTTTGCAGCAACAGGCTAAGACAGAAGCGTACGAATTAGGTAAATGCAATCAGCAAATAAGCAAGTCTCCGAAGTCTGCCAGTGCTTACTTCGAGCGAGCAAAGTGCTACCTGTATATGTGTGAAGACGACAAAGGACTTGCGGATCTAAATCGGGCAATTGAACTCGATCCCACGTTTTTTTCAGCTTACGAAGAAAGGGTCAACGTCTTTGGTCTAAAAAAGCGCCAGCAAGAAGCTCTTAACGACTGCAATATGATGATCAAGTTGCGACCAAAAGAGACCAGCGGCTTGGATCATCGAATCGTAATACTTCAAAGCCTTGGTCGTTTAAAGGAAGCCTTAGCTGATTGCGACCGAGCAAGTCAAATAAACCCAAAGTCAATTTCATCTTGGCAGTACAAAGCTTCGATATACAGCGAACAAAAAGATGAAGCGAACGCGATCAAGTGTTTAACAAAGCTGATCGAGCTTAAGCCAGATAATCCCATCCATTACCATATTCGTTCGAATTACTTTTTAAAGCAAGGCAAGTATGATCTGGCGATTCAGGACCTCACTCAAGGAGTTAAACTTGCCTCTGGAGAATCAGAACCATACATCATGCGGGGCGACGTTTACCGCACCATGAAAAAATATCCCGAAGCAATCGCTGACTATTCAAAAGCAATCAAAATCGATGAACCTCGATGCGGACGGGCATTGTACGGTCGGTCTTTGTGCGAAAGAGCCTTAGGTCGCAATCAAGATGCCGACCGCGATCTAAAGCGCAGCCAATACTTCGACTATGAGCCAACAGCCAAGAAACCCGAACCTAAGTTATTGACGAAATAATCCATTCCAGTTTGACTAAAAACTTTTGCACTGAAAAAAAGTATCAAAGATCGAATACTAGTAAAGCTCATGGACATTCACAGTTTTGTGAAGCCCCAAAATATGGACCTATAAAAACCAAGTAGCCACCCTGGCAGTGGGTGGCTACTTCGTCTTCGCTCGCTGGTAAAAACTGATTAGGCTTTTGGTGCGTCGTCGAACCAGGAGTTCATCATTGCGGCGTTATTGTTATCCGCTGGAGCTTTTGGTGATGATTGAGAATTAGCTGGAAGCAAATCGGCGAGCGATTTCTTATGAGCGTTCTGAACCAACGCCTTGGCTATGCTGGTGGTCTGGTTATTGTTCGTTTGCGGAGCCTCAAACCCTTCTAGGATTGTATTCATCTTAGAGAGCAGACCCTGAGCTTGTTGAACTTTGTGCAGAACTTGTTCTTGAGAAAATTCCGCTTCTTGTGGCATCGACTGAGGTCCGTGCTGCACGCCTTGCGAAGATACAGGAGCAAAGCTAACAGTTATCGAGCCAGCATCTTCAACTTGGCGGTAAGGAGCAACTGTGGTGTAAGCATCGTTAGTTGAACGTGAGTAGACAACTTCCGACTCTTCTACCGAGTTAACGCTTTCCAGAGACGATACATGAGCGGAGACTACGTCGGCATTTGCCAGATAGTATTGAACAGGACTAACGTAATCGGCAGCATTCATCTCTTGTTGCTCCTGATATTCAGCCCAGGACTCTTTCAACAGATCTTTCTGTTGTTTCTTCTTGGCGTCATCTGATTGATAGCCACCCTGTTTGGCAGCGACGTCCATTGGTCCCTTTCTTGTAGTTGGTCCTTCCGACGGCACTTCCTGCTTTGATTGCGGTTGTTTTGCTTGTGGCTGAGTTTGTGACGCTTGCGGCTTGGCTTGCACTTGTTGTGATTGTGGCTTTGGCTGCAGTTGTTGCGCTGGTGGCTTCGGCTGGGCTGACCCACGCCCTCCCAGTACGATAGGAAGAATAGCACCGAGCTTGTTCGCGTCAATTGGTTGTGTCTGTGGTGCGTGATAGATCGGTTGTTCGCTCTGATAAACAGAAGAGTCATTGTAGTGCGTACCACTTTGTTGCTGATACGTGATTTCCGGTGCGGATGCCCGTGCGTGTTCGATTGGCGCGCTCGAAGTTACGATCTGTTCCTGCAACGAGGCAGTGCCTTGTTGTGGTTGAAGAACCTGCGCCTGAGGAGCGTCCCAACTTCCGACACCAGAACCGGTGCTATTAAAGACCATCTGCGGTGCATCTTGTTGGTATTGTGCTGGTTGGGCTGGTGAAGAATACTCTGGCGCTAAACCGCTCGATGCCACCATAGATGATGGAGTTGCTTGCGCTGAGTAATATTCAACATTGCCTGCCGATTGGCTGCCTGTAAACGTTCCTTGAGCTGGTGCAATGGAATCCACTGTGGAAAAAGGCAGTACGGAAGCGAAAACTGGAGTGCCTTGCGTAGGTGCAGAATACTCTGTATATGATGAACCATTTTGGGAAGCCATTGATGCTGCAGGAGTTGCTTGTGCTGAGTAATACTCAACATTGCCTGCAGATTGGCTTACCGACAAACCACTTTGTGCCACCATCGATGCCGCAGGAGTTGCTGGCGCTGAGTAATATTCAACGTTGCCTGCCGGTTGGCTTACCGAAGAACCACCGAATGCCACCATCAATCCTGCAGGATTTGCCTGTGTTGAGTTGTATTCAACATTGCCTGCCGGTTGGCTTACAGAAGAACCACTTTGCACCATCGATGCGGCAGGAGTTGCTTGTGCTGAGTAGTACTCAACATTGCCTGCAGATTGGCTTCCGGTAAACGTTCCTTGAGCTGGTGCACTGTAATCCACCGGTGTGGAAGAAGGCAGAACTGAAGCAAAAACTGGAGTGCCTTGTCCCTGAATCTCTTGTGTTGACTGCGAACCATTCATCTGACTGACAGAAGTAGGCGCGGAGTAGTCTACTGAGTAAGAGCTCGATTGCACTGATGCAACGCTTCCCGAAACGGAAGGTGCGGCGTAGTAGTCGATCGATGCAGGTTGACCTTGAGCGGCATGCACACCAGTTGGGATGGTGTTGAAGTTTTCGACTGCGGCAACAACTGGATTGGTTGCTATTGATGGAGATGCGTATGTGTCAGATGAAGTAGATGCATACGTCCCAGATGGAGAGGTAAACGTTCCAGCAGGAACGGCGTTATAGTTCTCGACAGACGCAACTACTGGATTGTTTCCAACTGACAGAGCTGAATAATATGCGCTTGAGGTCACGTCATTTCCGACTAACGCTGGCACCGCAGAACCGTTGGTTACTAGAGGTGCAGCATATGTATCAGAGGCGGTGAGAGCATTTACATTCGCCAGCGCACGTTCGACGTTGGCGTTGGAAATATTTGCAACAGCACCGTACTGGTTAACAGCATCATACTGAGCAACGTTTCCTACAGCAGGAGCGGCCAAGGTAGCGGGTACGGAGTAATCATCAAATTTGGAAACCGGAGCCACAGTGGTGTCGACCGAAGCGACAGGACCTAGAGCTTCTATGTCACCCGCGGTGAATTCTTCTCTCGCAAAATCGTTATAAGTAGCTGAGTCGTTTGAAACCCAACCGCCTGAGATATTCGCATTATTGCTGGCAACTGTCAGTGAGTCGGTTGAATAATCACCGTTGATTGAAGTCAAATCTGTATTGAAATCATAACCAGCGCGCATGTACTGCGCCGCATCAAAAGACTGAACATTCGAGGAGTTCAAAGAATTCGAGGAATTCAATGAGTTCGAGGAATTAAATGCTACCGAACTTTCGTTCAAGTTCTGGTTGTTGATGCCTACAGCAGCGAGTGCACGCTCAACAGCTGCGTTATGCGCACGCTCTTTAGCCTCATCTGTGGCTGCTTTAGCTGGATTGGCTTCGGCTAAACGTGCTTCTGCAGATTCTTTATTAAGTTCGCGTAGAGCTGCTGCTGCAGCTTCATTCTTGCCTTCTTGGATGGCCAGTTTTTCAGGAGAAGCGACTGATGCGTCGCCTTGTGCGACCAATCCGGTTAATGGAGGAGCTGAAGCGTCATCCACCGGCAAACCAGTGCTTGGGTCAATTACAGCATCCAGATCCGTCGCGCCGATATTCATCGCATCCAGATTCATCGCAGTAAGATATTGGGCATCAAGGTCAACGTTGGATATTTCAGAAGGTGGCGGAACCGCACCGAATGCAGTAGTTAATGGCGCATCGGTATCGGCTACACCGACAGTGGAATCGAAGCGATTGCTAGTTTCGGAAGGAGGGAGAGCGCAAGCAATAAGTTTGTCGTCATTATTTGTGTCACCGCTTAGACCCCTTAAACCATCTTGACGCAAGTTCGCCGCCAGTCCACGTTCAGTAACTTTTCCATTGTCACTGCTAGGAGTAGAGCTAGCCACAGGGCTTACTGAACTAGGACTCAAGGCACCGACACTGGATGAACTACCACCTGGGGACGCTGAAGCGGTTGAAAGAGCACCGATACCACCGGCAGTTGCAGCACCAGCATTCTGCTGTCCACCACCACTAGCACCCTTGGAAGCGCCACACGAGCCACCGCCAGCACCACCGCCGCCTCCTCCTCCACCACTCTTCATAGCCTTTTCAGCCATACTTGCGGCTTCTTGGCCGGCAGCGCGAACCAGACCAGCGAAGTCAAAAGCGTGCTTAACCGACGCAGTAGCGAGGAAGTGAAGAGCGGTAATGAGAACACATCCAGTTTCCCCGACACCTTTGAAGCAAGCGATTAGAAGAATAGCTGTATTCCAGAACAAGCTCCAGAAAGCTAACGTGATCACACCTTCGACCCAGCTTGGCAGAGCGCCGCGCAGTTGCTTCATTGGCCAAACCCAAAGTCCGGCAGCGATCGGCCCAACAAACCACAAGTAGTACAGGTAAGCCATCTGGAACGCACACAAGATGTTCCATGAAGCTGTCAGCGCAGCATTGCTGCCATTCAAGCCAAGTCGGGCAGCAATTGAGCTGGAAGCCATAGCTTCATCGGCTCTGCCTCCCGGCGCCTGGTAGATCCCTGAACATGGATCCTCAATTTTGTTTTCCATCATGCCTTCGAACTTAGCGAACAGTCCACTTGGATTAACGAGCGGTGTCATCGGAGGCACTGGTAAATCGAGAGCATTGCGATTTTCTTGCTCACCGCGAACTGGGAACGCACGAATTTCAGCGCAGATAGCGTCTTTGTACATGTCCGAACCAAAGAGTCGGAAATACTCACTGTTAATAGTAAAGGTGATCGAATTGGACAAATCGATGCTGTAGTTAACTACAAGGTAAGTGGCTGGGATTAAGAAGATGGCAATTACCGATCGTTGAATACCTTCCAGGGGATTGACGTTACCCATAACTGGATTGCCGGCTGCCATGATCGCGCGCAATTGAGTCAACAGTGCGCCTGGAAGCAGCAACAAAAGTCCCATTGGCACGAAAATGTTGTTACGCAAAACGTTCCATTTGTTGCCACCATCACTGGTGAAATTAACAAGGTAGTGAGCACAAAAATCAATGGCGCTGGAAGCTTGATCTCTTGAGACTTCTGCCGCTGCGTTACCTGCGTTAGTAGCTTGAGCTTGGGCAGCGGCTTGAGCAGGCTTTACCCATCGCTGAGGATCGGTTAATTTGCCAACGAGTTGCTTGTTCTGGATTTCTCTGTTGATTCTGTCGGATTCTGCAGTCGTGCGTTCCTTGGCATTTTCTCCCTTCCATGGGTTATCTTTGACGGCTTGCTCCATGTCACCTTTATCCATAGTGACCTTCACATCTGTGGATTTGATTATGTTCGACACCTCTGGAGTGCCAGTCGCGGCCAAGCGTTTTCCTAGGTCGTCGCTTGTTTCAGCTTTCTGATCCTTTATCTTTTTCTTCCCTCCTAGTTCTTCATCCATAGATTCTTTATTGGCAGTGTTAGTGTCCTTGAAGCTCTTCTCATAGCTGTTCATTCCGTTGATGCTACTCGGTGCGGTGCTCCCTGAGCCATAAGCAGCGTTCCCGACAAACATGCAGCTTGCCAGGGTCAACGTCAAAGTCAGCCAGATTGTTTTTGAGGGGTGCATTCTGAATCCTGCCTTTTACTTAGAATCTAGAGTTCAGGCTGCTTCGCAACGCATTGAGAAGTTAACAACGATTGCTCGTTGCCGATGCCTTTGAACTTTGGTAAGGGACTTGAACTCGGCGCTTCTGACGGGGAATGTTGGAAGTTTCTTTACCGAGTGAAATCAGTCTAATCAAACATTGTGACCAATTTGTACCTGGACAGCCTTAGTGCCCTAAAAAATAGCCCTTTTTGTCCAAATTGTTGAAATTCACCCATTCCTTCGCAATCCCAGTCCTGTCCAGTTACAAGAGTTAGTCGGTTCTGTCGGGCTATCCAGGTCTCCTGAGAGGACTGCTAGTTCAGTTGTGAACTCGTCACACAAGGCATTAGGCATTTACCAGTTGCGGTTGCTGTTCTGGTTGACTCATTGGCGGTGGCGGCACAATTGCAGCTATGGATTCGCTATCACCACGGCTAGGGGCCGAGGCATAAACGGGTTGAACAAAACCAGGATGATCGTCCTTATCTTCGCTATCAGCCTTGCCGCCACGACCGCTTTTCTCTGAAGGAGGCTTGGAAGTCTCTGGGGAAACATCGTCGCTACCGCCACCCGATGGAGTAGAGTTCCCACCATTTTCAGCACCACCACCACTTGCAGGCGCGCCGCCACCGGGGCCTTCTCCACCGCCGCCACCACCACCACCGCCGCCGCCGCCACCACCGCCGCCACCGGCGCCCTGCTGCGCTTGGGATGCTTTTTCCAGCACTTTAGCGACCATTTCACCAGGCTTATAATCAAAAGGCATGAATGGCACGTAAGTAAGAATGACCATGAAGGCTGTGAAGACTAGCATCTCCCACTGCGCGTTAGGGTTGAATCCACCCATCTCTGAAAGCCAGGAAATTCGCGTGCACATGCAGAGGAGAACAACGCACCACCAAAATCTCCACAAAGCGAGGTTGGTTACAGCATCAACCCAGTTAGCAAACACTTTGCTGAACAAACTTCCCATGTTTGTAGGCCAGGCGAACAATGCTGCGGCGATTGGTCCCATAAGCATCAAGTAGCACATCATCACAGTTTGGAAGGCGAGCAAAATGGTCATACCGAACCCAAGCGCCATGTTCATCATGTTGAATCCCATCTGCATCATGTTAGTTGCCGAAGATTGGTCCTCAACACCAGAACTCTCTTCAGCCGCATCCGTCATTTTGCCAGCATTTTTCTGCTGGGTTGCCTGACCCAAACTGTTCTTTTCGTTACCAGCAGGCGGGTTGAATGTTTGCTCCTTCGCCCAATTCAAAATCTGAGCTGGCACAATATACTTTTGCACTTCGAAAGTCATCGAGTTTCCGATATCGATTGCAAAGCTCACTATCAGCTGTGTTGCGGGGATTAAGAAGATCGCGATCACAGTTCGGAGAATGCCCGTAAACGGACTCATGGTGTCTTCGTCTTCAAGATCAATCATGCCAGAGGCGGCTACACATTTGAGCTGCGTTAGCACCGCACCCGGTAGCACGAGCAAGATTGCCATCGGAATGTAGACATGCTTCAACATCTGTTGAACCATCCAAACCGCTTGCGACAAGAGGCGAATGGGCGAATAGGTCGTCGTTGGAACAGCGGCACCCTCGTTTGCCACGTTAATCAGCGTCGCCCGCATCTCTATAATGTCAGAATCCATAGCGCCTTCTGCCGCTTCAGCCGACGCACCGGAAGCCTGCTGTTCTTGCGCTTCTTGAACAGCTTTCGCAGTTTGAATGAAGTTGGAGGGTGCAGTTAGCTGGTCGCCCAATTTGGCAGTAGCAAGCGCTCCGTTTATGTAATTGCTTTCAACGCTTTCGATAGTGCCACCCTTACCGCTGTAGTCAGTGGTGCCGGGATTCGTAGAATTGTCTGCCTGCTCACTGCCCATTTTGACGTTTACAGGTTTGGGAGGATGAAAGGTAGAACCGGGAGGATCGCCGGCGAGCGGGCCAAGATGGTCTTTACCCAAATACATAGGGACTTCGGTGTAACCTGGCTTGCAGACTTGATCGACGTTGATGCCACTAGTCGAAGGTTTTTCTTTCTGTGACTGCGGCGCTCCGGCTTGCGTGCTCACTTGGTGTCCTGTATCACCACCCTCTGTGCCGCCTTGGTCGGAGCCACCTAGTTTTGAAGCGGCGCCTTGCTCGTTAGCTGGCTGAAGTGACGTCGCCTTATTCTTTGGAGCTTCGCCAGGCTCGGCATTACAATGATCGTCTTGAAAGTTTTTCATGTTTGGCGTCAGTTGATTGGCATGAGCCGCCGACATCAAACCGAATGTCAGTAAAATAGCGGTGATGGATGAAACGAGAGGGGTGTTTTTTTTCATCGCATTCAGAAGCAACAGCGATAAACCCGCTGCCCTTGCTGCCTTTATAAGTGGTAAGGGATTTCGGCGCTCGAACTTTGTGGGAAACGGCAAAGCTTATTCGAGTGAAATCAGTCTAATCAAACATTGTGACCAATTTGTACCCGCAGCCCAAGGTCCCAGCGAAGTGGAAAAAAATTGCATAGGTATACCTACAACGGGGGTGTTTTGGCGCTGCAGGTTCGAATACTATTCATTTGTCGATGGGGACAAAGCGATCCCGAGCACATCAAAGACACAAGCGGAGACTTCCAATGACTATTTCGATGGCTAGCCTGGTTAACACCGTCAATCAGCTCATCAATGCACCAGAGCCAAAAGTCGAGCCAAAAGTTCGCAAGGTGGGCTCCTTGCAGGAACACCTGTTGTCCATAAGCCGACATGCACTCGTTAATAACGCTAACGTAGTCAGCGAACTCAGCGTTGGACCACCTCCTATGTACAGAAAGGACCAATCTACAAATGTAGTAACGCTGCCAAAGCGTCAAGGCTCGCGCGTCATAATATGGAGTCAAGTCAAATCTTCGACTCACGCAGCTTAGTTTTAATAGAAACGCCTCCGCACCGTCGACGGTGCTATTAATCAAACTATAGAGAAGCGGAATTACAAAAATCCTATGGCGTCAAACGAACAGTTGGCTTTTTGATACCATGCACGGTGCCAAATTCCTAGTTAAGAAAGGGCACAAGTAGTTCCTCCAACGACGCCATTGTGGTATAAATAACAAACCTTGGAAAACTCAAACTTACACATCCGAACCGCTCGGTGAACCTTATGGTCAAAAACGCCGTTAAATCTATGCTCTCAGAAACAGCTGAGCTCATGGAAAATGACCAGATCACGATAACGGTTTTTGCGGAAACCGAGCGCGGCTGTTCACATGGCGGTTCCACGTTGAGCCCAGAAGATGATAACTACAAGCCTTGCAAACATCGCTTTGGCTTGGCTAAACGTGGCGATTCGAAAACGATTGACAGCGAGTGGCAAGACGGCCAGTGGGTCGAATTGTCGTCTAACTAGTCGACCCTGAAAAATGTGGTTGAAAATCTCGCCCCCCCTAACTTTGATTTTCATGAACTAACGATGCTTCAAACTGGCGAAGAATCCAAGCCTGTAGAGTTGAAAGCACCAGGCAAACCCAGAAGTGCTCATCCCGTCCGAGACGAGGCGATCTGGTGCATTTGCATTTTTGCAATTGTATTTGGCAGCATGATTCGCTTTATAAATTTGGATCTAAAAGCGGTCTGCATTGATGAACAGGTGACTGCTCGCCAGGTTGGCGGTTATCCAAATGACCAAAAAATGCCTCAAGCATTTGACTCCTATTTTCCGGCCGGGAAGTTGCGCGACGTACCACTGGCTCCAAATAGCACTATCTATGATACCTTCGAGGCAGTCCGACTTCAGACTACATTCAACCCACCTATATATTTTTTACTTTCGAGAACCTGGGCTGAATTGTCTGGCCCGCACTCAGGTAGCCTCAGGCTCCTTACGGCAATAATCAGCCTAATCCAGATCCCATGTTTCTTTCTTCTGGGCATAGAATTATTTGCATCGCCACTGACCGCGATTATAATTACTGCTCTGGCTACGATATCACCGTACCATCTCCAACTATCGCAATACGCTCGACCCTACGCTTTGTGGACAGTGCTCACTTTGCTGTCATCCGCTTTATTGCTTCGAGCCTCCAGGACCGGGTCTCGCAAGCTCTGGATTGGCTATGGATTCTCAGCACTTCTAGACTTGTACACTCACCTATCTGCGTTGCGCGATCTGCTCTGCCATCTGATTTATGGTTGTATAACGAAAGTGACCGATCGCGAATATAAGCTTTCTCCCTTGCTCTGGGCACTTGTTATTGCGCTGCTTCTATTTGTTCCTTGGTTACTTCAAATGAACGACCATTTGTGGACATCTTGCCGTGGACTGAATTGGTTTATCGGTAGCTCTGAGATCAACCAGCTGCTAATGTCATGGTTCCGTCAAACGACGGAGATATTTCTAGATATCGATCACGTTGCGGCGGACTGCCAGCGGGCGATCGCACCTCTGGCATTTGCCTCGGCAGCCGCTGCCATCGTGGTGTTTCTGCGGGCGGCTCCTAAACAGGCGCGAATATTTTTGCTCACATTGTTCGGTACAACGTTTCTGACTCTGGCAGTACCGGACTTGCTACTTGGAGGCAACCGAACGCAAGAAACGCGATACATGATGCCATGTGTGATCGCCTTGCAATGTATGGTCGGGTTTGCAATTGCGACGATAGCCCTATCCCGGCACAGGCTTATATCGGCAACGGGAATGGGTCTGCTGGTGATCACGCTTGCGACAGCAATATTTTCATGCTATTCAATTGTGCAGTCGAAAATGCAATGGCACAATTGGGGAGGGGATGCGGTGCAAGCGGGGACTGTACTCAATAGTTGTCAGAGAGCGATTCTGATCGGCTCCCAAAAGCACGATCGGCTGCTGGTTTCAACCCTCGCCCATGAACTGCGCCCTGACGTCATGATTGCATTTTCTACTAACGAAAAACTGTTACCACTCCCAGACGATGCGACTGACGTCTTCATTTGGGAACCTACTGCCAGTGATCTGGAGCAACTATCTGCGAGCGGCTGCTTCGTGAAAACATTCAAGCGAATCAGTTCTCTGGGCAAAGTCTTCAGAAGAGCACCGGCAAACAGCGGATTGAACATTTGGCCACAGTCGAGGTAGATCGCCAATTTCTGAAATTGATGGTTGGGTTAGATTTGCCGGAAAGGTTGCCACCCACTAATTCGTAATTGATTCGCTGCTTCTATAAGATCTGGCCAGACTTGCAATAATTGACCAAATCGGCGCACCAGGCGTTGTATCAATACGCGCGCCTCCTCTTCACCAAAGGATTCGCTCAGGTCACTGGGAATTATGTAGCGTCTGTCTGTGATCGCCCTGGTCATTGCTGACATGCACATATCTACATCATTAGCCCAGAAGCTGGGCTCCTTGGCATACTTTGTCATTAGATATTCTAGTTTTGCAATTTGCCGACTGGCTCTTTGCATTAACATCAATCGCAGCATCTCTTCGAAATCAGCGATTGGTGCCGCCCCCCATTCCGCAAACAACCTGCCCAGTGCCACCATGTTCTTGCCCGGCTCTGGACTTGTGGGACGCGGACTCAGTCCGGTTACCAGCGTAGCGATGATCTGCCCGGTCTGCACTGAGCTAACGAAACTGCAAAGGTCTTCTGAAGTATAGTTCTTTGACTGTCCGTGGCGCAGAATTAGCCATGGTAAAAATCCGAAATAACCTGAAGATCCGAGTTTGACTAGCTCTCCAAAAACTCCGTCTTCATTGCGCTGCACTGGTGTGAATGGTGGCAGAAGGAAGCGATTATCCAAACCAAGATGCATGCCACCACACACAGTGCCATTACTAATCGTAGGATTGACAACGAACCGAAGTAAATCATGGTTCGCCATAGAGTATTGATAATCCTCTTTTGATCGAAGCAAACTGACACGCCCTATTTCATCTTCGTTGAGGAAATAAAAGGAAGTGCCTATTCCTGATTCACCGGCAATTCCAAGCGCAGTAACAGCTACTCGAGGCGACTGCGAGCGGGTAAAAAAACTGCTGTTAGTATCGTCTAGATTCACTAACGAATATTCCTGCAAACAATGAGCAATTGATTTACCCAATAATTGTTCATGCTTTGCCATAACGTCACCCGGAACAAAATCCGCCTTCATATGTTCCACTTCAGCCTGCGAGAGAAAACGCGTTTGCAATGGAGAATATTGTGACGTCAAAGTCAGATAGTCCTTTGTTTCAGGACAGGGCGCTATAGGGCATTCGTTGTCGTCATCGGTTTGAATGATCAGTCTGCCAGTCGTGCTTAATAGAAGAGCGTTGCGATTGGCACCATAAGCCTTTGGGCAATGCTCATCATTTGAAACAGCAAAATTGACCAGATCAAATTGATGCCCTGTATGTTTCGCAAGAGTGCGAGCAAGGTCTTCCTTTTCGGCGGCACCAGCGTAAAAAATTTCTACACCGAATTTCTTGTTTGCCCGAGTGAGAACGTCTAAATTTGCCTGGCAAGTATTTGAGTGATCTGATTGATCGGCGATGAAAAATTGCATCTCGCGCCCGTGCTCCGAGCTGGATTTGGCGTAACCATTTATCGTATGCTCAAGAGCTTCGCTTCGATTACGAGTTGGAATTGTGACAGCGGAAATGGCTGGAGGCGCTTCCTCAATAGGCTCGGCAAGAAGTTTTCTGATCAACTCGTCATAAGAGAGAAGCAGACCACTCTCGGCAAGCGCACAAAGTTGCTGGCTAATTGACTGCAAATCCAACGATTCACCATCGCCCTGGCATAAGCGACGGGCGTGTTCATCCAGTGTTTCAAACGTCCGGCAACTCTGCAAAAGATGCACCGTCGAAACCGGAAGCACCTTCATTGCCCCTGCGAGCGAACAATAGACCAACTCCTTGCCTTCGTCCACGCGCATCCGAACGAGATCGAGCGGAACTCGAAAACGATCTGTGGCAGTATGAGTTGTGGTATTGGTCACTAGACACTGAAAGATAGGACTATAATCTTACTTCGGATGTCTGACTTGTCCAAAATGTCGGAGCAGGGAATGACCCTCAAACCTCCCACGGTGCGTGTAGACGCCTCAACGATTTGCCAGTTGCGCTGCCCGAGCTGTCCTACTACAGCCGGCGCTATCGATGCTTTTGTGGGCAGTGGTTTTCTGAAATTTCAAGACTTCAAAGCTCTCGTCGATAAGAACGAGTTCATAAAACGCGTGGAAATGACAAATTGGGGTGAGATATTCCTCAACCCTGAGCTTCTCGACATTATTCGATATGGATATGAGAAAGACATTGAGATGGTGGCTCGCAATGGCGTCAATTTGAATAACGTCAAACCAGAAGTTCTTGAGGGTTTGGTGAAATATCGCTTTCGAGCAATGAGTGTATCAATTGACGGTGCAACGCAAGAGACCTATGAAAAATACAGAGTGAGAGGCAACCTAGAAAATGTTTTGTCCAACATTCGGAAAATCAACGAATACAAGAAGCAACACGACGTGAAATTTCCGGAATTGCAGTGGCAATTCGTTGTCTTTGGTCATAACGAACACGAGATCGAACTAGCTCGTGCGATGGCTAAAGAATTGAACATGCACTTTGCACCGAAGCTTAACTGGGAAGGCATGTACGATCTTCCCTACTCAGCTGTCCAAGATAAAGACCTGGTGCGCTCAGTACTTGGAGTGGCCGATCGAGAAGAGTTTCATCAAAAAAACAACAAACATTTTTGTTCTGTAGTATGTGGTGAGCTGTGGACAAGCCCGCAAATTAGTTTTGATGGAGAGGTGCTCGGCTGCCCGGTCAATCATTGGTCGTCGTTCGGTAATGCTTTCAAAGAGAATCTTGTCGACATATTGAATAGCGAGAGAATGAACTACGCTCGAGCTATGGTCAGTGGACAGGCACCAGAACGAGATGACGTGCCCTGCACCCAATGCAAAGTTTATACTTCGATCAAGGAGCATGGCACCTGGATCAAGGAACCGAAGCCAAAACCCAAGCGAATCACGGCTCGTCAGCGCCTGGAACAGATTCGCGGATTCGATACTTTCTAGCTGATCTAAGGCAACGCATGAGTTTTTCGCCAAGAACAACGCCACAGTTAGCCCAACTTTATCGCGGTCAGCCGAATACTACACGCTATCCGGCGGGCTCGAACTCGCAGCTGGTCTATTGTCCACTTACTGGCGACACGCAGATGTTACCAAACTTGAGCGTGCAGCTTATGGAGCGCTGTCGGACATTAGCCACGCTTGATCACCATGCGATGCGTTTATGTAATGAACTTGGTTATGGACCCTTGCAGATCAGCGCCACCAGAAAGATCCTGGCTGAACTGGCTGAAGCCGGTTTACTAGTTTCGCACGAAGCGCTGTCCAGGCGGCTTACAGACAGCCGCCACCTTCAGGACGATCACGCACCACCAATTTCGTCAGTTGGAATTCCCACCCGCAATCGCCCTGATGAACTTGAACGTTGTCTCAGGAGTTACGCCGAATGCAGCCGGCTCTATGGACGTGAAATGAAGTTCCTGGTTGCAGATCAGTCTGAGGAAACACAGATGCGGCAGACTAATATGCAGATGCTCACACGTTTGCAGACTGAGTTCGGTTTCGAAACCTTCTACGCTGGCCGAGACGAAAAGAATGAGTTTGTTGAGCGTCTCGCTGCCCATTGCGGCATTTCTCCTGAGGTGATTGGCTTCGCTCTCGTCAATGACGAGAAGTGTCCGGTTGATACCGGCATTAACCGCAACGCACTGCTTTTGAGCAGTCTTGATCAACTGACGGTTCAAGTAGATGACGATAGTGTTTGTCGCCTTGCTTCATGTCCAGAGTCGACTCCGGGACTTGCCCTTGATTCAAAATTCAACGCAGCCGAATTTTGGTTTCCCACCGAAGAAGAAGTGAAAACGCTGGGTGATGAATTTACAATTGAGAATTTTTTTGCACTCCATGAGAAACTTCTCGGGCAGCCACTCGTAAAGTGTATCGATCAGTATGCCGATGCTGACCTCAATCTTAATGGCGCCAGTGCCAACTTCTTTTGCAGATCACAGAGACACCAGGCAAGAGTATTCGCAACGTCGCTGGGAGTTGCAGGAGATTCCGGTGTAGGTTCGTCGTTCTATTATCTGAATTTGGATGACAAACAAAGATCGCGTCTTCTAAGCAGTCAAGCCGATTACCATTATTCCATGTTTAATCATCAGGTCATTCGAGGCGTAACTCGTGCTACCATCAGCGATCTTGCCTTCTGCAGCGGATTGAATGTGGGATTGGACAATCGCCAGGTATTGCCTCCTTTCTTGCCGGTGCAACGCGCACAGGACGTCGTTTTTTCTAGCTTAATTCACTCATGCTCTGCCTTCGGCTATACCGGCTTTCTGCCTAGTACAATTTTGCACAAGCGTTCCACACCATGGAAGTTTACTCAGGAAGACCTCCGCAATCGAACAATATACAAATGGACTGGAGAGATCGTTGAAATCCTTATACGCGAACTGATGCCGAAGCCGGATCGAGGTGATGCTAGCAGAAACATGATCGCCCTGGGTGCATCGCTAATAGAATGGGGTTCTGTTCCTCTGAGGGATTTTGAGGAGATGCTTCGCATTTTGATGTGGAAGGAATTGTCCTATCGCAGTGCAATGCTGAGAAGGCAGCTAGCCCTGCATGATGGGAAGCCCCGATATTGGGCCGACGATCTGAACATGGTGCTTTCCTGGCTCAATGAAGGTTTTACCGATAAAAATCTATTTGTGGCCGCGGATTTAGCTGATCTGTTTGGTGTGGAAGAAGCACGCACGTTGCTGCAACGTTTGGTTCGCAGATTTGGTGAGCTTCTGCAAGCATGGTCAGGGATCCGAGACGCTGCTCGCGCACTGCAATCACGCGGAGTGTGTTTAGCCAGGAAAGTCCAGTGAGCAATGGATCAGACTTTTGACGCGTATAAATCATGAGCACTTTTTTCTTTGGAGGTTCTTGTTATCAACTCGAACTTGGTACCCACGTCTCAAATTTGTTGACGAATTGAGGCAGCCATAGATTCGGACCCGCGTGCTTGAACAAGTCCCTTTGAGCCAGGCCGGACAGCCGAAAAAGTAAACGAGCGCGATGTTCCATGAAAAGCTGGTAGGTTCTGTTGCGGATCATCTCAGGATCGAGGTTTCGTGCGATCAGTCTGGCCACACCGGACGCCACCGCTTCTGGTGTTTCTTCCACGACCTCAACATAGTCCGAGTGGAAGAAGACATCCCGACCGCCTCTGGAAGGTGTCGTCACAATCGGAAGTCCTGAGAGCAGGTATTCACAACAAGCAAACATCGCCCCTTCCTCGGCTGACAATGCCAGTCCACATCGAGATTGGGCTATTTTTTCCTGAACCTGCACAGGCGTAAGCTCAGTGACGCCTCGCTCGGAATCATAATTGACATACTGTAGATCACGATAGTTTCCGAGAGCGGATGCAGCGGTGTCGGCATCAACCTCATAGTTCTTTGTCACGACCGCTATGCTCGGAATGTCAACTGCCAAATGATGGCGTTTGAAAGGAACAAGTCGCGCTACATAGATCGCATCATAAAGTTTCTCGGCATTGGTGTTAGGCCTGTAGATTCGTGCATCAAGAAAGGCATTGGGGCTGCACCAGATCGAATCAAGGCCATGTCGCCGATAGAGAACGTCGTCTTCGGATGTGGCGGTCATGAACGTGAATTGCACGTATGGATGAGTTTTCGCCGCCTGGAAGATGAACGTTGCCAGCTCTTCCAGAACCGCCGGACCATGCCATGTCATTTTAGCAAACAGGTGTGTCTTGGCGCCTTTAGCCACTTTCTCAGTGTAACGTAAGGCGCTTTGTAATTCCGGTCCGGCGTTAACAACAGCGACTAGCGGATTCTTCAGAAGAATGTGATAAAAGTGACCGGCCATGTACTACGGTGAATTTTGATTGGGAGATAAAGTATGTCGTTAGCTGATTTATGTTAACTGATCGTAGACTGGAGCTCAACGAATTGCAATGGAAGAACAAGGTTGTGTTGTCCTCAATTCGGCAAATCTCCTACTTGTATCTGTGTGATGATCGCACCAGATATGGTAGCAGAATCAGATTCAACTTTCAGTCTTCACCCACGTCTCCAACTTGTTGACGAATTGAGGCAGCCATAGATTCGGTCCAGCCTGTGCGAACAGGTCTTTCTGCGCCAGTCCAGACAACCTCATAATCAAACGGGAGCGATGCTCCATGAAAAGCTTATATGTTCTGCTGCGGATCATCTCAGGGTCGATGTTGCGCGCTATCAACCGCGCGACACCTGACGCGACGGACTCTGGCGTCGCCTCCACAAGCTCAACGTAGTCGGGGTGGAAGAAAATATGTCGGCCGCCCTTGGATGGTGTCGTCACAACCGGCAGACCAGTCAAAAGGTATTCCGCCGAGGCGAACATAGCACCCTCTACTTCGGAAAGCGCCAGTCCACATCGCGATTGTGTCAGAACGGATCGAACCTGCTCTGGCGTGAGGCGCCGGCATCCTAGCTCGGGGTCATAGTTCACGAAACGCAAATCATGATAGGCGGCGAGGCAAGTCGAGGCATAGTCTGGTTCGACTTTAAAGTCTTCGGTGATGACGGCCAGGCGCGGAATTTCGACCGCTAATTGATGTCGCTTGAACTGAACAAGGCGGGCTACGTAGACGGCGTCGTAGAGCTTCTCAGCGTTGAGGTCAGGCGTATAAATTCGTGCGTCTAGAAAAGCGTTGTGATTGCACCAGATCGAATCTAACCCTTTGTTTCGATAGAGAATGTCATCTTGTGATGTCGCGGTCATGAATGTGAAACGCAGGTTCGGGTGGGAAGAAGCTGCCTGAGCGACAAGTCGCGCCAACCTGTCCAGCGAAACCGAGCCATGCCATTGCAGCCTGACGAAAAGGTGCACGATAGAGCCTTCAGCCATATTGGAAACTCGCTCCACGGAAGTTAGTAGGTCGTCTCCGGAATTGACAACCACGACAAGTGGATCTCGTAATAGAACGTGTAATAGAAAGTACATTTGGCTCACTGCATTCTATGATAATGCTGCCTCAAACCGAGATATTTTAACTGATATGGGTTGCGGCCACTTAATGAAGTGAGGCTCTGCACTGATGATGGAGGCGCTGTGGAAACCATATCGGCAATGAATGTTCCTGACTGCGAGCTTTCAATATTAGTAGCACGACCTGATACGAGCTTTATGAATCAGACCGTCAGACATCTTGTCCGCGCCTGCCACTACCCCTTTAAGCGAAAGGTTATCACCGCTGACACCGCACCTCTTGGAGGAGCCTACAGAACTCGAACAGACCTTGCACCAATGTCTGCGTTTCATGAACGTTGCGATCAGTTGATTGCTGATCGCGTCATGGATGAAAAAATGACGATCAATTATGATGGGGAATTTCAGCGACAGGTCTATATCAAGCATTTCGGCTCGGCATTTGAAATGACCCACGATCATCGTAGCTGCCCCATTCTGGGAACTTTGTCTTACATTGAACAAGCGACATCACCATATATGGTGCATTTTGACAGCGACATTCTGCTTTATCAGCATCTTGAATTCAACTGGATCAAGCGCGGAATAGAACTTATGCAAAGCGATGAAAGGATTATCTGCGTTCTGCCTCGATCCGGCCCACCGAGCATGGATGGCACCATGCATCAACTTGTGGATTATATACATAATCCTGAGGGTTTTTTTGAGTTCAAATATTTCACCAGTCGAGTTTTTCTTATCGATGTCCAGCGGTTCCAAGCTCTACTTCCTTTGACTCCACAATTTCTTAAACAGGCACCTGCTCCTGCTAGGCGTTTTACAGGAGAGATTAAAATCATGATTACTGCTATGGTCGAGCCCAAGTTTGAACCCTGGGAGTCCATGGTAACTGCTCGCATTAAAGACGATTGCTATGTGCGAGCCGATCTGGATGACTGCCGAGCCTGGACATTACATGCCGTTGATCATGGCCCTGATTTTATAGCCAAACTGCCCGGCATCATCCAAAACGTCGAATCTGGCATTTATCCCAGCGAGCAGGCAGGTCACTACGATCTCGATCTATCATGCTGGGATTGAAGTTCTATTCGTTGCAAGTGCTGCCAATTCGACCTTTATCCCACTTTTTCTTACTAAATCCCATTCTTGTGATTATTCAATAGACTGCTGTTGCTCCACGCGGGTCAGCAGTTCATACATGAGTGGCAACCACTAAACTAAAGTTGTTTGAATGGCTGCCATCCACTCTTGCGTAACTGATTTGCTGCATCGACAAGATCTGGCCAGATCTGCAGCAGCTCGCCGAATTTGCGGACCAAGCGTTGTTGCAATTGACGAGCGTATTCCTCGCCGAATTGCACAGAGAGATCACTTGCGACG
Organism: Candidatus Melainabacteria bacterium; assembly: GCA_003153555.1. Classification (GTDB taxonomy): domain Bacteria; phylum Cyanobacteriota; class Vampirovibrionia; order Obscuribacterales; family Obscuribacteraceae; genus PALSA-1081. The sequence continues at coordinate 82,126 of PLZS01000185.1, read as the reverse complement.
AAGAATTCTTTGTCTGCTATCGATTGTTTTAGTGTCGACAAGCACAAATTAATATCGTCAGCCCAGAATCGGGGAGCGCCCGAGTATTTTTTCAGAAATAGTTCCAAATGGGCGATTTGTCGACTTGCTCGTCGTACTAACATCAAACGCACCATCTCTTCGAAATCAGCAAGTGGAGCAGAGCCCCATTCGACAAGGACTTTGCCGACCGAGACCAGATTCTTGCCAGAATCTGCATATGTCAGTTGTGATTTTGACTCACGCACGATTGTCTCGAAGATAATGCCTGTTTGCGTTCTTGCAACGAACTGCCGCAAATCATCGGTGCTGTAGTTCCTTGAAGGTCGATTATGCAATATTAACCAGGGCAAAAATCCGAAGTAACCAGAATTACAAATATTGACGAGATCGCCGAAGACAGAATCCTCATTACGTTGCACAGGTGTAAAAGGTGGCAAAAGATGTCGATTGTCGAGACCAAGGTTCATGCCGCAACAGAAGGTACCATTACTAATCGATGGATTGGTGGCAAACCTGAGTACGTCATGATTAGCCATGGCATGGCGATAATCACTCTCGGAACGAAGCAAGCGGGCCCGAGCATCACCTTCTACAGTCAGGAACCAAAACGATGTGCCTATGGTAGATTCGCCTGCAGTACCAAGTGACGTCACTGATACTCGGCACGGTTGTGATCGAGTATAGAAATCGCTGTTAGCGTCGTTGAGCTCCACTGCCGAATAATCTGCTATGCAAGTTCCTATAGACTTGCCCAATAGTTGCTCGTGCACAGCGAAAACATCACCTGTGGTGAAATCGCTTGTTTTTGTTTCCAGTTCGCTTGGTGATGGGAAATACAAGTGCATAGGTGAATATTCTGATGTGAAAGTCAGATTTTCTTTCAACTCTGGACTGGGCGCTATCTTGCATTCGCTGTCATCATCCGCTTGAATAATCAGCTGTCCAACCGTGCTCAATAACAAAGCATTGCGGTTGGCGCCATAAGCCTTTGGACAATTCTCGACGTTTAATACGGCAAAACTGACCAGATCAAATGGATGACCGGTATGCTTGGCCAGATCCCTGGCAAGCGCTTCTTTTTCCTGTGCAGCGCCGTAAAATATTTCGCAACCAAATTTCTTTTTTGCCTGAGAAAGAATGTGCAAATTAGCTTGGCGAGTTTTATCGTGATCAGATTGATCGGCGATGAAAAACTGGATTTCGCGTCCATGCTCTCGGCTGCATGCAGCATAACTGTCTACGCTGCGCTCGAGACCTTCAGTCCGGTTCCGAGTTGGAAGTGCCATCGCAGAAATAGGTGGTGGTGCTTCTTCAACTTGCTCTGAAGAAGCAAAACGACTGATCAAAGCATTGTGGGACATGAGCAAACCGGAACTAGCAAACTCGGTAAGTTGTTGCCGAATCGATTTTAAATGCAATGGTCCATAATTAAGTTCAAGACACAGGAGTCGAGCATGTTCGTCCAAGGTTTCAAAAGTGCGACAACTTTGCAAGAGGCGCAGTTTTGCAGTCGGCATGACCTGCATTACTTTTGTTAAAGAGCAGTAGACCAGTTCGTTGCCCTGGCCCGCCGGGATGCGAACGAGGTCAGGCGTACCTCTGTAGCGGTCTGTTGCGGAGTCTGTGCCAGTGCTCGTCATGATAATTAGCCAGGTCAAAAAAAGTTGAGAACATAATCGCATATTCGCAATGGCAACGCAGAAGCAAATTTACCGCGATTTGACATATGGCAACTTCTAAGTGAGTATTTACAAGATGCTCCGACAAGCCCTATCACTTAGAGAGGGGATGTAAGGAGCGACCGCTCACGCAGATAGTCGACAATGGCATATAGTGCCGAGCCATTTGAATCAAGATGACAATGAGCGAACCACCCGTCTACTTCGCAATTTCGACTATAGCCGAAGCTGGTTTCACGGATCAACTTGCCCAGTTTACGATTTTTTTCAAGTTAGGACGCTCACTCAATTATCTTTATTTCCACACTCCACTCAAAGCGACTCGCAGCAGTTCTTGCACATTTGATTTTGTCGGACTCAATCAGTACCTGGCGAAAACACACACGCCACCATTGAAAAAATTCCGCCTTTTTGATCTGCCAATCAGCGATGAGGTCTTGCAAGATCATCACTTATCATCCTTTGAAGATTTGCAAGATTACGTATCAACGGTAGTCGCTAAAGCCAGAGGACAAACGACAGAAACGCTTGTTGTACGTTTCAGCATTTGCTCCGGGGCAGAGCTTTTTTTAGAACCATTCATCGCGCCTGTCCAGATCTGCCAGATGGAATCGATCTCTTAGACATTTATCGCGAAGCAAGGCGAGCTAAACCAAGAACTTCGTTGTTCCAACCGAACAAGATTAAGGTGCTCGTTCATATGCGGCAAGGAGATACAGGAATCGTTGAGACTCCCTGGCACACCTTCATTCCAATGTGGTCCTATAAACATTCGGAGTACCTCAAGGAATTTGACAGCTACGACTCGGTTTTAAAGGACCACATAGAGGTTGAGAATTTCTACGATTTTGTGCAAGCGTTTAAGATGCATTTTGCAAACGCTGTATCGTTCGCTTTTTGTTCTGATGGTTATCGAGCCGCCTTCGATGATTTGTTTAGAAAAATCGATCGCTTAAACTTAGCTGAGCAGCAGATTCGCTCACTGCGTGAAACCAGTCAAACATACGACGAACGAAAGTTTCGCAGGTTCGATCAGTTTCCCGATTCTGTATGCCGAGTTGGCGAAAACGATGAGAACTTCTTCGATCTAATAAATAGCGCCGTCGAAGCTGACATCATTGTTACCGGCACACAACAGACAATGATCGTTCAGTTCGCCGCTCAATATTACGACTTGAAGAAGCCAAAGATTATCATCATGTTGCACCGGGGCGCCGAACTACCAGACCGCAGCTGGCACAATTTGAGCGAGGTCAAAGCGGCACTCATTCCAGTTGATTTGGGCAACTATCAGATCGAGGAATTGGCGACTCGTGTTCGCAACGAGCTGGCAAAAATTGATTCTGAACAGCCTTCCGGAGCAACTAACTAATTAGCTTCCAAATAGACTAGTACTCTATTGGCTTGCTCGCGAAGAGACTGAGTTTTCCCTTCAGTACTCAGGTATCTCAGCTGAGATATTGCCTTGCCCCGCGCTTCTTTTGATGCGTACTGCAACCGCTCAACATAGCTCGTATGGTCAATACTTCGACAATTCGCAGGCACTTCAGCTAAACACTTACGCAAAGCCACCATCCACAACGATGTTCTAATCGGCGCCTTTTCACAGGCTTCCATAAAATCGTCGGTGTTAGTTCCAATCAGTCTTTCGCCAAGGACCGCCCACTGTTCACTATCGCCTCGCGCCGCATATGCCCGCGGATTCCATTGCGTTTCAACCTGGCAGGCATCATGAAACCTCTCCCTGACCGGATCGTCCCAAAATTTGTAGCGCAATTCGTGCCCCCATTCATGCATGACGTCGCGGCGAAGATGATTATTCAAATTCGTCTTGTACAAGTTCAAGACGCCTTCAGTCATCGCCGTAGCCGAGACAAATCCCTTCGGATAGTAAATTTGAGTCACCCAGTCATCTTCAGGATTGGCTTGATCAGAGATGAAAATGCGTTTGAAATATCGCGGGTCCGGCATCTGCTCAATCAATTGAGGCATGTCTTGCGGTGAGACGCGATTCTGCAAATTATCTAGTGGCAGAACCATGAACTCTCCAGCAGCCGCAGACGCTCCAGCAACCGCAGACTCCCCAGCACTATGTGCAATTGCATGTTTCTCCCCACCCTGACGCCTGTCCAGTTTCTTTGCATAGGTCTCAGGCAGAACAATGCGAACATTGGACAATCCCGCTATTACATAAGTCCGCACTTCAGTAGGTACTCTGGAAAGACAGCGATCCTGATAATCCTTATAATTTCGAAAGGGACCACCAATCATGTTGCGCTCCAGAAGATTCTCTTTAGACACCCCAAAATCCACCAGCCTCTCAGCTTGCGGTTTGAATGGTCTGTTCTGTATTGATAGAACAGACTTCGCCACTGCGGATTTTAGATCTTCGGCCGTGAGCGCGAATGTTTTAAGCTCGCCACCATTAGTAGTGGCGGATGCACCTGAGGACTGAGCAATTATTGGACAAGGTTTTAGTGATCCAAAATTGTGTGCTTCACTGCCAAAACAGCTGACACTTAACCAGGTAAAAATAAATATGTGTAGAAAGACTTTGAGCATTTGATTATCAGTGTACAGCCAGGCTAATGGATGCCAAAGGGCAAAAATCGGTTATAGAACGATAAGAACACTTGCAAGCTCAGCCAATCCCAGTATTATGGGAAGTAAGGCTGGCAAAGCCATGGGAAATCTTACAGGGGAATTGCTGGCGGCATGTTCAACCAGTATCAATTGAACGGCATCTTCGATGAAATGTTCGAAGCTAAAGATGTGCCGAGATCCCACTACGAGTCAGTGTTTGGGCAGCTGGCTGAGCTGAGCAGCTCAGCATTTCAGCGTCGCCGGCGTATGGCTGATCTGTCTTTTCGCAACCAGGGCATAACTTTTACTGTTTACAACGATGACACTGGTGTTGAGCGAATCTTTCCCTTCGACCTTGTGCCAAGAATAGTGCCCGCTTCCGAATGGCATATTATCGAGCGTGGATTGGAACAGCGCATAACCGCCCTCAATATGTTCTGCCATGATGTTTATCACGACCAGCGCATATTGCGCGAGGGCATCGTGCCGCCGGAGCTCATCTATTCTGCCCAGATGTTCAGACGCGAAATGGTTCACGTCAATGTGCCCAATGACGTTTACATTCACGTTTGCGGCACCGATTTGATTCGTGACAAACAAGGCAATTACCTTGTCCTGGAAGACAATGCCCGCACACCGAGTGGTGTTAGTTACGTCCTCGAAAATCGAGCCATTATGAAACGGGTCTTTCCAGCTCTATTTGCCAGCTACCGCGTCAGATCCATTGAAGACTATCCATATAACTTGCTGCAATGCTTGAAAGAGTTGGCGCAATTCCGTGTGGACGACCCAACAATCGTCGTGCTCACGCCAGGCATATTCAATTCTGCATACTACGAACACAGCTTCCTTGCCAGGCAGATGGGCGTTGAACTCGTTGAAGGCAAAGACCTCATCGTCGACAACAACTTCGTCTACATGCGCACCACAGCTGGATTGCGCAGGGTCGACGTAATTTATCGAAGACTCGATGATGACTTCCTTGATCCACTTTGCTTCAGAGGCGATAGTATCTTAGGCGTCCCTGGACTGATGACCGTCTATCGATGCGGAAACGTGGCACTCGCCAATGCAGTTGGCACGGGCGTTTGCGATGACAAAGCTGTTTATCCATATGTCCCAGCGATGATCAAATTCTATTTATCGCAAGACCCAATTTTGAACAACGTGCAGACATACAACTGCCAAGATAAAGACGACTGCGCCTACGTTCTAGATCACCTCAATGAGCTCGTGGTCAAGAATACAAATGGCTCAGGCGGCTACGGGATGTTGATGGGACATGTGTCTACGAAGGAAGAACGCGACGAATTTGCTGCCAAAATCAAGAGCGATCCGCGCAACTTTATCGCTCAACCGATCATTGAATTAAGCCAGCATCCGAGTCTAGTTGCAGACCATTTTGAGGGGCGACGAATCGACTTGCGTCCATACATTCTCTACGGCAAAAAGCCCGTTGTCATGCAAGGGGGACTGACCCGCGTTGCATTAGAAGAAGGCAGTTTGGTGGTAAATAGTTCTCAAGGCGGCGGCAGTAAAGATACTTGGGTTGTGGAGGACGTGCGCTGACTACTCAATCTGAAATTGAAAGCGAAGAAGAAAAGCACCCATCACAGCCAGCCGCAGTCGGCAGGGCGAGTAAAAGGGTGGGCGAACGTATCGTGCAGAGTTCGCTTGTGCAGCCAGCCGCTGGACGCAGCAGACCGATGTTATCGCGTGTGGCTGAAGCGATGTATTGGATGAGCCGATACGTCGAGCGCGCTGAACATATCGCTCGCATCGTGCTAGTAAACTCTCACATGCTTATCGATCTTGGTGAACTTGCCCAAGATATGCAGGAGAAACAATGGTTGGGCGTGCTGCGAATCTTGCGCTTGGATCAGCGTGCCGAAGTTCAAGAATCTCTGTTGGCTGGCAAGCCCCTCATCGGTCAACACGTCTCTGACTTTATGGCAAGCGAGAGTAATCGCAGCCTTATCGCTGCGCTGACTAAAGCGCGCGAAAACGCACGCAGTATTCGCGAAAACATTTCGACCGAGATGTGGGAGACTCTAAACACTCTTTATTGGTCGTTGCTCGGTGATGACGTAAAACAGCGGTTCGAAGAGTGTCCAGAGGAAGTCTTCCACTCGGTGATCATGGGATCATTGTTGTTTCAAGGAGTGGCAGATCAAACGCTTCCTCATTCCCAAAGTTGGCAATTTATTCAGTTAGCAAAGTACCTCGAACGCGCTGACATGATCTGTCGGATCGTTGATACCAACTTTGACATTCTCCAATCGTCTGGGGATTTCTGCGAAACCCCATTGCGAAACATACAATGGATGGGTGTTTTGAGAAGCTGCTGCTCTATTGAGGCGTATCGACGAAAATATCTCGGCGACTTGGATCCTCTAAATCTTGCTGCATTTTTGTTGCTTGATGCTGAATCACCAAGAAATGTTCGCTATTCAATTAAGGCCGCACAAGAAGCAATTGCCGGCATCGCCGCCGCGGTTCATCCACAAGAGATTGACGCAGCCGAGCGTATTTTAGGACGACTCTGTGCGCGGCTTGAATATGCAGAGATGAGCGAACTTTCCGGAGCATCTCTAAAGACCTTCCTCAGCAAAATTCAAACCAGCATTTCAGAAGCCTCAAGCGCAATTGAAAATGCATACTTCCTCCATTAGCTATGCCCTTAAACATTAGCTATCCCGTCAAATATCTTACAAACAAGCTGCGGAGCCTTTTCTAAACCACATACCCTAATCAACCCTTCCACAAAATCAATCATCATGCTTCTATCAATAACTCACACAACAGATTTGCACTATTCCGATTACATTAACGAATCAGTCATGGAACTTCGCATGGCACCACTACAAGAACAATTTCAACATCGACTTTCATTCGGGTTGGATATTGGACCTGCCACCACGGTGAAGAGTTATTTTGATTGGCTAGGCAACACGATTCATGCCTTCTCGATCAATGCAATGCATAACCAAATTCAAATCATTGCGACGAGCATCGTTCAAACTGATGCACGTCATAATCGATTGGAACACTTTCCTGACATTTGGATTCGTGACGCAAATTTTGACTATACATTGTGCGACTTTCTACTTTTTGGTGGAAAAATTGTCGACTCGCCACAATTGAGGGAACTAGCTGCTTCTGCGGTTCCACACAGCAATTCGCGCAATTCTCAAGTCAAATTAGGCACTCTTGTTACATCCTTGTTGAGACTAATAGATGAAAAATTCATCTATCAAAAAAGCGTTACTGACGCATCAAGCTCCCTGACCGAAATTCTGGAACATGGAAGAGGTGTTTGCCAAGACTTTACTCACTTGATGATCGGTCTAGCCCGCGCCTTGAACATTCCAGCCCGCTATGTGAGCGGCTATCTGCACCCAGACAGACAGCGTTTACGCGGATACACACAAACCCATGCTTGGGTGGAAATATTTTTCCCATCAATGGGCTGGGTCGGCGTGGATCCGACTAATAATTGCATCGCCGGCGAGAATTTCGTCAAGGTTGCAATCGGCAGAAACTATCAAGACGTGCCACCAAACAAAGGCGTCTACAAAGGCAAAGGCGAAGAGAACATGGAAGTCGCCGTCCATTCCGAAGAACTACTCTCCATACCACTTGAACTTGCCGCGGAAAGAACGGGCGCATTGAATTTGCCCTGTTACGCCAGCACCAGACTCGACTCCAAAGAGCAACAAGCCGAGCAAGAGCAGCAAGAACAACAAGAGCAACAGCAACAGTAACCACCCAGTGGCGCGTCGGAGACTGTGAATCAATGCTCGCTCGCGTGTATGAAGCCAGCGGACAAATAGAGCTGGCTAAACAATACTATGAGCGTGCCCTCAGTTTTGTAAAACAGAATCAAGGACGAAGGAACATCGATAATTTTTTGCATGCCTATCTATGGTTTCTTCTGAAAAACAAGATGTTCAAAGAAGCCGTTCCTGTAGCAGACGAATACTACAATGAAACTACGTCGCCACAGTACTCACGATGGCGCAATCGTGTTTCATTCGCAATAATAGCCCGGGAATTCGCTAACGTGAATATGGATGAAGCCGATAAATACTACAGAGCCCAATTTGAAAACCAAATGGAGGGCACCAAAACCGCGATGAACATGGGCTACGGAAACACCGTGGCCGAGTGGGCGGCAATGCTACAAAAATACGGCAAGACTTCGCAAGCGATTGCAGTATTGAAAGAAGGAATGGCATTCTGCAGGACGTCAAAATGGCCTGACGCGTTTGATCGCTACATGCCAGAGATGTTTGACCCATGCGAGAAGTACCTGCGCCTTAGCAATCGAAATACCGAAGCAGATAACCTTCGCGAGCAAACAATAAGCACTCAAAGTCGACCAAATAGCTTCCGTCAATTCTGCTTGGGTTGATTTTGAGGAGTTTGATTGTGTTCCAACCAAAGAGACCGCAATGCTTTTTCCGATATTGGGTCCGAGAGATTTAGTTCAATTTGCGAACATTAATTCCCGAGCATTAGGATCCACCAAGAATGGATGCCTAGTAATTCTTTGTTGGTTCCTAGTTTGTCCCTACTCATTCCTAGCGTCCTTCAAGCCGACGAGCGATGTATGGCGCAGTGCGGCTGCCATGGACTTTAGCCACGTCAACTGGCGACCCAGTGGCAACAACTCGTCCGCCATCACTCCCAGCTCCAGGACCTAAATCGATCACCCAATCGGCCGAGGCTACGACATCCATGTCATGCTCAACGACGATGACAGAGTTGCCGGCATCGACAAGTGCATGCAGCTGCATCATGAGCTTTGCGACGTCGTCCGGGTGCAATCCAGTAGTTGGCTCGTCGAGCAGGTAAAGAGTGGTGCCGTGTTGTTCGCGCTGAAGTTCGGTGGCGAGTTTAACCCGCTGGGCTTCTCCTCCGGAAAGCTCCGTGGCAGGCTGTCCAAGTCTTAGGTAGCCGAGACCCACGTCCCGAAGTGCTTTGAGTGCCCGTGCCACCGCAGGAAGTTCGGTAAAGAATTCACTGGCAGCATCCACTGTCAGATCCAATACTTGTGCGATTGTGAGTCCTCGATAAGTCACCTCTAAAGTCTCAGAGTTGTAGCGAGCGCCGTGGCAGCTCGAGCAAGGCGCATAGACGCTCGGCAGAAAGAGGAGCTCAATTGAGACGAAACCTTCGCCTTCACAGGTGGTGCACCTCCCCCCGGCGACATTGAAAGAAAACCGCCCGGCGTTATAGCCGCGAGCCTTGGCTTCAGCGGTAGTGGCATAGCGCTTGCGGATAAAATCAAATAATCCAGTATATGTAGCTAGATTGGAGCGCGGCGTTCTTCCAATCGGCTTCTGATCAACGCACACGAGCCGCCGGATTGTCTCGATGCCATCCACTGACGCGAGTTGTTTACTTTCTTGTTCGACATCTTCAGAGTCTTCGTCGGGCTCTTCTTCCAAATCAGTTGTCATTCCCAACCTTTCGATCAGCGTATCGGCAAGAACACCGCTTACGAGCGTTGATTTACCAGAGCCAGACACGCCGGTGACAACGGTCAAAACACCGAGCGGGAAGTCTGCACTTACGTCCTTTAAATTATGTCTGTTTATATTTCGCATTCGCATCCAAGCAGTCGGAATACGTGAAGCGCGAGTCTTGTCTTCACTTGATGATGGATTTGGATCGAATAAGTAACGGCGCGTGATTGAATCTTCAATGGCAGCCAGACCGGGCACCAGTCCACTGTAAAGCAACGATCCACCGGCATCACCGGCACCGGGACCAATGTCAACGATCCAATCAGCTTTGCGCACAAGATCCATTTCATGCTCGACAACGAAGAGCGAATTACCTGATTCCTTTAATTGCATGAGCACCTTCAGAAGTGCTTCGGTGTCTGCGGGGTGTAGACCGGCCGAAGGTTCATCCAATACATAAATAACTCCAAGCAGTCCAGAGCGAAGTAGGGTTGTGAGTCGCAGACGCTGCAGTTCTCCTGCAGATAAAGTCGAAACAGCACGATCCATCGAAAGATAATCCAGCCCAAGTTGATTGACGAGATCAATGCGATCAATCAAATCGCTGACGATCAGAGTCGCTGCTTCAGATCTGCTGGTTGGCTTCGGCAACGAAACCGAGTTGCCGATCGGATTCACTTCAGAAGCTGAGCTGAGCACAGTGCGCAGCCGGGCCAGCGGCATTTGCGCAAGTTCGGCAATATCGTAACCGGAAAACTTTACAGCCAGAGATTGAGACTTGAGACGTTTACCATTGCAATCAAAACAGTTTGCTGTGTCCATAAATCGCGCTACGCGCTTGCGCAGAGTGGTGCTGTCCGTGGTCGCAAAAGTATGCATCACATAAACGGCAGCACTCATGTAGGTGCCCTGATACGGGCGCTGAATTCTATGCGCTTCACGCTCTGCATGAACCGTAACCACGGGCTTTTCTTTTGTGAACAGAATCCAGTCACGGTCCTTCTGCGAGAGTTCTTTCCATGGCTTGTCAACGTCATAACCAAGCACAGCCAATATATCGCGATAATTCTTCCCTTGCCATGCGCCCGGCCACGCCGCAACCGCACCTTGTCGAATGCTTAGCGAATCATTTGGCACGAGCGAAGTTTCACTTACGCTGTGAATCACTCCAATGCCATGGCAAGCTGAGCACGCTCCTGCTTGTGTATTGGCTGAGAATGCATCTGAATCCAAAAATTCTGTGGTTCCCTCAGGATAGTTTCCCGCGCGAGAGAAGAGCATGCGCAAAGAGTTTGAGAGAGTAGTGAGCGTACCTACCGAAGACCTCGAAGTGGGTTCACCCCGTCGCTGCTGCAGAGCAACTGCTGGTGGCAATCCGCGAATCTCGCCCACATGAGGAGCAGGCAACTGAGCAATTAAACGTCGAGCATATGGCGCGATTGTCTCGAAATAACGGCGTTGAGCCTCAGCATAGATTGTTCCAAATGCAAGCGACGACTTGCCTGAGCCGGAGACACCAGTGAATGCCACGAAAGCATCGCGTGGAATGTCGACGTCGACATTGCGAAGATTATTCTGCTGCGCACCACGCACCGCAACGAAGCCGTCGGTTTGCTTAAAAGGAGACTCCATTTTTGACCTTGCCACAAACGAGAACATCATACTTCATGTTAGGCGTGCCCGTTGCCAGACCAGCGAACTTAGTCACATACACACTTCTTTTTTTCACTCAATCCACACTTTAGTCGAAGGAACAGCATGTTAGGAGCCATCTCAACCAATTTTTAATCGTGGAGGTTCTGCGAATTACGGTATCACCAGTGACATCACTTCGATGTAGTTTGATGATGCCAGCCAGGTCATTTGAATCAACCACGTCAATAGAAAAACCACGTGATTCAAGATATAAAATGCTATCTCGCAGAACTGGGCGAGTCAACATTCTACGCAGTAGCCATTGAACACGACCAAGCCGCGATTTCTCTTGAGCGAGCACTATACCGTCCGCAGTTATCGCTCTTTTACCAGCTAGACAACCCAAGTACTTTGCTGCGTCTCCATAGTAATAAGCTTGTCGTTCGACAACTCCCAATGTTTCTGTAATTTCTGACAAATCAGTTACCCCTTGTTCAATTAAGCAGACGACGTCGATTACCTTATTGAGATCATTTGCTTGAGGCAACGGAATATCAATCGGCTCAACCTCCAGTTGCACGGAGCGGAGCAGGCGCTCAAGATTCACATTGACTACTGATGGTTCATTGATGACGAAATAGTTTTGGCGAAGCATTTCGAGTTCACCAAAATGCTCACCGATTTTAAATTCGGATAATTGATACTGTCCATTCGAATACGCGAGAAGAATTGGCACAACTCGCTTCTTTGATAAAGCGGATAAGTACAAGAACGGATATTGAAGTTGGCGTACATTGAAGTCAGATCTGAAACCGGTCTTCGCTTCAATCAAAGGAATTGCGGATTGAGCCTCATAAGCTGAATCAATTTCGATTTGAGCGTTTTTAATTCGCACCATTTGACCGATGTCAGGCAACCACAGATCAAACTCACCCGAACTCATTCGACCTCTGGTTGTAAGTTGCAAGTCTCCCTCACCACAGAAGGTGCTCAGTAAGCCAGATAAATGGGCAACGTCGATTGCCTGAAACTCACTATAGGCAGCTTTCTTCGGAATTGAATCAAATGACTCTAGTTCCAATCGCGAGACGTGGCGTTCAGGTGGTGTTGTCTGAACTTGCGATGGAAGAGAAAAGTAACTGCGGTTTGTTGGATCTTTAAAGACAATGTAAGTACCGCGTTCAGATGGGAGAATGTTTAAATCGTATTCTTCAAATACCTTCGGACGATCCGATAAACAGTCGATCTTAGCCATAAGTCTTGGTTCGCGCTGTCCGATTGACTTTAGCGATTTGGCGGTGACAAATGAATGCCCACGCTCACGTATCTCCGACAACATCTGCGTTTGCTCGCAAATTCTTCGCCAGGCAGAATCGTTTAAACTAGTATCAGGCACGATAACTCATTAATCACTAATCGACAGCTCGTTACAGAGTACACGAACAGGCAAATTCTTATTAAAGAATTTGCCCATTTGTTTCTATATTGCGATCGACGAGAACTTCTCGATTGGGACCAATTCAATTAGGATTGTCTCAACTGGAATTATCTGAATGTGGACAATCTAGATTGAGCCCTTCTCGAATGACCTAGCGCTTAGCACCCGCAAAACGTCCACCCGAGAAGTCTTTCATTGCCTGAGCAATTTCCTCTTGAGTATTCATAACGAAGGGACCATATCCAACTACCGGTTCATTAATGGGTTCACCATTTAAAACGATTAGTCGTGCATCTTCGCTTGCAGATATGAGTATTTCTGCACCCTCTCTTTCAAAAACAACAAGAGTTGAATCGCCGACTTCTTGCACACCATTTATGGTGACTTTTCCTTCCATCACGAAGATAGCGGTCGTGTAACCCTCGCTCACTGTCAGCGAAATTTCTCCGGAACTCAGTTGCACGTCCCATAAATTGATTGGAGTGAATGTATCCGCTGGTCCTTTGGTTTCGCCAAAAGCTCCGGAGATAACTCTAACTTTGGCAGACTCCCCGACTTCAACAACAGGAATTTGAGAATTTTCCAGTGTTTGATATTTTGGCGCACTCATTTTCAACGCTGCGGGCAAGTTTACCCAAAGCTGCAGCATCTGCAAGGTGCCACCGGAATTTCTGAAAGCAGGTGCGTGTAACTCTTCGTGCAACACACCCGATCCTGCCGTCATCCATTGCACATCACCGGGTCCAATTTCGCCATGGTTTCCGGCTGTGTCACGATGCTGCAATCGTCCCTGGAACGCTATTGTGACGGTCTCAAAGCCTCGATGCGGATGCATTCCGACCCCAAGAATTTCTTCCGTTGGCGGAAATTGTGAAGGCATGCCATAGTCGAGCATCAAAAACGGGCTCAGCTCTCGCTTACCTAGGTCAGTATAAGAAAAAACATTACGTACGGGCAGACCATCTCCGACCATGTGAGGCGCGCGAGCCCTGTGCACACTGGCGATATTCTTTTTCATAGCCCCTCCTCTAAAGGTTGCCGTTTTTCAGTATAGCATATTACCTCTACATCAAGTATCTTGAGTTCAAGATACTTTCAGATTTGGGTTGGTGCAATACGTCGTGGCCGGTAGCGGGCGTTCAAATATCCTGAGTCCTGTGATGCAAGTCCTTTTGCAGCAACCCCTGTTACGGAAGACCTGCGGCGGACTCCGATGCGTTGACATGGTCTACCATATACTAGTAATTAGTAATCAACAGCTCGCTGATTTTGCCTCTGCGATCAGTTTTGCAGTTCACCATGCGATTGGCACTTAGGGTCGTAATTCTGAAGTGAGGATAGGTGTCCTCGAAATATCGATCGTCTGGATTGTTATTTTTCGGGTCGGAATTACTGATCATCAAACGACTCTGCCGCTTGTCCAACTCAAGGCAATGGGCAGCCAGGCGCTGCTGTTCGATCGCATCAAAATTGGTCGGAGAATAAGAAGTAAAATTGGCCGTGACGCTAAGGGGCCGATAAGGCGGATCCAAATATATAAATGAATCACCACCAACCGACTGTAGGACATCACCAAAATCACAGAGACGGATCTCCGCTTTGCTGAGTACTTTTGAACAAGCTTCTAGATTGTCTGCGTCGCAAATTGGCGGTTTATCGTATCTTCCAAAGGCCACGTTAAAGCCGCCGCTTGCATTGACACGATAGAGACCATTGAAGCAGGTCTTATTCAGGAAAATAAGCTGCGCAGTTCGTTCGACACGGAACGCGACATCTTCCGATGCCTCAGCTCTCTTCGCATTAAAAGCATCTCGCGTGGCGTAATACATCTTAGATCGATCTTCTGTGGACAAAGCCCAAAAAATTTCTTGAAAATCGGCCAAAGCGTCCACAACATAGTTAACGTTGTTCCGAACTGTTTTATACGCCCAAATCAGATCCTGATTGTTGTCAGAGATGATCAGTCGGTCAACTAGATATCTTTGCGCTATATGGAAAAAGACCGATCCTCCACCAAGGAATGGCTCGAGATACGTCTTCATCTCGCCAGCCTTGAGTTGCGCCGGTGCATTTGCGTCAATATGCGGCAGAAGCTGAGTCTTGCCACCAACCCACTTGAGGAACGGACGCGCGAGCACCTGAACCGCAGGCGGTGCGTAGGGGGTAGCAAAATCAAGCTCTTGCTGACCTACGGAAATAAGTTCGGTCTCTGTTTGTATATCCATGAAATATGTAAATCCGCACGTAGTCAGCGTTTGCGCTGCATGTATTATGACGCATAAAAAATTTTCGGAAAGTACCGCCCTTGTGATGTATAGGGCATATACTGCCGAAAGCTCTATTCAGTTTTTCGAAGGTATTACCAGCTTACGAACAAGCACTGCGAAATACCTGCATTGGCGCTTTGCAAATATTAAATCGGGAAACGTATTGCCAATTTCTACAAAAGACTGAGAATTTTATATTTCACAGAATCCGGAAGCTTTGTTGGCCGTCAAAGCCTCTGACAGAGCGAAATGGTTTCCAAAACATATCCCAAACCATAAATGAACCATTCCATTTTAAAAGCCCGCTTCTTTGGGAAAAATGAATTGAGACACATTAGGATCCACAATGCCTGACGAATTTATGGACGACTTCATCACACGAATGGAAAACTTTCATTCGTGGTCCGATATGTATTTTGAAAGTTTGAAGCTGATTAAAAATGATGATTTAACGGGAGCAATCGCAACATTGAGAAAAGCCGAAAAGGCGGCAGAGAGCGAAAAACCAACAAGTGCTGCACAAACAGCTGAACGATTGGGATATTGCTTGCATCAAGAAGGAACTATCGATGAAGCTGAATCCTATTACCGCAAAGCCTTGGCATATTGTGCCATGGATCCGGTCAGTCCGATTACGCCTGAGCAATATGAGGCAGCAGGTCCGATAAAAGGCGAGCTTGACAGGCTGCAAAAACTTGGCAATCAAGCTTTTGCCAAAGCAACGCGCGAAGTTCTTGATAAATGTTTGGAGAATTACAGCAAGCTGCTGAATGAGCAAGGACGTCATAAAGACGCCCAAGATCTCAAACAACAAATCACCGCACAGGAGTCCACCCTGGCAGTATATGAATGAATCAATTTCTCATTGTGCTAACATCTGTGTCGCGTGTTAAAGGCGGCAATTGACGACTCATGCCCAATACAGTATCGCCAGCTCTGAAAGCTTTGCTGGATCGTTTTATCGACTATGCTGGAATATTTCCACCCGCAAAACTTTCTCTTGATGCGGCGCTCGAAAACTTTGGTAAATATCAGAGTGGAGACCACTCCTGGATGTTGCACTGGCTAGTTGTTGGATCAGAGCAGGCGCAGCTTGTGTCAAAAGCATTCGATGGTGCGATGTCTGTGATCGCAGAGACTGACGATGCACGAGCGGCGTCTCTCGAAACGAAAGCTGTTGTCAGCGCGCCAAAGCCGGTGTATTGCGAAGTATCCATTGGTAACACAGAGCTGCTCGATGCAATAAAAGAAAGCGGCTGTTTTGCCAAAATACGCACAGGTGGACTGAAGCCGGAAGCAATTCCCTCCACTTCTGACGTCGCTGCTTTTGTCGCCGCCTGCGCAGACCGCAAGCTGGCGTTCAAAGCCACAGCCGGTTTGCATCACCCAATTCGCGCCCTGCATCCTCTTACATATGAAGCCGATGCACCGCAGGCAGTGATGCACGGATTTCTCAATGTATTGCTCGCCGCTTGCTTTGCTTGGCACGGAGATCGAGAAATAGAGCCAATCATTTCAGAGACGAATCCAAGCAATTTCAGATTCGATGAAAGGGCGCACTGGAAAAATAAGTCACTTAGTGTTTCAGAAATTCAAAATGCCAGGCTGAACTTCATGCATTCGGTCGGCTCATGTTCTTTCGATGAACCGGTTCACGATCTGCAATCTTTAGGATTGCTCTAGCCGTCGCGGCGCGGCTTGTGTCGAGGTCCAACACGCTTTCTCACCGGTCGGTGCAGGACGCCATATTGGATTGAAGTTTCTCCACTTTCGAGCATCTCGGGCGTTAATCCCATGGGCAGATTGTCGTCGCTAAAACCAAGAGACAAAGAAGAAACTTCCGCGCCGTCGCCAGCGAATTTGACAAATAAAACCAGGGGAGAAAAATCATATTGATCTTCCGTCTCATCCGAATTTACTAATTGGTTTCGCAGCTTGCCTCTAATAACTTCTCGGCTGTCTTGAGGTCGAACGTCACCGGGCAAATTGCCTTTGTAGGCATTAATGAATCCAGGATCTTTGGGCGTGCAAACATTCAAAAATGCTCTGACGAAGATTCTCTGAACGCATATCAAAGAGAATCCCGACTCCGGAAAGAAATACAGAGTACGAGCATTCATCGGCTCTTCTCCGAGATCTTTCACAAACTGCCTGCAAGCCGGAGCATCGACTTCCTGACCGATCAGCTCTGCAATTCGCTTGAACAGGTCATCCATGCAGGTCAAATCTCTCGGCGCTGGGTTAAGCGTGGCGGAACTAATCCTCCGTGCCAAGTATTGTTCACCAGAATTGGCTATGACAAACCCTGGTTAATCGTCCTCATCATCACCAAAATCTGGATCTTCATCTTCGTCGTCTTCTTCCTCATCGGCATCACCAGGAATAATTGCGGCTGCAGCAGATGGACGTACGTATTCAGACTGAAAATTGAAGGTTGCCTTTCCGTTTTCGTCTTTTAAGAGTCCAACAAGCTCTCTCATTAAAGCTGCAAAATCAGCGTCATTCAGCTCGATCAGCTCATCAGGAGGTTCCCAAAACAGGACCCGATTGATGTCAATATTAAATCGTGCACCATCGACGCTTTTATCCACTGAAACCAGGGCAGTTTTACCGTCTCGCTGGCATTGCACAACTTTCGGATTAAGCAATTTGAGGTTAAATGAGGGCACTTCTTGAGCTTCTTCGCCATCGTCAAAACTAACCTGACGCCCTTCTTTTGCATAGTACATCAACAGACTATGGCGTAGCTCGCCCTGGTCATCCTCCGTAAAAATTGAAGATTCCGGCGGATCCCAGCCCCCGATCGCTGCCAGATCAACATAAACATGGTTATCGACGCCACCCTCAACCGGTACCTCTACCGATTTTCCATCCTCGCGAGTGCATTTAAGCGTGAAGCGATCTTGATGTTCAATCGTTTTGTACGTCATCTTTCACCTGCAGGAATGTCTTCAAGCATCTTTTTTATACCCGATAACTGACTTTCTTGCGGTGCCAAATTTTATGAAGAAACAAACGAATACGTAAATTTTATGACCAATGCATGCTCCCAGTCACCACATCTGGTGCGAAAGCAAATTCCAGTCGCTCCGAAAGGATTTCCCACTTGCAAAGCACAAAAAGGAACCATGCTTTAAACTACCAAAAGGCTCAAGTCACACCCTAAATCGACTAAGCTACTGCCGTGACGCTTATTCCGACGCCCTATGGGCATATAGGACCTAAGGTTCACATTGAGGGGTACTCTTTTGATTGGCAGACAAAAGCCAGTGCGCTTGGCGGCAGCTCCTGGCGAAGACAAATTGAAACAGCTATTGGCAGAGGCTCTTAAAAACGGCTCTGCACAAGTGTCGTGGGATCATGCCAATCATGAAATGATGTACACCCTGACAGTGACGTGCTCAACAGTTAAGGAACGTCGGGGTTGGGAACGGGGCAAAACTGGAGAGATGGTAGCGCCTGAATGGACTTTTTATCAAATTCGAGAAAACGGAAAAGACCGTGTTGATCATTGGCGTATGGCATCAGCCGACATTGCCATAATCCAAAACCTTTTGGATGAATCTCGGACATTAAATGCACCTGCCCAAGTTGCTCCTCCGGCGGAATCGTCACCTCCACCAAAAGATTCGTACGCCAAACAATCTGGTACTTTTCAATCAAAAACCTTTGCGAGCGCCTCTGAGCCCGATTCGACTTCCCAAACAATTCAAACAGATCGCACAAGCACAGGAGTAAATCTCTCTGGCGAACTCAAAGAAGTAGATGTTGCCAGCATTCTGCAATCAATTAGCCTTTGCAAAATGACTGGACGCTTAAACGTATATGACACAAATCAGCAAATCGAGATCTTCTTCAATCAAGGCGAATTGATCCACGCTATCTCCAGCCCATTGATGGACACTTCGAAAAGTACACGGGGAGAAACAGTTCTCCTGGAAGTTTTCACTTGGGATGATGGTTCTTTCCAATTTCAGCATGGATGGCAAACAGCGGAACGAACAGTACAAAAACATCTTCAAAACTTGGTTTTGGAAGGTGCAACATTACGCGACTATAGAAACTCGCTTAAAAAAGCCGGGATTACCCAAACAACTGTTTTATTCCGAGCTGAGGCGAACCTGACAGAAGCGCAGTTCGAGGCGAAGTTGGCAAATGGTTTGCCGATGAACATAGATTTCCAAAAGAAAGTCTTTCTGGTATTACGCGAGCCACGCTCTCTGGCAGAAATACTAGATGCGGTGCCTATGGATCGAGTCACTTGGATCCCAGTTATCTTTAGCTTGGTTACGAGCAAGCTGATCGCCGCGCGCGGAACACCGGGTGGCGAAGTCGATCAATGCATAGAAGCTTTTAGCAACATTGGAGAATTGATACGCACAGCCGACAAGGGATTGTTGCAACCCGATACAAGCATGCTCAGCTACCCATTGTTTTTAAGTTTGGCGGAAAAAGAACTCGCACGACGCATGCCATTTTGTTTGGCTATGCTTGAGTTCAACGTACCAGGAGCGTCGATAACCAACGAATCTTTAAAAGCGGTATCGTCCACTTTCGACACGATCAAACGACAATATGAAATAATCACATTCTGGCAACCAAACCGTGTGCTCATGCTGCTTCCACTATCGAAGCCGGCAGAAAGTGTGCAACGCCTGAATACTTTTCTTGACTCACTAGCGGAACAAAGTTCAATGGACGGAGTAAGTTTAGTTGGCGGTCTGGCCAGCGTGCCAACAGACGGAACACAACTTCCAGATGTCCTGGCTTCATCGTTCCGATTGCTCAAGAAAGCGCAGCAATCAAATGTTCGAATATTGGCCAGCGTTTGAAGTTTCCTTGGAAATTCCCATCACCAACCGTTTATCCAGGTTCGGTTTATCGCAGCTTCAGGCAAAAACTATTTTCTTATATTGCGTTCAACACGTTCAAAGCGTATTTTCCAATCTTTGTCGCGCTGGGAGTCCTATGGTTTCCTTTTGATTGGTTGAGCGGAGTTAGCCCCATCTTCGGCAAGTACTTTCACATGTTATTTAAGAATGCTCACGATCACTTCATTGGGCACGCCATACTCTTTCTAATCGCTGGTTCGCTTATTCTTAAATATTTGCCTTTCTTCCGACACAGACCATACTGGTATTTTTTAGCACTGATTGTGGCGGCGCTCATTCAAGAAACCATTCAAGCTTTCTTCCGTGGGCAGCTGCCAATATTTAACGATTTCAACGCATTCAAGGGTGACGCTCTTGGCGGACTAAGCGCATTTGCACTGTCTCTGCTTAAGAACATCAAAAAATCAAATTAATAGATTTCGCTTAGAGTGTGTCACCAGGTGCAATTGCGCTTTGATCTGCTGTGTCAGGAGATTCGGATTGCGTTTGCATCAACCTCACTCGAGCTTAGCTGCTGGAGTCATCAGACACTAAATACAGTGCTCAATACTGTTTGATTAACTGTCCGCGGACATTCAGATCTGCGCCCGGCGAAGGCTGACGCGCAGCAAAGGACGGATCCCGCACGACTCTGCTTATGGTCCTTCCTGGACGAGTATGAAAGTCAAGCAGCAATCGCCCTGGCGTCGCCAGTAGTTCGTCAGGGATTTGTGGTTCTTTGCGTGGTTCACTCGGGGAGGTGTTGTACACTCGGGTGTATAAATCGCTTCCCAGTGCCTGCAAACCACCAGGCGTTCCCGGCATTTTGTGCGCTTCAGCAAGCTGGCTTTGCCATTCATTCACATCGGACTTAAATTTTTCGCTGCGTTCCAAAGTCTCTTGCTGATGCTGCCTTATCATTTCTGCAGCAATAACTCTGGCATTTTCAATTTGTCTATCAGTGTCGCTGCGAATCTCTCTAATCGCCGCGTCATTTGAAGACGCTAAAGACTTACCTTTACTAGTGTACTGTGGACCATCCAAGACTGCCTGTATCCTGGCTTCTCGGTCTCTTGTCAGTCTGTCTATATCTGCAAGAGAGTGGTCTACGATATTATGCTCTTCAGAAGCACCATTCTTGTCATAGATTTGCATGATGTCGTTCGACTGTTCTTTCATTCTGTTTAGCGCCTTTAACAGATTCAAGTCTTGAAGCGCTCCAGTCTGCAGATAGCCTACTGTTGCTGGCTGACTATTGGACGGTAAGTACTGACCAGTAGTTCGATATTGTTTTGCGATGGTGGCCCTTTCAATTGCCTGACGGCAGTATGTACTCAATTGAGGAGATCTAGAAAGCTGAAGCGCACGCTCATACTCAGTTAGGGATGAGTCTTCATATCCAAGGCTCTGTAGGGCATTTGCCAGATAATAGCGAGCGACCGCATCGTTAGGAACCGTGTGTAAATGAATTTGGAGATGACCAACCGCATCATGGAAGTCTTTGGAATTGTAACTCTTGATTCCACGCTGCAGATCGCTCTGAGACTCTGCTGCATGCACCGGCATCACATGAAATAGGCAAGCTAGAACAAGAGCTAATGCTTGATGGTTATATCTATTAGTAAGGGTGTTGGATGATGCCATCATGAAATTACATCCATGAAAGGGAAGATGCAAACGGTCTTTTGACGCCAAAATCGATCGGTCACTATCGAGCAAGCAATGCTGCTTTTTCAATAAAAATAACCGAGTTACTTGTGTAAGAGATCTCTTTCAGACTTGCACACATCTTAGACCAGAGACGTGAAGCTTTCGTGACTCCAGAGACCATCACTGCTATTCGACCTGCCGTGAGAAATTACGGCTATGTGGCATAAAGCTTTTGTCTCATGTATTACACTGTTTTACATCAACCTCAAAACAATCCAAAGGTTAACAACGAGGCGTCGATTAGTGTCACTCAAGAATTTCTACAGAATTGCCGGTCTTAGCATTCTGCTAACGCTTCAAGTGCAGAGCTGCGCATCAGCCGAGAACTTACTTGATGAAGGTACTAGACTTTACAAGGAATCCAACTTCGAGAAAGCCGGTCGGTGCTTCGAAGCAGAAATTAAAACAAATCCAAACAACGCTAAAGCCCATTATCTGCTGGGAAATATATTTTTCGAACTTAACAGACAGCAAGAGGCCGCTCAAGAATACCGCAGGGCTATAGGCATAGATGGGCACGGTCCAGTCGCACAATATAGCCAACAAGGTTTGGCTGCCATCGAAAGGTCCAAAGTTGGCACCGGCACTACTCGGGGCGCATCGACCTTGCAAGCTGGACCTCAAGACAGTGAAGTGAATGCCATTCAAAAGTCTGCCAAAGCGATCTCCAATCAAACGAATGAAACCGAAAGCCACGCATCGGAAGAATGCGAAGCTCGAATCCGCGATACCACCCGCGATGCGGAGAAGCGAATCGCTGATTTACAAAGAGAGATGCAAGAAAAAATTGACGCCAATGGCCAAGCCGTTTACGCGTCCGGGCGCTTTCGTGTTATGAAAATATACGACCCCGCACGAGAAAATCAAGCAATCAAAGACGACTATCAAAGACAGATCTCTGCAGTGAAAGATGAACAAAACAAGAAAATTGCGGCCCTAAAGCTCTCGTCCAAAGAGAGACAAGTGGCGGCGGAAGATTCTGCAATTACTTTAGATAAAGAATATGTGGATCGTAAGCACGGTGGAACTGTAAAATTAGCTCCTTCCGGAACCAACGTCTTCGTCAGAAGCTATGAAACTGGAAGCGAGGCATCGGGGAATGCGGTGCCTATTGCCCTACCACCAGCCAAGACGCTTCCTGGGCTGAACTCGAAGAAGCAAAAATGAATACTTTCAGATTAGCCTTGATACCAAATATGATGCTATACCTTTGTGCCATTTTTTGCGGCTTGCCAGGCTGTGCCGAGAGCGCTCCCAAACCTAGCACCACTAAATCAATTCACGGATCCGTATCAGAGAATGAGCTAATTGATAATCTTGAAAGATTAGGAATCAAATGTGTTTATCATCAAGCAGCAGCAAAAAGCTATTTAGCAGTAGACGACGTCCGCATGGGCAGCACTGCTTTCTACAAAGGCGTGGCAGTAGGTGATAAGGTCAAGAATCTTACAGGCACAAACGATCTTTTCACCTTAACCATCGAACGAGAGGGTCAAACTTACCAGGTCGCACTCAAAGCGTTGACGCCTTCCCTGGCATCAGCTTCACCACTCAAGAGTTCAGTGGCTCACGATGACAAAAATCTACCAATCCCGCTGGTCAACGTGTCGCAACAAAATCATCAAACTCCTCTTGTCAGTGTTTCACAAGACAAAATTCCACTACTAGACGTGGCAGAAAAGAAGAAGAAGGAAGCAGAAAAGAAACTTGTTCAATACGATATCGAACTGATTATAGACATTACAGGATCAATGCAAGACAAAGACGGCACCGGCGACCAGACCAAGTTTCAATGGTGTCACGAACAAGTCAGGAATTTTGCCCAACTTTTGGGTGAGTATCAAAAGACTTTTACAATCACCACATTCAATACCTCATTCGATACAGAAAGACAGTGCAACGCTAATCGAGTCGAGCAAATCTACGCAACAATTGTGCCCCGAGGAGGTACAGATTTAGTGGATCCCTTAATGTCGAGATTAAACGATTCACTCGAAAACCGGAGACCTGGAAGAGCAACTTTGATCGCAGTAATCACTGATGGCATGCCTAATGTGCCTAAAGATCCGCGTGTTGTAAACCGCGCTTTGGTTGACTTTACTCAAAAAATGGCCAAGGCTGACGACGTTGTCGTTACTTTCCTCCAGATTGGTGACACGTTCGATGGAAAATCCTTTTGCATCGATTTGGACGACAACCTTGTGAACGAAGGAGCCAAATTCGACATCGTCGATACCAAAACGTTTGATGACTTGAAGAATGAAGGTTTGACCAGTGCGTTAGTGGATGCAATAACGGAAAAACGAAGTGTGCGCCGCGTCACACATCATGGACCTCCCTCGCACCTGTCTTCAGAGGATCAAGCGAAAGTGAAAAATGCTGATGCAAAACTCCGCGAAAAAATCGATGAAAGGCAAGCTCTGGAAAAAATATTGCACATCGAGAAGCCTCAACAATAAGAACCCGTGTAGAATTGACTGGTATCTAAGGGAAAGTGCGGGGAAAAGGGCGTGAACATACTTCTAGCAATTGATAACTCGCCACATTCAAAAGTAGCTGTCGACGTTCTAATGAGTCGAACATGGCCCGACGATACTACGTTCAAAGTCTTTTGCGCTGTGGAACGCCGAGAGCCTGTATTTGCCGTAATGAAGCACGAAGAAGCCGAGGCGCTATTAAACAAAGCACTGCAAGCGGCTGAGGAATTCACTCAAGAAATTGCCAACAAATTGACAGAGAAATTCTCTAAATGCAAAGCGGTCAGCGAAGCGCAGTTTGGCGACAGCAAAGAGATGCTACTGGAAAGGACAGAGTGGGCAGACCTGATTGTCGTTGGCTCACACGGAAGACATGGGTTGCCCAGATTATTCATGGGCAGCGTTTCCCAAACCCTCCTTTTGTATGGGCAATGCTCAACTTTAATAGCTAGATATCAACAAGCGCACTCGGGCGTGCCAGAATTTGATAACAACATACTTGTGGCAATCGATGATANNGCTCTCTACACACGTGCTGATTCTTCCGAAAGAAAGCAAAGGAGAGAATCGACAAATGAGATGCTTGAAGAGTGCGCCATTCGCCTGGAAGAGAAAGTAGGCATAGGTAAAGTGAATACTGAACTAAGGAAAGGCGATTCCGTGGACATTATCTTATCGATGGCCGCTTCAATCCCAGCTGGTTTGATTGTCATGGGCTCGAGAACGCGTGGACATATGACGCGCTTTTTTATGGGCAGTGTTTCTCAGGAAGTGGTCTTGAAGGCGCCGTGTCCAGTTGAAGTCGTTAAACGCGTGTCCATCTAGCGATATGTGTTCGCGCTGCGCTGATCTCGCTGCTTTCGCGGAGCTGCTTTCTGGGGGTTCGCTCTCCTTGGAGGGAGTAAGGATAGTTCGATATCCCATGGCACCATATATGGTGACTAAGGATTAGATGTTAGCGAGACGAGGATCCACTACACGAGGGTTCACTAGTTCGCCGTTCGGCACTTCGTCAGCCCAAACTAAGAATTTGTCGAGGACATGCGGTCCAAACGAAGTTATAATCGCGCAATCAGCAGCATCCCGACCAGTAGCCATTAAGATCCAACCGATGCGACGAACGTTGTGTCTGGCATCAAACGTGTACCAGCGCCCGCCAAGATAACACTGAAAGCAGGCACTGAAATCCATAGCCGAATCCACAGGCACACCGATGTCACCCAAATAGCCAGTGCCGTAGCGCGAAGGAATATTCAGGGCTCGACAGAGAGTCAAGGCCAGATGCGTGAAATCTCGGCAAACACCTTTCTTATCCTGATAAACCTCGTAAGCGCCCTTAGTGGCATTAGCATATTGATACCCGAACTCAACATGATTGAACACCCAGTCACAGACTGCCTGTGCACGCGCCCAACCTGGTGGCAAATTGCCAAAGAGTTCCCAAGCTGCGTCTGTAAGTTTATCGACTTCGCAGTACCTGCTGGGAAGGAGAAACTGGAGAACCTCTGAAGGTAAATCTTCGACTGGGTGCTGAACAGCATCAGCGATAACCGGATCGGGTACGCCACTGTCAACGACGATCGTGTCACTGGTAACGCGAAGCTTCCCAGCCGGAGCCATTATTCGCGCACACCGATTTCCAAACCAATCAGTAAATTCAGTGATTGGCACCGCAGGAGTGATCGTTAGCTCATCAGGATGCAAAAGATCATGAGCACGTGATGGGAGGAGGTGCAACAAAAAAATCATAGCGGTAGGATTGGGGAAATCGAATATCAGGTCAAAGCCAACGCGAATAAACATAAGTTCTCCAGGTTCTGACAGATTAGACGCGCTGCCTATCGCCACAACATCGTAGCCTATCGTGCGAGGCGTGGCTACTCTTTTATTCTCACGACTTTATATTTCCAAGAGCGTCTAGATGGAGAGCCATTCTTAGAGCGCTGATTTGTTTACGAATGGAATCAGCTGGTCAGCGTAAGTGTTGTCATCTCGCCTTACTAGAACGGACCATATAGATGACAATCGAAACAACCATGACTATGGCAAGTGTAATCAAACTGCTTGCATCAATGGAATCAACCGCACCAATAGAGACTTGAATACAACTCCAGATCGCAAAGCAAAGTATGCCAGTAACTTCTAATTTCATCACGGAAAGAAATTTGCGAGCCAGCAAATATTGACTGGCAGCGTTCTTTTCGGTAATCGGTCGCAAATAGTTGAATGTCTGCGGAAAGCGCGCGATAACGGTCATAAGAACATAGTCAAACAAAGCAATAACAGTGAGAAACAGAAGTGTTGATTTAGGACCTACTCGATCCGGCTTGCCGGCTAGATCAAAGTGAACTGTGATCTGTTCAGGCAAACTGGACCAATAAAAAGCGACCACGCCGACAGTAAAACAAATCACAAGAAGCGTCATCACTTCCAACGCCCATTCCACTTTTGACATGGGCAATTTCAGAACTGGTCGCTTAGGTTTCATCGTTTTTGTCAAACAACTTGTTCGCCATTTCGCCCACTTTCAAGAATGCATCCAAGAAATCATTAACTTGAGTTGTGTGTTTCGCCCTCATCGTATCTGGTACCAAACTGAGCGCGTCGCCAAACTTACCCTGAAATATGTAGCAGGTAAACAACTCATTCAATAAACCCATTTCCAGTGTGCCATGGTCTTTCTCGACATCATGTAACATGGAGAGCGAACGTTTTATGTAAGGTTCAGCCTCTTTGAATTTAGCTCCACGCAAATAGGTGAGACCAAGTCCGGCCACACTGTTCATCAAATTATGCTTATCACCACCATCGGTGCGCTCGGAAATATCCAAAGCTCTCTTATAAAATGCTGCTGCGTCATCAAATTTGCGCAGCGACAAACAAACACTTGCCAAATGATTCAAGGTCAGAACCAAACGGGGATGATTTTCAGGATATGTCTTCTCCTGGATAGCCAGGGCACGCCGCCAAAGGGGCTCAGCCTTGTCCGCCATGCCTCGCTTCAAATATTGCACTCCAAGGTTATGCAAGCTCTCAGCAACGACCGGGTGTTCAATGCCTAATTCGTTTTGTCGAATATGCAAGGCGCGTTTGCACAATGGTTCAGCGAGCGCATAGTTCTTCTTCTTCGAATGCAACACGGCAAGATTGTTTAAGCTCTCGGCATAAAGCAAGTCGTCTTTTCCTAGTTCACGTTCCTGAATTCCAAGTGCTTGACTAAGCATCGGCTCTGCTTCTTTGAACTTATCTTGATCCAAGTTCAGAATCCCAAGTTCCGTTAAAGTTTTTGAAACAGTAAGTTCGTCGGCCGAGAGATTCTTTTTTATGGCAAGAGCGCGTTTAAGCATTTTCTCTGCCAGTTCGAAATTTTGTCGATCAGCATAAAATGCGCCGAAATTTGTAAGTATTGATGCTACTTCGAGTGTTTCTGGCTCTTCAGATTGATCACCTTGGCACAATTTCAGAGCCTTCATAAAGGCTACTTCTGCTTCTTCATAGCTACCTTGCTTGTTAAACGCCTCACCAAGCGCACCATATGTAGTAGCAAGGAACTGGCGCTGATCCGATTCTTCAATTTCGGCGATAGCATTCTGAAATGACCGAATTGATTCGCTGTAGCGACCTTCTCTGAATGCCGTGGCGCCGTCATTTTCATGTTGCTTCCAGGTCATAAGTGCTGCTCCCGCTTTCGCTATTTAATTACTTTGGCATGCTTTGCGTTGCCGTTGTTTTTAGTATTGTTTTTAGTGTTGCTTTTATCGCTGTTACTTTTATCGCTGTTACTTTTTTTATTGTTGTTTTTACTAACGCTCTTTTTAAGAAAGCGTTTTCCCATTGCCATTGCCGTACTTGGCAGTGTTTGAGCCGCCTTTATATAATTCTTTTGAGCTACGTAACAAGAGAACAAGCTGAGCCTCAAGCTATCAGTCGTCTCTTTATCTTGGATATCGAGTTCCTTCATGCGTTCCAAAGCGCGAATCGTAAATTTCTCACAATCCTTCAGTTTTCGTTCTCGCAAACGAATCCAACTGCGCTGCCGCCAGGCCAGGAGCATATCAGGAGTATTACCGGCGATTTCGGCAATGCCCTCAAGTTGACTGTATGCTTCTTCAGCTTGGGGAAATTTGTTCTGACAGTAGTAACAAACACCAAGATTTTTGAGCACGCTTACAATACCGGAGTGATTTGGCGGCAGATAGCGTTCCCGAATCGTCAAGGCTCGTCGATAGGCTGTCTCGGCTTTAGCGAAATCGTGTTGCGCCAGGGCGATCATCGCCAATACATGCAAACTCATTGCCACATCTGGGTGTTCGATTCCCAGCGCGCCTTCCCGAATCGCCAGAGCTCTGCGCGCATATTCCTCAGCCTGTCCATATTGCTTTTGATTGAAACAATGCACCGCACGCAAACCTAGAGTAGGTGCCAGCCTTATATCATCTCGCCCCATTAATTCTTCTTGCATTGCCAGTGCTTGGCTCAATAACAAATCCGCCTCTTGCGTCTTTTTTTCTGTCTCGCACCACGTGGCAAGTGAAACCATGCTATCCGCAACATCAATGTGTTTTTCGCCAAGAAGCTTCTTGCGCATCTCCAATCCGCGTCTCAAAAGAGGCTCTGCTTGGGAGAATTTTTGCTCGTTAAAATACACTAGTCCGAGCTCATCAATCACGCGTGCAACTTCAGCATGCTCTAAACCGAGCACTTTGCCACGAATCGCAAGAGCGCGAGTCAGAGAAGCTTCCGCTTTCGGATAATCCTGCAGATGAGCATAAGCCTGTCCAAGTGAATACAAACTTGTGGCAACGTTAGCCTGATCTTGCCCGGCTTCCGCAACAGCTTTCTGTAAATATCTCTCCGCTTCTGAGTACTCGCCGCGCTCTAAAGCGTTTATACCTGACCGATGCAATTCGTCCCAAACCATTCCACTTAACTCTTAGATGCAACTATATCCAGCTAAAATAACACTTTTGCGCCCTAATTAGCCCGATTTGGCTACGTTCCGCTTAAAAATTCAAATGCCCCCCTGGCTTGAAGCCAGGGGTAGCGTAAAAGTGAGCTGGGATGCGCGAGCCTTAGCACCGCATTTAACACCATGACTGTGTTCTGCAATACTTAAGTTCATTCCTACCAACACGCTGTTCCTGCGGTGTTAATGGGATAAGAGTCAAATTTGAATTTGAATTTTAAATCTGTTCTTCTGCTGCTTACGGGGTGCTACGACCCGCGCTCCTTAGCTAGGATCACTATAGCGCTCCCATGACATTGGATGTCAAATATTTAGCGTCCCTTAACAACTGCCTGGAAGCCGGTAGCGCGAATGAAATGAAAGCGCGGCTGACCACAGCCGCCCATGATTGCGGATCGAGGCGGGTCTGGAGACCCGCGCCATTTCGTTCCGTAGACTTTACGAGAAGGCTAGGCACCGTAGACTATACGAGAACGCTAAGCGCTGAACTTTTGGCGCTTTGGACAAACTTCCTGGAGAACATCCTGGATGATTGTCAGCAAGCTACCCAAGCCGACCCGCTTGGTCGCGGAAACAATCACAGGCGAAGGGACTTGGGCGACCAGGAAGGTTAAATCCTCTTTGCGGACCAAATCAGCCTTATTGAGAACCGTAATGAGCGGTTTATCCACAGCTCCAAGCTCGCTCAGAACGTCGTAAACGCTGGCAATGTGTTCCGACACATTCGGGTGGCTAGCGTCGACAACGTGTATCAGCACGTCGGCTACCGCTACTTCTTCCAAAGTGGCGCGAAAAGCGGCAACTAATGAGGTGGGCAATTTCTTGATGAAACCAACAGTGTCAGTCAGTAAGACAGGACTATGATCCGGCAGCGTTGTACGCCTCGTCGTCGGATCCAATGTGGCAAACAATTTGTCCTCAACAACGGCGTTTGACTTAGTCAGGGCATTCAAAAGCGTGGATTTGCCAGAGTTCGTATAACCGGTTAGGGCAACCACTGGCAGGTTGTCGTCGTTGCGGCGACGCCTTTGCGTTTCGCGATGAGAGCGGATGCGCTCCGTTTCCTTTTCAAGCGAATTTATGCGTTCGCGAATTCGACGTCGGTCAATTTCGAGTTTAGTTTCGCCGGGACCTCTGGTGGCTATACCGCCTCCCAGTCTGCTCAAGGTCAGCCCCTTGCCAATCAATCGGGGCAGTAAGTATTTGAGCTGGGCAAGTTCGACTTGCAATTTACCTTCTCGCGTAAGTGCTCGTTGCGCAAAGATATCGAGAATCAATTCGGTGCGGTCAATAACTTTAACGCCGACCACTTCTTCTAAAGTGCGCTGTTGATTCGCGGTAAGTTCTTGGTCAACGATAACCAAGTTCGCACCCATCTCCTGCACCATCAGGGCTAGTTCTTGCACCTTTCCGGAACCAAGGAAAAATCTCGGATCTGGTTGTGGACGAGTTTGCGTCAAGCGTTCGCATATAGTGGCGCCTGCGGTGCGTCCCAATTGAGCAAGTTCGTCAAGATCATCTTCGACTTGCCAGGAATTTTCACCATCTGTAACCAGCCCAACCAAAACAGCACGTTCTTCACCTTCCGCCACAGGCAGACCAGGCGCTACTTTGCGGAACTCATCCTCAAGCGCAGTAATCAATGCTTCAAAATCTTCTTCTTGCGCTCTTCTGGCAGTTTCAGGTTGAAGCAACTTCCAAATTTTCCCTTCACTATCGCGACCGGGTAAAAGATGGGCTATGTGAATGACGTCTGCCATCTTCGCCTGTTCACCGCGTGAGCGGCTAAAGGTGCCTTCAGGATTGACTTCAATTTGAGCAAGCAGGTCTAGTCGATTTCGAGCCAGGCATTGCAGACTCTCTTTGTTAGGTCCGTTTTTCGCATCGCCAGAATTTCCCTTAGACAAGTGCGTATGAATGATGCGGTGACCGCACAATCGCCCTGGACCAACGCGCACACCGCGCAGTTCAGGCATATTCACATCCGAAGGTTGACCAACGGTGACGTTAACCACATGCCCTCTGCGATTGACTACAAGAGAGACAGGTTGCCCGATAGAATTTGAGAGTTCCGCGACGGAGTCGGCTAATTCAATAGTGAGAATCTTATCCGCAGGAATACGCTGCGTCAGCAGTCGATTCAGTTGCCGTATTTCCGATTTTTTCAGTCCTTTAGATTTGGCGAGATCAACTTTGCCGTGCAATCAATGTCCTCCACGAGGGGGCCGACTGGTTTTCAGAAGTCAAAACGGACAAACGCGATTTTACTAAGTCTCACATCGGGATCATACCCTTTAAGACCGATAAATCCACCGATAATTAATCTCGCAGATCAGGCGACAGCCCGTATATCCACAGTTGACCCGGACCATATGCTGGCTGGATCAAAAACGTAATAAGGATATCCATTAGAGACGGATTAGCAACCTGATGCTAGCAATTTATGTCGCAACAATGGTCGCCCGCCAGACTCACCACAGCTTTTAGGAGCTGGAATAACTTTGCCCGGATTGCAAATATTTTCTGGATCGAACGCTTGCTTAACCCATCTCATCGATTCCAAATCATCCTCGCTGAAGACACTCGGCATCTCCAATATTTTCTCGATGCCGATGCCATGCTCGCCCGAAAGTGTGCCGCCCAAACGCACGCACAGTTCGAGTATTTCTTTGCCTGCCTGAACGACGCGTTTCACCTCGTCCTCATTGTCCTTGTGATAAAGCATGCATGGATGTAAGTTGCCGTCGCCAGCGTGGTAAACATTGGCAATAGTGAGATTGTATTTTTGTCCAATTACGGCAATTTCGCTTATCGCTGCCGCTAGTTTC
Source organism: Candidatus Melainabacteria bacterium (assembly GCA_003153555.1). Lineage (GTDB taxonomy): Bacteria > Cyanobacteriota > Vampirovibrionia > Obscuribacterales > Obscuribacteraceae > PALSA-1081. The sequence continues at coordinate 50,180 of PLZS01000185.1, read as the reverse complement.
GATCGCGGGATGACGCCATCGAGCACATATCCGTGCGGCGCTATTCTTCCTAATGCACCAAATGCACTTTTTCTAGCTTTCCAGATTTTTGCTCGTTCATAGGCATCATTCGCCCATTCCACAGACAAAGCATTGTTCGTACTAATATGCTCTTCCACTTTTTTTCGTTGAATTGTAATGCCTGTGCGCGGTCCATCCAGCTCCACAATGAGCAGCGCACCGGCGTCTCGATTCAACCCCATGCGCAACGAATCTTCCACTGCATTTAAAGTCAACTGATCGATCAATTCCATCGCCGCGGGCACCACTCCTGCTGCAATAACATCCGAGACTGCTTGGCCGGCTTGTTCAACAGTGTTGAAATAGGCGAGCATGGTTTCAACTGCTTGGGGACGCGGAATCAATTTCAATACTGCTTCAGTGGCGATACCAAGTGTTCCTTCTGATCCAACAAAAACACCAAGCAAATCAAGACCTTCTTTTGTGCGAGTGCGACCGCCCAGGGCGACGATCTCACCAGTGGCCAAAACAACTTTTAGACCCATGACGTGATTAGTGGTCATTCCATATTTGAGGGTGTGCGGACCACCTGAATTCTCGGCGATGTTGCCACCAATGGTGGAGGCACTCTGGCTGGATGGATCCGGAGCAAAATACAACGAATACTTCTGAGCAGCCTCGGACACCGAGACGTTTGTGACGCCGGTCTGCACCACGGCTACGCGATCGATGGGATCGACAGACAAGATCTTGTTCATGCGAGTTAAGACTAAACTGATACCGCCCAACACTGTTGTCGCTCCACCTGAAAGTCCGGTACCTGCTCCACGAGGTGAAACTGGAATTTTGTGCTCATAGGCCAGGGTGAGAATAGCAGCTACTTCCGCTGTCGAACTCGGCAACACGACTAAGTCCGGACTGGCTATGTCCAAAGTCTCAGCATCACATTCATAGACGGAAAGGTCTACGCGCGAAGACAGAACATAGTTGTCACCTACGATTGCCCGAAGCTGTGTTTCAATGGTTTTGTCGATTGGCATGCTTGAGTATTGTAGCAACTAACAGCATGCGACTCCTGCGAGCTATCGGCGCTGCATCTGCATCTGCTGTTGGCGAATAGTTTCCTGGTCGCCCATCTGATACTTGAAGCCTTGCTGAGGTCCATAATTCTGGGTGAAGGTAGCTGATTTATCCACAGTCATGCGCCGCGAACCCTGCGGAAACTGAAGCACCGCCATATTACCGGTCAGCGAATTAATAGCCGTCAAGATAATCGCATTATAAATAGGATTGCCATTTTTCTGAGTCAAATGCGAGTTGGCGATGCGCCCATCACGGGTGACGACATAAGCAGCGGCAGCGGCCATCGGCGGACTTCTGTAGAAAGCGGCGTTTGCAAGCGTCGAGTAGCGCTCATAAACAGCGGCTGCCACGCGTCGATGCCATTCGTTCCAAGCTATCTGCAACTCAGGTGAACTGTCTGGGTCATTTGGATTGAATTGCTGAGGAGGCGGTCCCCCTGTTTGCGCGCCCAAATTATGTGGTTGCTGAGGCACCTGCTCTTGTCCAGGCATGCCTTGCCCAAATTGACCGGCGAAGTCAGGCTGACCTTGTCCCTGAGCATTACCACGCAGCGGTTGTTGTATGGGCGGAGGACCTTGAGGCGGCGCCAGAGTTGAAACCTGGAAACCGCCAGCCGGGTCGAAAAACTGATCTGCTCCATTTGCAGGAGGAGGGTTGCCACCAAATGGGTCGCCACCCATTTTGTTGATATCTCGACGGTCTAGGGTCATGCCGCTGCCGCCAGGATTTAGTTGATCCGCTTTGTTAACAGTGCCCTTGAGTAACTCTGCCGGGGCTGGAGATGCCATGGACAGGCAAGCGAAAACTGATAAAACGTATGGGATAACTTTGGACGAAAGGTTGGGGGTGAACATCAGCGCTACACTACATGGGTGGTAGGGGGTGTTGTCATGAGCTTCATTAATACTCTACTCCAAAAGCTAAAAAAGTAAATTCATAATTACCGCAAAAGCGGTCTGGCGGCGATTAATTCAGTCAGATAGCCAGCTACTAAAGGGAAACCAATGGCTCAAACCACACTACCATCAAGTGGAACGATAATCGATAGCCATGCGCATGTCGTGAAAGAATATTTTGAGGATGATCAAAAGGAAGTAATTCAACGCGCTTTCGACTCAGGCATTGTTCAGTTGATCAACCCAGGGGTGGTGCTGCAATCGATACCAGAATTGCTTGAACTTGCCGACCGTTATGAGCAAATTTATACGGCGGTAGGTCTACACCCTCACGATGCTAAGGACTGGACAGCCGCCAGTTTTGAAGTAATTCGAAAAGCTTGTGAACACCCCAAAGTGGTGGCAATCGGGGAGTGCGGACTGGATTTCTTTTATAACAACAGCGATCACACGTCACAAGTTGAAGCGTTGAAGGCCCAAATCCAAATTGCACTCGAAACAAACAAACCAATCATCATCCATTGCCGAGATGCGTGGGATGAGACCATCGCTATTTTAGAAGAGGAAGGTAAGGGCAAAATTCGCGGCGTTTTCCACTGTTTTACAGGTGGACCAGAACTCCTGCCACGCATAGAACAATTGGACTTCTATGTTTCCTTCTCAGGCATCGTCACTTTTCCAAAATCTAAGCCGATTCAAGAAGCCGCAGTGCTGGTGCGGGAAGAGCGAATGCTCGTCGAGACGGACTGCCCTTTCCTTGCACCACAGAAGGTGCGGGGAAAGAAAAACGAACCGGCTTACGTTTGGTACACCGCCGAAAAATTATCCGAATTAAGAGGCAAAACTCTGGGTGAGATCGCCGCGAAATGCCGTGACAATGCCAGAGAATTGTTCAATTTGCCGATCGTGTAATTGGACTTTCAGGCTAGATGCCGGCAAGGATGCCGGCGCTCCCAGGCTAGATGCCAGCGAAATCAATGCTTCTTGTATTTACGCAGCAGATCCGCAGCTTCCGTATGATGCTTGGATTGAGGTTGGACCTTTTGCAAAAGCTCAATGGCCTGCCCATACTGGTGTTTGCCGCCAAACTTTACAGCGGCTTGTACGTACGCCGAATTGAGCGATTCGGCACTATCACTGGCAAGATCACCTTGTTGTTTTAAGCGCTCTAGAATGCGCACAGCGTCTTCTGGTCGCCCTTGTGTGGTCAGCACTTGCGCTACTGTAACAGCGTCTTTATAGCGACTCATTTTCATGTAGACACTGCCGGCAATCAAGACAGCCACAACACTGGCCACCTTCATCCACAATTTACCCTTCGAGAGGGTACGCAGTTTTTTCCGACGCTCAGTCTTAGTTTCTCGCTCGACTCCTTCGACGTCAGGCTCGGGAAACTCCATCGAGTCTGAAGCATCGTCGGGTCCTGGCAATTTCAAATATGACGGCTCGTTCCGAGAAACAAAGGGAATCCAATCAACTGTCTGTGCACGTTTCTGCGGGCGCTCTCCATGACAAGCAGCATTGAACTCTTCCCACAACTCCTCAGCACTTTGTTGGCGATCCTTTGGCTCCTTGCTCAGAGCTTTCCTGATCACAGCTTCCAGCTCGGGAGTAAAAACCGGGTCAACTCTTACGCTCGAAAGTTTTGGGGCCGGTTCGTTGACGTGCAAAAACATCAGGGCCATCAAATCATCGGCTACAAACGGTCGTTTGCCAGTCAGCGTCTCAAAAATGACGATGCCCAGTGAATAAATATCGCAGCGGTAATCGATCTCGGCACCACGACAACCTTCTGGGCTCATATAGGCTGGGCTACCACAGACCTTGCCTTCCAATGTTAAATCGGCAGAGGTGGCACCGGTATCACCGAGCATTTTGGCAATGCCAAAATCGACAACCTTCACGAATCGACCGCCCTGGTCCTTCCCTTGCAAGACAATATTTTCTGGCTTCAAGTCTCTGTGCACAATTTGATGTCGATGAGCTTCACCGACGGCGTCGCAGACTTGTTTAATCACAGCTCTGGCCTTGAGCGGCGCCATGTGACCGTGCTCTCGCAAAAACTGAGCCAGAGTCAAGCCCTTTAAAAACTCAGTGACGATATAGGGCTGCCCATCGTCCATGAAACCAAAGTCAAACAGTGTGACGATGTTTGGATGTTTGAGGCTGCTTGCAGTTTTGGCTTCCCTGCGAAATCGTTTGACAGAATCTTCTGAAGTCTGGTGAAAGTTGCGCAACACCTTGAGCGCCATCTCGCGCCCAGAATTCTCTTGCACCGCTTTGTAAACGATGCCCATCGAGCCACTGCCGACCGCACAAATCACCTTGTAACGACCGCCAATAATTGTGCCGATCAGAGGATCATCACCAGTGGCAATTAGCCTGGCACCATCTTCAGGACACGCCTGCAGCTTGTCCAGATAGTGTGTATTACATCGCAGACAGACTTTCATTCGGACTTCAGGTTAACCTTGCTAGCTCGTCTATGCGCAGTTTGCTTGCAACAATGAACGCTTAGAGTGGACTAGCCACTCCCTTGTTGTCCAGCTTACCACTTCTTTTCATAAGCGCCGCTTCGCCTTTAGCCCCTTTGCCTCATCCGCAAAATCGGCTCATGTCACGCGTAAAAGCCGCGCACTGGCTACATTTACCTTCCTCACCTAACTGGAGATTTGACTAGGGGTTTTCGGGGTTAGGAATCGGCACAAATAGGAAAGCCGCAATAAGTATTATCAGCAACAGCAGCACTAACGCGCCGATTATAACTTTGCGCCCAAGATCACTTGCAAACATGGAGGCGATAAACGTTGTCTCCGTGGTGGGATTGTCAATTTGAAGGTGCGTCGCGTCACCCGGCAAAGTCCTCTCCTCCTCACGCAATGTTGCAGTCTGCCGTTGAGACTCAAGCTCCGCCTTGGTGAGCCGAATTGTTGAGCCAGGATCATCTTCTGCCGGTTGTCCGAGAATTCGATCAACAATGTTTCTGCGATCCTCGGCTTCTTTGAATGCTTCGAGGGGCGTGAGTTTGTTGGCTTGTTCCACTGGTCGTTCAAAAAACACCGACTCTTGTTTTAGATCCGTCACTTTGCTTTGAGCGTCGCATGCTGCTTTAAATTCATGCCAAAACTGTTCAACAGATTCTGGACGGTTGCTCGCTTTTTTGGATAAACACTGCTGCACTAGAGTCTCCAGCTCTTCGCAGAAGTGCAGGTCTTTTCGAACTGACATCATGCGCGGTGGCACATCATTCATCTGCTGATGCATGGTGATCACCGAATTCTTACTAAAGAAAGGACGTGATCCAGTCAAAGTTTCAAACAATACAACAGCGAGAGAATAAATATCACTGCGATTATCCACTTCCATGGATTGGCACTGCTCCGGGCTCATATAGGCAGGAGTGCCTCTGAGCATGCCCTCTTTGGTAACTTTGTCCTCCACGGCTAGAGGCGGAAGTTTGGCCAAGCTGAAATCCAAAATTTTGGCAACGAACCCATTATCACTGGGCACCAAAATGATGTTAGTTGGTTTTATATCTCGATGTATAAAACCATGGTTGTGTGCTTCCGCCAGCCCTTTACAGACTTGCTCAATGATTGGTTCTGCGTCCGAAACAGTTAAACTGCCCCGTTCGACAATCAGTGTTGCTAAGGTTTTGCCATCCAAATATTCAGCTGCGAAGTATGGTTCTCCCATCGGCGTTTGTCCGAAGTCATACAAGGTGACGATGTTTGGATGTTCAATAATGCTGAGCATCTGCGCTTCTCGTTTGAATCTTGCCAAAGCCTCAGCGTCATTGCTCAAGTTTTCACGCAGCACTTTGATCGCAACTGGACTATTGTCAATGATGCGATGTGCTTTGTAGACGCGACCGACCGATCCTTTGCCAATCATTTCTTCAATGAAGTAGCGATCGCCGACGATCGAATTAATCAAGTTGTCTTGGCCGGCAGAGACTAGTCTGGCACCATCACGCTGGCAGACGGCAACGTCGTCATCGTACTTCCCACTACAGAGCAAACAAAGTTTCATCAGGAAAGCACTAAGGTCATTATGAAACTACAAATCGCTCATTTTCTTCTTGTATTCTCGAATCTTAGCGGCAGCCGATGGATACAAATCAGACTTGCGAGAAATTTGTTTCAAGTCTTTGACCGCATCCTGATAATTTTCGTCTTTGCCCTCTTTCAAGCCCTGTTGATAATAGACGTTGTTCAACTTATCCACTTCAGCTTGAGTAAGTGTACCCGTCTTCCGTTTAGTTTCAAGAATTTCGCGAGCCTTATCGAACTTACCTTGTTTTATGTAAGCATCGACTGACAGGGGTGCTGACACTTTAGCCGGACCGAAAGGTAAGAAACCTCCATACCAAGCCGCAAAGCCGCCCACTACTATGGCAATAATCACAGCCACCCACAGCGGTGGACGAGGCGGTCCCTGGAAATTTTTGCGAACGCGAGCGCGGCTCTGCTTGAGAACATCCGCTCTCTCGGCTTGAATTTGCTTTGGATCATTTTTAAAACCAGAGTAGTAGTCTTGCGCTACCTCAGGAGTCTTGCTGGATTTGATAGCGTTATTGATCAATTCAGCAGCGCGGCTCATGCGATCAGATTGAGCACCGACATAATTTTGGAAAGCGCTTCCTTCAGGAGGCTTCTTGGTTGGATCTGCCGGCACCGGCCCTGCAGGTGCTCGAGACGATGACTTGAATGTGCCGCTCGTCATTTGTTCTTGGGGTTGAGCAGCAGCAAATGGATTGACCATGGCCGTACTCGCACCTGCGTCAAATGGGTTCGAAGCGGGCGCACCGGCCTGCAGATTGCTTTGCGAACTGGTGCCCAGGGTGCTCGGCGGTGCCGGACTATTGTATGCATCTGCGAATGGATTCACCATCGGCTGCGCAACAGGAGCAGTAGTTGTGGTGGACTCTTGACGTTGAGCGGCTTCGAGCAAGCGGTTGACCGCATCAGACAATGAATTTGAATCGTTTGGTCCTGGAACAAAAGGCGTCGGTGTCCCCGTGGGTGGTGGCGTTGCATCAGGTGGCAATCCAGATGTAAGAGGTTTCGCTACGTCAGCAGCCTTGAGTGCCTCGATCTTCTTTTTGACCGCTTCAATTTTCTTATTCAATACTTCAGGCTTAGCTGTCGGTTCAGGAGCACGCTTAGCAGCTTCGATTAATCGGCTGACGGCATCATGCACCCGATCTTCTTCAGCGGTGGAGTCGAGAGCTTCAATTGCAGCATTATCCGGAGGCTTGCCAACTGCAGCAGCAGTTTCGCCAAGTTCGCTGCTGGTCGGCAAACTTCTTGGCTCGTGCTTGATTCGAGCCGAATCAAGCAGCCCATCGACTGCCTGAGCGAAAGGATTGAGCGACTCTTCAGCCTTGTTAATTGGGTGTTCAAATCGATTCAAATCGATTGATGTTTGTGCTGGTGGTTCAGCGGATTTCCTTTCGGCTTCACTCGCGCCCAACATCTTGCTACCAGCAGCGGTGCCTGAGATGAAACCCTTATTTATTGGTTGCTCATATCTGGCATTATTCTGTGAGGCAGTTTGTTCAGCGACGACATCTTTCTTTGCCGACGCATCGAACCGCGACGGATCGAAAGAAGCTCTGTTGATGGGATGTTCAAACCGATCGGGATCCATTGGGTCTGGGGTGGTGCCCTCAGGAGCTGGCGGCTCCATTCTCTTCAACTTGCTAGCAGATCTGCGAACATCTTCGGTCGTCTTCGGCATGATGGCTGCATCGAGCAAACCGTCGATCGCTTGAGCGAACGGATTAAGAGTCTCTTCTTGCTTGTTGACTGGATGGTCGAATCGACTTGGATCAAGGGGCGGTCTTTCGTTGCTCGCTGTTTCAAATTTGTTTGCGCTAGCTGGCGTTGGAGGCTGATTAGGGGGCAGCGAATCCTGAATCATTTTCTCAACTTGTGAGGCGAACTCATTTTGTGGCGAGAGGAAATTGTTCTTTGGCGATTCGGCGCCGAACTGAAACGATGATTCTGGTATGGCAGCTTTCGGCACCACGGGAGGAGCAACAGGAGTCGTTGGCTCTGCCACATTGCCGGAATCACCTTTCTTGTTAGACAAACGGCTAGCGGATTCCACCACATCGTCTTTGACTTTTGGCGCTGCGTTCAAGTCAGCCGCTCTTGCTTGAGCGGCACTAGTCATCGGCTGAGCAATTTCTCCGCTAGGCTTAAAAGTGGTGCTAGCAGCAGGCTGCTCTTCGTTTTGCTTATCGCCTGTGATGCGCCTGGCAGCATCGGCCGCAGATTTGGCTTTCAATAATTCAATCGGTTTAACAACTTTTCCGCCTTGCTTAGTAGGCGTGGTTTGAGACTCCGCTGCGAAGGCACCTGCAAAGTTGTTGCGAGAGACAGGTGTTGCTGGCTGCATCGGAGGCGGAGGCGGAGGCGGTGGCGGAGGAGGTGGTGCTGCTGGTGCTGGCTTCACCGGTAGCGGAGGAGGCGGCGGCGCTGCTGACTGCACCGGTGGTGATGGTGCTGGCTTCACCGGTAGCGGAGGCGGCGGCGCAGCATTAGAAGAAAAAGAAGAAGAAGAAGAAGAAGAAGAAGGAACAGATGCAGGAGTCTTGGCTACAGTGGGAGCAGGAGGTGGTGTGGGAGGAGCAGGTGTTTGTGCAGTCTTTGCCGGCAAAGGCAATTCCCCTGTAGTCGGTCGATTGAGAACCTTATGAGCCCAATTTGAAACCTCAGGACCGCTCATTTCTGCCGGGCCCTGATTGCCGGTAGCCTTCACAGGTTTAGCTTCCGCAGCAGTTGGGTGAGACTCAGGATTACCCTCAGTGCGAGTCAAAACATCTCGCGCCCAGCTACCTACGTCTTCTTTCTTAACAGCTTCAGAAGCTCGCTTCGCCGATTTCAAAAGGCGATTTACAGCAGCAGAAACGTCGGGCACGTCAGACTTAGCCTGAGCTGGTTGACCTGTTGCCGCTGGTTGCACGATCTCTAATTCACCAGATGCTCCAGGCTCGTCCCAATCTTCTGGTCCGGGTAAGAAGTTATGACCGCCTGTTGCCACTGCGGCGCCTGAGTCCATCAAACGGTCAACCACAGGCACTGAAAATAAATCGACAGGCACGCTCTCGCGTCTGCCAGGAGCACTCATATCTGAACTGTTGAAAGCATCTTCTAGATCTTTATGAAATTCCTTGATCGACTGCTGCCTGTTATCAGGATTTTTTGCCAGTGCTTTGGCAACAGCCAGTTCGACCTGCATCGGGAATCTCAAGTCGGAGCGCATGCTGCTCAAAGTTGGAGGCGGTTGGCTAACATGCATGTAAAAGAGCTTCATCACATCGTCGGCTGCAAATGGCCGCAAACCAGTGAGCATCTCAAATATCACAATTGCCAATGAATAAATGTCGCTGCGTTGATCAAGTTCGAAGCCCTGGCATTGCTCTGGGCTCATGTAGGCGGGACTTCCGGCAGCTGTTTTCTGCTTAGAAACGCCTGGCGTGCCCGCCGGTTGGTCGGCTATGCCGAAATCCAGCACTTTCACATAATCGTCAAAATTGTTGTCGCCCTCATTCGTCTCAAGGACGATGTTTTCAGGCTTGATGTCTCTGTGGATGATGTTTTGTCGATGAGCTTCCGTCAACGCTTCACAAATTTGCGTGATGATCGGCATCGCCCGCCCGGCATGCAGGTAGCCCTTTTGCTTGACGAGATCGGCAAGCGTCATGCCTTCCAAGTAGTCCATAACAAAGTAAGGCTGAGCGTCATCTGTGACGCCAGACTCCCAAATATTGATGATATGGGGATGACGAAGACGGCTCGCGGCCCGCGCTTCTCTCAAAAAGCGGTCAAGCGCGCCTACTTCTGCACCCAAATAACTGTGCAAAACTTTGACAGCCACCTCTCGCCCCATAAGGAGCCTGGTAGCCTTGTAGACGATTCCGCTCGAACCTTTTCCTATGACTGAATCAACTACNNTATTGCGAAGAAAAAGCTCCCCAACAATTAAGATACCCTGGAATTGAGCGCCTAGACGTCACTGTGCAAATTATGCACTTAATTCAGCAGGTTAAATCAGGTGAAACAGCCACAGCCGCTAAGCTTTAGGCAAAAAAACACCATGCAATTACAATACAGCTTTCTAGGCTTGTTTTGCCACTTCGAAGACCGCTTGACTGGCTAAATCACTATGTCAGTAGATCCCAAGGTTGATTTTGCCGATTTTTCTTGATTATCCGACACTCGATCGCTTGCAACAACGGTCGTCATGAGCGAACTTTTTAGCGATGATGCCAGGTATTTTATTTGCCCATGTAACTAGTTGTTTGTCTTGAATACCAATCGCCTGGAAGTCGTTCGACCATGCCCGCCAATTCCAGCATTGTCAGCGTTGCTGATAGCTCGCCGGTTTGCAACCCAGACCTTTCGATTAAATGGTCAAAATGCACTGGCTCAGAGCTAATCAGTTCAAAAACATCCTTTTCTTTACCATAGAGTTCGACCATCATCGGCACCTGCCCACCTCCTGAGGGCGCACTTGCCCAGCGAAGCTCATTCAAAATGTCTTCGTGGCTGGTCAATACATGAGCAGTATGGGACCCGATTAGCTTGTTTGTGCCGCGCGACATTGGATTGTCGACTCGACCGGGCAAAGCAAATACCTCGCGATTTTGCTCGAAAGCCAATTTCGCTGTAATCAAAGAGCCAGAAGTCTCGCCAGCCTCAATCACAGCCAGCCCCTTGGATAACCCACTGATGATGCGGTTTCTTGCCGGAAATCTCCAGGGTTCAGGTTTCGTGCCTGGGAAAAACTCCGACACTACCGCCCCATGCTCACCACTGGTTAAAGCTTTGAAAAGCGGGCGGTTTGACGATGGATAACAGACGTCTGGTCCACAGCCGAGCACGGCCACTGTCTTGCCACCACCTTCGATGGCACCCCAGTGTGCAAGCGAATCGACGCCGACAGCCATTCCACTTACAACTGTGGCACCTGCCATGGCAAGATTTTTGGAAATTTCTTTGGAGAATTTCTGTCCATAACTGCTTGGGCGCCTAGTGCCAACCACTCCGACCGCGTAAAGCATATCATCGGGAGTGAGGCGGCCGTTGATATACAAAATGATAGGCGGATCGTGTATCTCTCTTAACCGCATTGGATATAGAGGATGATAGAGGGGATATGCCTGCACATTCTGTTTGCGAACCTGTTCCAAAAGCGCGGCGGGGTCGATTGCCTTGCGTTTCTCGATAAAAGCATCGATCACATCAAGATTGATAATGCCCAACGACCGTAACTGATCGCGACTGGCAGTCCAAGCCGCAGTCAGGGTCAACATCCGGTCGTACAAAAGTTTGACCCGTTGAACGCCAAGACCTGGACCGGATAATTGGTCAAACGCCAACCAGTGCGCCTGCTCCTCATCCGTCCACAAATCGTCCGCGTTTGTTCCGCAAGGGCTCATCACAAACCTCAGGCACCTACTTTGAATAAGACTGCAAATCTGTTAAAAAAGTTCATCCAAATCCAAGTATACGTTAGCAGCTCCTCTAACGCCCATGCTATGCGCCTGGACGTAATGGGCGTCGACCTGAACTGGTGATCGAGTTCCTGAGAATGCTCTAAGCGGCTTTGATAAGTCGGGCAGCTTGCTGCATAGACTATCCTCGGATACGTAGTTTCACCAGTTACAGAAGCCGTGGTCATTAATATAGTGGTGCGATATCAGCGGGGATTGTCATGAATTTACGTCGCCAATTTATATATATCGCTCTCGCCGCATGCCTGGGCTCGTTTGCCCAAAGCAAAGCCAGTGCAGACGACACCAAGGAGCTCTATAAGCTCAAGGCGATGACCACAAATCAATCTCGACTCAGTCGCACCGAGCTCGATCCAAGCGCGCTCGGAGCGCTGGCACCGCAACAATCGCCGCCCAAAATGGCTTTCGCTGCGGCGGCGCAGCCGAGTCCGGTCGCTCTTCCAGCTGACAATCCGGAGCCGGTAGACAAAAGTTATTTACAAGAATATGCAGTTGACTGGTCGGGATGGATCGCCCGGCTTGCCGACCGATGGTATTACGTTCTGCGCATCAATGAAGAAGCGTTCGGATCAGCATTCGTCACGGAACGTCCAGCACTGATCCAATTTACCTGCTACAGCAACGGTCAAATTGGCAACCTGTTCTTGAAGCAAACTTCTGGTGACCCAGCATACGATCGGTTGCAGATGGTAGCATTAATGCAGGCAGCCCCACTTCCGGCGTTTCCCCAAGGCACTCATCGGCAATCGATCACATTAGTGCAGGGTTGGGAATCACATGTGAAGCAAGCAGGAGAGCAAGACTTCATTCCGGGCAGCTTTGGTAAAGGCTTTCCGATGGAGAAAGTCAAGCAATGGATCAAGGGAAAATAAAGGCGACGATATTATCTTTCGCCATCATATTCGGTGCAGTCGGACCGGCTTGGGCTAAAGGCGCCGAAACTGGCGATAAGGCACTGCTTGCCACTCTCGAACAGAAACTCTTCTTTAAATCATATCCAGATGAAGACGTCGAGGCGCGGCTGGCCAGAATCGAAAAGCGCGTTTTTGGCGATGCCATGCAAGGCGATTTCGCCCAACGTCTTGAAAAAGTGAAAGGCGCCGTCGCTCCACAAGTAAACCCAGATGGCACTATATCTGGTGGCGGTGAACCTGCCACCGTCAGCGTGGCGCCACCAGTTCAACAACAAAAAAGACAGCCAGAAAATCCCCAATCAGACATGGAACGGGCACGAATTGCCGTCATGGCAGCGAAGGAAGAAGAAGTAGCCAAGCTGCTTGCTGAGGGTGTCGAGATGTGGCGTCAAAAACGGGGACCGCAAGCGATTGAACGTTTCGAACAGGTGCTTCGATTAGATCAACACAATGCAGAAGCGCTCTTTAATTTAGGTGTCGTCTATGAATCAGCGAACAGTTTGATTGAAGCATCAACTAGCTACCACCGAGCCGCCGAAGAGAATCCCAATAATAAGGATTATCGAGATGCGGTAAACGCCGTTGAAAAAAAGTTAGCAGCCCGCAAAAAAACTGACGACAAACAAGGCGAAATTCGAGTGCTGGCGGAAGATGCAGCAGCAGCATACAAGCGACAAGAATATTTTTCCGCGCTCGATCTGTATAAACAACTAGATGCTAAAGCACCAAATAAGGCGCTTGTAAAATACAACATTGGCACGCTTTATTTCGTCACCAAAAACTATGTAGATGCGCTCGCTTATTACAAGATGGCGCTTAAACTCGAGCCCAAGGAACCGCGCTACCAAACAGCCGTGCAGCAGTTATCGGCTAACTTGCAGCAAGGTCAAGAACAACAAAAACAAGTAGACCAACAATGGGCCCAATACCAAGCTGCAACAGGCGGACCAGCGCCAAACGGCAAGCCTGCGAAACAGAAAAAGCCGAAGGATAGCGCTCCGGCGAAGCAACAACAGCAACAGCCGCAGCAGCAACAACAACCGCTCACTAGTGTTGTTAATCCCTCGCAAACTCAAGATTTCATGGCCAGCATAGGCATCATCGCCAAGCCTACACACGAGGGACTCTCCATAGTCACGATCGGTATCGCCTCACGAGCCTCTCACGTCGGCTTGCTGCAAGGCGATCTGATCAAAGCTGTGGACGGGAATATCGTTAAAAGTGTCGCCGAAATGAATCAGATACTCTCGCGCAAGCAACCAGGAGCGCCAGTGCAGCTCATGATTCAGCGAGCCAACCAGATGGGTCAGTTTAGTTTATAAAGCACAAGAAAGTTTTTGGGACGCTACTCGTCGGCTAGATTGCCACCAAGCGAGAAATTATCGTTAAGCCACATTGCAATTACCGCAGACACGAACACGACTGTCAGGCCGCTCACGATCGTCATAAAAACTCCTACACAGGGGATATCTGTCTCAGTTGAGACCTATATACCTATTGTCCTTGGTTCGAGTTTAAGGTGAGGTTAAGAGAACAAATTTATTTAGAATGCGCTAATGCTGCAACACGCTCTGATAATGGGGTAACCGCTTGACCGGTCAAATCGGCAACCCGTCTGATGTTATAGACTGTGTCACGTTCGACAGGTGTGTAACCAGCGCTAGATATCAAGAACTCCATTTTATCTTTGGCTAGTTGCAAAGGTGTTTTTGCACCAGCGGCATGTGTGATTTTCTCTTCGCCAATTGTGCCGTCCATATCATCGGCACCAAACGATAAAGCGATCTGAGCAAGTTTCTCGCCAAGCTGAATCCAGTAAGCCTTTATGTGGTCAAAGTTGTCTAAAAGTAGGCGTGAAATCGCCACATCTCGCAGCAATTCTTCCGGTGTGGGCTCCTCGACTTCATCGGCAATCGTGGTGCCCTCGTAGTAGCACTTCAGCGGAATAAAACACTGAAAACCGCCAGTCAAATCTTGCTGGTCGCGCAGTAAAAGAACGTGGTCTACTTTGTTTTCGCGACTCTCTCCGATGCCTGTAAGCATCGTAGCGTTGGTCTTTAAGCCAAGTTTGTGAGCGATGCCATGGATCTCCAGCCAAACGTCAGCTGGTGTCTTTTTGACATGCATGGAACGGCGCACTTCTTCGTCAAATATTTCGGCCCCACCGCCCGGCATCGAGCCCAAGCCGGCAACGACAAGGCGCTTGAGAGTGTCTTCATACGAGATGTGTTCAAGGTTGGCCATATATTCAATTTCCACAGCGGTCATCGCCTTCATGTGGATATTGGGAAATTTAGCCTTAACAGCGCGCAGGACTTCCTCGTAATAGCTGATGTCGCAGGCTGGGTTCAATCCGCCAACCATATGGATCTCGTTAATGCCCAACTCGGCGCCCTTTCGAGCCTCTTCAAGAACTTGATCTACCGACCAAGTGTAAGCCTTGCCTTTGCCTTCAGGATTGGCATAGGAGCAAAATCTGCACGTCTCAACACAAAAGTTAGTTGGGTTCAGGTGCATATTGTGGATGTAATAAACATACTTCTCTTTGCCTGGGCCTGCCTTGCGTTTCCGGGCAAATTCAGCCAATGCACCGACCGCCAACAGGTCATCCGCCTCGTAAAGCCGAAGGGCGTCCTCTCGGGTGATACGCTTGCCATCCTGCACTTTCTGAGCAATATCAGCCAGTGGATGAGAAGCAGGAAGCATTTGGTCGAGAACTGCTGACACAGGGAACTCCTTTATTGAGGTAGCACTATCCTCAGGGCAGATCCTAACATGTCAAGACCGGTTGTTTTGACTCTGCAAGGTCTCATTGCGCCGATTTTCAATAGTTGTTACAGCTCGACAACTGCAGGCAATGATGTAAAAGCCCAGCAAGCAGTTAGTCGTCAATCATTGGCAACACTTTTAAAAGTGTTGTTGGAAAGCCAATTTTGATAGCACTGAATATAGTGTCATCAGTAAACCGCCAACGTTGCTCGGAATTCAAAGACCAAAATTCTGACTTCAGAACGTTACACGAGTCTCGTTTAAGGGCAGATAGGTGGGGGTGTTTGGTATAGGCGAAACAAGATGCCGGACGGACAAAATCCCGAATACAATGATGAAGATGAAGACGAGATGAATAGCCAGTTTCCTGGCCAATCACAGTTCGACTCGCGTCCAAATCCGACCTTGCCGCCTAGCACTGGTCAAATGCCGCGCAAGGCGATACCTAGAAAATCGACAGCGAAACCTATCTTGTCTGAAGAACCGGAAAGTGCTCAGGATTTGAACTATGGCGTAGAAACTGAAGAAAAAAGCTACCAAAAGTATGCTCCCCCTTCCTCTAAATACTCACTGAGAAAACGACAAGCGTCGGGTTCGGCGCCATCAGGAGGAGGAGGCGGTGGTGGAGGTACCAATCCACTCCAGGAAGTACTCTTTCAAATCGCCAGTATGATGCCAGGCATGAGCATGCGCATGGAAGACCGCTCCAAGACCAAAACTTTTGAGACTGATAATAACAGTTTTCGTGCACCGGAACTTAAATCAGGCGGGGGCGCCAGGCCAACACCAAAGGGTGACACGAGTCCCGGAAAACTGCACCGCAAAAGTGCATTAGATGATATTGCTGGACGCGAAGAATATGGTGGCGGTGGAGATTCTCGGCGGAGTATGCGCGATGCCGAAAGCTCGAAGCCCTCAGCGTTATCGAGCTTTATGGATAAATTGTTTAGTGGCTCCGGGGATGCGGCGCCTGTTCAGGAAGTCGAGGCACCAGAGACGAAACGCAAAAAGGCCCTGATCAGATTTGGGATTATGACTGCCTGCGCCATTGCTGTTTTGCTTGTCTACAATCTCATGCCACGGAAAACGCAAGCTTATGATTTATTGCCACGCGAATTCCAATCAGCCGAACACGAGAAGTCATTTAAAATTGTTGATGCATCAACTGGCATCTACGCCATCGGCCCAGACACGGTAAGAACGCCGGTGAAGTTTTTCATGAACGATTGGCGGGACGTAGTAGATGTAGTCCTTACCAGTCCTTTTCAGAAACAAGTTTGGCTACTTAAAACAGAGCACGGCGTTAAGGACCTAACCTCCAACTTTGAGTTATTTGAGCAAAGATCTCCTGAAAGTGTATTGGCAGGAGAGACCACAAGGCTTGCGGAGCGCGTCACCGCCTACTTCAACAAGAATCATGCTTACCCTGCCACGGCGGAGGCACTAGGGAAGTACTTAAATCCATTTACCGAAAAGGAAGAACTCCCTCAGTTGCACCAAGTCACTGAAGGCAACACCAAATCTGGAGACGACGTTGATACGAAAAAACTGGAGCTATATAAAGATCTGGTTTTCGCCAAATCAAAAATCGAACCGAAAGCAGCATCTGCAGGCACCATTAACTGCTGGAATGTCAAATTCGTTTCCGCTCATCAAAACCTAAACGTATTTGTGATCAAGCCTTACGGAAAAGATGGAAAAGCAATCTATGGCGGACACCCTGAAGCACAATTCTTGATCGCACTGGAGACTGGTCAACCCAAAGAACTCATATCAAGCAAGCCGTTATTTGAATGGATTGGTAAGAGCGGTATACGACCAGTGACCACAGTTTTGTTCGCCGAGCAAATCGATCCGAATTTATTGTTCGCGCTAAAACACTGTGCAAAACTGATTTTCACAATTCTCGCTTTTGGGTCGCTCGGATTTTTGCTCAGCCTTCCTAAAGGAGAGTCACCGTTGTTTTGGAGCATCGTCCTAATCCTTACCGGCGTGCCAGCAATTCTCGCCGACTTATCTAACTTCATCCCTTAGCACCAAAATCCAATTTCGCGCCGAAACGTAGCGCGGCTATATTTCACGCCGAATTGGAGCGCGGCTATTCTAGCCGCCCATAACGGAGCGCGGCTGCGGATTTAAAACCACGCTCTTTCGCAGCAAAACTTCCGAAGAAGGCGCTAAACCCTACTCGTCGAAAATTTCCATGCTTGGGAGCTGCGATACGCCCCAGAAACTATCGATTGCGCCAATAATATCTTTTGCAGTCACCGATCGATTTGTGTACATGGTGCTTCTTGCCAGCGAAGGCGCGTCTGCGTTAGTAATCAAAACACCTTCATCGGCATTGAGTACCGAGCAGAGATCCGAAACAGCCTTAGTATCATCAATCACCGAATCGACAACGGGTGATGGAGTCACATTGTTTGCAGTATTGATTGCAGGCGGCAGAAGACTTTCAGAGAATGGTGCCGACATCGCGATCAGCGATGTGTAAGAACGTTTCACATTCGAGCGTGGCTTCAGCAACGGCGGAGGCGCACTAAATACTGGCACCGCATGTGATGCTTGAGTGATCATCGGCGGCGGCTGCACGGCAGCACGCTTAGCCTGGATGGCCTCATTAGTGCTATTGGAAGTAACAAATTCTGTTGTCGCAGGCTTATTGCCTGAGACAGGTGGAACTTGCTGCAGGTTGGTACCTGTAGTGCTCATAGTTAGGCCCACAAAATATTGGGGGGGTGGGTTGCCTGATGGTAATCTGAAGTATCTTAAATCATGCTCATACTTCTACCGCTTGTCAAGTTAATCCAGCGAATAAGCCTCAGCGGCGGCTTATCAGATCCCTTACAAAAGCATATATACAGTCCAAGCCAGACCATTCGACAGACATTAAATCCGTTCAAGAACCAGTTGTGAAGCAGATAGAATTGCTCTGATGTTAGGAGTAAGCACAGGCATACTATTTCTAGATTATTTCGTCCGCCCGCTCTTCAAGTTCGGGATGAAATTTCCTATAGTCGGCATGCTAGTGCTCCTACTCTGGTACGGCGCGATCGCCTACTTTGTCCTGAAGAGCGGCTTCTTCAGCGATAGCTCTGACCAAAAAAGTTATTAGCCGGCGACGGCAGGATATTGTTTGTATGGTTCGGCTTTGCCCATGGCAACAAGAACGCCGTGAATGATGCTCCATGGGTGGGGTGGACAGCCGGGCACATAGACGTCGACGGGAATGATTGAATCGGCACCATTCGCTTCGGTGTAGCCATTCTTGTGCACACCACCAGTGATGGCGCAGGTGCCAATAGCAATGACCACGCGAGGATCGGCCATCGCCTCATAGCAGCGCCTGAGAGGTTCCTGCATGGCTTTGCCGACTGGTCCTGTAATTAGCAGAGCATCTGCGTATCTGGGTGAGGCGACAATGTGGATGCCAAATCTTTCAATATCAAATATAGCGTTGCCTGAAGCGCCTATTTCCGCATCGCAAGAACTGCAACCAGTCGATACGACACGAGCGTGAACGGATTCTTTAAAAATATGCAGATTGGTGCGAGGAGTCTTTTTAACTGTCTCGATTTTCGCCTTTCCCGAGTTGCTGAGAATCAGGTCTTCTCGAGTGGCGGTCGCTACAGCATAAGTAGTTGTGTTGACGATAGTTTTTGTTGGGCATACTTCGATGCACATTCCACATCCGATACAAGCACCGCGATCGAGATTAAGAATCGGCGTTGTGCCGTCGACGATTTCAATTGCATCTGTCGGACAAACTTCGACGCAACCATTGCAACCAGCACCAGCACAAGCCTCTGTCGTCACATCTGGAAAGCCCCACCATTCTGGGTCAGCAGTGGGAAGCAACTTCTTCTGAGTGACAACACCTTTGCTTAAAAGATAAGACAACAATTTGATCATATCAACCTCAAAGATCGTTGCCGCTGTACGACAAACTCATGCTCTTATTGCACAAAGGGAAATCGGCAATCAGCCCATTTCTATTGGCGATAGATATCGCTGTCCAATTATTGGCGCTAGGGTCTTTAATCGCATACCTAGAAATCTTTCCATTTTCGTCGGTAAAAACGAGATGCAATAATTCACCGCGAAAAGCTTCAACAACTCCTAGTGCAATTTCGTTCGGCGGCAGCTCGTCAGGCAGTTGCACCGAAACGTCTCCCGGCGCGAGCTCCCCAACCAGGCGCTCGATCAGGTCCATGCTGCTATAGATCTCGCTAATCCGCACCCGGGTGCGAGACAACATATCTCCATCTTTTTGAACGGCCACCGCAGGTGCCGCTCCGGGATATAAACCATGTTTGAAAAACAGACGACAATCATATGGTATGCCGCAACCTCTGGCGGCAACACCCACAAGTCCGAATTCGGTTGCGAGAGATTTTGAAATTGAAGCGAAGGCTAATCGCTGCTTCACCACCTGGTTATCGTCGAATATATCCAAGATTGGCTTGATCTCTGTGCGCATATTTTTGACGAGAGTTTTCACTTTTTCAAAACGCGCATCATCCAAATCACGAGTGCCACCAGGAAAGATAAATCCCCGCAGAAAGCGATTGCCAGACAAACACTGAGCCATGCCGAGAGCAAAAGCACGCAGGCGACTAAGGTTGGCAAATATAGGAAGAAAGCCGACATCACTTGCCATACCGCCAACGTCAATGGTATGCATTGCCAGCCGCTCAACCTCCATTGCGATCGTGCGAAGCACCTCTGCACGCAATGGAACTTCCACCTCAAACATACTCTCTATGGCGATAGCGTGAGCAAGCGCATTCGCGGCTGCGGTATCAGATGCGGTAGCTTCAGCTATATACCTTACCTTGCGCCATGGCACTTCGGTCATTCGCTTCTCAACGCCTCGATGCACCCAGCCCATCCGGATTTCCAGATTGACTATAGTCTCTCCAAGACAACTAAATCTGAAGTGGCCAGGCTCGATCACGCCAGCGTGGATAGGTCCAACCGGAATTTCGTAAACACCTTCACCTTTCACTTCCAGAAATTTATATCTTCGGTCTGTTTCAAATTCAGCAGGCAAAGGCACTTTGCGCAAAGGAAAAAATCCCGGTTCATATTGTTCATGCAGGAGCACATGCTTTAGTCGGGGATGTCCTTCCGGAATAATGCCAAACATATCAAACAGTACCCGTTCGAACCAGTGGGCTTGCGGCAATAGTAGAGTCAAGGCTTTGTAGTTATTTTCTTCAAGCTTTACTTCCCAGAGTTCGGCCGTGCCGTTCGGTGGGTCCAACATCACGCAGACGACCTGGCCACCATCAATGGACGTCAGCAGTCCGAGTCGACGCTCGCCCCGGTCGGTCCATTGACGACAGGTTTGATGGAAGAGTTTAAGCGGTATTTCCTTTTTGACTAGTTTCATTTCAAACCTATCCAGAAATTCGAATCAACAAAAAGTCCCATAGCAATCGAACAACAAATCAGAAAAGCCGGAATAATGCTGGCTCTAATAGGCATATAAGGATTGAACTTTGCTTTCGGACCTCCGAACAATATGCGACCGACATGAACGCAGATGGCAACAAAACTGATTGCGATTCCTGCCACCAACAATGACACCAGAATCCAGCGCTGCGAGTCAGCCATCGTGTGAAGAAGAGTAATCTCACTAATGAAAGAGCCGAACGGCGGACAGCCAGTGAGAGCAAAAGTACCTAGAGCGAGAGTTACTCCCCACAATGGACAAGCGTTTAGAACGCCATGTAAGTGGTTCAACTTCTTTGAGCCGGAAGCATGGATAATATCCCCTGAAACAAGGAACAAAGCGACTTTCGCGATACTGTGGTTGATCGCTTGCAGCAAGAAAAGACCGCCTGCGTTTATACCAATCGCAACGAGCATCAATCCGCAATTCTCGATACTTGAATAAGCCCACATGCGCTTGAAGCTATGCTGACGGATTAGAAGCAGGCTGGCAGCCACGATGGTGACAGTGCCGACATAAGTCATCGTTTGACCGATCACGGCATGAGTGTTTGAAGCATGAAAGATTTCCATAACTCTCCACAAAGCGAAGAGTGAGCAGTTCATCAATCCACCAGACAGCATCGCTGAGGCAGGAGCGGGAGCTTCGGAGTATGCATCAGGCATCCAGCTGTGAAGCGGGAACATGCCAGCTTTGGTGCCATAGCCGATCAAACAAAACATAAATCCGAGTTTCACAAGCGGAAAGTTCAACTGCGCAGCGTGGGCTATCAGTTCTGTGATATTGAGCGAACCCTCAGCCAAAGCGCCGTGCTGGCTTGATGCAAATATAAATACGGTGCCAAGCAGAGCAAAGCCAATCGCCACCGTGCAGATCATCAAATATTTCCACGTCGCTTCCAGGGCATTTTTCGTTTTGTCAAAATACACAAGATAAGCGGATGAAAGTGTTGTTGTCTCAACTGCTATCCAGAGATAGCCCAAGTTGTCTGAAAGAAACACAGCCGTCATAGCTAACAAGAAGAAATTAGTTGCGGCATAAAAAGCTCGAAAGTTTCGACCTTGATTGATTTTGAGAAATTCTTCCGTGGCAAAGAAGTAGTCGGCATGAGATGTCGCGCAGGCCATTATGAATGTGGTGAGCACGATGAAAAATGCGCTCAGTCGATCAGCTGCAAATCCAGTCAGCAGAACACCGAGCCAAGGAATCTCGAAGTGCAATGCGACTGACTGAATTTGACCGGTGAGCAGAGGAAACAGCAGGTAGGTGACAACCGCTAGTTGCACCCAGGTCAAAATGCCAGTGGCAAGACGACAAATTCTGGCATTGCGAGCAGTCAACGAAATCGCAACAAGTAACAACGGAATCAGGCAGATATGGGCTAGAAAGTGCGGGTTCATATTAGTCCTTGAGGTCCGTCATTCGAGTAACATCGATGTGTTCGAAACTCTTCTTGATATTGAAGAGCACCAAACCCGCCACCATAACGGCGACTAGCACGTCCAAAAGAACGCCCATTTCTACAAGCATCGGCATGCCGTGAGTATGGCTGCAGGCAAACACATAAATTCCGTTTTCCATTACCAGAAATCCGAGCAACTGGCTGATCGCCAACTTACGAGTCAGCATCAGTAATATTCCGGTGAACAAGATAGACATGGCAGCCATGGCGCCCATTCTCGTATCGCCTTGCTCGATCAAACCAGGCAAGTGAGAAGAGAGCAAATAGCTAACTCCAAGCAAAACTATGCCCAAATGCATGCAAACTGGGGGCGGTAAAAAAGTGCCAACATCGTCATCAACGTCAATTTTTTTCATAATCATGTTCAAGAAAATCGGCGCGGCGATACCCTTAAAAATGGCGAAACAAGCAGCGTTGAAGTAGGTATGGAAGTGCAGGACTACGCCGGTGATCGTCACCGCTTGAGCTGCCACCAACAAGGTGTGAATACCGTAGAACCACAAATTCATTTTCAGATGGGTAGTGCCCAACATGAGCACAGCAATCACCGCTGATCCAATTGCCAAAATTTGATACGTGTCTAAAGTCACTGTCTCACCTTATTCCAACTGCAATCAGCATGCATAGCAAGCTCATCGCCACTGAGTAAGCAATAAATTCCGGCAATTTCTTCCACTGCAGTTTTATCAGCACACTTTCCATGACAGCTATGGTCAAGGCTAAAAAGACGATTACGCCAATACTTGCCAATCCTTTTACAAGTCCGCTGGCAACCCACATGCGAGGAATCGCGTGCAGCAGGCACTGACCCGATAATCCAAGTAGAATCGCCATCTTTAAGTAGTGAGCAAATTCGGTGAGAGCAAGATTACGACCAGAATTTTCGAGGATCATTGCCTCGTGAATCATCGTCAATTCTAAGTGGGTGTTGGGATCGTCAATGGGCATGCGAGAAAGTTCAACGATGGCAGAGAGAAATAAGCCGCTCCCAGCCAGTAACCATAGCGCTGGCTGGTTGTAAAGCAATTCACTTTGCGCGATTGAATATGAGAAAACTTGAGTTAGGTCGCTAGTATGCGCAACACATCCCAGGCTTGCCAAACAGAGAATAACGCCAGGCTCGGCTAGCAGTGCCACGGTAACTTCACGACTGGCGCCAAATCCACCAAACACAGATCCCGCATCCAGAGCAGCCAACACGGTAAAAAATCGCGCCAGGGCAAAAAGATAAACAATCAAGAAAATGTCTGACGCATCAGGTAAGTGCGGAGAGTAAGACAACCACGGTGTAATCACAGCCAACACAGTCATTGTCACCAGGTTGATAACGCTGGTGCTCCTGAACACCCAGCTCGCTACTTTGCTTATTGTTTCGCCCTTGGACAAGAATTTATTCAAGTCATAGTACGGTTGCATAAACCGTGCGCCCTTGCGGTTTTGGAACCTGGCTTTGGTCTTGCGAATGATCGCAATCAACATCGGTGGAAGCAGAAGCACCGTGGCACAAAATGATATGTAATGAAGCGCGAGATTCATAAATAAATCCCCACGACAACGAGGATCAAGACCGAGATGAAGACATACAGTAAGTGAACATGGATACTTGCTGTCTGCATTTTCACTAAAGCAGTGCTAACTGATTGCATCGCCTTGATTGTTGGGTTGTAAAAGAAAATTTCCAAAAGTGGAAACATCTCCACATCCACCTGAATTCCTTCTGGAAAGTGGCGGCGGTCACGACCACGAATTTCCGTGGTTGTTTTGTACTGCAATAACGCTCCAAAAATTCTGCCGATCGGTTGAGAGAAACTGGTACCAGTTTCTTCTGCACGCGAAGGTAGGTCGCCATACCCGCAATCCCAAGTAACGTAAGATCTCAAATGCGACCTTACTGATTTGGACAAGAAGAAAATGGACACTGCGGTTAAAAATCCAATCAAACAAAGAACTGGTTGAGGAATAGTGAAAAAGTGAGCTGGCTGGAACGACGTAGCCATCGCCTCCTGCAAGATTGGGCGCATCAAGTGCATTGCATAAGGTACGACGACACCGAGCACTACACAAAGACCGCAAAGAAATCCTTGACCAAGTTTCATTCCAAATGAACACTCGTGCGCTCTCACAGCCTGCTCAGATCTAGGTCTTCCCAAGAAAGAAATGCCAACCGCTTTTGTAAAACATGCCAGCGATAGAGCGCCAATTAGTGACAGCACACCGACGATGGAAAGACCAATAGCATGGTCGAGCAGGTTCTCCGAACGGAATGATAGATTCAAAAAACTTTGGTAAACAAGCCACTTGCTAGCGAATCCATTCAGTGGTGGCAATGCTGAAATTGCGGCGCTACCGATCAAGAAAAACGCCATCGTCCATGGCATATTCTTGGCTAGACCACCAAGATAACCGAGATCGCGCGTGTGGGCAGAGCTATCCACGGCTCCTGCACCGAGAAATAGAAGACCTTTGAAACAAGCATGATTAAGGGAATGCAGAATTGCTGCGGCCAGTGCAATTTCCGCTAACCAAAAAACCCCTATCGTCTTTGCATGCAGTGAAAGCCCAATTGCAGCAACAATCAAGCCTACGTTTTCTACTGTGCTATAGGCAAGTAGCTTTTTCAGATCGTGCTGCATGAGTGCGAACAGAACACCCCAAACACCAGAGATGATGCCGAGGAAGATCGCCAAGTATGCAATTACCTCACTATGCGAATTGCCTAAGATGAAAAATCTAATCATGCCGTAGATCGCCACTTTGACCATGACGCCGCTCATCAAGGACGACACCGGTGCTGGTGCCTCAGGGTGTGCATAAGGAAGCCATATATGGAATGGCCATACGCCGGCTTTGATGCACAGCCCAAAAAACAAAACGATTGCAGGAACGGACGAATGCGCCTCCATATTCCATTGTGCAAAGTTCCAGCTTTGCGCGCTGGCTGCAAGGTAGACAAAGGCGCCAGTAATCAAGGCAGTTGAAACCCGAGTAGCGCCGAGATAAATCAAGGCAGCTTTTTGAGCGCGCTGTCTAATAGGCTCTGCCGCAACCAGTGCCACCGAGCTTAGTGACATTACNNGATCACCTGCCCCATGGCGAAAACAAACAAAATGGTGCAAGCCCAGTAAATTCGCAGATTTACTCGATCCTTTAAATGCTTGAGATAACCGGGCGAAAAAAGGGCGACTGCTATGGCGAGCAGCGAAAGCATGAGCAGAAACGGTGCCGTAAGCGCGTCCAATCGAAACTCTACCGGCGCCAACCCTAAGTAGAGCGGGCGCGGCGCCGTCCAGTCGAACCCGGCAGGCCAGGCAGCGATCACAGACCCGATCAGTAAGAACGCACCGGCCATCAACAAACCGGCGAAAGTCTTGTGCCCTGCGCCCGCTCGAACGGGAATGGCTAGAAGTATGCCTGCTATCCATGTCGCATTTGCGGCTAGATAAAGGGTTAGAGGAAGTGAACTGCCGAGATCTAGTTGCATGTCGCCATTTGTTGCTAATTGCTTACGCGCAAACGCTTAAGCTTTATTCAAACTGGTCAATGGAAATCCTAGTACCGAGGTCTTCCATAATAGGCTCATTCCAAAGGCTTGACGCCAATCGCTGCCAAGTGGAACGTGCTTGCGAGCGGTCTATTGTAATACTCAGACATGCACAATTTGCATTCGCGATGCTTGCAGCAGCACCTAAGTTAACGAGCGAATGTGCAGGTATCGTGAAGTGCAACTGAATGAGGTTTGCCAAACAGCCACTAGACCCAATTTCACAATTCACAATTCATGCACATTTTCGGGCTAGTCTGCGAGACAATTACCACTTTGGATGAACTAATGGGTACCATGACGAAAGATCCAGTTTTAGAGAGCGCCGCTCAAACGCGTTTAGAACTTCCGAAAGACAGGCTAGCCGGTCTTAAACAGAATTGGCGCAGCGATGCCACTTCCGGTTTCATCGTATTCCTTATAGCTTTGCCATTAAGCCTTGGAATCGCTATAGCTTCTGGAATGCCGCCACTGTCGGGCATTTTTGGCGCCATTATCGGCGGTATGGTCGTCTCGCAAATGAGCGGCTCCTTCGTCACAATCAACGGACCAGCCGCCGGACTGATCGTCGTTATTCTCGGCGCTGTCGAAAAATTCGGCGGCGGCGACGTCGGCTATCATACGACGCTAGCGGCGATTGTCGTCTCCGGAATTCTACTTTTTATACTAGGGCTGTTGAAAGCCGGTGAGCTTGGTCACTTTTTTCCTGCCACCGTGGTGCATGGAATGCTCGCCGCCATCGGCATCATTATTATGTCTAAGCAGCTGCCGTTCGTACTGGGTGTAAAGCCACCAGCAAAAGAACCGCTGGAATTGATTGCCAAAATTCCGACGATGGTAATGAATATGAATCCCGAGGTCGCGATCATCGGTTTCACTTGTTTAGCAATTCTCATTATTCACACACTCATAAAAAATAGAACTATAAAGAAAATTCCTGCCGCAATCATAGTTGTTGCCGTTTCGATCGGAATGGGATTTATGTTCGATTTGCAACACGAACATAGCTATTTATTTGCTGGTCAGGTATTCAATCTCACCCCAAAATACTTAGTTCTGTTGCCTTCCAGCATCCTGTCCGGGATAACGCAACCAAACTGGAGTCACATGGGCACATCAGTATTTTGGATGTGCGTGATGTCAATTACGCTTGTACAGGGCATCGAAACTCTACTCAGCGCTGCTGCTGTAGACAAACTAGACCTTTACAAGCGACAGTCGAACTTAAGCAAAGACGTTGCCGCAGTCGGATTGGGTAGCGCTGTGTCCGGCATGATTGGCGGCTTGCCGATGATTGCCGAAATTGTCAGAAGCAGCGCGAATGTATCGAATGGCGCCAAAACACGATGGTCTAATTTCTTCCACGGTGCGTTCATGCTCGTTTTTGTGCTCGTGGGTGCGGCGCTTGTGGATCAAATTCCGCTTGCCGCTCTTGCAGCCCTGTTGGTATTCACTGGATACCGTCTAGCCGCACCTAGAGTGTTTGTCGAAACATACAAAATCGGGGGCGAACAAATCTTTCTCTTTGTAGTGACGATCATAGCCACGCTTGCCACCGATCTCTTAATTGGAGTCGGCACTGGAATTCTTTGCAAATTCGTTCTTCACCTAGTTAAGGGTGCAGAACCAAAGCATCTGTTTTCCGTGAACGCAGTAGTGGAAAAACAAAGCGATGGCACTTACGTAGTACGGCTCTTGAGCGCCGCGATATTTTCGAATTTCATTTCGCTGAAGAAGATTCTGGATAAGATTCCGAGAGGAAAGACCATTACAGTTGATCTAAGCAAGTCCAAGCTCGTTGATCACTCGGTAATGGAACATTTACACCACTATCAACGGGAATATATCAACGATGGTGGCAAGTTCAAGACGATCGGGCTAGAGCAGCACAAGCGTGCATCCCAGCATCCCTTGGCCAGTGCAATCGCTGTGAAGGCCTAAGTAACTGCGGTTTACCGGGTTTTCTCTACTTGAGCAATGTCAGGCGTCTGGCATTCCGCCTGGCATCGAATCCTCAACAACAATCGCTTGTTTGTTCGCCATGACACCGAATATGGTGTAGCCCATGGCGGCAAAAAATCCGATCAATGGCCAAATTGGACTTTGAGGAACCGGCAAGAGCTTAACCAATGTGTCAAGAAATACAGCAGGAGTAAATGCCACGGAGGCAACTCTGACTGCTTCACCGTATGTCAGCTTAATATTGGACCCGCCGGCAACCGCCATTCCGATAGCACCTAGAATCAGCGCCAGAATGCCGCAGAGAATGAAACTAAGGGGTCCGAAAACGCAAAAGACAAATATTGGCACCCACAATTTGACCGTCTCTGCAATTTGCATATAACTTGCTCTGTTATATAGAACATCTCCAAACTGCTTCAATTCGATTTGCTGTGCCTTGCCGTCTTTGCTCTGGATCAGGAAATTATGTTTCGTCACGAGGAATGGCACCTCATCATGACCTTTGACATCATCTGTAGTGTCATCAAATACTGCAATGGCAACTTCGATATTCTGTCTTCTCAGAGCTGGGTCCATGGTGTCATTGGAGTTAAGCGTTAGAAGATAGGGCGAGGGCTTATCTATTTTCAACTCACCGTCGTGTATTGTGATCGCGGGCAGTTGCTCTAGGATTTTTTTGACGGGTCCGTTTATAGCGTCACTCATCACCATGTAGACTTTCAGCGAAATTAAAAACCACGAGCACATTATCAACAGAAACAAATATAGAAAGGCGATGCCCTTCCAACTGCGAACAACATCTCGGTATAAATCCTTCGAAAAAAAGCACATGTATAAAGCGTGCAAACCAGAGTATTTCTTCATAAAATTGCCTGCTCTCTAGCGATGAAAAATGGACGTATCCCAATCCTACCTGTTTTCAGAGGGAATTGGTTGATCATTCGAAGTCAAGAGAGTGTGTCTCGCCAGTTGTCATTCGTCAAAGATGTAAGAACATGGTCTTCCCAGGCGCCATTGATATACAAATAGTTGCGAGCAAATCCCTCGGCTGTGAAGCCAAGCTTCTTTAGGACCTTGCCACTCCTGACATTGTGAGGCATGTAATTTGCCATAACTCGATGTAAGTTCATGACCTCAAATGAGTGCTTGATTGCGTACTTCAAAGCTTCTTCCATAAAGCCGAAACCTTGCTTGTCTTCAGCGAGGCTGTAGCCAATATTGCAATATTGAGCAACTCGCCGAACAATGTTGTTGAAATTGACAATTCCAATAATCGTATTTGTTTGTCTCTCAAAAACAAAAAGTTTCAATGACTGATCGGTGTGAAACTCTTCCAGATTTACTTCCAACTGCAATTGCCAACGATCTAAATCGAAAAAATCCTTCGTCCACTTTGGTCCAGTTTTTTCCAGGTGCTCTTTATTGTCTCGATAGAATGCGACTGCGAGATTAGCCTCATGCGGCTCCAGCATCCGTAGTACAAGACGTGGCGTCTCGATGACTGGGGTGCTGGTGGTTGTATTGGACAAGGCTCATTATCCTTTTTTATGGATGGGGGATTATAGCATGAGGACACTCGTCTTGCGGGTGTTAATCAGACAGAAGCACCACCAGCGGTGCCAATCCGCTCAGATATCAGGTTTTGGTAAGTTTTAGTGTCGCGCGCAAATTTGCGATAAAATTCCACCGAAAGCATTTGATATACTGCCACAACTGGCTGCACGCAGTCCAAGCCTACGACGATGCAACTCAACAACTACAATCGCCTGTCCTAACATTACAATGAAGCGGAGACTAAACCATAGGTAAACCATGACAAACAAGCGCGCCGACACGAGCATCCAACGACTATGGTTACAAGGTCACTGTCATCCACGACGCTTGCGCTTCGCGCGACTTGAAGATCAACAACATTAGCGTTCCAGCAGTGCAAGTGCATGCGGCATTCATGGCGGCGCTCGGTTTCGGTTACGCGACGATGCGTTCGACCGACAAATATCTAAGCAGCATCAATGAATCAAAAACAGCGAAGGCATTGTCGTCCTAACTGCTTTTTAGGCAAACCAAATTCAAAACCCAACGAGTCCTAGACTGCAACCACGCCACGGCGTATGCTGAGGGAACGTAGGTGGCTATGAAACATTGGTTGTCTTTGATAATTGCATGTTCGTCGTGGGCAATGCCCGTGCTTGCCCAGCAAACCTTGCCGACGTCGCTCTGTCAACTGCCGTCGAATTTGTACGACGCGTTACCACCGGCAGATCAGCGATATTACCCTAATCAAAAACCGGATCGCTCGCTTCCCACTGTTTCGCCTTTGTACCTCGAACAAAAGAAGCAGGAATGGCAACAACTGAAAAAAGGTCCGTCTAATCTCGAAAAAGATCTGAAGGCTCCATCGCTAACTTGGGATGAATGGCATTCGCAAGTTGAGGCGGAAATTTACCGTCGCTGCCCAGCTCGTGTCACCAAACCGCTCCAGCACACTCCTGGACTCATCGCATCTGCGGCTTATACCGTCACCAAAGACGGACGCATTGTGAACGCTCGCCTGACAAAAAAAAGCAACAATCCAATGTTTAACGAGTTAGTTCTTGCAGCTATTAATTCAATGAACGGCAATGCCATCCTTCAGTTTCCAACTGGCTCGACGGTCAGTCAAATCAATAAAGTAGGAACATTCACGCAAAACTTTGCTCACGGCGTAAATATTGTTCCGGTTGGAGACTTTGACCTGTGGTGAAGAGAGAAGTGCCATTCGCTGAGCCTTGACCCGGAGACTTCCGAACCGCCCGAATACCACAATCGTCATCTTGGATTTTAGTCCCTAAAACTTGTTTTTGATTTTCTCACAGAGATTGTGCATGACTTGACCGGTTTCGTTGGTTGAACCGCTTTTGGTGCAATGCTAGGATGTGGGAAATGCGTGGGTGATTCGAACTTGAAGAATGACGAAATAAATTGGCTAATCAAAGCGGCTTCGGCGCTTGGAATCATGTGTTTGATGTTGCCGGCTTTTGGTGCTCTTGAACATTTGCCTGACGAACAAGCGATGCCTTCAGAGCAGCGAGAAATTCTTGAGCAGGATGCTGCAAAGCAATACATGCTGAAACTGATCAACAGGGATCGAGCCTCAGTAGGAGCTAGTCCTGTTGTACTGGACGACGTTGCATCCAAAGCAGGTCAGGTGCACAGTGACGAAATGGCTATGAATGGATACATGAGCCATTGGACGATGGATGGGCATAAGCCAGACCAGCGATACAACGAGAGCGGCGGCAAGGACTCCGTAATGGAAAACGTATACGGCAGTATGGAAGGCAGCGCCTCTGACAATTCCAAAGAAGCGAACAAGTTGCCGCTGCATCCAGCGCAAGTGTTTCATAAATACGAATTAGACAAAATCGAGTCAAGCTTTTTCAACGAGAAACCACCGAATGACGGACACCGAGTAAACATAATCGATCCGAACCACACTTCAGTCGGCATCGGTCTGAGCTTTGCATCAGCAGTTGGCATGGGCGTGCGCACCGCATGCGCCGAAGAGTTCTCAAATCATTATGGGGAATATGGTGACATTCCTGCGCAGATCAAACTAGGCGATAAATTCTCATTGACGGGCAAATTGGCAAAAGGCGTGGATTTGAAAAGCATAGACTTGCGCTGGGAAGCTTTGCCAAAGCCAATGACAGTGGCGGCGTTGAATAAAACTTCTGGGTATAGCATGCCGGACAAAATAGTCATTTCGTATTTTGCAGATCCAAGCCAGACGAATGATCCAATCAACGTCAAAAAAGTTGACGAACAGGAAGTGTATTCTCTCGATATCGCAACGGATAAAGACTGGCAGCCGGGGCTGTATTACATCACCACATGGGCGGTCAATAAGGGATCGGAAGAAGCGGTAATTTCCTGTCGGACAATCGAATTGTTACCAAAGAACTAGGTTCACCTCGACGAAAATGGAGCGCGGATTTTCAATCCGCCCCGAAAATAAAATAATTCGTCGTATTGTAATAGGCGGGTAGAATACCCGCGCATTTCACACGAATCCCAATCGCTTCTTCGATTGCTTCGGACTTGTTTTTACTTGTGTGACGCCCAGACTCAGTAAATGTCGCGTTATCAATTCGAAAAACTGATCACGATCGTTGCCCTTAATCACGGCAAGGTGATGCGACTCAGCCAGCGATATTGGATACCCCATTCCTTTCTGACATTGAGAGAGAACCATGGTCAGGGCAGCATTGAGTTGTCCTTTCTCAGCTAATAACCATCGCGGAAATTCAAGACGCGCGATTTCCTCGCCGACATCCATGTAAGTAAAACAGACACGATGCTCGCGTGGCAACAACTTTGACACACTAGCTCCGGATAAAAAAGCAGCGCTGCGTTCATTGACTTCGAGATGCGGCTTAAACAACTGTCGATCAGACAGCGGCCAAACTTTCGAACAAGGGAAATCCTCTTCGTTCAAATTGCCGCAGTGCTCTCTGCAATGACTCACTTCGTAAGGGCAGACAAGCACACGCAAACAGTTGACGACATCTGCACCACGGCTGTGACTTAAGTATCCAATTATCGGAATAGACTCATTCTGCAGGCTGGTTAGTGCATCAGACATGCGCTTAAGATAAGTGTTTTGATAACCATCGGGTAATTTTTCCACGCTCCAGGGAATCAGCGAGCCGTCATAAAGAGCTATTACAGGAAGTCCTCTTTCTTTAGCTTTGATCGAAGTGCTAGCTAGAATTTCGAGT
The DNA here is from genome assembly GCA_003153555.1 of Candidatus Melainabacteria bacterium. Lineage (GTDB taxonomy): Bacteria > Cyanobacteriota > Vampirovibrionia > Obscuribacterales > Obscuribacteraceae > PALSA-1081. Next base: position 17,809 of record PLZS01000185.1, on the reverse strand, counting down.
TCAAGAATGGTGCGTTCCAGTGAAACGTACAACTCATCGATGTGCAGTCGACGCCTATCGACAAGCGGATACAAATCCTCAGGTCGCGAATATAGCTTTGGCACAGTTTCCAATAGTGGTGGCAGTTTAGCACCGTAAGTTATTAGTGCCATGCCAACATTTAGCAGGTAACACGTATGCACTTCATGATGGCTCGGCATGATCTGAGATCCGTCGACCGCCACGACCGTGTAAGAATCACCAGCAACTTCAATGGAGTGTTTGACCCCGACTGGTTCAAGCGGTGTTGCTACTGGCCAGAGTACCCAATTAGAATTCTCGTCCAATCGCGTCACGAATTCGTCCGGCGCTCGCATCGCGCGATCTAGCGCAGACTGAGCGTTGGCAATGGTTTCTTGCAGCGCTTCAGTATCAACAAAACTTTCGCGTCCAATCGAATCAATTTGCTGGACGACCTTGTTAAAATCCAGCATTACGTTGCAGCACCGGAAGAAATTTTGTCCACTGCTTTCTTAAGTTCAGCGCGAATTTTGAAAAGGCTGTTTAGTTTTTCGCTCAGTTTGTCTGGATCTTTCGCATCAAACAAATCACTAAATGCCCTGTTATGCTCAGACTTGGCGATCAGATCGTATAGAAACATTAGCAAGTTCTCCATTCCGAATCTATTGTAAGGCGCACTGAGCAGCGACGGATCGATGTTGGCATTGCCATCGCTTAGAACTGTTAACGGGCTGAGCAAATAAGGCATCTCATAGTCGAGCAGCACAATTTGATTATCCGGCGCGATAACGAATTTTTCGATTTCTAGTGGCGGTGGAATTAATGGTGGCATCAATCCTTGCAGGTAGATCAATGTATTGCAAAGTTGCACTCCCCATCCCAAAACAGTTTCCAAATTGGCGCGCACGTTTTTGAGCGGTTTTCCGATTACTTGATTCTCAACCAAGTAAAGACAGCGGTCTTCATAGCTGTGAAAATCCACCAATTTAGAAACGCCCGGATGATCAATTTGTTGTAAAACGCGAGCTCGCCGCGCCACCAATCCAAGCGAATCAGTGTCAAACTTGCCAGCGCGATCGGCTAGCTCAAACATCTTTAAATTCACAGTTCTATTTGCTTGCCATTGGTCTTGAGCAGTGGCGCGGATGTAGATGATACCCTGCGGCAAAGGAGATCGATCTACAGATATTTCCAGTTTCGTTGTTTGAATATTGACATAGCGATCAGACCAAACAGAAAAGCTTCCGGAAAACGGACGCTGTTTCTTTGTAAACAATCGCATCGAAGACAATTGCGTATTGTAGAGATTTCCCTGTGCATCGAACTTATAGCCCACTGATTCCATCAAAGCTTCAGAATCAGGCGCGAGAATCTCGACGCCACTCTCCGCAGTGTCACACGCGGCAACCTGAAATGCGCCGCTAGCACGTAAGGGTTTGTTCTTGTGCTGCAATTTCGCTGACGCAATAGATTGCGTAATGCGCTCCATCACCATTCGAGCAGATGATTGATTCGTATCAGGTAAGAGAATGAGAATATGTCCTGGTTCGAAAAAACAAACTCGATCGCTGCCGCGCAAAGAATTAGTGCAGACGACTTTTCCCAACCGATCCAGCTGCTCAGCCGCACCGGCACCTAGGACATTGCTTACCTGTTCATACTCGAGTATATCGAGAGAGGCGATGGCAAATGGTCTGCCATCTTTGCAGTAACGCTGCGATTGCTTGAGAACAAGACTCCTGACGCCGTCTGCCGCTATCACAGTCGGTTCACTACTGGCGCCTGAAGATTTACGCGCACTGCCACGCCCGCTAGCCCTGCGTTCAAGCGCTTGACTATCAACTACTACCTGCAATTCATGATCAGGTGGCTCTGCCATACGCGGTATTTTCGCACGAATTGCAACGTCTTGATGTACATTCATCCTGCTAGGATGTACGTCGAATAGAATTGACATGGGCGGCTAGAATAGCCGCGCTCCATTTCGATCTACCTGCAGCTAGAATAGTCGCGCTCCATAACGACTGACTCAAAGTCCCAAAATCAGCACAGACAATATCGTGCCATGAAACAATTCAAGCCTATCCCTTCAAACTTTGTCCTCGCTCCTACCTTAGCTAGAAGAATTTTGCAGGTGCGCGAATTCAGAAATATGACAGTGTTGGATCTGGCTTCATTGTCGAACTTCCCAATAAGGCGTATTGAAGAGCTAGAGTCTGGCTTGGAAACATGGCTTTCTTCAACCGATCGGCAAAGATTGGCGAAAGCGTTGAGTGTCGAGCCATCTCTGTTGAAAGAAGTTGAACACCGCGCGCATGAAACTGCTCCGATACCAGAATCAAAAATGCTCGATGCTGCCACAGCGGAGCAGTTAAGCATAGACATCTTGGATAGCGTAGAGAACTTGAAATGCCCAGACTGCAGCGCTCCTCTAACCACTACCGTCGTTGATGGTCTCGACATGGATGGACATCCATTTCAATTTGCAAAAGCGTTTTGCGTCAAGTGTCCGTACGTGCTCAGGATTTAGCTCACAGAACTGATTGGAAAACAGTTATGGCATCCGCAGCGTCAGTGAGCAAGCGAATGCTAACTGGCTGCGCTAGTGCAGGAAGCGGCTATTTAAGCTGAAATTGGATGTTGCAGTTAAGCTGAAATCGGATGTTTCAAGAAGCACTGCTTGATGGTGTCATCAAGTCTTGTGCTCAACTTGGTTAGTCTTGCGGCAATTTCAATCCGTCTCTTCTGCAAGTTCAATAAGTGCTTGCGTCTGTGATCATCAAGTGCTTCGGCAAATGATTCATGCAAAGCAATTTCTTCACTTTGTGCCCACCAGAGATCTTCAATAACACTACCGATCAAGTCATGTTCGGCTTCATCGAGCATCGTAGATAAAATGCGATATTCATTGCACCACATGTGTTCGATGGTGCTGCGAACTTCGGCGCGAATATTTTGAGCTGCGCTTGTGACGATAGTTGCAGTCATCTCTTTGTCCAGTGTTCCTACACGTTGAGACAAGTTTCGAATACTCTCTTCGAGCAGATATCTTTGGAAAGAAACTTGTGTTGAAAGAAATTCACTCAGATAAGTAATCACGACCATATGCACAATTTCGCTGCGCGTTGGCAAATGCAATCTGGTATGTCCACTGCGCTTCGCTAAATCATTTAGCGAACTTACCGAGCGATAATGTTTTTCAACGAACTCGGCTAGTCCATGAATCAATGAACTGCGCAATCCACCAATATTTCCTTTAGCGAAAGATTCTTGGGCAATCAACTGAATTACTTGCTTTCTCAAGAAAGTAAGATTAACACTCAATTCTTCGAAGATGACGATAGCACCTGCTTCTTTGAGATCCAAAATTCCGAGCAGCAAATGTTCTGGTTCAATTTCTTCAGAGCCATAAAATACGGAATATTCCTCAGCTCTACGCATTGCGTCAACTACGGCCGAGCTAAAAGCTGGTTTGTCGATCGCACCATATTGTCCGGACAACTTAGCGACGGCATCGACACTCTGTGGTCTATCAGTAAAAATCGGCTCTGCGTCTGGATTGAGCCGCAGATGATTTTCTATCTCTTGCTCGGCACTTTTGGTATCAACACTCATCGAGGCGAGAGCGCGCGAGGCTACATTTGCGTCGTCACCATTTGACTCAATCAAAGCGAGCAGCAAATGCTCTGAGCAAACCCATTTGTTGTTCAGCCTCAGACATTCATCGAGTGCCAAATAAACAACCCCGAGGAGGGATTCGCTAGCGCGCTCAAATACAAAGTCAAACATCAAGCTCTCCAATTAAAAATTGCTCACCGTGAAGCCTCACGCAGCAACGCAACAATATAGTCGCATACTACTTCTTTGCTTTTAGGATAGCAAGCCAAAAGCAAAGATTCTCAAGACACATCAACATGCGCTAAGGCGCAGCCTATACAATGCTCCAAGAGATGAATCCCGGAGCTTACCTTTGAAAATTCTGATATCCAACGACGACGGCATCGACGCAAAGGGCATAAGGGTTCTTGCGCAGCGCCTTTCCCAAGACAACGAGCATGAAGTTTTCGTCGTGGCACCAGATCGCGAAAGAAGCGCAACTGGTCATTCCTTGACGTTGCACAAGCCACTTCGCACCGAGGAAATCGTATTACCGGGCAACGTGAAAGGCGCCTGGTCGACAAGCGGCACTCCGAGCGATTGTGTGAAGCTGGCCGTAACAGAATTAATCGGTAGCCCAGCGCCGGACATCGTCATTTCAGGAATCAACAATGGTCCAAATCTTGGTAGCGAAGTGCTCTATTCAGGCACAGTCGCAGCTGCCATGGAAGGCGCTTTCATGGACATTCCAAGCATCGCTGTCAGCCACATGTATGGCGAGACGCGACATTTTGAAACTGCCGCAGAATTTATTGCCAAGTTGGTAAGAGTGTTTCCAAAAGCCCATCTGGCTAAGCGCAGCTTACTGAACGTGAATGTACCTTGCGTGCCCATCGATAAAGTGAAGGGTGTGCTGGTTACCGAGCTTGGCATTCGCTTGTACGATGATTATTTTGAGAAACGCACCGATCCACGCGGACGTGTTTATTACTGGCTTGCCGGGCAAGCGATTGAAGTGGATGAGTCAGAAAACTCGGATGTCTGGGCGGTTTTGAACAATTACATTTCGATCACGCCGATCTCATTCAACATGACAGACCACACAGCGATGCGCAAATTGCAGGCTGTCGACGAGCTAAAAACGTTTTTCCATGCCACCGAGCGCAATGGAGATCAGCCAGCTGCGCCTGCTAGCATCGCGCATACCAAGGAGCAGAAATGACCATGGTACGCTCAGAAACTGGGCTGGACCCAAATCAAGCTGTTCGACTCTTCTTCGCCGATCCAGATTGGAGAATGAAATCCGGCGTCGGCGGGGTATTTAGCGCCGGAGCGTTTCTGCTGTTTTTTCTTGGGCCAATGTTTATTCCACTAGCCTTCTGCCTCTGGGGATTGTTGACAGGTTATTTCCTGCGTCTGGTTAGATCAAAAATAGCTGATATGCATGCACCATTGCCGAAATGGAACGATTGGATGGACCTGCTCATTTCAGGAATCACGTGGATCGCTGTGGCTTTCGGGCAAGGCTTGATTCCCATTTCAATCGCCACGGTGGCTTTGCTCTGTGCCACTGCGGGTGGTCCACGTTTCGTCACCGGCAATCAATACACCGTGTGGGCGGTATCTTCGGTTGTCTTAGTGACTTTATCCTGGGTCACAGTGTCGCTTGTATCAACTGTAATCATGGCCAACTTCGCCAAGCAAGAGCGCATGTCCGCAGCGTTTGACGTGTTTACCGTGGGGAAAAGATTGTCCACCTCGGCCGGTATTTTCACCCAAGCATGGCTTTTGATGATTGGCGTTCAATGGGTAGGATTCGTTATTCCCACAGTGAGCATTTTAGGGATCGCCCTAATCCCAATCTGCGGTTTCATTGCAAGCTGCATCGCGGCGATTTTGCTCGCCCAGGCTTGGACGTCTTCAGAGAACGCAGCTAAGACCCTGCCAGGTTAGCGCTTCACTACGGTTTTGAGCCTGCCGTCAGGCATATACCAAAGCTTGGTTTGAGCTATTGAAGGCGTCGAATATGGACCGCCTAGAGGCGTCATCATTGGTGTTTGGGTCATTTGTTTGTGGAATGCCAATGCCCAACGGCACAGTTCCTTAGCCTTCTCTTGCCCCACAACACTGAAACGCTTGAAACCCACTGTGCAAACATCTGCAGCTTCGTCGACTGAAGCCGGGACAGTGATTTTAATGACCTGATCTTTTCTATAGGACGAAGACTTGTTAATTATTCGGCTATTCAGGGGGCTTGGCATTCTGACATACATTGTGTGCGGAATGATGGGGAATGCGACCGCTAATTGCCGTCCTGAGTTGTCAGTTGCGTCGTGGGATGAAGTATCACCACTCCAGGTCGAAGAAACGCCAAGCGAAGGGATGGGCGGATTCTGGGTGGGTCTTGCACAGAGCCCAGGCAGAGAGAGCTGGCTGAGCAAAACTGCCGCCACAAACGCTTGAGTGCTGGGAAACCTTGGAAACATACTGACCTGAGAAGCAACCGGGCAATTATCGCATGTGTGGCAGGTTCGACTGCTTGGCAATCTCATAATTTCTTGATCACTAAGCGGAATGAAGTCTGGCATTAGGCCACGCCGCTAGTGTTCTCTCAGGGTCAGATTGCGCTTATCTCAACCCACACCGGCTCGACTTGAAGCCATCCACCCACGGCTTATCCAAGGTCGGTCGAGAAATCTCAACCGATATCGGTTGAAATATTAGCCGTCTCTCAAGACGCACGATATTACCCGCGGCAAGGGATTCCTCTTGATTACGTCGGTCTAAGCTTATGGTAGGATCATTTTTATTGTGTTTCTGGCTGCCTGTGGCCAGCGTTTTAAGTATTATGGACGATCCTCAAAGTAGCAGCACCAAGTCAAATCCCGAAGAACCTCCTCAGAGGTGCGTATCGGTATTGGAATCACGTCTTCATCCTTTTGCAAGCAAACCGACCGGTTTTGAACCGTGTCGGTTATTTTGTTTCTGCCGTGATTACTAGTGAGAAAGGAGCTCGCCATCGTTGATGCGATGCAAGATTTGCCATTTTAGAATTTAGCCTGATCGTTATTCTTATCGCCATTAACGCATTTTTTGTCGCTGCGGAAATGGGGCTTGCTCGTGTGCGCCGCACGCGCATTGACCAGCTCGTCGATGAAGGCAACAAAGCGGCTAAATTGGTGCAAGTGCACCTTGAGGATCCGGACCGATTTATCTCTGCCTGTCAGCTGGGCATAACCTTAGCAACACTGGCTTTGGGTGCTGCAGGAGAAGCAAGCTTTGCAGACAGACTGGCGGAATTGTTTGCTCGCTGGGGGGCTTTGGCAGCTTGGTCGCCAGAAATACTCCATTTCGCACGACTGTTTTGTTATGGCTTCTCGTTTGTAATTACCGCATTTTGCCAGACTGTCTTTGGTGAATTGATTCCAAAGACATGGACATTCCAACGCGCAGAGTCTGTGCTTTTCACGCTCATCTATCCAATGGAATGGTGGTGCTGGCTCGCGTCGCCTTTCATAGTCATATTGAATAGCACCACTGAATTTATTCTTCGCCGCATGAACGTTGTCGAGCCACCGCGCCGTCACTTTGTTCACTCAGAAGAAGAACTAAAAATGCTCGTTTCTGCCAGCCACGAAGAAGGTGTGCTGGAGCCAGAAGAAGAAGAAATGCTGCATAGCGTGTTCGACTTTTCAGATACCGTTGCCAGCGAAATCATGACACCACGCACTGACATGACTTGCGTATCGGCGAACTCAACTGTTCGCCAGTTTGTCGACTTGGCTTTGGAAAAAGGTCATTCCAGAATTCCCATATATGAGAAAGATTTGGACAGCATTTTTGGCGCCGTCCATATTCGCGACGGTTTGCGGGCTATGGTCGAAAAGAAGGAACAGTCACAAGTTCGTGAACTTGCGCGCAAGGTGCTGATCGTTCCAGAAAATAAGAACCTCGGAGATCTGCTTACCGAATTCAAGAAAACCAAAACCCACATGGCGATTGTAGTTGACGAGTATGGTGGCACTCGAGGCATGGCTACGTTTGAAGACTTGCTCGAAGAGCTAGTCGGAGACATTGCCGATGAACACGAAATCGTTGAAGAATTTATCATCGAAGAACCAGACGGCACAATGCTTCTCGACGCCAAGCTGCCTTTGTACGAAGCAAACGATAAACTTGGCTTGAACATCGCCGACTCAGAATTCAACACACTGGGTGGGTACGTTTTCGGTGCGCTCGGCAGAGAGCCGTCGCCTGGAGATGAAGTTACGACTGACAGCTACACCTTGCGGATTGAAGAATCAGACCGCCATCGAATCATCAAGTTAAGGTTAATCCGCCACCCAAAGCAGACGGACGGATCGAGTCCGAACGGAAATAAGATCGATCTCCCAAGCTCCAAGCACTCTGCTGCTAAGTCGCTGGAGGCTAGCTGATTACTTCTCTGGCTGAACTTCCGACTCGAATTGAATTGATGAGAATAGCGTCGGCGTTTCACACGAAGAAACGTCTGGGGCAAAATTTCCTAACAGATACCGTCGCTCTGCAAAACATAGCGAACGCGCTTGATATTGCCCCCGGTGACAGCGTGTTGGAGATCGGACCCGGACTGGGATTTCTTACGCACTTTCTCCTGGCTACCGGAGCCAACGTTCATGCGGTTGAATTGGATTGGGAATGCGTCATTAATCTGAAAAATTTAGAGCTGCCGAATTTTACCCTCCATCACGAAGACTTCCTGCATTTTGATTTAGCCAGTCAACCGAGCCATTTAAAAATCGCAGGAAATGTTCCTTACCAGATCACGACGCCGATTCTTTGCTACATCTTCGGAGAAATTGGAGCGCCTCAACCGTGGTTTGAAAAGGTTGACAAAGTGGTGCTCACAGTTCAACACGAGGTCGCTCAGAGATTCGTAGCCAAGCCAGGCACAAGCGAGTACAGCAAGATAACGTTGCTGACGAATTACTTCTCAGAAGCCGAGATCTTATACGTCCTGCCTCCAGAAAGTTTTTATCCCTCACCTAAAGTAACGTCGGCGGTTGTTTCTTTCACGCCGAAAAAACAGCCTTCAGTTGATTGTGTAAATCACAAGTTGCTGCGACAAGTAATTAAAGCTGGATTCGGGCAAAAGCGTAAAATGCTCAAAAACAATTTGTCCTTCCTGAAATTACCGCTTTCAGCTTTGGATAAAGTATTCAGTGAACTGAACCTAGACCCGCAGACGCGCGCTGAAAGACTATCGTTGCAGCAATTTGCCAAGCTAACCGACTGTCTCGATCCGCTGGTAAAAGTTAACAGCTAATGTCACGCCATAGTAATACGCTCCGAGCGCAATCGCCTGGCAAACTCAATTTAACCTTCGACATTCTTGGTGATTTGCCTGGAGGCTATCACGAAGTCGAAACGCTAATGCAAACCATTGATTTAGCAGACGAGCTAACCTTCACATTCGAGCCAGCCGAAGAATTCCTAGTCGAAATCACATCTGTTGAATTTGCGGGACCTACAGGCGATGTGCCGCTGAACCAAAACAATTTGATCGCAAAAGCAGCTCATCTATTTCGGAAAAACTTTCCTGATAAACCAGACTATAAAGTGTCAGTTCATTTGCGCAAGGCGGTGCCCGTCGCTGGTGGCATGGGCGGTGGCAGTGGGAATGCAGCAGCAACACTTATGGTTCTAAATAAATGGTTTAAGTCACCGTTTTCTGACAGCAAAATTGCCGAGATGGCAAGCAAACTTGGTGCGGACGTTCCTTTCTTTCTTAATGGCGGCACGCAAATTGGCAGGCACCGGGGCAATGTACTATCAAAAGTGGATTTATCGAACGAGTTGCATTTTCTGATTGTCGGACCAAAATTATTCGGCTTGCAAACGGCAGAAGTGTATGGTGCCTTTGACGAAAACAAAGTCAATGGCACCGCAACTATTAGCGCCACTGAATGTGCAGAAGCTTTAAAAGGCGGCGACGAAAAAAGCGCCAGTCAAAAATTCGGCAATGTGTTTGAACCAATTGTATTCAGTCGGCGCCCAGAGCTCCAATTCATCCGCAACAGACTGACCGAATTAGGCGGATTGTGCACTCACATGACCGGCAGCGGTCCAACATTATATGTATTCACCGCTGACAAAGCAGAAGCCGAATCTATTCAAAGGAAATTGGTGGACGAACAAAGAGATGTTACTAATGGTTGGAGCAATCACTGCGATTTAATTTTGAATAGTTGGGTGGCAACTTCTACCAAGCGCGGCGTCATCGTAGCCTGATAATTCAGAAGTGCCTAGGGCGTGGTAACTTGATTCGCTCGTCGACGTGCATCATCCATGATCCGACTGATCTTGGCTTCGAACTCGCGCAGCAGCGCGCTCCTCTCTTCCCCATTCATGCCGGTATATCGCTCACCAGTTTCTCTATTTTTCCAGCGGCGATTCGAATTGGCGTTGGCTTCTTCGACTGCACGCTGCTGTTCTTCTTTAATGGAGTCTACTTGCCTTTTGGCATCCGCCATGATGGCAGCTTTGTGAGCATCAATTGCTAGCTGTCGCGCATCGGATTGATCACTTTGATGCGATCCGTCAGAGCTAGAAGTGGTCGTTGAACCAGTTGCATTGGGAACACCAACATCTTGCGAAGCGCCTCTAAAATTTTTCACTTCAATTGGCACCGCCGGTCTCGGCTTAGGAGGATTCAAAATAAAAGCGATTGCAGTCTCACAATTCTTCTTGATTTGAGGGTCTGGCTTGAGAGCAAGACACTTTTGATAGGCTTGTTTAGCGCCTTGAAAGTCTTGAAGATGCAACAGAGTATTAGCGAGTTGGTATTGCGCTTGCCACGACTTAGGCTTCGCTTTTGCAGCTTCGATAAATTGAGATTTGGCCTTACCGTAGTTGGCACCCGCGTAGCTGGCGCAACCGTCAGCGAATGTATCTGCTTGCGCCTGACTGCCACAAACCAGATAAGTGATCGAGAGCAACAATAATTTTTGACTGGACAATGGATCCTCGACTCAAATCGCGGGGGATGGAATGCAGGACACCAGGATACTTCAATTCTAAATCATACGCTATTGTCATACATTCCACTTGCTGCCCGATGCAGATGATCGGCAAGAACGTCAATAGAACAAGAACGGCCACCAGTTTTTCATTGGCTTTTCATAGTCATCAAACGAACGATTGTTTAGTCCAGGCATATTCTGGCGCCAGTAGACCAACCATGGACCCATGCAATCCCCCGCAAACTCTCTGTATTTCGCGTAAACAGCTGGTGTGAATAGCGTTTGTGCGTCGGCTCGGCCCATAGCATCGTGCATTCTGTAATGCTCAATTGTCGTTAGCACTGGTTGATCGTTATCTAAATCATAATCATGGCGGCCGTTAATAGTAAAATGAACGCAATTGCCGACTGGAATGTAAGGCGAAAAGCTCATTTTCTTTCCTTTGTATTTGAAGGAAAGAGTATGGCGATCAGGGTAATTTAGTTCGTTTCCATCCCTTCCACCCAATTCATCAAAGGGCATTCCATACTTCTGCTTCAGATTGAATCCAGCATAATCTTTGAAGTATGGTGTCAAATACGGTAGAGAGTCACCCGAACCCATTCTCTCTATCGAGTGCCCAAGGCTCTCCATCGCGCATCCCGGACCGCGCTCGATATTGATGAATAGAAGGCGCAAGCTGCGCCCAATTTGAGGCTGCGCCGGGTCACCACCGTTGCCAGCTTGCACGAAGCTGCCTGGAATTGCGCGCATGTTCTCGTCATATTGTTGCTTCAGTTCGACGCATTCAAACGGCGCACCATGCGATCCCTGATAGCAGACAAACCAAACCTCGTGCACCATCCCCGTATCAACCATTTGCGCTAGCGACATTAACTGGGACGGGTTAGATGGGTTGCGCACATTGTAGAGCGATGTGAACTGAGGCAAAAAAAGGTTTGGGTAGGCGAAAGAAGAGCCGGGCGCATCTTTAGCACGCCAGGGAAACTTACTGCTGTTGCCGTCTATACCAAGTTTTTGTGTGTAACTGTCAGCAGCATCTACCCATTTGAGAACTTTGTAGTCGAGAAAAGGAGGCGCTGAAGGATCGGCGTAGCCATGATATCGAGAAGATTCGCGAACGCAAGCAATAAGGGAATTGACCTTGCTCACAACCTGAGCTGGCTGCACACCATTAGCAAAATTGATAACGAGAAGGCTCGGGTTCATTTTAGAAATATGATCGTGGTTAGAAATCAACCATGGATCTGAGTTTGCTTTACTGAATTGATTGGGCCATTCGATCATTCCCTGCACTACAGGCGGCAGCGGAGGCAATGGTTGCGGTGGTTGCGGCTGGGGAACCATTGCCGAAATATAAGAATTTAGATTCGATTGGGCTTCCGCGGCATTGGAAAAGCTCTGACTCGACTGGATCGTAATTGTCGTTGTTCTCGAAGTGCCATCACCCATGGTGCCCGCGCCCTCCATCTGCAGAGCTATAAATGCCAATTGTCCGTATTGAGCTGCTTCTGCGTTTTTTGCCGTGGCGATCACTTTGTCATACAGTCGACGAGCATTTTCTTTGTCGCCGACTGCACAAATCTGCGCCGCTTTGAGCAGGCACGCTGCCCGCAAAGCAGGAAACTGCGGATACGCTTCTGCCTTCGCCGTCAATTTGTCCACCGCGGCAGTTGGATTATTCGGCAACGTCCAATCGCTCAGAATGGAAAGAATGTAGTCATTCATCGGCTCATTGGCAAGAATAATGTCACACTCTCGCATTGATTTCTCTAGATCGTTAGCGCTAAGCAAGTGCCGCAACTCATTGTGCGGTTCAAAGCCGGCATAACCTTTATGATGCTTTATGTAATCGGAATATTTTTGGATTTTGACTTCATTGGAATCACTTTCCTTGACAATGTCCTCTGCAAAAGCAAAAGTCCCGCATGTCGCGATCAAAGACAGTGCTGCAAGGCTAGAAGCAATCCATCGACCTAAGGTAAACATTCCATTCTCCCGAAAACAATCCGGTAATAATAGCCTCTTATTGCAGGAAAGTTACTTTGGCCATTTTAGAAACCAAGGCTACTAATCCAAATCTATAAACCCAATTGGCTAACCCTCAGTGTTCCAAAGTTAGTGAAACGCCTATGACGCCATAAATGACGACTTCCGAGAATTAGTTAGCCAGCTTTCGATTTCTCGCCGACTCGATACAATTTGACACTTCGGACGAAATCCAAAGAGCAAGTTCTCGAAGCTGCGGGCTCAATAGCGACACGCCTTCAGACGGTTCCCACAATGCAAAAACACCCAAGGGGATGTTGTTTGATATAAGTGGCAGCAGCATTCCAGTCTTCAGAAAATTTTTCGCATGGCCAAAATCCGACGATTCAGATCCAAATACAGCTCGCTGCTTTTTGAAGACATCAACGAATGGATCTTGATCATCGGTGAGTTCTAAAATCGAGCCATCGCCTCCTTGAACAACCAGTTTTTCCGACTGATACAGATACAATTGAGATTTCCCAAAGCCAAACAAATCAGCCAATACTTCGATTGCCTTCAAGGAAGCAACAGATTCAGGTTCAACGTTGAAAAACTTCAAGATTTGCACAAGGGCGCTCAGACTCCTTCCATCAGTCTCAAGTCTGTTCAGATCAAAATCATAACTAATAATGACCGAAAGAAGAGCTGCCACTTTTTCCAGTGTGGCTAGTTCTAATGACGAACACTGCCTTGGTTCGACAAATTGGAGTGCGACGAATCCAGAAAAAAGTCCACGCGCTTGCAATGGAACAAGTAGCTGAGATGTGAATTGTTCAGACAATGCCAGTAACGTTAACCAGTCATCTGCACTAGGAGATGCGCTGCTCAACTCAACCAGATCTCGACCGCCTTGAGCAAGGAAATTTAAAACCAACTGTGTACTTTGTTTGGAGTCCAAGCTCACGCCTAACGCGTTGCTTAATTGGTCATTCGAAAGATAACAACTACGCACTGTAAGGCGATCACCAACAACAAGCCACAGCAGTCCACGATCCGCGTTCATTCCCTTTACAAGACATGACACCGCCTCTTCAAGACCAGCAAAAAGGTCATCAGACCCACCCGCTGCTTGAATCTTCGAGATCAAAGTGTCAATTAGTTCTTGAGCAAATTCTGAATAAATCATTTGTCTCCCGCCGGCCACCCGACTTTAGCATTGATAGGTGGTCTACGGTTCGATTCAAGCATCAGGGCTTTTGACGCGTTCTCAAACATCAGAACAATAACCAGGCAGTGGGACTGGAGATCGTAATGCTAAAATCAACAGATGTCGGAGAATCAAGAATTCCTGCAAGAGTTTGAACATCGCGGTTTTGCGCTGCTTAAGGCAGTCGTCAGCGATGTTCAGCTATCTACTCTGACCAGCTCTATTGAAGAGTTGCGTCGGAAGGAAAAAGTTCCAAACTCACCCGGAGTAAGGCACCTACTAAGACGAAGTCGCGTCGTCAGAAAGTTCGCGAAGTCAGAAATAGTGCGCAGGATTGCTGCACAAGTTTTAGGAGATAGTGCCAGACCGGTCAAAGCTATCCTTTTCGACAAAACACCTGATGCTAATTGGTATGTGACATGGCATCAGGATCTAACTATTGCTGTTGAACAACGCATCGATGTCGAAGGATTTGGACCGTGGTCAGTAAAAGATGGAATTCCGCATGTGCAGCCGCCAGCAAACGTGCTAAGAAATATCGTATCTCTCCGGATACATCTAGATAGTTGTCCACGAGAAAATGGTGCCATCAAATTCATTTCAGGATCTCATCGGATCGGAATTATGGAAACATCAGAGATCGCTGATTGGCGAGACAAAAATGATTTCGTTTGCTGCTCTGCAGAACGTGGTGATGTAATAGTCATGCGCCCACTGATTCTACACAGCTCCTCTCAATCAACGCAGGCTGAGCACCGTCGGGTGCTACATATCGAATATGTTGGTGCCGAACTTCCATGCGGATTGAAATGGGTCGAGGCAAGCGGCTTGGACAGTGTGGAATTAGTTATGGCAATAGAAGAAGAGTTTGGAATCGAAATTCCAGATAAAGATGCAGAAAGGATGACGACTGTCGGTGAAATGTATGAGTTCTTAAAGACGTGGCTCTCAAGCACACCCGCGATTGATTGTCTGAGCCAAAAAATATTTTACAAGCTAAGGCGAGCACTAATGGAAAACTATCAGGTAAGTCGGCGCTCGATTACTCCAGATACCAAATTGAGCGAGATTATATCGCCGCAGGATCTGGAAGACGGATGGCCGTTCTTGCAAATGTTTATTGATCTGAAAACCCCGAACTTCAAAGCGTCAAACGAACTATTGGGATTCAAACTGAAAGACCGAATGTTGACGATGCGCGAATTAGTTTCCGCAATGATCAGCATAAACCCGACTATTCTGGCAGGAGAAAGAGATACAGACCAGGAAATATGGCGCAGGATGGTAGAAGTGATTATCAAACAATTAAACGTCAACCGAGACGAAGTTGTGCCTCAAGCCTCATTTTCGAAGGATTTAGGCGTCTGTTGATAAGATCGAATTGATCTTCACTGCAACTGTAAGTCCTGGTTCTGGTTACGAATAGAGAGGCCAATCGGATCGATACTCTGAGAGCACACCTAACTTTGTTGACTGCGCTGCTACTTAAGATCGCTTTCGCGTAACTGAGCGCGAGCCGGAATAGCGTGTCTCGTAGTACGTCCTAGCAAATTTGAAGACGTTGCGATAGCATCATCCCATATTAAGTTTTGGGGCAAACTAATCTGCTCGATCATCGATTTGTCGATTATGGTGTCAGCTGGGATTTGGTGCGAGGAAAGAACTATTGGATTTCTTGGCTGACCACCACCCCCAGGAACAACAGACGCCCCAATGGACTGTTCCTTCTCCTGCAGACTCTTTTCCATTCTAGATACTTCGCCAGTAACCATGCTGGTGACCCAAACTGCTAATCCGATGATGATCAGCAGCATTGCTGTGATTGGTAGTCTCACAACACAACCGTTGAATAAGCTCATAAAATCTCCAAAAGTTTGGCTACAAAAATGTGCCCATCCCGATGAAGTCTACTTGAGTGTGAGGGAGAAGTACAACAATTTTGATTGCAGTATCGCCGCGCCTGATAAACTGATGTATCCGCAGGAGTTCAAGATCTTATCCTGAGTTGGCGAATTCGCGAAATCTTCCTGCTCACCGTATTGCAATCGGGCATGAGCTTAAGAAGCAGATCACGGTGTAAGAAGAACAATCCGCCGTAGCTCGCTAGAGAGATTTCATCAATGACGCATTTAAGATCTTCGTTTTTGAAAATCAGCCTTTCCTTGTTTTGCATAGTTTGGGGAAATCCCGCTTTAGCGCTCGACAAAGAAGGATTTATCGACAGCAATGGAAATTTCGTGGTGCCTGTGAACTATCGAGAGGTGCATTCGTTCGAGAATGGCTGGGGAACAGTTAGCGAATTTCCCAAGAATCCATTTGAACTAAAACGCGATTTTACGTTTCAAACCCTCATCAACCCCAAAGGCGAAAAAGTCGCAACAGTTAAATCGTCATGGCTTGGTCCCTGCCGAGATGGATTACTCAACGACCACGATGGCTGGTTTCGCAACACTAAGGGTGAGAAAGTTGTAGCCGCTCCTTATGGAACAACCGACTTCGGCAACGACTTTGCAGCAAGACCAGAGTACAACAAGTTAGGTGCCATAAAGAAATTCGATCTAATCGACGTCACCGGAAAGAAATGTGGTGCCGTGCCAGACGGACTTCATGTCGCGTCCTATGCCTTGCCGTGCGAAGGCTTTCTGATTGTGAGCAAGCTTGAACAAGAGGGATATATTGATCGAACCGGCACAGTGACAATTCCAATTCAATACAGATCGGCAAACAATTTTTCGGAAAATCTCGCTTGTGTAGGAATAAGAAAAGACAACAAATCTCTTTATGGCTACATAGATAAGTCAGGCGAGATGGTGATTCCGACAATGTACGACGCAGCAAACGACTTCCACGAAGGGCTAGCGGCTGTTTCCAACAAATCCAAATGGTCTTACATAGATAAGTTTGGGAAGACTGTTTTTGAATTACCGCAAAACTGCAAACACACCACACGATTCAGCGATGGACTTACTGCTGTCGCGATACTGCCACCAGGAGTAACACTAAACATCGAACTCAGTTACGATCACCCAACCAACGCGGAGATCGCGAAGAAGTGCTTGTGGGGCTTCGTAGATCAGAAGGGCAAGATGGTTATTGAGCCCAGGTTTCGCATTAGAATCGGAACCGCATCAGGTATTATTGTTCCTGAATTTTCGAATGGATTATGTGCCGTCTCTGTCAATCCTGAAACGAAGGATTTGCCGGTGTATGGATACATCGACAAGTCCGGTAATTTTGTGATCAAACCTCAATTCAAATTTGCAGACAAATTCTGCGATGGTTTGGCAAGAGTAAGAATGGGTCCGACACATTTCGTGCCTGCTGATTGGAAATTAGCAATTCAAGCTGAAGAGACGTGGGAGCGCAACCACATGCTGACAGCGCTCGGTAGAGACTATGAACTGATCGGCATGACAAAAACTCAAGTGATGGAAGTACTGGGCGCACCGAATGAAAAATCAAATGCAGGTTTGGATTGGTTTTATTTGCTCGGCAAAGGCGGTTGCGGCAATGGTGACATCTGGCTTGAAATCCGCTTTCACGCCAACAAAATTGCTTCCTACAGACTTGCAGATTTACAAAAACAAGGTGCTTGGCAGAAGGCGCGAGGACATTCTGCACTAATCACATACGGAGACGACTAGAATCGATAGAAAAACCGGACTAGGTGTCAGGCTGTGCTTGAAGCACTAAGCGCGAAAATGAGTTTCCAATACTAGGGCTCGAATTCATCGTCAGTTTAATGTCGGCTGGCGAGATCATCGATTTCGCCAGTTGCCAATATGAGTAAAACACTTAGAGCAGTGGCATAAATCACGTATGGGCAAACCTGATACAGACCAAACTGATAGCCACAAAATTAGTCCCCCCGAGCATCAGGCTTGCGAAGGGGCGCTCGGCGCCGGAATTTGGTTATCTAAACAGTCGAGCTCAAAGGGCACAGTAGGTGCCGACACCTATGCTGGCTCGAGCTGCGTTCCTCCAGATACCTACAACTCAGTTGAGGCAGTGGTAGCTGCAGAAAAAGTCCGCC
>PLZS01000009.1 GCA_003153555.1 Candidatus Melainabacteria bacterium | reverse complement strand
TCTTTATCTTTCAGCGAGAAGTACCAGTGTCCAGAGTTGTAGAGCTTTGCGTTGCTAACCTCTCCGACAACGAGGACGTTTTCGAAGACTTCTTCTAATACCTCTCTTATCTGCGCCGTCAACTGCGACACAGTAAGAACTGGATGAAGTGGGCTTGTACTCTTAGGACTGTACACAACGGTTCCTTTGATTTTTAACCAATCAGGGTGGCTAAGGTGGGCGTGCGAGTGCACGAATCAATTATCGCGCATCAGTATCCGAATTCCATTACTCACCAGATTAGGCGTTTTCCAGTTTAGATTGCGAGCAACATATACATATACGTTCACCTGACGAAAAAGTTCAAATTCCCAAACCTCACTTGTTCACCCTGATTGCTATCTATAAATAGTCCGTCGTACACGTTTAATCTAGCGGCTGATAAACCAGATCTGCACTCGATCGCTATCGCAGACGGATCGATCATCTATGTTGACGCGATCCGGATCAGTCGATTTTTGGATCAATCTTGATATGTCCCAGATCCAGCTGTCAAGCCGGTTTCGGCGTTTTTCGAGCGGGAACTATAAGAGTAGGAAACTGTCTTTTAAACTGAGAACCATCAATTTCATTTGACTGACTGGTTCCGTATGGCATATATTAGTATGACATACAAAAGTAAGGTACTTGCCGAAGGGGGTGCGTAATGCACAGGACTCTGTTTACACCTGCCATGATAGAAACTTTCCGCTCATGCAAAAAAGCGTACGAGCTAGCGTCCATCAAATTTACCAACGGCGGTGCACCCGTACGAGCGAGTGTTATCTGCAAGAAGTTTATTTTGCGAGCTTTGGCTGAGATCAATCGCGGAAAGCTCGATACGGTCAATCAAGTTCAAAAATATATGGGTCAAAATTGGCCAGTTGAAAAGCTTGAAGATCAAATAGGAGAAAAGGAGAAAGCAACTCGCGCATTTCTTTTCGCCTACAAGTCACTAATCAAATATGTCGGCAAGCCGTACAAGCCGCGCGATGCACAAGTAGTTGCAGTGGCGCTGAAAGTGAGAGCGCGCATCGCACATGTGCGTGTATATGTAGAAGACACTCTAGACATGGTTCTCTGGCACCCATCCGAAAAGCGCTTAGAGATCGTAGACTTTCAGCTTCAGCCGTTAAAGCCATTTGATCCAGCATGGCCATCATCATCAGTTCTGGTCAAATATTATCTTGCAGAGAAATTGAAAACACGATGGCCTTTTGAAAAGCTTACGATGACCTCCTATAGAGTCGGAACGCAAGATTTTCAACCAATCAGCATCAACTTGGAAGAATCAATGTACAGACTGCATTGGTCGGAACTGGTTAAGACTTTGGATGAAATGAAAGAAGATAAGGCTGACTCCAAAACATCTGTGCCCCACGCAAAAGGTTCTTGCCAATATTGCAATAATCTTGTTTCAGAGCCAATCAACGACAAACCAGGTGACGCAAACACTTCCTTTCGGTTAAGTGCTTGAGGTCCAATAAATTTGAGTGGAATATACGCGAGATATACGACTAGGGCACTAGATATGGTGCCTTCAGACTCCGTCAGTCAAAGCAGCGCCTCGCGAGATTCGATAGAGGAAGGGAAGGATAAATTGATATCGCGAGATTTACTGCGCAAAGGAGCGGAACGTTTTGGATGGTCCGCATCGGTATGGTTGAGTAAACAGTTGAATGGCAGACAACCTGCGCTGATAACCAGGACGATCTCGCCTGAGGCCGGCTTGGTCCGCCGTTCAAATGAGCAGCGTGCAAATCGCCACAAGTGTCAGCTGTGATCTTGCTGCCTCTGGTTTATCCAGGGAAACTTGGCAGCCGATCCAGATAGTCCTTTGCAACAGAAGCAGAACAATAGCGGCCGCGTCTTTTAGACCGGCCGTTTTTTCGCATACTATATATAGAGTCGAACTTAGGAGCAGCTATGTCTGAGAATTCAAGACCATTTACCGCGCCCGCTCGGGGTGAAGAGAGTACTCAGGTCGCTCTAAAGACAGCCACTATGGTTATTCACTCAATAGGAGAACTGGCACTTCCGCCATCCACAAAAAATGGTGCCGTCCACGGAAAGGAAATGGCAAAAGTTTCTCGCTTGAAGAACGCAGCGGTGGCAATCGCCGGAGAAAAAGTCATTGCAGTTGGTGCTAGTGAGGCGATCTTAAAAGAACATGCTCAAGCCAAAGATATTCAGTTAGTCGACGCAGGTGGGCGGCTAGCTACTCCTGGGCTAGTCGATCCACATACCCATCTTATATTTGGTGGCAATCGCGCCAATGAATTCATCATGCGGTGCCAGGGTAAAACATATACCGAAATCGCTGATGCGGGCGGCGGCATTGTAGCCAGCATGCGTGCCACTAGAGGTGCAAGCGCGGAAGAGCTGGCGAGCCTGGGCTTGCTGCGTCTCAAGCGGATGCTTCAGGCTGGAACCACAACCTGCGAAATCAAAACGGGATACGGCTTAGATGCACAATCTGAGCTCTCTATGCTAGAAGCAATTTATCAATTACAGAAAGCGCAACCAGTGGAACTGATCGCTACGTTCATGCCTGCACATGCGGTGCCTCCAGGTGCTGACCGTGAGTCATATGTACAACAGATCGTTGACGATATGCTACCGCGGGCTGCTAAGTTATCCAAACAGTACGACACTGAAACTCCCATCATTGACGTGTTTTGCGATAAAGGCTATTTCACGCTCGAAGATACGCGAAAGATATTTACTGCCGCTCATGCACTCGGTATGCAAACGAAAGTTCATGCCGATGAATTCGTCAACCTTGGTGCTACTGAATTAGCGGTCAATCACCAGAGCCTTAGTGCTGATCATTTATTGAATGTGAGCGACGATGAGATAGTTAAACTTGCCGCCTCCTCGACAGTGGCAGTGCTGCTGCCTGGCACTTCTTTCTACTTAAATCTGGATGAACACGCACCAGCTCGCAAAATGATCGATAGCGGCGTTGCGGTCGCTCTTGGATCAGATTTCAATCCAGGCTCATGCCATATTTTTTCTTTGCCTCTAATCTGGGCACTGGCGTGTCTGCATTTACGAATGACCCCAGAGGAAGCACTGACCGCTCTCACCGTCAATGCCGCATACGCAATTGGTGCCGGTGATAAAGTTGGACAGATCGCTTCCGGGTATCAAGCGGATATAACCATATATGATGTCCAGTCTATCGAAGAAGTGCCGTACAATTTGGGTTGGAATCCAGTTAGCATGACGATCAAGAAAGGAAGCATCGTGCACCGTATTTGATCTGATAAAGAAAGTATCTACAAGAATCTTTTTGTTTTCGCTTGCACTATTATCGGCTTTAGTTATAATTCTAAGGACGCC
>PLZS01000033.1 GCA_003153555.1 Candidatus Melainabacteria bacterium | reverse complement strand
ATTGACCATAACGTGGGTCAACCGGAGCGCCGACTAGTCCTTGTGCATGTACTGCTTGGTCGTAAACGCCAATAGCCATGAGCACTAGTTGAGGAGCGAGAAGGAAACCTAGACGGGAAGCGACCTTGAATGAACGTGATGCAACAATCTTTTTACCGAAAGATTTGATTGTGGAAACCATGATGAACCTCCTAGGGGTTTTGTGAGAATCGATAAACTTGTTTGTCAACGATTAGAGTGTGGTGGGGACCGGATTGGGTGGATGAATTGGATTAGGTTTGGACTTGGATTCAGTTAGCGACCGCGATTGAGAAGTCTGGCGTTAACTGTTGCGCTGGTGCTCGTGCCACTTCCAGCCGTTGGGCTGAAGGCACCTGGAGTGAAGAATTTCGAACCGTAACTGGCGATCGTTGGAAGTGCTGCAGGGGATCCAGCAGATTGTCCAGTGCGATGTTGAGGAGTTAAGAGTTTGCCATTGAGATTAGCAGAGTGTGATTGAGTTGGAATACGATGAGCTGCAACTCTTTTTCCTGCAGATGTCGGAGCAGCAAGTGGCTGTCCAGGTAAAGCAGGCAAGCCTTGTGGGAGAGATGCCACCATTGGTGGGGCTGCAGAAATTGGTTTTCCGAAAGCATGTTGGAAGGCTTCTAAAGGATTTTTTGGTTTAGCAGCGATTGGAACTGCCGAAACGGCGTGATTGATGTGCACTAGAGGAGCAGCCATTGGAGCTGGTGCCTTGGCTAGATAGTTAGGATCTAAACCGAGCATATTGCTTTTAGGGACCGATCCAGATCTAACATTTACAGCAGGACCGCTTTCATAACCGTGGTTGCGAGGCAATTGCATTGTCTCTTTCTTCCAGACGTTTGGCGCGAAATCCCAGCGAGCAGAAGAGTGTCGTGTTTCTGCTTCTTGCGCTTGAACAGCAGGTTGGGCTGCTGCTACTGCAGCTGCGACCGAGATGATTGTTAGTGTTAGAGACTTGATGTTCATTTGCTGAAATCCTGAAATTTAAAACCTGGATAAACCGTTTCTGAATGCGTAGTTTGCAAGACCGAGACCGAATAAACCTGTCGAGTACATTGAAGCGGGGTTTCTGCTCATTGCAGCACCCATAAACACTCCGGAGCCAAGCATTGTTGCTAGTCCGACTCCGTGGCTAAGCTTGGAGAGCTTAGATGGTCTGCCGATTTCGGGGTTTCTAACACCACCCGATAGGGTTTGGGATTGCACCCCGACTCCGGTTTGATTGGAAGCCGTCATACCTGGTGTTACCCATGCTGATTGTCCGGCTTGACCGCTCATTTGCGGTGTCATTCCAGGTGCTTGACCCATTTGTCCTTGCATCATTTGCAAGTTTGGGTTGACCTGGGGAGCGGCTGGAGTCACTGGTTGACCCATCATTGAGTTGAATGCCGCCTGGCGAAAGTCCTGGGCTGATTGTCCAGTTGATAGCGGCAGTCCTGCTGGGACGGTGCTGGTGTTACCACCGGCTTGAACTAATCCTGGTGCGGACTGTGTGTCGAAGTTGTTGCCCAGTGCACGTGTTGCAGCTTGGCTTTGTGACATCTTGCTCGCTACTTGAGGATCAAGAGGCACCACTTCTGGTGGCAGTAGGGATTCCTGGTCTGGTCCCATTCCTTGTGCTCCGGCGGCTGGCATGTTCGCTACGACCATTCCGAGAACTAGGGTCAACGACAGCGCTATATTCGCGACGGCTCGTTGGTTGTTCTTTGTTTGTTCGAGGGAGTTCATGAGAATCAGCTTTGGGTTGCAAGTGGAGTGGTTCGATGTATTGAATATTACGGGAACGCTTTAGAGCTGGAAAGCGGGGGGATTACGAACACCATGGGACAATCCCCCCTTCGATTCCATTCAAGACTAGAAGTTTGTCTCTACGCCTTTAGGCAATAGGAGCTGTCCGGTCTTCTGAGCGTTCTCGTTGGCTGGGTTGAATTGGGTGTAGTTAAATCCAAAGTCCGTGGTCTTGCTGCTGTACAGGGGGATACGTCTCCAGCCTTGACCGAACTCAGTCGCTTGCTGCGCCGTTAGGGCGGCAATGCCGTTGTTACGGGTGTCGCTCAGACCGAAGTCTTGAATCGACGAGCCGGTTGAGATTTTTTGTCCACCTATTTTCAAGCGCTGTCCACCGCCCAGGTCGATTGAGCTGTTACGCATTTCGGTGCCAGCGGAAGTGCCTTTGTCGAAACCGTTACCAGTCGGAACGCCAAATGGCAGACCAAAGCCGGCTAGTGGTCCAGTACGTGCAACTTCGTCTTGGATGCTGCCTACTGCGCCGCTACCTGCACCTAGAGCCTGGTGACGTCCACGCAGCTCCCATTGGTGTGTAGTCTGTCCACTGCGGCGTGTTTGTGGAATGGATGTGCCATAACCGCCTGTGCCCGGTAGTCCACCTCCGGCACCGATATTAGTTTGAAGAGCGGGGTTGAATGTGTTGGCGAACGGAGGGACCTCCAACATGCCTGGGTCAGCACCAGGAGTTGAGGGTGGTGGTGGAATGATGCCAGTCAAAGCAGGTCCAAGTACTCCAGGAGGAGAGACGATGGCTGGTGCGACAGGCAGGTTGATGCCTGAATTACTCATGTCGATGTTGTTGGCTGGCACAGCTGGAATCCAGGGCAACAGTGTAGAAGGTCCCCCCATACCAGGATTAACGCCCATCGGCGTCGGTCCATCACCAATGGCCGGTGGGGCGCCATCCGCGGCTGGCATTCCGGGTCCGGTGCTCTGGGCACCAGGAATCAACGGTGTACGCAGGGTTGTCGTGCCCTGGGCGAATGACGGAGTGCTCAGAACGGTGCCTAGCGCCAATGACGCGAGTGCTGCCTTTAAAATCTTAACGTTCAACATGGGTGTGGCCTCCTGAGCCTTTTTTTTGATTGAGTCCTACTGGGACTTTCGAGCGGATAACTTAAAACGGATAACTTAATAGGGAGCGATTGTGGCGCGAGCGCGAAGATTGGCTCCTCTAAATAGAGTGCGATTACCATAAAGACTTTGAGTTGTTTGGGCACCGGCTAGGTTTGAACTGCGGGTCGCGCCGTCTTGACCCGGTGATACTGGACGTGGTCCATCTTGCGATAATTGGGGTTGCATTTTGAGGTCTGGCTTATTGATCAGCAGTTCACCAAAATCGTTCAGTGACGAACCTGCCGTTCGTTTTATGCCGAGGTCGCGCGTCGTTTGACGACCAGTTCTTGTTCTAGGAGCTTGATCTCCTGGATAGCCGCCGCCGGCATTGATGTTCACTTGGATTGCCGATGGATAGCCATTATTTGGCAACATGCCGGGGTCAGCGCCTGGAGTTGAGGGGGGTGGTGTCAAATAAGGTGCCACCAGTGAATTCACACGACCTCCAGAATGGCTATCGAGTGGACTCATGGGAGGCAATGAAACATCGGATGGAGGCGGAAGAGGGGCTCCAGACATTCCTGGAGTCACACCCATTGGCGTTGAGCCACTGCCGATTGGCGGTGGTGCGCCTTCTTGTGCAGCCGCACCAGCTGCGGCGCTTGGTGCGCCTTGAATCAGTGGAGTGCGCAGACTTTGAGCTTGCGCAACACCGAACCCAATCACCATGACAATCGCTGCAGCAAGGGCTAGCATTGCGGATTTCAGGTTGAGTGCGGTATTGATCATTGTTTCGCTCTGATGTGTTTTGGGGCTGGAACAGATAGAACTGTTGTAGCGTGACATTAAGGTAACTTTTGCGCAGCCTGTTGTCTTGGGTGGTCCTACGCACAGCCATGGTGTTTCTCCCACTGGGAAGGCGATTTCTTTTGGAGCGCTGGGAGCGCCGGCATCCTTGCCGGCATCGGTCCCGTCCTTGCCGGCATCGGTCCCGTTTTAAATTTCGAAACGAAAGCGCGGGACTCTAGTCCCGCCCCGAACAAAGCATGGATACATAGATGTATTGCCGCACTGATCCGCCGTTTCTATGGACTACTAGAATAGCCAGCGCCCCAACTTAGGCGAACTATCCGGCGTGTAGGCTGACGGTAATAGGGAATGATATGTTTGGAACTGTGCATCTACGGCACGGTACCGTCGTAATTTATCAGAAGACTTTTTTTTACCCTCCCTGAGGACTAATGCCAGAAGGCGCGACTAACCGAGATGCATCAGCTATCAGCGAGGATCTTCGGCTTGGCGAGCTGTTGGTCGAACTTGGGCTGGTCGAACGTAAAAAGCTGGAAGCGGCATTGCAAATAGTGGATCAAACCGGGCTAGCCCTAGGGCGAGTTTTGGTGCTGTCGCAATATATTCGCGAAGCATTATTGGACGCCGCCATCCAGTGCCAGACATTGTTGAAGACCAACAGCGTCGAACCCACTCTGGCAAAGCGCGCCCTGCAAGCCGTTGCAGAAGGTGAGCACCCGACTCTCGAAGAAGCACTTAACAAAGTAGGCTACGAAAAACCGGACGATGCATCTGCGAACAAACTTGGCGAGCTGCTAATTGAATGCGGTTTGATTTCTCCAGCACAGCTCACCACTGCCCTGAAACAAAGCGAGGAAACAGGCTTGCCCTTTGGTCGCTCGCTAGTACTTTCTGGAATGATTTCTGAGGCCGGACTGACGGCAACGTTGAACGCACAATCATTATTACGGAATGGGCGAGTCACAAGAGAGCAAGCAATTAAGTCGCTCAGAACCAGCTCTCGGCGCAATACATCAAGTGGAGCGCAGCCATCCGAGCGAGATTTCTATGGACTGCCAGACAAGCGAACTGTTCTGCTCGGAGAGTTGTTGATTGCCGCCGGCACAATCACAAAGCCGCAGCTAAGTAATGCGATTGAAATGAGTGTCAGCACCGGCAAGTTGCTCGGCCAGATTCTGGTTGATTCGCATTTTTGCACTCCGACGTTGCTGGAAAATGCGCTGCAGCTGCAGGAAATGATTTTGGCTAACAGTTGCTCGACGCAAGATGCAACGAGAGTGCTGTTCTTGATGGACCGCGAAGGACTGACTCTTCAGCAAGCCGTGCAGAAAGTGCGGATGAACGAGGTCGGCAACAATAAAAAAGTCACGTTCACCGAGTTTTTGAAATTACTCGGGCTCGTTACCGACTCCGACATAGATAAAGCCCTACAGCTCGGTCGCGAGAATTCTCAATTGATGCTGCAGATGCTCCTGATGTCCGACATTTGTGACTCCAACTTCCTGCACCTGGCCGCCGGTTGCAACTCGATGATGGAGGCAGGTCGCATGACTGCCGAACACGCATTCATCTTGTTCGACTATGCTCGCAAGAAGCAAATCAACGTCACACAGGCGATGAAGGAATTGAATTGGTCGCAACGAGATCTAACCGCTCAAGTCGCCGACAACACAGCTGTCAGCATGGACGCTGATTGGGAGTCGAGCCGCAACATAGCTGAACAGTCTTTTCAAGAAGGTCGCCATGCTGATGCTGAGCGCCAGTGGATTGAAGTTATTCGCAAAGCGGAGAAATTTGGACGAGAGAGCTCACGATTTGTAGGCGCCATTGAAAGGCTTGCCGACGTTTATTGCCGACTTGGCCACATCGACCGAGCAGAATCCTTATATAGCGATGCATTAATCATCAAATCCCGAGTATTACCACCCACGAGTTTGCATATAGCGGCAACGGTTAATAACCTGGCCAAGGTCAATTACTTCCAAGGCAAGTATGATGATGCCGAACATTTCGCCCTGCGTTATCTGGAATTGTACAAAGCCAACTTTCCCCCTGACCACCCAGACGTGGCGTGTGCACTGCAGAACATGGCCACTCTGTATCACATGCAAAACAAATTCGAACCTGCCGAGCCCTATTATGTAGAAGCGCTGACGATTTGCAAACGACAATTGGGTGACCAACATCCCACAACCGTGCGCATGGAACAGAACTATGCGCGTTTGCTCCAGAGCTTGAGGCGTTATCAGGAAGTGAAGAAAATGGATGTGATGGCGTCAGGGAATGTGACTGGAAGCTGGAAGGCGGTTACCGTGCCCGAAGACCACGCGCTTTATGGATATTCCGAACGTTTGTCCGAAGACTAACACCCTGGGAGCGCCGGCATCCCTGCCGGCACCTAGCGTGCTCCGACACTACTACACAACTTCTACTTCTGAACCTTCTGCTGAGCAGGACCGGATTCGAGTGTCCGCAGGGCTGACATTCCTTTTTGAGTGCAGCGCAAGCACTGCATTCCTTTATAAGGTCGATGGCACACCTCACAAAGAGCTGCGGGCATGCGTGGTCCGGTTGCTGTTTGCTCCAACAGATTTGTTACCGTGGCGTGGTCCATGACCTTGCTCATTTCAGCTGCTTCTGGCACGCGATTTTGCTCGCGCAACAATCGCACCAAATGTTTTGCACTCCACTGAGCTTCCGGAATGCCCAAACCAAGGGTATCTTGAAAAATCATAAGAGCTTGCCTGAGCGAATGCTCGGCCTCGTCGACTTTGCCAAATCTGTAGAGCGAGAATGCCAGGTTGTTATAGGCGCGCCCAACTACCGGATGATTCTCACCAAGTGCTGCTACCTTCTTGTGCAGCGATTCTCGATATAACGGCTCAGAATCTTGATGCCGGCCTTGTTTGACGAACAAGTCTCCAAGCCCATCCAGGCACATACAAACCATCTGAGGCGACTGCGCATCCTCGGCCTGACGAATGGCAAGCCACCAGTATTGTTCTGCTTCCTCAAAGCGAAATTGCTCAGTCGCTTGTTGCGCCAAAAGCTTGTATTCGCCCCATTTTGCTCTACATAATCGCGCGTCCATACTTAACAATATCAAGGCACCGTAGATGGTGAGCGAAGCGAACCAAAGTTCGAATCACTTGCCAATCGATGCAAATCTCTCCGACAATCGCCAAATCGTCTCGAATATTGTCCTCCGTTCACTCATTATAGTGAGTATTACTGACATCCGGTAGGGATGGCTCATAAATTCGTTCTTGCCGCGGTTCCAGTGCGCCCCTGTAACCCTTTTGAGGGACGAA
Source organism: Candidatus Melainabacteria bacterium (assembly GCA_003153555.1). Lineage (GTDB taxonomy): Bacteria > Cyanobacteriota > Vampirovibrionia > Obscuribacterales > Obscuribacteraceae > PALSA-1081. The sequence goes on along the minus strand of PLZS01000033.1, from coordinate 3,551 downwards.
ATTCTATGGAGACTGGACTGTACCAGAGGCAATTGGGTATATTGCAAAAGAGAACGCATTAGCGAACTTTTCGGACCTGACTGTGCTGGGATCTTCAGTCAAAAAATTATGCAAGAAAGCGGAAACTCTACACCTACCGGTGCGGAAGAGCCTGGCTCAATGAAGCCAGGACGCAATTCTGATCGTGGTGGAGCCGATAAGACAGGGACAGATCAACCTCGCGATGATGAAAAGGTCTTCGACTTTTTCCATCAGCACTTTGGCGTAGCTATAAAGTCCGGTGCCCAAGACGCTCGAGGAAGCGAAGCTTCCGGGCGTGTCTCATACACGGCTCGAACTGAAGTTGCTGATAAAGATGAAAGTCCAAAGAGCGATTCTTGGCATGCACTCAAGAGGCTGATAAGGTATCAAACCTCTGGAACGGCTCCCGATGACCTCTCAAGTTACGGCACCACTGGAAACAGTTTTGAAGCGCAATGGTTTAGCAAAGCATCCGAATCGCCGAGTGGCGAAGACAGTGAAAGCGCGAGTCAGTTCAAGCACACGCCGGAAGGAATTCGCCTTAAGTGGACACCGATCGTTGATAACGTCGCGGAGAGAGGCGACAGCAACAAACATAAAGTGTCACAGACTAATGACCTAAACTATCAAACGGTAGTGCACCAAAGTTATGAAGAAGCGTTACTTGCAACCGCGCGTGGTGAACATAGTCCGCTGCCTGATACCACATCGATTATTGAGCAGTCAACGGTTGTTCATAATCAAGACCTCCATGAAGAGACTAGTGAAGACGTAGAAATTGTAGATGCCATCGTGCCGTCTGACTCATATCAGCTCGATATTGCTGCCACTGATACCAGAGAATCCGACTTGACGGTCGGAGATGCGGAGGTCGGCATTACAGATAAAGCGGATATCGATAATTCCGAAGTCACCCCCGCAGGCGTCAGCTTCGAACCTGGCAACGACGGAAACCTTGCCGACACCGATCAGGGTAGCGCCAGCGCATTAGACATTAACCGTGATCAAAACAATGCAGGTATCAGCGAAGCAGTCGTAGGTATTACTAAATCAGTCGTTGAGAATAGTCAAACTAACGTAGGAATTAGTAAAGTGAACATCAGTGAAGACGACGATATCAGTCCGGATGAAGTTGCTGAAGTGAGAAGTAAATTTGGATCAATGAATGCGTTTGAACTGTTGCAAAAAAGAACCAAGGCGCGTGCTGAAAGCACGAAAGCTGATCCAGAAATCACAGGCGATATCTCTGGCGACATCAAAGAAGCAACGGAGTCGGGAAATTGGGTTACGCTCGAAGCCCCGTCAGATAGCGCTGATACTTTACCGACAGTGATGAACCAATGGTGTTCGCAAAGCACTGGTGAATCTCTGCCAACACTTGAAGAGTTAAACAGCATCCCCACGCCATCAGTCTTGAGTAGCATTCCAGCGCCAAAAATTATTGTGTTGGGTTCGTCACCGGCAGGAAGTGCTTCAGGGGCAGAAAATATTGCAGGGGAAGAAGCACCAGATGTGGTGCCAGAGTCGCCCCGATCTTCGTGGTTAAAAGCCGCGTCGGAGTATTCCGCTTCCGTAATCAAAGCTGTCACAGAGCAAATAAAAATGCTTACTCCCAAACCGAAAAAAGAAACTTCAGAACCTGCAGAAGTCGACACTGCAGAGCTTAAAGACGCCGCAGAAGACAATTCCACATTGTAATACAAAGGTCTGCTATTGTGTTCAGGTCGCCGGACCCGATCACTGGGTCTTTGAACAATAATGGAGAAGAAAATGCGTCGCATCATAGAAAACAAGAAGTCACTTTTGCTTGCCATTGCGCTTCTGTCGGTCATCAGCCCAGCGTCGTTCGCGAACGACCCAACTACAGGCGGCAAAATGTCCACAGCTGAAAAGCAAGACATCATCAACACACTGCGCGTCCGAGGCCGCTTCCACAAAATGTTGGAAGGGTTAAACAGCTCATTTGACATGGACAATAAGCTGAAAGGGAAGGGTCCATTCACGGTGTTTGCCGCTGATGACAAAGCTTGGGGAAAAATAAATCAAGCAGATCAAGATACCTTGTTCAACAACAAAAAGAAGCTGACACAAGTTTTGTCCTACGAAGTAGTGCCAGACGCTCGGCTTGATTCCAAAGCGCTATCAGCCATGGCCTCAGTCAAATCCATGGAAGGACATGAAATCAAGCTTTCGGTGAACTCCGACAAGGATGCTAAAAAGGCTGGATTATATGCTGACAGAGCGCATGTGAAGGAAGCAGATATACGTTGCAGCAATGGCATCATCCACATCGTAGACCAACCACTAATGCCGCAATTAGCTCAATAGCTAAGGCTCGTCAGCTGCACGGATAGCACCGCGAGGCTTAGCGAGTCCAAGCAATAAAGCGATTGTCGTTCTATCAAACACCAAGGTCAGGCTTTGTCCTGACCTTGGTGTTTGGCGCAACGAACGAATAGGTGCTTTCTCAATACCCCAGCAAGACCCTGACCTGTCACCATGCCGATTTTAGCGCAGCTATACTGAATCGCTGCCATCATAGGCAGTGTCACTAAGGCCAGCCAAAGCGTTGAGAAGCCGAATGTGGCTCCGGCAACCGAGTAAGTGCCTATCCCCGAAGGATCGTCGTCTGATGCACCAGTTACTAAGCCCGGTCCAAGGACCTGGAAGAATCGCTTGACTGGATTTTTCTCGGTCAGAGCCTTCTGGCGAGGAGTTGATTCCTCGTCTGCCTTTGGAATTGATGCAGTTTGCATTTCCCTCACTGGTGGCTAGGTGCCGGCCATCGGCCTTACGGTCTATACGGTGCCTGAGTTAGCTAGGTTCGCAGCCATTTGGACAATGTCTGATTTAGAGAACAGACAGCAGACCGCATTAACTCCGCAGAAGTTCCCTGGGCGTGCTATTCGTGAGGATCTCCATGGAAGTTCTTCTTATTCAAAGAAGCCGAGAGGGCGCCTGCCAGTTGCACCGCTCACTCGCGAACATAAACGGGCGCGCTGGTGTGGTAGTCGAAACGACGTCAAATCCCAGGCTGTATACAGGAATGGATGTAACTGTTCAGTAAAACACTTACACCATTTCGTTAACGCACAAAGGTCATTATCAAATCGAGCCAGAATCGGTACTATCTAAATACAACCTCGCGTTGGGCAGACACACTAACCAGTAATCGAGCTGTTAATGGCAAAGCAAGCCGAGAACGCTTGCCTAACCACGCGGTCGACATTCAACGCACATATAAAGGAAAGAGCAAAATGAGAAACCGTAGCCAGAGGGGAGAATTTAGCGACGTTGGAATCGCATTATTGGGATTGGTGGCAGGTTTTGGAATGTTCACTGTCCTGCTTTTGAGCGGTTTAGCAGCGATGCTGAAAGCGATTGCTGGAGTTGGGTGTTAAAAAAGCCTTCCCTTTTAAAGTTCCGGCTCCTTTGAATAGGGCGCCCCAAGCGAAAAGGGCAAGTGAGAAACTTATAACATGAGCAAGATGGCTTCAAATAATCTGGCAGAAATGGTGCCAAGATCCTTA
>PLZS01000192.1 GCA_003153555.1 Candidatus Melainabacteria bacterium | reverse complement strand
TAACACGCCCGCCAAAGCTGTACCCCCAAAAACAGACTACCACGATAATAGCCGGGTCATCCAAACAAAATAAGTGTAAATGTTCCTTTGCACTAGAACTGCAACACAATCTAATGTTCTTAGGTGTGGTATTTGTTTCATGCTACAATTCGACCTTTGCCTACTGTTCTGGCTGGTTGTGGCTCTTGCTGGCAACAAGCCGACCGAGGCAAATGCCTGATCCTTTCAGGTATTTCGAGCGCCTCCCAACCGAAGGGAGTCTGCAAGAGATTTTGTACACCACTCTATTTGAGTTCATTACTGGTAATCGAATATGGCTAAACGATGTGATGTCTGCAACAAAGGACCGATGACCGGTCGTGGCTACACCTTCCTGCGTTCTCACTGGAACCCGCATGACAAGCGAAGATGGCTTCCCAACCTTCAACCTGTAAAGGCGCTCGTTAACAAGACCGTCATACGCATGAAGGTATGTACCTCTTGCATCAAAGCAGGAAAAATTCAGAGAGCCCTTTAAGCGATCTAAAAGGGCACGCTGCTGTCATTCGTCTCTAGAAAACCCTTATCCGCTCGATCTAGCGCCCACGCGCCAGGTCGAGCAATCGTTCTTTTCCCACATAATAAAACTCATTGCAGAAATGACAACGGCCCTCGGCTTGTCCATCTTCTTCGGCCATTGAAATCAAATCTTGCTTAGTAAACACCTTCAGGGCTTCAACAAACCGCTCATCGGAGCACTTGCACCTGAATGCGAGTGGTTTGACCTCAGTCAAGGGTGTTACCTCAAAGCCGGTCAAAATTCTGCCCAGCATCGCTTCAAGGCTCATTCCACGCCGCATCAAGAAGGTGAATGCCCCGAAGGTAGTGATGTTGTTTTCGATCTGACAGATAGTCTCTTCTGTATGATCGGGCAAGAGCTGGATTATCAGACCTCCGGCAGCCTCCACTCCATTTTTGCTCAAATGGGTGCCGACCACGACCACAGAGCCTGTCTGGTCAGAATTGACAAGATAGCGATTGATGTCCTCACCCACTTCTCCAGTAGCCAACTCAACAGTTGACATTTGCGGACCGCCAAAGCCGTGATCAATGGTGACGTGCAAGTAGCCAGTCTTACCAATTGCCGCGCCTACGTCGAAATTACCAAGTGAATTTAGAGGCAACTCAATCTCTGGATTTTGTACGTAACCTCGGACGGTTCCTTTCGGCGACGCGTCTACGAAAATTTTTCCAAGCGGTCCATCGCCCTGAAATTTGAGGGCTACCTGACCATCTCGCGCCACTAAGGGCGCTAGCAACACACCGGCTGTAAGAGCTCTTCCAAGAGCTGCGGTGGCAGTAAAGGACAGTTGGTGTCGCTGCCTGGCGACTTCAACAAGTTCGGTAGTAGTGGCGATTACTGCTCTGATGGTGCCATCGGCGGAAATCGCCTTTAGTATGCCGTCTTTCATACGCACATAGTCCAGAACGGGCTCCAATCCGATCATTCTAGCAGTTTACAACCTTTTTTAAAACCTTTTTATTACTTTCGGGCTGTTACAACCCTGGGCACCCCATTCATGTCAAGGTTGGTATTGACTTCAAGCCAACCTTGCGTGGAGAAAATCTCGCTCACTGACCGGCTTTGTCCATCACCAATTTCAAGCGCAATATAGCCGTGATTGTGGCGAAAATGCCCTGGAACTATGGCCGCAAAGTCCCGATAGAAGCCCAAACCGTCTTCATCCGTTCCGAACAGAGCCTGCTCGGGCTCATGCACTCCAACTTCGGGAAGCAAGCTGAGTGCCTGCGAACGAGGAATGTAAGGAGGGTTGGAGATAAGCAAATCGATGTCATCAGGCAACTTCTGACGCCAATCACAGCATTCAATGCGAAGACGCGCGGAAACTCCGTTCAATTCTGCATTCTTTCGAGAGACAGAACAGGCAATGGTGGATATATCAAAGGCAACAACTTCGCAATTCGGCTGTAGCTTAAGCAAACTGACTGCGATTGCCCCGCTGCCGATTCCAACCTCAACAACTTTCCAATTTGATTTATCAGACGAAGCGATTAGCTCGTGTGCTCGAAGCACGAGAGTTTCAGTATCAGAGCGAGGAATGAACGCGCCTGGTTCCACTTCAAATCGCAGACCCATAAACCAGGTATGTCCGATGCAGTACTGAAGGGGTATACGCTCCTGCCTCTGTAGGAGAATTCGCCGCAACAATATTTCCTGAGGCTGCTCCAAATTTTCCTCAGCTTTCAGAATTTGCTGGGCGGTATCACAGCCGGTTGCATGCTGAATGATCAATTCAGACTCTCTACGTGCTTCAGAGTCTTCAATGCCAAGCGCGTTCAATTGACTGAGAATCTGCCGTCTAATTTCAAAAAATGTGGTCATCGAAATGCTTCAGTTGCCATGCGATCGAACGGGGACGCGGAGAAATGCACCGGCTGGGTAAAAAGAGTACAGGCGCCTCTCTGCAACCATAGTCTTGGTCAGTCATGACCCGAATATCGATTTTAACCTGTCTGCTCTTCGGAGCAATGATGACAAGTCCCGCGGCTGGGGCTGAAACGACGCTTGAAAAAGGCGTGCGGCAGTATAAAGCTGGGCAATTCAAAGAAGCCTTGAGCACTTTGATGATTGCGGCCCAACAAGACAATCGAAATCCCGCGGTTCACTACAACCTAGGCAATGCCTTCATCCAAAACGGCGACTCAATCAGAGCCGTTCGCGAATACGAACTTGGCTACTCCTTGGCTGGAACCGGGCCAATAGCGAATTATTGTCGAAGCGCACTAGCTGGGGTGCGCCAAAGAGATCGAAGTTCAACACGAACTTCATCCTATAGAGATGCGGCTTACTCTAGTTCAAGATCCAGCGTGCGCTGTCCTATCGGAACCGAGAGCCACCACGACGGAGTGCAAAAGGCTCATAGCGGTTTGAGCTCCCAAGAATGGTTAACATGGCAAGCGCAGTTTGATCGAGTGATCAGGCGCGCTGAGATGAGGGTGATACCAAGGTCGGTGCAGGACTGGCAGAACATGACGGGAATCTGCGAACTTTATTACTATGTGGATCGAAATCGAAAACTGCGTGCACGCGTCAACAGATCCACGACAGATGACTCTGTAAATGCGGCACTACTGGAAGTTGTTCGCAGTCTTGATGGCAGCTCGCAGATCGAGTTTCCTCCGATTATCAGCGTGGATAGTTTCAATTTTTACCACGGTGTAAATTTGGGCGACGTTGCCCTGGCCCTTAAACGAGAAAACCCATCTACCTCTGCCACCATGACCAGCACTAGTGCCAACCTTAGACAGACTGGGGTGACAGGAGTGCAAGGGAAATTGCCGCTGCCTCCGACCGCCACCGACGTTAGTGCCGCACTTCGCAGTACTAAGATCACCGCCGACGTCGCCGGAAAAGTGATCAGCAAAAATAATACACAGACAGAAATGAAGGCGACCCAAAACATTTTGTCACCAGATCCGGCTACACAGGATGTAAAAGGAAAAGTTGTCATTGACGGAGCTCAAAAGAATGTCAGTGGACAAATAACTGACACTTCAACTCAGGGAAAGACTGAGCCACAAAAACCAATTGAAGACAAGCCGCCTTCCAGTAAATAAATCAACTAGGGAAGCTGTCGTTGCCAAGACTGTCTTCAAGGCGTCGTTGCTGATCATCCAAGATCGCAGCCTCTATCATTCGATCCAAATCACCTTCGAGAACTTGAGCGAGACTGAAGTTCACATTTAGACGATGATCGGTGACTCGATTGTCTTTAAAATTGTATGTTCGAATTTTTTCGGAACGATCGCCTGTGCCCACTTGAGACTTGCGTTCATCATAAATAGCTTTTTGCTGCGCTTCGGTTTCCATCTTAAAAAGCTTGGCTCGCAATATTTGCTTAGCCCGCTCTTTATTCTGCAACTGACTTCTTTCTTCTGAACATGCCACCATAAGTCCACTCGGCTTGTGAACAATGCGCACGGCAGTTTCAACTTTGTTGACGTTCTGGCCGCCGGCTCCGCCTGAACGCATCGTCGAAATTTCCAAATCTTTTTCGTCTAACTGGACGTCAATTTCATCGGCTTCCGGCATCACCGCCACAGTGGCTGTAGAAGTGTGTACTCTGCCATTCGCTTCAGTAGCAGGAACACGCTGAACGCGATGAACACCGGATTCAAATTTGAATTTACTGTAGGCCCCTTCACCTTTAAAACTGACGATTACTTCTTTGTATCCGCCCAACTCGCCTTCACTTGCGCTGGCGATTTCTGGCTTCCAGCCCAACCGATCTGCGTAGCGCAAGTACATGCGCAATAAATCTCCAGCAAACAATGACGCTTCATCACCGCCGGTGCCGGCACGAATTTCCACCATAATGTCTTTGTCATCATTGGGATCACGTGGCAACAAGAGATATTTCAGACGATTGCTCAGCTCTTCCAACTCGGCTTTCGAGGTCTCAAGCTGGGCTTCTATTTCTTCTCGATCGCTTGGCTCCGCCTCGCGCAGCATTTCCTGATAGTCTGAGATGTCGCTCGTCAGCTTCCTGTACTTATTGAAGGCATCAATCGTCGGTTCAAGTGATCGCTTAGTTTGATTGAGCCTTTTGAAGTTGCTCAAGTCAGCAGTGACTTCAGGATCAAAAAGTTTCTGCTCGAGCTCCAGATAAGTGTGCTCGATCTCTTTTAGCTTCTCAAGAAAATGATCCATGACCGCAGCCCACGAATTCCGATTGAATATGAAGAACGGAGAGGGAGGGATTCGAACCCTCGCTGCGTTTTAGCGCAGACAGTCTTTCCAGGACTGCACGATAGACCACTCTGACACCTCTCCGAGTAATCCGAAGTGCCATTATATCAAGTAAGGTGAGTAAGCCAGTATTTATCAGAGGATTTCGATCAGTACAGCGACAATTCACGAGTGGAGCGCGGCTATTCTAGCCGCCCATAATCGCTCATCGGCGACCCTCGTTCGGGGCGAATTAAAAATCCGCGCTCCATTTCGGCGGTTAAGCTAAACGCTGATTAATGAGCGGATTCGCTTTTGGGCCGACTTGATTAGAGGCAGGAAGTCTTCCGCAGTCAAACTAGCGCCGCCAACAAGGGCTCCATCAAGATCGCTCTGTTGCAATTGCTCGTCGATAGTGGACGGCTTGACGCTGCCACCGTAAAGAATCGGGATAGAGTCACCGATTTGAGTAGACTCGTCAGAACGGAAGCAGTCATTGATAGTGGCTCGAATTAAAGCGCAAACACGATTAGCTTCGGCCGCCTCGCATGTCTTGCCGGTGCCTATCGCCCAGACTGGCTCATAAGCAACGATCAAAGTCTTCAGTTCTTCAACTTCCAAATCTGCCAACGCGGCTCCAACTTGTCGCCTCACGACTGCGTCCGTCAAATTGTTTTCCCGCTCGTCCAAGCTTTCTCCAACACAGACGATCGGCTTAAGGGCATGCTTCAATGCCGCTTTCAGCTTCAAATTAACACTGGCGTTGGTTTCACCGAAAAACTGGCGTCGCTCTGAATGCCCGATCAGAATGTACTCCACGCCCAGGTCAATCAGCATTGTGGGCGACACTTCACCAGTGTAGGCGCCGCCGTCATGATGATCCATGTTCTGGGCACCGAGATCGACTGGCGTATCCCTCAAGACGTCGCCAACAGCAGCCAGGCTCGTAAATGGGGGGAAAAGAACAACTATTGGCAAGTCTTTTTCGCCTTTGACCCCATGCCCAATCGCCTCGGCAAGAGCCTTCGCTTCCGACCGATTTTTGTGCATTTTCCAGTTGCCGGCAATAATTTTGCTGCGCTTCGGATTGCTCATTTCACAACTCCCAGCTCGTATTTGACTGATAAGACCCAGCATTTTACCCCATAGGCTTGATTTGCTCAGCCATACGTGACGAAGCACGAAGAGGTGAGGGCTAGCTGAGAGCGCCGGCATCCTTGCCGGCATCACCTGCGAAGATAGCGAAATAGCTTGCAAAGGTCGCCCAACATAACTGAAGAGTGGCGAATTATCCAGGTAGAGGATCGCCGGGATTACTAATGGCCTAAAATACGATGAGGGTAAGAGAAGGTTCTTGGTAGATATGACTGATTTGCAATCCGCGTCGCAAAGCGGCACTTTGAACGAAGCTGAAAAGAATCAAAGGTTGCCTGAATGGGTTCGTCGAACGGTTCTCAACACCGACGAAAACCGCCAAGTTCGCTCGATTTTAAAAGAGCAGAAACTTAACACAATTTGCGAAAGCGGTAGATGCCCGAACAAAGGCGAGTGTTGGGCCAGAGGAACGGCAACTTATCTGCTCATGGGTTCGCTTTGTACACGAACTTGCAAATTTTGTTCGGTGAATAAAGGAATGCCTGAAGCGCTTGATGCTGATGAGCCTCAACGAGTAGCCGAAGCATCCCGACAAATGGGACTGCGGCACGTTGTCTTGACTTCAGTCAATCGGGACGATCTACCGGATCAAGGCTCGAACCATTTCGCCCGCACAATTACTGCACTAAAAGAATTGATACCAGACGTAAATGTTGAAGTCTTGACGCCGGATTTTCAGGGCAGAGAAGATTGTGTTGCCACAGTTTTGGCGGCGAATCCAGTGGTTTTCAACCACAATATAGAAACAGTACCGCGGCTTTATCGAAAAGTCCGGCCGGGATCTAAATACGACCGATCGCTAAAAGTTCTGGAAATAGCAAAAAGACTACGACCTGACATTCCTACAAAATCGGGGATAATGCTCGGTCTTGGAGAGACGCGCGAAGAAATACTCGAAGTTCTCCGAGACATGCGCGCCATCGATGTGGACTTTTTAACTCTTGGACAATATCTTCGTCCGAGCAGAGAGCAACTTCCGGTTCAGCGTTACGTCACCCCCGAAGAATTTGATGAATTGGGCGCTGAGGCCTGGAAACTGGGATTCAAAATGGTGCACTCCGGCCCACTGGTTAGAAGTTCATACCACGCAGAAGAGCTGGCAGAACAACTAGTGTAATTGTTTTTCGAGGGTTGAATGTGACGGAAGCAATCTCTGAAGAACTAGTTCCTGAGCCGCTGTCCGAAGCACGGCGCCTGCTTGACGAGGGTATGCTAGAGCAATGCCTTACATGCTTAAAACAATACTGGTTAGAGCACGAGGATGATAGCCGCGCGATCGGTATGTTCAGCGAACTGATGAAGCAAGCAGGCCGCAACGAAGTAGCACACAAGCTAAAACGGCTGACAGAGCTCTTAGAAACAAAATCGACAAAATCGGAATCCGGATCATTAAAGACGGCATCAGATCCAGATTTGGATTCTGCACTAGGAAATGATCAATCAAAGAAAGAGAACGGAAACGAGGATGATCTTCCGTACGCGCTTTTCGAAGCTGGCTTTGGTCTAATTGACTTGAGACAGCACGAGCTAGCCATCATGCTCCTTGAGCGTTGCCTCAAATTGATGCCCAATGAACCAACTGTAAATTATGAAATTGCATTTTCACTGATGTCACTTTCAAGGTTCGATGAAGCGATCGAGCACTTCAAACAAGCAACTGCGGATAGTGAGGACTTTGACACTGTCCTCAACTTATCCGTTTGCTACACGCTTACGCGCCGTCTAGCGGAAGCGAAGGAAATGATCGAAAAGCTATCCGGCTTAACTCACGATGAAGACGAACAAAGAGAGCTGCATCATAGAAAAATAGTTCTCAAACGCCTGGAGTTGATGGGAAATAAACAAAATCTCTCTCCTCGCGATTGGCAATATGTTCTCTACGGAGGCATCTTGCTGCGCACCGAAAATGAGGAACTCAATAAGAAGGAAGACTTCACGTCAATCGCATCGACACTGGCTATCCTAAAAGGAGTGCTTGAAGGATTGAGGATTGAGTTCGAAGCTATCGAATACTACAATCCTAACGCTCGACCCCTTGCCCGCATACTCGCAGAGCTAATGGAAATCCCGGTAGACAGCTACAAGGGACCACACCGTCCGGACCGGGCGCTCCTTGTCCTAGCCTGGGCAACAGATATCATCGGACCGCACCAAGCTTTCGTGGAACATTTGCATACTCGCAGTATGTTCACGTACGGTCTAACCTGGAATGAACCACTGCCAGTGGCAGCAGAAATTGCAGGCGTTCTTGCCGATGATACGATCATGCCTTGGGAAGAATCCAGAGCAGAATCTATCGACGAGATTGTAGCCAAAATTCTAGAACGTGCCCGCGGTATGGAATGCGATCCAGACATACTCAAATCCGTTCAGGAAGCGGTTGCATACTATGATCCGTTGCGCGAATTACTTGTATTAAACAACTGGACAATATTTCCAGACAGACCTGAATACACGGCGGAAGTGCAAAGACCGAAGGCGAAATAATGGATTTTCTTCGTCGACTTGCTTTAACTGCTTCCTACGTTACGTGCTTGCCAATTTATAAAGTGGACTTAGAACAATCAGACGAACTGCTTGCCGGATTGTCGAAGTATTTGCCCACTGTCGGACTGCTTATCGGCGTTTGTTTATTTCTGTGCGCAAAAGTTCTCGATTTAAGCCATGCACCATATTTAGTGCAAGGGGCACTGCTCACACTTTTCTGGTTTGTCTTCACGAGCGGTTTGCATCTTGACGGTTTGATGGATACTGCCGACGGGATCTTTTCCCATCAGAGCCCAGCCCGCATGCTAGAAATCATGAGCGATCCGCGCGTCGGCAACTTTGGCGTGATCGTGGGGATTCTGCTACTTGTTTGTAAGTTCGCAGCGCTTTCTTCACTCGGATCAACATCACTGTTCGCGGTACTGTTTCTGGTGCCTGCATGGGCACGTATCTCTGAAGTTTATGCGATTGGCAAATTTACTTATCTGCGCGAACAAGGGAAAGGCAAGATCTGGCACGATACAACCAACTTTCCAGGCGACTTATGGATGTCGGCATTCCTGCCGATCATTTGCACGATCGGCGCGGTTTACATGGGAAGACAACTAAACTTGTTAGCAGTGGTGTCAGTCACATTCGCCGCCGGATTACTATGCAGCCATTGGCTAAACAAAAAATTGGGCGGTCAAACAGGTGACTGCTACGGCGCCGTCGTCGAATTTTCCGAAGCAGCCGGTCTTCTAACGGCAGCGCTTGTCCAATGCCTTGGCTAGCAGCCGTTTCTTCGCAAACGGAGAATCTCTACAGGAATATAAATTCGCCATGAGAGTTGAACGAGTAAGAGAGTCGCTGTACGTGCTCTCCGGGGTTCACAGTCTGCTCACAGCTAGACATGACTGCCTGTGACGGAGTCCTCATATAAGACTTAGAGGTTCTCGGTAAATGAATTGCCAGTTTGCTTCAATGGTCGGTCTGTCGTGTGCACTTTCGAGAAAAGCCTTACCATCAGTGAACAATCGTTCCCTAACTTGGTCCTTATCGAGTCTCGCAGACATCACTCTCAAATCGTCTTGGTGCTTTTCCAATTTACTCGACAACTTGCTCACAAAAATGTCGTATTGATCCGCAACATAGACTCTAAGATTTCCATATTCACCCAAATAGTGGCGTCGTGATTGCCAGTTGCTTGGCAGATAATGCGACTGCACATGGCCGAGCGTTAGTCCGTATTTTTTTGCGATTTGCTTTAACGTCTCTCTTTGCTCGCGAATCTCAGAGGGCACTTCATCAATAAAATCAATGTCGTCTGTGGGTCTTGCGGTCACCTCGCTGATTAGAGCCGGAATTGATCCGGCAATACAAACTTCCAAGGGCTTTCGAATATTTCTGCCGAGCAACTCAAACACTTGCTCCAGCTCGTTTCTCTTGATGTTTGTCACCAGCCTATCCTTGATATTGTGGAATCCGGATTCCCCCAAATTTTCCTGCAGTATGGCTTCAATCTTCGCTTTAACGGCACTACTATCGAGCCATTTTGAAAAGGTCTCTGAGCGATCAAAAGATTGAAGAGCTTGAACTGAATCCCTAATCAGTAAGCGGGTTCGAAAATCCGGTTGCGGATTACGCAATAGCTCTTGCTCAATTGCCAAAGCCAATCGATTTGAGTCTATGTAAGGCTGGCCCCAGACTATATTCCAGGGATGCTCATTTGCTACTTGATCTTGAGACATAGAATCTATTGACTGAAGTATTTCTCAATTATAAGTTACCCGTTCTTAGATCTGGTTTCGTTCATTCTTCGTTTCATAGAGGTGAGAAATTGACAGCCAATGCTGTATTCAGTATAATGCCTTCAATGAAAGCAATAAATGAAGGCACTTACAAATGAAGCAAATAACCATTCGAGGAGTGTCAAGCGAGCTTGCTCGCGCCCTACAGAACGAGAAGAAGCGACGAGGAACGTCTCTTAACCAAGCAGTGCTGGATTTGCTTGGACAAAGTCTGGGACTTACATCTAAGCAATACGAGAATGGACTAGCGAAATTTGCCGGAACATGGAGCGGCCAGGAATTCACAGACTTTGAACAACATATGGAAATCTTCGAGCAGGTCGACTCGGAAGTCTGGAAGTGAAAAGCTTGTGCTTGGACACTTCTGCGTACAGCAACTTCAAGGCGGGACATCCTGAAGTTGTGGATCTAATTACAAGAAGCCGCTCCCTGACAGTGCCTTCAATCGTCCTAGGTGAACTGTTGGCTGGCTTCAAACTTGGAACACGCTACGAAAAAAACGAGTCGGATCTGAGAGCTTTCCTTTCGAATCCGGCTGTTCGAGTTCTGGACGTTGATAGCGATGCGGCTCATAGTTACGCCGAGATTGTCGTGGAGCTACGCCGAAAAGGAACCCCGATTCCCACAAACGACATATGGATTGCAGCGCTTGCGATGCGAGAAGGGGCAACTGTTCTGACATTTGACGCGCATTTCGATACCATCAGTCGCCTTGCCGTTTTACGACTTTGATCTTTGAGTCCTAGTTCAACTTCGCCACTATCAGTGGTGCCGAGGTGGGCACGCGAGGCGGCTTCTACAGTACTGCCCGCCGCGCATTAACTGTCGGCAGCGCGTTCCGGATTAGAAGCCGGCGCCTTGCTGGGGAGGATTGGTAGTGCCTTGAGTCTGCAGATCCTGTTGCGCCTTCGCTTGTTGAGCATCTAGCGTGACTTGCGCTGCTTCTTGCTCGGCTTTGATCTTTGCCATTAGCCTTGCTTTACGACCGCGATAAAGCGCAATTTGAAAAATGTCAGACTCGCCGCGTCGTTGTGAGGCATTATAAATATCCAAAAAATCTTGCTCAGACCCGGCGCGATCCAAGGCTTTCTTCATGCAATAGCGATCCATATCTTTCAATTGAAATGGTTCGATATAGTGGAGAATGACGATTAATTCGTGAGCATTCGGTTCATCATCGATCAAGTCTTTGACCGTCTTGCGATTCAGATCGTCCATTGAAAGCAGCTTTGCTTGACGTGCAAAGGCAAGCGCATCAGGAATCGTTTTGACCAAGGTGTAAGCCTTTTCCATGGCAAGGTGAGCGACATCATTGAGTGCAACTTCTTGAGTCTTTTTGGCCAGATCATAGAGCTCTTCAGGCGAAGTTCCGCTTCCGATTAAAGAATTGACGGCGTCTCGAGTCACTTCATAACATTGGTATTGCCTGGATTTCAGCGCCACCTGGATGAAGTCTTGTCGCGACTGACACAGAGTCAAAGCTTTGGTAAGACATTGGCGCCTAGCGTCTAACATCGAAGCACCAGCACCATCGGTATAAGCCGCTATAGCCAGACATTTAGGAATATCATTCGCATTCTGAAGGGCCTCCAAAATCACCTGAGTTGCGCGCTGAGCGTTACCGGGCTTTACTACACGGCGAAGGGATGCTTGAGTCTGTTCGTCTAAAGGGGAATCAACAATCGCTTTTTTAGCGTATGCGGATGGCACCGCATTCAGTGCTAAAGCGGCCAAAGCTATTGAAAGATATTTATGAAGATTACGCATAACCGAGTTGTACCCACTTTGTTCTGAATTCGCTTACCCTGTCTCAAATTAATCGAGTTCTAACCGAATCGTCACCAGTTCATTCTTACCAGGCAGCAAGGCAATGCGGCTGGAGATAGTTCCCTCACTGCGCTCAACTACTAATTCTTCGAGTGGATCTTGATTTAATTTGCAGAGGAAAGCCGCCCGCACAGGCAAGCGAAGGCTGAGTCCCAAATCCTGCAAAGAGTCTGTAACGTTGAGTAAGCGAAGGTACAGGCTGTGCTCATAGATGTATGCAGACATCAACCTCAATGCTGGATTCTCGATGTGAAGAAGAGAGGAAATTCGCTCATTCCATGAATTATGCGACAGCGCCGCGCGGAAGCGACCTTCGAATAACTCGGCAAGTTTGTAGACCTGAATCAATTGCGCTTCAGACAATGAATCTGTAAAGATCCCGCCGCGCACCTGCGCGAGTGGCGACCAGGCGTAACTTGCTCGGTTCAGAGCGAAACAATTTCCTTCAGGCGTTGGCACACCGGGACCTGCACCACCGCCGCGAGTTTGCAATCGCGACCTTGAAAGGTGCGAGAACGCACGTAAAAGAGTAATCGTCACATTGGAGCCATCCAAGCCATATTCAGGCAGACCCGCATTGAAGAAAGCTTGTCCGTTGGCAACAAAAAATCGCTGACATGGCAATCTATCCAGGGGCGCCTCGGTGCCCTTTGCGACGGGCAGACTGGTTTTCAAATGTGGGCGCTCTCGCTTCACAACGCTAAAATGGTTTTCGGCGAAGCTCATCTGCACATCCAACTCAGTGTCCAAAAGCACTTCGAGTCGATGATCGGCGGATTTATTTTCCCATTCAGTATCAAAAAATACGATTGGAACTCCACGTCGCAAAGAAACTTCGGTCTTGAATTTGTGAACGACCGTTTTGTTCGAGCGAATAAAAGCGGACGGTCCATCAGGGAATCCATCGGTCACGGTGGACTTGGTTACTTCTTCGGCGTTGATCGGAATCTTCATCTCGTAATCGATCAATAAGGATCCAACCAGGGGACCCAGAAGTCCCGGACGAACTCCGGTGATCTTAGCAACCAGTGGTTTATCACCGGGGATCGGATCAAAGTTGTATGAATCACCACAATCAGCCACATCTCGGAAATTGTGACCCAATCGATACATGCGTGACCGACGCCGGGTCTCGTGACTGATAACGACCAGTGTACCGTCTGGTTCAATTTCCACTGAAAGGAACTCATTGCTAATTCGGCGTTCATCGGTGCTGACAAATTCCCGAACGCGTTTGATCTGTTCGACCTTTTGGGATAGTGGTCGAACAGGTTTAGTGGAAGCACTCTGTGTCCAATTGACAGCCTTGCCGCCAAAAGCTGGTAAATTGTCGGACCAAAGCCAGCCGTGATGAACGTTTACGGTTTTGACTACTGGTTCATTACCAGAACCAGAAAAAATTTCGACACGTTTTTCGGACGCCACAATTTGAATGTCTGCGCGTTCTGGATCTTCTAACATTGGTTCACCGACGGCGTCTTCATCGGTAGCCCAGACAAACGGAATAGGCGAAACAAGCGCTTCGCCAGACGTGTTGAAAAATGAGATCCGATCCGGCACCTGAGCAGGATCAATGATTGGCAGCGAGCGGGCTGCAGATAAAACGGCAGAGGCACCCGATGGCGACGCGACAGCACGAGCTGCTTCTGCGTCTAAAGCATTGAGCAACTCGTGTAGTTTGACCGTGCGCGTTTGCATCTCGCGATGAACGGAATCAATGCTGCAACCGCATATGCTGTCGTGAGGATGATTCTTCAACAATTGCTTCCATCCATGCCTGAGTTCGCAAGCGGGATAGTCTGCGATTTTGAGAACATACAGAATCGAGTGCAAAGGTTCCGAGAGATCAACCAAACGATGCTCGGCGATGTGATTCTCGCGCTTGAGGTAAAGCCTGCTGGAGAGCACACCTTGTAACAAATAGGCACGCTCGAATTGTAAAGCGGAGCTGTTGTCTCGCAACTCCCCTTCAACTAAGGGAAGCAAATCCACGTTGATAGCGTCCTTTAGTTTTTGACTAAAATCGGTCAAGGTAATGGGCACCACTCGCAGTGCACAATCGACGACCGCCACATCTCCAGTCCCTACAGCTGTTTTTGTCTTAGCAGAATTATCACTCGTTACTGCACTCACTCGGGCAAGAAGTTTCTCCATGTCTTTAGGAGGCGCCATGTGATCTGCGCCCACAGGTATCAAGGCGCCATCTATTTGCCGACAGTAGTGTGAGTCATTTGGTGGCAGCCATTTGCCAATATGTTCCAGGAGATCAGTATCTTTCCCGGCGTTGTGAAAAGCAACATCGTAATATCCGCGCGAGAGATGATAAGCGAGAACGCTACTGCCGTCGTTGCTTTGCCAGAGAAACGCGGGTCCTGAATCAAGTTTAGGTACGCCGCGCCAAACATAGGCGCAATCGATATCAAAGCCACTTAGAATGCGCGGCAAGTCAGCGCTATGGCCGAAAGTATCCGGACAATATCCGATCATCGCCGGGTCACCATACATCGCAGTGGCTTCAATTCCGACTTGCAAATTGCGGATCAGACTTTCACCGCGGACCAGCATTTGATCAGCCAGTACATACCAGGGTCCCGCCGAGAGTGTGCATTGAGCCATCAAATCTCTAATCGGCAGATAGAGCGACGGATCTATTTCGAACACATCTTCAAGCACGCTTGCCTGTCCGTCTAAAAGAAAGTTAGGCAGTTCACCAGAGTTCAATCCGTCAATCACTGAACGCACAACTGAAACGAGCCGCGCTCGATACACTTCAAAAGGCAAATACCACTCGCGATCCCAGTGTGTATGCAGAAAGAGGTACGCAGTCGATTGCTGAGTCATATCAATCCCTGACGAATGGTGCCAATTTCTTCAAACTAGTATCAAGAGCTTTTTCCAGTTCCTCATGTTCACTGGAGACAAATTCGTCATCCAAATGAACTGAAATGGTGCCGCTAAAATCGTAGAGCTTGAGCGCTTCGATGAGCTGCCCCCAGTCTACTTGCCCCTTACCAGGCATCCGATATCGCCACCACAATGGACCATACAAACCGCTATCAACAAGCAAGTCACGATTAATTTCGATGTCGTGAGCCTCAACATGATCGATGGCAGCTGCCACTCCAGAGAGGACGCGCAAATAATCGATACCCAGCCAAACACAGTCTGCTGGTGAAAAACTCAAACTTAGGCTGGGACAAGCCGAAACCAAATCGCGCCAATCTTGCGGCTCCATGGCGCGCCATTTTTTTAGAGAGACGCCTCGATAGTCTTGGGGAGTCGACAACCTTAAAAGAGGTTTGGCACCATGTTTTTCTAACGCTTCACTTGCCGCGGTCAAGCATTCCTCAACCAGCGGGAGCCAATCATCGCTGTCGCTAGGCAGCAACGAAAACGCGATCCGCGAACAACCCAGCACCTCAGCCACCTGTGCCAGTTTTGTCATCATCGGCAAAAATTGCTTAACGGATTTCTTGTCGCCTGGTCGAACACAGTAGTCAAGATTCAGGCAGGCAAACTCGACACCTTTTCCTTGACTTAACTCAGCAACGGAACGCAGAGATTTCTTCTCGTTCGCGTCCAGCGCTTTAGGCGCCTTACCGGTGGCAAAAGGCGCAAATGAATACTCTACGGCAGGCAGTCCGCGGAACGACGCTAGCTCTATAGCACCGTCAAGACCGCTACCGAATCTGGTGGCATCAAAACAAAGCCGCATGGCTCAAAGTTTAGCATAAGCCTTGAAAGTGATTAGTTGCCGGCAAAGATGCCGGCGCTCCCAGGTGCCGTCTCTAGTAGATGCACATCGAGTACGTGTAGATGCCGGCAAAGATGCCGGCGCTCCCAGGAGACGACGCTCCCAGCTAGATGCTCATTAGGTAGTCGCGCCTTACAGAAGGATCAGGAATGTCGTTGAAGTCCATTCTATTCATTGTCTTAGGCACGAAATCCCCATTGCGCAGCACCGACACGGTAACCGGCGTGTCAGGAGTGCCCACAATCATGGCGTAAACCTCTTCTTTGGTTAGGCCAGAGGTGGGCACGCCGTCCACAGCAACGATGATGTCATTGTTTCTCAATCCGGCCAGATGGGCTGGAGTGCCAGGAAAGACGCGGTTGATTGTAGGCGGCAGACCAAATCCCAAGACAAACTTGACCCCGATAATGCCGATGCCGTTTTGCACAACGGGATTGAAAGGAAGTGCCGCTTTGATTTTGGCTTTAAATAGCTTATTAAGGATGCCTGTCTTGCCGGTTCCAGCTGTCAGTTTGCTATCGCGGTCCTGCAACTTGGCGGAGTTGTTAGCGGCGCCGGATTGAAGCTTGGTGCTTTTAGGCACGATCGCCTCGCGATGGAAAATTCCACCTTTAAGCGTTTTCCTGACGGTAGATGTGTCCATCTTAGGCACGTCCATCTTCAAGACGCTGTCGCCGTCGGAGGTTTGGGCTGAAATTGCGGGACAAAGCGGCGTCAGGAGCACAAAAAGCAAGCCCAGCCAAGTAAGGCGGCGCCTTGTTGACAACAATCCACGTCCGACATAAGGAGACATTGCTACTGGATACCGCTGCTTCATATTTGGACCATCCTCCAACCTTCATCGACGTAAAGCCGTTGCGAAGATTCGGGCTAGACAAAAAAACAGTTCCTTTAATCCAGCATATCCAATATTTTCCCAATCCACACAGGGTTTTCACCGAACTTGACTATTTTTTTCGCCAGACTGAACTAATGCTTAAGCAAACAGGGACTCGAGCTTTGGCCATGTTACGCTTTGCCAATATCGCCGCACGAGAGCAGGCCCAAGGGCCAGGAGGTTTTGTCGTGAACAAAGTTACTGTAGTAGGGTCCGGGTTCGTCGGCGCCACTGTCGCACAATATGTGGCTGACAAAGATCTAGCCGACGTCGTTGTCGTGGACATCCTCGAGGGCATTCCACAAGGTAAAACCCTCGATATGATGCAAGCCGCACCGATCAACGGTCATGACTGCAACTTGATTGGAACAAACGACTACGCCGACACGAAGAATTCAGACATCGTCGTAATCACAGCCGGAATCGCCCGCAAGCCAGGGATGTCGCGCGACGATTTGTTGAAAATCAACGCCAATATCGTTAAGGAAGTTGCCGAAAAAACCGTAAAGCTTTCACCAGATGCAATCTTCATCTGTGTCACCAATCCGCTTGACGTGATGACATACCTGACTTGGAAGACCACCAAATTGCCCACAAGCCGGGTTATCGGCATGGCTGGAGTGTTGGATAGCGCTCGATTCCAAGCTTTTATCGGCATGGAATTGGGCTACTCAGTGGAAGACATCAAGGCGATGGTCTTGGGCGGTCACGGCGATTTGATGGTTCCATTCCCACGCTTCTCTTCAGTAAATGGAGTGCCGATCACAGAATTGATGACGCCAGAACGCATTCAAGCACTCGTTGCCAGAACTCGCGATGGTGGTGCTGAAATTGTTAGCCTGCTCAAGTCTGGTAGCGCTTATTACGCACCAGGAGCTTCGGTTGCACACATGGTCGAAGCCATTTTGAAGGACAAGAATCGCCTTTTGCCTTGCGCGGTTTATGCCGATGGCGAATATGGCTTGAAGGATGTCTACGTCGGACTGCCAGCAGTTCTGGGTCGTGAAGGCATGAAGAAGATTGTCGAACTCAAGCTGACTGCCGAAGAGCTTGCCGCTCTGAAGAAATCAGCTGATTCTATCAAGGAAAACGTCGATCAGATGAACAAGCTCCTGGTCGCTGTCTAGAAACGCGAAGCGCAGCAAGGTCCCAGCCTGTATAATGTGTGTTTGGGATCTTGCTGCGCTCAGGTCGGATTGTTTGATTTGACCAACGGGCACGAATTGGAGAAGAGAAGAGCATGCGGATAAGTCCGATCAAACGTTACCGACGGGCACCACATGTGGTTGCATCGCTACTAATGGCATCATTTTTTGCTCTTCCATCCCAGGCAATTGAGACCTCGACGGTAGTCACCACCCCTGGTGCGGCGGCGAACGCCAACGACTTCACACTCGATCCGGATCTCAAAGAGCACGAGAAAGAGCGCAAAGAAATTGAAGGACTGCTGAGTAACATCGAAGCTCAGTGGAACGCGCACAATCTTGACAGTGTAATGAGCAATTACGCTGATGACTATATCAACAATGACGGGCTAGACAAAAAAGCCGTCTCCAAACTTACAGAAGATTTTTGGAAGACATATCCCGACGCCAAATCTTCCTCCAAGACTAAATCTATTCGTATCGAAGGAAATTTTGCCACCGTTGAATCTCGCGACATGGCAGTTGGCAGCACCGCAAAAGAAATGCCTGGTATTAACACCAAAGGCGATTTGAATTCAATATCTGAAGGTCAGCTATACATCAAGAAAATCGGCGCCAACTGGAGAATCATTGGTGACCGCATCGACTATGAAAAAGTGCGAGTTGCTTTTGGTCTGGCTAAAACTCTGAACGCTTCGTTTTCCGCACCAGAGCAAGTTAAATCTGGCAGACAATATTCGGCCAAACTCGAGTTGAATTTACCGACCGGTTTGACGGCTGTGGGATCAATTACCAGCCAACCGCTGGAGTATCCACAACCTCAACCGACTGACGCCTGGCGACCGCTGGACGGAACAGTTTTAGAGCGAATCATGCCTGCGAATACCAACAATCGCAATGAATTATTGATGGCTACAATTGGTATAACCAACTCAAGTCGCAACAATCTAATGGGCATTACTTTTTTGACGAGACGATTGAACGTAGTGCCTAACATTGATGAGCACCTCGAGAAAATAATTACTGCAGAAAAATCAGTAGATAAAGCTGTTGAGAAAGTGGAAAAGACAACCACTCCCCACAGCAATTTGCTGAAAAAAGAATCAGTAGAGAAAATCAAGCAAGGCTCCGAGTCTGTCGAAAAAAGTATCAAAGAACCTGCAAACAAGACAATCTTGCACGACGAGCTTCCGGCAAAAGATCAACTCAACGAGCAAACAGGCAAGCCTAAAACACCTGTTGATCACTTGACGCCAGTAAAAGAAGACGAGCATCCTTCTGACCCTTCCAAGTAAGGCATGAAGTCGGCTGCGAAGTCCAGCTCAAACAAGTGGATCATTCCGCTTACAGCTACGCTTTGCTTAGTAGTTGACGCGCTCACTAAAGAGTGGGCACGCACTGAGCTTATCATCGGTGAGCCGATGCCCTTCATCCCGGGCGTAATGAGATTCTTTGTCACGCACAATACTGGAGCAGCCTTCAGCCTTGGTGCCAACAATGGCTATTTAATGACCGCATTGGCCAGCGTGGTCACACTGGCCTTAGTGGCATGGATGTTAAAGCGAGAATCTACTCTGGTATCGAATGTGGAGCGGACCGGTTTAGGTTTTTTGTTCGGAGGTGCTTGCGGAAACCTTTTGGATCGCTTCACCCAAGGCAAAGTGACTGACTTCATGGAATTTACGTTCATAAATTTCCCAGTGTTCAATTGCGCAGACGTCTGCATCGATATCGGTATCGGTTTGATATTGATCGCGATGATGATGGAAAATTCTACACGAACCAAGCAAGCAGAAGAAATTCCTCTGCAACAAGAGCTCAGCGTTGCACAACAGGAAGGCGCTACGCCACAAGAGGGCGCTGCTCAACATGATCACGGATGACCCGCTCACTGAGCTGATAGTAGCGACTGGTGATGACCCCGGTGGTATCCGGCTGGATGTCTACCTCGCCCGCGAGGTTCCAGATCTGAGCAGATCACGAATCCAAAAACTGATTGAGGATGAAGACATTCTCGTCAACGATCAGCCGAGTAAAGCAAGCTTGAAATTACATGGTGGCGAACGCATCACAATCGAGCTGCAAGAGCCCAGGGAACTGGATCTGCAAGCCGAAGACATTCCTCTAAACATTGTCTACCAGGACGAATTTCTTGCCGTAATCAATAAATCAGCAGGCATGGTGACACATCCCGGTGCCGGAATTTATACCGGCACTCTGGTTAATGCGCTGCTCTTTCACATGCGCGGCACACTCTCCGGTATCTCCGGAACGGTGCGCCCTGGCATTGTGCATCGCCTGGATAAGGACACGTCTGGACTGTTGGTGATTGCCAAAGAAGACAAATCACACCGCGATCTGGCTGAACAAATAAAATCTAAAAGCGCTCGGCGCGACTACATCGCCCTTGTTGAAGGGGTGATGAAAATGGATCAAGGTACGATCGACAAACCGATCGGAAGGCATCCAACCAAACGCAAACAAATGGCGATTGTCACTGAGGGGCGCAAAGCGATCAGTCGCTTCAAAGTGATTGAGCGCTTTTCCAAATTCACTCTTGTCAAAGTGATGCTTGAGACTGGTCGCACTCATCAGATCAGAGTTCATATGAGCAGCCTTGGTTATCCGGTCGTGGGCGACCTGCTATACAATCCGAAATCAACCGGCAATGAGCCGGCGCGCCACAAATTAGGGTTAAAGGGACAAGCCCTCCATGCAGCTCAACTGAGTTTCAAGCACCCGATCACAGGCATGCTGTTAGAATTTGAAGCGCCTCTTCCAGAGGACTTTCAAACACTCCTTACACAGCTCACATAACGTTATGCAAAGCAAAATCTTCTATTACGCGGTTCTTGGTGTCGCTTCAGTGCTCGGCCTTGCGGTGATCGCACTGGCCGTACAGAACGGACAATCAGTATCGTTCAGCTTGTTTGGCAGCGCAGTTCCACTTCCGCTTGGACCAACTTTAATAGGCGCATGGGTAGCGGGATTGGTAGGGAGCGTTGCTGTTTGGCAAACAAAGATCCGCGAAGTGCGCAGCGAGAAGAAACTGCAACAATGGGATGTGCAGGATCAAAAACTGGCTAAGGAAGTGGCATCGGACGCAGTCAAGTTGCTTGAGGCGAAAGTGGCGACACTGGAAGTTGCACTGACCAAGGCGCTCGAGAAGAAAAAATCACTCTGATGGACCGCCACCCTTCTTAAAATCAGATGCTTTCAGCCCTTCTATAAACTTCTTAAATTCCTGCGCCTCAGCTTCATCCTTCTCGAAGTCGGCAGGAATAGTGCCATCAGCCACGACCTGAGCCGACACGAAGATGGCGCATTTTGCCCTCAGGGCCAGGCCAATCGCATCGGAAGGGCGGGCGTCGATCGATTTAGTAGTATCCAGCTTGTGCTCGGGATCATCGACCAACAACAGAATGGTTGCAAAGTAAGTGTTCGCGGCAAGTTCATTAATTTCGACTTGCTTAACTTTGTAGCCAAGTTGGGTGATCACATTGAGCAGCAAATCGTGCGTCATCGGCCGCTCTGGCTTGAAATTGTCAAGCGCTCTACTGATAGCGTTTGCTTCGGCCATGCCGATCCATATTGGCAGTGCTCGTCTTTTTGTGCTGTCATTCAAAACGACAATGGGGTGCCCGTTTCGAGCATCCAAAGCGATCCCAGCTACGAACATTTCAATCATAGACATGCTTCCACTGAACGCCTCCCGAGCTAATTACACATCCGCACAGGCTCATCAAACCGCGGAATTGATGCCTTATTGGGGNNCACATCATCCATCTTAACTTATGCCCGAATTCCCTGGTTTTATTTGTGGACTAGATAAATTTTTTCCGTGAGGATCGTTCGAAATCGCTGTTGTGAGTGGCTTTTTAGAAGGCTCAGGGAAGATCGCATATCCAACGATATACGCGTAGACATAGTACTGGACGCCTGTTTGGACGTGAATGTTCCACGGCTATTGCTGCATCGAGCAACATGCAATAAACTATTTCAACGTTTTGTCTGTTGAACGATTAAAGCTAGGCTAAGTTGCCACTACAATGTTGGCATAGAACGCCGAGCTTCACAGGCGATGAGTCCGGGTGGCGGAACTGGTAGACGCGCACGTTTGAGGGGCGTGTTGGGCAACCAATGAGGGTTCAAGTCCCTCTCCGGACAAATTTTACTGATCCAAGGAAACCTATCCGCGGATTGCCGATACATCCCGAGGATTCCTCGGTCGCATCCCGTGAGCACAACAATTGCTAGTTCCCGAGGAGTACGCTGATGAACGTAACAACCACCAGAGCTCAGTGGCCCCACACCATTGATGACATCCTCAATTCTCTAGACGGTATCTGGGGATTAGTGGGTGCGACCAGCACGAACGGAAATCTCCTGCGCTTAGAAAGAAGTCTGCACGAACCATTGGCATACACAATTACCGAATATCGCGGTAACGATGAATCCGATGTGGTGCGCAGAGAAACATACGACGGCAAACAGCGCGATGAAGCAATCGAACTGTTCGCGCAAGCTATTGGCTTTCAAGTTGGTTAACTGACTCGGTGAAAAAGGGCCCCAACTATTTGGGCATCATCACTCAAGGCTCGCTTTCAACCGGTCTTGAAATGCGGCTCGATGTGTCACACTCAGTTGAGGACCTCAGGGTCGGCCGATTTGTTGTTGTGGAAGGCAAAAGTTCGCGATTTTTCAGCATGCTTACTGACGTTAGCTTGTCGGCGAGCAATCCCACCATCCTCACCAATCCGCCCCAAGCGGATGATTTCTTGCTATCCGTATTATCCGGCGTTTCAACGTTCGGCACAGTCAAAGTGCAACCGATGTTGATGCTTGAAACCGGTGCCACCGCGGACAGTGCTGAACTGAGACCAGTAAAGACTATTCCCAGTCACTTTTCCCACGTCAACGAAGCGACAAGCGCTGATTTCGCGCTAGTTTTCGGTGAAGAAAGTGATGATCCTGAAGATGCTCATTTTAATATCGGACGTCCATTGAATATGGAAACTCCGGTGTGCGTCGATTTGAGCAGATTTGTCGAACGTTCAAATGGCATCTTTGGCAAATCGGGCACAGGCAAATCCTTTTTAACCAGAATTTTTCTGTGCGGCTTGATTAGCAAAGATGTGGCTTCCGTTTTGGTTTTTGACATGCACAACGAGTACGGTTGGCAGGCCATGTCTGAAAGCAAATCTGCTCCTCGTGTAAAAGGTTTGAAACAACTTTTCGGATCGCAAGTGGCGGTCTTCAGTCTCGATGCCGAATCATCTAAAGCCAGAGGGATACCTGACGCTCACGAGCTTTATATTGGATACAACCAAATCGAGATAGAAGATTTGGAATTACTCAAATCCGAACTGGCTCTCTCCGAGGCAACGCTCGAAAATGCCTATATCGTGCGCGAAAAATTCGGACAAGATTGGATTTCGACTTTGATGGATATGTCAGGTGAAGAAATCGACGAGTTCACCAACACGCACAAAGGGCATCCAACAGCAATCAAAACCCTGCAGCGACGGCTGAATACAGTAATTCAGAAGACGCCATATTTGCGACCACGATGCACGCACAACTACATAGACGATATCCTTCGTTATATACAAGCCGGTCGACACATTGTGCTTGAGTTCGGCAGGCAAAATAATTTGCTGTCCTACATGTTGGCAACCAATATTATCACCCGTCGCTTGCATGCAGAATATGTCAGACGTTCAGAGCTGCACCAGGCTGACCCAGATAACGTGCCAGCACCTCGTAAGCTGACCATAGTTATAGAAGAAGCGCACAAATTTCTGGCACCATCTGTGGCGCGCCAAACAATATTCGGAATTATCGCCAGAGAGATGCGCAAGTATTCCGTCACTCTCTTAATTGTCGACCAACGTCCTAGTGGAATTGATCCGGAAATCCTCAGTCAAATAGGCACACGCGTCACGGCGCTTTTAAACGACGAAAAGGATATTGACGCTGTTTTTACCGGAGTCTCCGGCAGCCAGACGTTGCGAACCGTGCTCGCGCAGCTCGACCCAAAGCAGCAGGCCCTGGTGCTTGGATACGCAGTGCCAATGCCTGTAGTTGTTCGAACCAGAGCTTTTGACTCCGCCTTCTACAAGGCAGTAGCGCCTCGCAGCGAAGCAGCCGACTCAACTGACCCAAAAATTCGGCAGGAACGAGGAATTTTGGCCGCCGAGGAGGTTTTCGGCGTCTAACTTGGCAGAAATTTTTCGACTTCAGGGAGAAGAGCACTTAACTTACTTGCCAGGGTTGAACGCTTTGAGCTAATCTAGCCTTCTGAGGACAGTCGCAGAACCACGGGCGTTTGATGCAACCCGAAAAATTAGAACAAGAAGGCGACCCTCAAGACAACTTTGTCGAAGCTCGCGATCCGACCGAGCTGGCCATGTGTTTCATTCTTGCATCAGCGTATCTTGGTTTGACAAAGTACTGCTGGGAACCGCTCATTCTGGCCCACAATTGGAAACTGTTGATCAACGTCGAAGGTTTCTTTATCACGATCTCGGCGATTTCCATACTCGTGGGTTTACGTCCGTATTTGAGTCCGTCGAGTCTGCAGCTGAGCGGTAAGGGCATTAAGTACCGTGGTCCTTATTGGCCGCAGCGGAAAACAGTCAACTGGGATCAAATCTACAAAGCATATCTAAGCCGCGAGCTGGTGGTGCTGCTCTATCGAAACAAATCATCGAGCAAGCGAATTTGGCCTATGTTCATCACTTCGATATATCTAGCCGACCGGGATCGGATCATCCCTGCA
Organism: Candidatus Melainabacteria bacterium; assembly: GCA_003153555.1. Classification (GTDB taxonomy): domain Bacteria; phylum Cyanobacteriota; class Vampirovibrionia; order Obscuribacterales; family Obscuribacteraceae; genus PALSA-1081. The sequence goes on along the minus strand of PLZS01000192.1, from coordinate 53,775 downwards.
TTCGTAAAATATAGCCCCGTTCAACCGGTGATTATGACCAGTCCGACGATCGTCTCCAGAATCATAATGGGAATAGTTTTCCTGGCCATCGTGATTTGGATATTGGGAATGTTGATGAACTAGGCACCATATTCGATGCGTCAGAATTTCAAATTACGCAAGTAACCGATCAGTTCGTCTAGCTCGGAATCGTTGATTGTGTCCTTCGTTTGGGCAGGCATGATGCCTTTTCCCTTACGCAGGAATGCCTTCAATTTTGCGTCGTTAGGAAAGTCCTTCTCCAAATTTTCAAGCGATGGTCCAACTCCTGCACTGCCGCCCGGATGACAGGTGTTACAACTTCTGATAAATAGTTGCTCGCCAGTCAAATTAGTACTGCGGCCCGCTTCACGAACGTGCTCAGCTTGATTAGTCTCGTTGATGCGCCGCATCTCTTCTGACATTGCGCATCCGCTCAGCATCAAGGTTGTAGCAAATACGAATAGATATCGGCTGCGCATAAAAATCAACACGATCGACAATACTTTCCTGCGGGAATCAAGACTTTACCACAGTTTTACATGAGCAATAAATCAAGACATCAGCACCATTTTTCGTATAGCTAGTGCCAATCTTGGCTACAGGCGATAGTCTTGACCAGCCAATGCTTTAGCCTACTTAACATGGTGTTTACCTGGGCAGTGTACTCTTAAGTAGAGGGGCAAAATATCACGCCCATTCAAGAAAAGTTCCTTGTTTGTTACTAAATCGCTACACAGATATTCGGAACGTATTTTTCCGAAGCACAATCTAAGTAATTGCCACATGCTTGATTGGTGTAAACGATATTCAGGGGTCAATGCGCGCAGGGGCGAAACGCAGATTGATCGAGGCCAGTGAAAGAATCCAGCTCCCTAGAACGGCTATATAGCAATGAATCCACAAATATCTCGAGTTGATCCACCGGCCAAACATGGTCCTCCTGAAGCAGAACAACGAATTATTATCCGCGGCGGCAAGCCACTCTTCGGCAAAGTGCGGTGCGAAGGCGCCAAAAATGCCGTACTCAAAATGATGGCAGCAGCTCTGTTAGTTGAAGGCGTTACGGTTTTGCGTAACGTACCTGCACTGACAGACGTTCACATGATGGCGAGTATCATTCGCCACCTCGGAGCAACAGTAGATATAGGTGAAGGTGAAGTAAGAATCGACGCAACAAACGTGAACGACTTCGAAGCTCCTTATGAGTTAGTCAGCCAGTTACGCGCCTCCTTCGTTGTTCTCGGTCCACTGCTAGCGCGTTTCCATCAAGCCAAAGTATCCCTGCCAGGCGGCTGTGCGATCGGTGAACGCCGAATTGATTTACACGAACGTGGCCTAAAACAACTCGGAGCCGAAGTTGGCATCGACCACGGCTACGTATATGCAAGCGCCAAGAAACTGGTCGGCACTCGTATATATCTCGAGCGTCCATCAAACGGCGCAACTGAAAACATCATGCTGGCAGCCGTGCTAGCTGAAGGTCAAACAATTATCGAAAACGCTGCTCAAGATCCAGAAATCTCGAATCTGGCTGACTTCGTCAACGCGATTGGCGGAAAAATATCAGGCGCTGGCACATACCAAATCGTCATCGATGGCGTTAAGCAAAGCGATTTGCACGGCGCAGTCGTAGAGACAATTCCAGACCGATGCGAAGCAGGCACTTTCATGTTTGCGGTGATGGCAACAGGCGGAGACATCACTATCGATGGTGTCAATCCACATCATCTCTATTCGGTAATCAGTAAGATCACAGAGATGGGCGCAGAGGTTTCAATCTTCGCACCAGATACTATTAAGGTGAAAGCCGCCTCTCGTATGCGGGCAACAGACCTGACTACAGTGCCTTATCCAGGATTTCCAACCGATCTGCAGGCACCATTGATGTCCGTATTAGCTGCCGCTGAAGGTACCTCAATCATTACCGAAACCATTTACGAGAATCGCTTTATGCAAGTTGGCGAGCTTCGTAGAATGGCAGCAGATATTGTCTTGACTGGCAATTCAGCAGTGATTAAAGGTGTGCCAAAGTTGATGGGTGCAGAAGTCAAATCGTCAGATTTGCGAGCAGCCGCGTCTTTGATAATCGCTGGATTAGCCGCTGATGGAGTAACCGAAGTAACAGGTTTAAGCCACCTCGATCGGGGTTACGACAAACTTGAAGACAAACTAAGAGGATTAGGCGGAGACATCTGGAGACGTTAGACCAAGATTCTCATCAGTTCAGTTAAAATCAGAGCTCCGGTATTTTTACCGGGGCTCGATTCTTTAGAAGGCAACGAAGCGGAGCAATGCTCGCCTGCTACAGCGCCGACTACCGACGTTGAGAATGTTGCCAATAGACACGGGAGACTGGCATGCTTGTTTTAAAATTTGGCGGAACATCTGTTGGCTCGGCGGAAAGATTCGAAGGCGTTCTTAAGTTGCTGTCGAGCCTTCAGAATTCAAATCAACAAGCCGTCATCGTTCTTTCGGCGATGTCTGGTATGACAAATGCCTTAATTGCTGGTGCCAATCTTGCCGTTAATCGCGACCTCAAAGGAGCGCTGCAGACGCTGGCCACCATCCGAGACACTCATGAACAGTGTGTCGAAAATCTCTTTGTCAAGTCACAGCAATCGATGAATCTGTTAAAAGACATTGATGCAAGTTTGCAGGAACTAGAGATTCTATTTAAGGGAATTAGCTACCTGGGCGAATTAACGAAACGATCTTTAGACGCTGTCTCTGGCATGGGCGAGCTCTTGTCGTCGAAAATTCTGGCTGCCTATGCGGAAAGTCGCGGTCTAAAAGTTCAATGGGTTGACGCACGCGACTTCATGATCACGGATGAAAACTTCGGTAAAGCCAATCCTTTGTGGGCCAAGCTGATACCAAAAGCAAAGGAAAAGCTCAGTCCGATATTAAATTCGGGGAAACTAGTAATCACGCAGGGCTTTATTGGCGCTACCGAATATGGTGCCAGCACCACACTTGGCAGAGGTGGGTCAGACTTCAGTGCATCAGTAATTGGAGTGGCTTTGGATGCTAGTGAGATCCAAATCTGGACTGACGTTGATGGAATGATGACGGCCGATCCAAGAGTTGTGAAGGACGCTTTTGTCATTTCAGAAGTGTCATTTCAAGAAGCCTCGGAACTTGCATATTTTGGTGCCAAAGTTTTGCACCCGCTGACAATCGCTCCGGCTGTAGACAAAAACATCCCGGTGCGCATCTTGAACACGCTGCGGCCAGAGGCTAAAGGCACCATAATCAAAGCAAGCGTGAACGCCAGCGGTTTAATTTGCGCTATCGCCTCGAAAAAAGGGATCAGCGCGTTCTTCATCAGCTCACCGCGGATGCTGATGGCTCATGGTTTCTTGACGCGAGTCTTCGAAGTATTCGACAAACATCAAACGTCCATCGACCTAATCTCCACTTCGGAGGTTTCGGTTTCCGTAACCACGGATAGGACCGACACCTTGGAAAAAATATCAGCAGACTTAGCGGAGCATGGTGAGGTACGAGTCTTATCGAACGTCGCTATCATCACTGTTGTCGGTCGTCAGTTTCGCGAGAAGAGCGGCATAGCCGGTCAAGTTTTTGATGCCCTGCGGAATATCAACATCATTATGATCTCGGGCGGGGCGTCGGACATCAACTTGAGTTTCGTTGTCTCGGAAGAGCAAGCAGATCTAGCGATAAGACAGCTTCACGACGCATTCTTCGACACGAAAAATTGACTACGAACGACTCTTGATCGCTTTCGCTTCAGACTTAGCTTTGGATTTGGACTGGCGAGTTTTTGAAGGTTTGGCGGCTTCTTTCACTGCTGCTTTTGCTTTAGGTTTAGGTTTAGACTCTCGGCTCTTGACCGGCTTCGCTTTTGGCTTTGATGCCACTTTCTCAACTTCAGCATCGGCCTCACCCTGAAGACTCTCATCAGTTGCTACTTTCGCTCCGTTTTTGGCGAATTTCGTTTCGACTGTACCGTCTAATTTAAGTGTAGTCGTGTCACCGCCCTTAGTGACATAACTCAAATTACCCTGCTTATCGAAGGATACCGATCTAATATCTCGGGTCATTACCTTGCCGGCTTTATCGGTCATCTGCCAGGTGCTCTTTTCTTCTGTCAAAACGAAGCAAATATCATCACTTATTTCCACACTAGTGAGGATGCCGCAAAAATTATATTGAGGTTTGATTTGTCGCCCATTGGCGTGCGTTGCCATTTCAATGGTGCCGCGCTGAGTTCTCGAAATGTTTGAGAGCTTCTCGCTTTCACAGGCCTGTTCTGTCCCAGTATTGCGTGGATCTGCCGCAATACTGGATGGAGCAACTTGAGGAGTAGACTTTTCGATCATGTTGAACACTGCTTCAAAAAATCCTTCATTCTTTTGCTCTGGTGGCATAGGACTGAGGTCCAACATTGCGTAGGCCTTTTGCATTGCTTCAAACTCAGCATCGGAAGCTGTAGCCTTTGACTCAATGACGGCTTGCGAGCTCACAATTTGAATATTATCTGTAGCACCTGGGCTCACAACAATAGCCAGGTCAGTGGCTTCAGTGTTCGCTAAGACCTCCACCTTTGCTTCGCAGACCTTGACTGCATTCGCTGGAGTGAAGAGACTGCGCATAACATCGTTGTCGACGGCAAACTCTTCATCAGGTATGGAATTGAGCAAGACTTCAAGACTATCGGATTCCCCTGATTGCGATTGCAGGCTAGCTTCAGCAACTTGGGACTCCTGTACAGGTGCTTGGACAGCATCGTCAGTGGTGGCTTCTGAGCACAGATCCGACATCCATGATGGGAGCAAATGCCCGTCCAAAGATGCCTCTGGCACAGCTACGCTCTCATTACTTTGCACTAAAATCGGCTGAGCAACTGGCTCTAAGGCCTGTTCGAGCACGGCAGCGACAACTGCTTCAACTGGTTGCTCATCCAAAACTGGACCGGCCCACGGACTCTCGCTCCAAATTTGCCTGCCTGCGTCTTGAATATTGTGGGACGCTTTAACTACGCTTGGAAGCTGTGTTTCAGTGATTGGACCGCTCCAAGGCGAAGGCGCATCCAATAGGACTTCGGGCGACATCTGAACTTCGCCCTCAGATTGCTTTTGTCCGTAACCGAATTCCTGAGCAAAACTTGATTCATGTCCAAAATTTGGTTCTTGCTGATAGTTTGGTTCTTCTCCGAAGTTTGGTTCTTCTCCGAAGTTTGGTTCTTCTCCAAAGCTTGGTTCTTGTCCGAAACTCGATTCCTGTCCGAAACTCGATTCTTGCTGATAGTTCACTTCTTGAGCAAAAGTCTGTTCTTCCGGACAGCCCATGGCCTGAGCAAAACTATCCTGCGCGCCGTTCGATTCTTGCACCATGCCGACGAAAGGGTCGTTTTGTAAAGACGCAGATGAACTAGCGTCTTCAATCATTTTCATCTCAGTTGATTCGGCTTGCTGGCTGACTGAAGGTATCTCAAGCTCTCGGGAAATGCTCCAAGACTTGTACTCTTTGTTAAGGCTGGATGGGAAGTAGCCATGACTTCCACTACCACCTAAGTTCTCGAGAATCTTGTTGGTTAGCACCTTGCGGCTATCACTGCCAATGATAAAATCGGCCTTGTTGGTTGGTTGAGATGCGTTCAGCTTAATGCCCATCGATCAATCTCCATCAGCTTATATATACATTCAAACGGCCTAGATATAGATATTAGGGGCGATTCGGGTTTTTCTTACATTTCTTCCCATTAATCTTGACAAGCCTATCCAGAATAACCTTTTGGAATGTCAATGCAAGACCCAGCCAAAAACTGTTAAAAGGTGCAGGCAACAAAATTTGAGGAGTCACCGTCCTACCCCTGGTTACCAAAGAGACTGTCATTGAATGTTAGGGACCTTAATCAAAGCGCTAGAAGTTGACATACGTAACGCAGACAACAACAGGTATGTGCGTTCCAGCACATACATCAGTCAAAACCTAAGTCGCATTCTATCGATCCGAAAGCACTACCCTGAATTCAATACCAAAGGGACAATGATGTTTCCGAAGCTCACTGAGCTCGGAAGGCTCTCTAAAAAAGAAGGACTTTGCTTATCCTATTGGCACGACTGTGGGGATGTTAGCGAGTTCAATGCAACCCTCGGCAACAAAACTGAGTTGGCAGAAAGAGCCTTGTTGGCGTCGAGACCCGCCAAACATAGGAACGTTTCGCTTAGCAGGTACATGCAACAAAGCGAAGACACCATCCTGATGACCTATTTGGACGATCTCAGTAAAGCCACGCCCGGATCCGATCAGAGCAAACGAGCACTCGGAACACAGGCAGATCGGCAGCAAGTCACAAGCCTGCTCTATCACCTACACGTGTTGGAAGAGCAATTGCATTCAATGCTTGTTCGACGCAGTGCACAACTAGACTTTTCTCCGCCAACACATGCGACCGTACATAGTGCAGTCAGACCGGTTTCTTTAGACAATGGTCCTGAACAATTTCCAAATGCCTCGAATCAGTTGTCCAAACCAAAGCGGGCGCCATCATTCGACACCACTGGGCCAATAGACATTTGGTACGGTCTTGCCGAAAATCCAAAAACACCTTATCGCTTCTTAGTTTGGCTCTCTGAGAATCATAATCCGTACGTATCGCAACGAGCGCTGACCACACTGAAACGACAGCAAGTAGAAAGCCGTGCTGCACAGGCTGCCTACGCCAGTTAGGGTGACCGCACTGAGCTTCGGTATCTGATCGCCTCTGCTAGATCTAGCGGCTCAATACTGTCATGAGCACTTAAATCAGCGATCGTCCTAGCAATTCTCAGGACGCGGTCGTAGGCACGGGCAGACAAACCAAGTGAATTAACGGCTTTAGCGAGCATTAGGCGCGAGGTCTCGTCGATTTTGCAGTGCTTCGATAACTGCCTTTGTCCCATCTGTCCATTGAAGACAAATGGATTTTTTCCACATCTTTCCTGTTGAACCTCCACGGCTCTCATTACTCGCAACCGAATTGCCTCAGATGTCTCGGCATTATATGTGCTCGCCAATTCGGTTTCTTGCAAGCGAGATACTTGGACGTGCAAATCTATTCGATCAAGAAGTGGTCCGGACAGCCTTCCCCAATAGCGATCGGCTTGGAAAGGAGTGCAGGAACAGTATTTGACACTATCACCTTTGTATCCACAAGGACATGGGTTACATGCGCCAACAAGTAAGAACGATGCAGGATATGTAAGTGTTTGCATGGCTCTACTGATGGTGACATTTGCGCTCTCCAGCGGCTGCCTAAGCGTATCTAAGTGCGACCTAGGAAACTCGGTAAGTTCATCCAGAAATAGAATGCCCATATGACTCAACGAGATTTCTCCCGGTCTCGGCACAGTGCCTCCACCGACGAGACCGACAGCTGAAGCGCTGTGGTGAGGATTGCGAAATGGTCGTTCGAGAACGAGGGAAGTTTTGTTCTGCAACATACCAGCGACGCTATACAACTTAGTTAGTTCAAGCGCCTCGTCAAAAGATAGTGGTGGCATTATTCCAGGCAGTCGCTGCGCCAGCATCGATTTGCCGGAACCAGGAGGTCCGACCATCAACACGTTGTGTTTACCAGCGGCAGCAATCTCCAAAGCTCTCTTGGCGTTTGACTGCCCTTTCACTTCACAAAAATCCAGGATGGACCTTTGTTGCAGTTGATTATTTTTGAATACCTTCCGTGGCTCTACGTCGAGGACAACACCCGATTCAGGATCGGCGATCAACTGACAAACTTGTTTGAGATGGGACACGGGAAATACTTTAATGCCATCGATAAGAGCGGCTTCTTCGGCATTGTCTTGCGGAAGAATAATTCCCATGGCACCATAAGTCTTCGCCGCAATTGCGAGAGGCAACACACCCGACACTGGTCTTACCGAGCCATCCAGCCCTAGTTCTCCCACAATCCAAAACTTGGACAAATGGGTAGTTGGCAACATATTACTTGAAGCAAGAATGCCAATTGCAATTGGCAAATCAAAAGCGGGTCCCTCCTTTCTAGTATCAGCTGGTGCCAAATTGACAATCCATCTTTTTGCGTAGGGCATGAAGAAATCACACGCCTTGATCGCTGAACGAACACGGTCTTGCGCCTCTTTGACTGAGGCATCGGGCAAGCCAACCAGACTTATTTGACCGATGCCTGGACCGCAGTCACACTCAACTTCAATGCAGTAAGCGTCAATACCTGTGAGACCTCCAGAAAAAATCCTTGCAAACATATTTTGTTCTCCTGCACTCGCTCGTCTAAAAGCTAATACGAGTTCGGCAAGAGAAAAGTTCAATTTTTTGAGACAAAATCAGAAAAAGTTGAGTTAGATATTTCAAGAACAAGGCAAAAATACTTAGTCGCTATTCGAACGTTTGCCCACACGCCAAGCAAAATGAGAAGCTACTATTTTTAAGTGCACCACATTTGGGGCAATTCACGTCAGTGGTGGCGCTTTGAGCGGCAGGATCGGCCGGCAGAAAACTGGTGTTCAAGTGATCTTCAAATGAGAAACTAAACTTAGGACTTGCAAATTCTCCAAGCGAAGGAGTGTTTGAAGAAGATAGTGCAAGTTGCGAGTTAACGTCCGGAATTGTTTGATCAGATTTCGCCAATTGACTAGCGACATCAGGCACACTTGTATCTGCGTTCTTCCATTGCGTGCTGACTTCAGGAACGCTGGCATCCGCGTTGTTCCATTGGCTGCTTACCTCGGGGACACTTGTCTCGGCGTTGTTCCATTGGCTACTCACATCAGGCACAATCGTCTCCGCATTCTGCAATTGCGTGTTCACTTCGGGGACGCTCGTCTCGGCAGTATTCCACTGCGTGCTCACTTCTGGAACAGTGGCGTCCGCGTTGTTCCACTGCGTGTTCACATCGGGCACGCTCGTATCAGCATTGTTCCACTGGCTACTCACCTCGGGCACGCTCGTATCAGCGTTATTCCACTGGCTGCTCACATCGGGCACGCTCGTATCAGCGTTATTCCACTGGCTGCTCACATCGGGCATACTCGTATCAGCGTTATTCCACTGGCTACTCACCTCGGGCACACTCATACCGAGTATCATAGGTTTCGAATCTTGGTTTGGCAAACTCACGGGGTCCGAGGAATACTGAGAGCTTACATAAGGTACACAAGAATCAGATGGCGTAATCTCTCCACTCACTTCAGGCACCAAAGATGGTGCACCTGCCAGGTTCGTTGAATCGTCAGATTGCTTGAGCAAGTCTTTTACAGCGGCCTCATCCATAACAGAAGAGTTGAGCGAAGCGCCAGTTTGAGCAATTTTAAGATCGGCGGCATTGGAAGCATCCTCTTGATTCAATAACTGCTGCACTTCAAGTGTACCTGCGGAAGCCCCAAGTGTGACGGCAGAAGTAGCATCCGACACTATTGAATCCATAAAGGAATTGTTCATTTGACTACTATAGTCAAAACTCCCAGGTGGTTCCGCACCTCCCTGCGGTTTATTCGAATTACCATCATCTGTTTTAATAAAAGTGGATTCAGGCACTGCAGATGGTGCAGAAAACGGATCAGCACCTGTACTTGGTTCTTCATCGATGAAACCAGGTGCAGCAGGCGGAGCGAAGTCTATGCTTGCATTTGATTCGGCACCTCTTGATTCGGCGTCATTTGACTGGGAGTCTCTCGCTTGTAGAGTCTTTTCGGCGGCCAGCGCTTTGTACTCAAACGTCTCAGTAGCTGATTTGGATTTTGCGTCTTCGTTGGCATTCAGACGCTTAAGCGCTTGCTCTGCTTTCCTTGCCTTCATTTCCAGTGTCGAAAGCGAGTATTGAGAACTCTCGCCCATGGGAATTTGCGTTCCCGGCTCGACCGAGTCGATCTCTTTGTTGAAATCGACTTGTCTTAATTTGATCGCAGTCGAGCGGTCTTTATTGATGATGTGTGCAGAGCCGAGCACCGAAAGAATAAAGTAAATCCAGATCAGATGCATCGGCGAGCCGAACATCAATTCAAAAATCCAAAAGAAAAGCATTACCTTGAAGCCTTTCAGACCCACTGCGTACAAGTAACCCAGACCCAAATATGGAATCAGGTTCAGCAGCCATACGAGCTTGATATTAGGCTCGTTTGAGTTTGCGTTTGGATCGGGAAGCGGCAGACGGCGATTATTCACACAACCTCAATCTAAGTTACAGTTACATCTTGGACTTGTTCTGCCCTAGTTGAGTGCCGTCCAATCGCTCGCGACTTGGCGGTGCTTTAGGATCGTGTTCGAACGCTTCTAAGATTCTTATAGCGTCAGCATTCTTACCATCCTTCTGCAAAACTGTTTTTACTTCAGCTACAGAAGCGTCAAGTTGACCTTTCTTGTGAAGAGCTACCGCCAATGCCAATCGCGCTTCAAGATTCTCTGGATTCAAATCTAAGGCTTTACGTTCTTCAGCTATCTGCCCATCCCAGTCTTGCACCTCGCCAAGAGCCAAGCCGAGATGCAAGTGCGACATCTCATTGTCAGGTTCCAAATGAGTAGCATAACGATAAGAAGTGATCGCCAGGGCAACATCACCTTTTCCCAGCGCCGCATCTCCAAGAGCGAGATATGCCCCAGGCTCAGTCTTATCTAATTCAGTCGAAGTCTGAGCCTCAACAAGAGCCTCATCAAAACGACCTTTTTTCGACAAGGCATTGGCCAGCACATAACGAGCGATGGCGTTTTTCGGATCAACTGTTGTCGCCTCTTTGAGCACAGTGATTGCCTCATTGTAACGACCTTCTTCGTTGTAAATAACGCCTAGATTATTGGTCGCTGTGGCTTTGACAGTTGGGCTGTTCGGCTCGAGCTTGAGGGCGTGTTGAAACTCGACTTCAGCCTTCTTGTAATCACCCGCTTTGAAATACTCTTTGCCGGCGATCAAATAATCCGTTGAAGTTTTTAAATCCATCCCACATGAAGACAGAGCGAGGGCGCACAAAGTCATCGACATAAAGACGCGAGTCTTCGTGAATATGTTTTTCGAATCAGTTATAGGGCGACCGGACATATTCAAAATCACCCATAAAGATACGCGTTACTGACGCTCCTCGGATGTATCGCATTTTACCATGGTCACTGGAACCTGGCTCGGCTGCCACCATCCAGCGATCAGTCCAATCTATTCTGCTCCAACCTGCGCTGGCTGTGGTTGCTTCTTTGCCTCTTCCACTACTTTGACGTGCAGTTCGGTTAGTTGCTCTTGTGGCGCTACAGATGGTGCGCTGGTCATCAGACATCCACCGGATTGAGTCTTTGGAAAAGCGATAACATCCCTGATCGATTTGCCACCAGTAAGAAGCATAACTATGCGATCCAATCCCAGGGCGATGCCACCATGTGGTGGAGCGCCCGATTCAAGAGCCTCAAGTAGGAAGCCAAACTTTTCTCGAGCAACATCTCTGTCTAAACCAATCGCTGTAAATGCTCTGGATTGGACTTCTTGACTGTGTATTCGGATTGAGCCGCCACCGATTTCAACACCGTTATAGACGATATCGTAAGCTCTGGCACGCGCCTTTTCCGGCGTAGTTTCGAGCATGTCGAGATCATCCAAATGCGGACTTGTGAACGGATGGTGCACCGCCATCAATCGTCCTTCCTGCTCGTCAAATTCGAACAACGGGAAATCGACAACCCACAAAAGTTCGTGCTTGTTTTCATCGATCAGCTTTAACTCTTCAGCCAATTTGAGTCTCAATCGTCCGAGCGTGTTAGCCACCACCTTGTCCGAATCGGCGACAAGCAATAACAGATCACCCTGTTGCGCTGAAGCGAGAGTTTTCATTTTCTCCAGCTCTTCGGGCGTCAAATGTTTGTCGATGCCGGATGAACGAATAGTCTGACCAAAGGCCAGCCAAGCAAGCCCTTTGGCACCCGTCGATTTAGCGTACTCCTGCCATAAATCCAACTGTTTGCGCGAGACTGTCTCGGCTCCGCCCTGCACCACCAGCGCCTTCAATTTGCCGCCGCTGTCCGCCGCCCCACGAAACATTTTAAAATTGCTTGTCGCCGCCACTTCGGTCAGATCTCTAATCTCAACACCGAAGCGAGTATCCGGTTTGTCGCTGCCGTAACGGTTGATCGCCTCAGTGTATGTCAAGCGCTGGAATGGCGGTTTCAATTCAATGCCTGTACAAGCGAACGCTTTGATCAGCAAACCTTCTGTGACGGCAATAATTTCTTCTTCGTCAGTGAACGAAAGTTCCATGTCTACTTGCGTGAACTCGGGCTGTCTGTCAGCGCGCAAGTCTTCATCGCGGAAACAGCGTGCGATTTGATAATAGCGATCAACTCCGCTAATCATCAGGGTTTGCTTAAACAGTTGTGGCGACTGCGGCAAGGCGTACCAGCTGCCTGGATTCAAGCGACTAGGCACAAGAAAGTCGCGAGCTCCCTCTGGAGTCGCTTTGGTGAGAATAGGTGTTTCTACTTCGATAAAGGATTGAGCATCCAGATATTGTCGAATTGCTTGGGTAATGCGATGCCTAGTGACAAGATTGCTGCTCATCTCAGGTCGACGAAGATCCAAATATCTGTACTTCAAGCGCAGCTCTTCGTTCACTCCACTAGCTTGATCGATTTGGAAAGGTAACGGCCGGCAAGTATTTAGAATTTCGACCTGGTCAGGATAAATTTCAACCTCACCTGTTGGGCTTTCCTTATTTTCGCTACCTTCTGGACGTTTTGTCACTTTGCCTTTCGCTGCAATGACAAATTCACTCTTCAATGTGCAGAGCTTGTCGTGAACCTCCTTATTACGGTTGGGGTCGGCGACGATCTGAACTCGGCCAGTCGAGTCACGTAGCTCAACGAAAATTAGCCCGCCAAGATCACGATTAACGTGCACCCATCCTGCTACACAGACCTCTTGTCCGGCATCCTCAAGGCTAATTGTTCCGCAATGATGATTGCGCTTAAGACGAGATGTGCTCACGTGCTCGCTCCTGTGGTCTTATGATTTCCGAACCTCCTATTTTAGACCAGTAGGGGATGATTACGGCTTCAGGACCCGCAATTCCAAAGAAGCATGTAGACTGAAAGAAGAACCTCTTTACTACAACAAGAATTTGGCTGGGTGAGGAATTGGCTTGAATAATGCGTTGAACTGGCTAATTACTTCCTGCCGTAAGCAAAATGCAACCAGCATCGAGTTGAAGGGCAGCGACGTCACTGATAGCGTTTTGGCTCAGCTATACGGTCACAAACAGCTGCGCGAATTGCATATCGTCGATGCCAAATGCGTGACCAATGCAGGACTCACTTACATTGAAAATCTACTTCAGCTCGAGTGGCTAAACCTGGATGGCGTTGCCATTACTGATCGAGGACTGTTTTTCATTCAACAGATGACAAAGTTGAGAGGCTTACAGCTAACAAACGCATTTGTCACAAGTTGCGGCCTTGAATATCTTCTAGCCTTGAAGAGGCTCGATTACTTAGAACTGGATGGAACTAACGTCGATGACGCAGGCTTAAGAGTTCTGGCCAAGCTGAGAAATTTGAAAACGCTAAGGCTCTCACAAACAGCTGTCACAGACAGAGGCATCCGCAAGTTGCAGGCCATGAAAAAACTCAGAACATTGGTCTTGCACGAGAGTCACGTCACAGAAAGCTGTCTTCAAAAACTGAAAAAACAAATGCCTCAGTGCGAAATTTCTTGGTCTGCCTACACTCCCCCCATTGCAAAGCCAGCTAAATTGCCAACCTTGTTCAATCGGGATTTTCCGTTTCCATCTGCAGAAACTGAAACCACCCTAGGGTGGTACCTGAAACTAGCCTCTGATAGCCACAAGGTCAGAATCAATCAGCGTAACTTGGCTGGGGTGCGGCCTGAGTACCTTGTCAAACGCGCCAACTTCAAACCAAGCCAACCGGCATGGTTCGAGTTAATAGACTGGTAGAAAGTATCGACCGTGAGGGCCAGCTAGCACTGCCAGCCTTGCCTGCACTAGCGCGGAAAACGGCTATCAGTTAGACTTAAATTGGTGTTGTTCCAATTTCCATTTGCAGGTCCAAAGAATTATGCTCCCGTCAATGAGTCCTCCAGTTGCGCTGGTTTTCGGAATATTTCTGATGGTCGTCGGTATTTCCTTCGCCTACAAAAGTTACGTAGCTGGGATCCAAGGGCGGGTCATGTATTGGGAAGGATTTCTACCATTCACTTTGCTTTCACCATTTCTTTTGCACTTACCAGGCGGCAAAAAATCTCTGATTAAGCCTGCAGAAGGTCTATGGGTGCATGCGGTGATGGCACCAGTTTTTATGGTTCTGAGCATACTGTGTTTTGCAGCAGGTGCAGATTATGCAGGCTTACCAGGCGTGTCGACTCTGAATGTCGCCATGAACGGTTTTAAATGGGGTCGAGCCGACTCTATAATCTTCAATCGCCGCACTGGATACCAATTCCCGATCATTCCTCGCTCAGCAAAAACGCTAGCCAAGATCTTCGGTGCTAAAGTAGGCGAGAAAGAAGACGATAAATATACGCACGACAATGGTACCTACGACTCGGCTAGAGACGCTAACACCCAGTAATATCGAGAGCGAGGTGGTTTGAGGCAAAATCGTTTAAACTGCCGTGCCAGAGCTGACCGATTCAAACCTTACCGATAGCCGCTTTTGGCATCTGCCATTACATTAAATCGAACTGGATCTGCTTGCTGAAACGCACACAGGTTCGATACTCTTTTTGACATAGGAAGCCATAGAGTTTCAGTCCTCTTGCCAACAAGTAAGGAGAGTGCCGTGTCAACTGCTATTCGAAACGTTGCGTTTATTGGAATCAATCGAAGCGGAAAAACAAGTTTAGTCGAATCGATACTGCATTTAACCGGCGCTATCTCCCGACGCGGCAAGATTCAGGATGGAACGATGACTACGGATTACGAACCGGAGTCGATTTCCCGACAAATCTCGACGCAAGTTTCAGCAGCGCAGACCACATACAAGGATGTCACTTTCAACATTCTGGATTGCCCTGGGTTTGTCGATTTCAACGAAGAAACAAAACTGGCGTTAATGGGTGTGGATGCCGCGGTGTTCGTAGTCGAACCTGATGCACACAGGCTAATACAGATGGACATTTTGCTTCGCTTCACCGAACAAATCGGCATTTCCAGACTAGTGTTCGTCAATAAAATGGATAAGCCGGATCTTGTTTTCGAAGAAACGCTGTCTGTTTTGAAAGACATGCCCGGCACCAAAACACCGAGACCTCTGGCGCCAATACACTATCCCATTGGCTCAGGTCCTAGCTTTGTCGGTTATGTTGATGTGTTGAAAAAAGAAGGCTTCAAATATGGTGCTCAAGGCAAAGCAGAAAAGCACGAAATACCCGCAGATGTAAAAGCCGACCTCGAGGCTTCGCGTGAAAAGCTGATCGAGAGCCTCGCCGACACAGATGATGCCTTGCTCGAAATGGTACTGGAGGGCAAAGATCCACCCCAAGACACCCTCGAAAAAGATTTAAAAGAAGCTGTCCGTGCCGGAACCATTGTGCCAATCCTTGTCGGTTCTGCGCAAACCGATGCTGGCGTTTTCAGCTTACTTGATGCGATCATCACGCTTTGCCCCGATCCCCTGGAGCGTGAATATAAAGACAAGGATGGCAAGCCGATTCAAATCAAAGCAGATGGACCGGTGATTGCGCAAGTAATCAAAACATACATTCATCCACAGTCCGGCAAACTCTCTCTCACTCGCGTCTTCACCGGCACAATAACAGCCGATACGCAGTTAATTGACATATCTCGCGCAGGTGCAAAAGAGAGAGTCGGTGGCTTGTACCACTTGATTGGCAAGAAACAGGACACCGCTGGAAACGCTGGTCCCGGATCAATTGTAGCGATTGCGCGATTGGAAACACCACGCAGTGGAGACACTCTTGTCACTGAAAAAGAGACAAGAGTAGTGCCGGTACCTGACACGCCGCCACCTCTTTATTCGCTGGCTATTGCGCCAAAAAATCGCAACGACGAGGCAAAACTCTCTACGTTGCTATCTAAGTTGGTCGAAGAAGATCCTGTACTCAAGGTAGATCGGGATCCGGACACGCACGAATATTGTTTATACGGACAAGGCGAAGTGCACTTGACGCTTTCTCGCCAACGTCTGGAACGCAAATACCACATTTCTCTCGATAGCACACGCCCTCAGATTGCGTATAAAGAATCGATCCAGAGCAAGGCAGACGCCCACGGGCGACACAAGAAACAAACTGGTGGCAAGGGCCAGTTCGGAGACGTGTATCTAAAAATTGAAGCGCTTGAGCGCGGTGCAGGCAGCAAATTTACCGAGTCAATCGTCGGTGGATCAGTGCCCCGCCAATATATTCCAGGCGTTGAAAAGGGCGTTATGGAAGCGCTAGGAAGAGGTCCTTTAGCCGGTTTCCCTGTAGTTGACGTGTCCGTTAACTTGTACGACGGCTCTTATCATGATGTAGACAGCGACGAAATGTCCTTTAGGATGGCAGCGATTTTAGCCATGCGAGAAGGTCTTAACAAGGCTCATCCCGTTATCCTTGAGCCGATTGCCGAAGTAAAAATAAGCGTGCCCAGCGGCTACACTTCAGGCGTGCTTGGGCAGATGAACGGATTGCGGGGGCACATTCTGGGTTACGGACCGGACATAAACCGCCAGGGATGGGACGAAGTCAGTGCCCACATACCGCAAGGCGAACTCTGGGACTACATCATTGAGTTGCGAACGCTTTCACAAGGGCTTGGCTACTATGTCTGGAAGTTATCGCATCTATCGCCTGTGCCACCGACTTTATCTCAAGAACTTGTCTCTCAACATACAGCGGCCGTCGAGGCTGCGCACTGAGTCATCTCAAGTGGCGAGATTAGCCCTCGATCGGCTTGGCTCGGCTCGGATAATTAGAAATGTGAATCAGGCATTTCCCTGTCCTGCGCGTCATCTGGCAATCAGTCCGAAGCTAAAATCGCTTAGAGACTGGATGTTGTTAGCGCTTTGTTGTTCACCCAGGTCTTAAATGCTAAGATCGTGGCAATTGTAAAAGCTTATATTTACTGTTTCTCTTGAAGGGGGAGGACCTTTGTCTGAGGTTAGAGTTGCCGAAGGTGAAAGCATTGAAGCCGCGTTGAAGCGCTTCAAGAAGAAGATTCAAAAAGCCGGCATTTTGTCAGAAATCAAGCGTAGAGAAAGATACGAGAAGCCCAGCGTCAAGCGTAAACGCAAAGCTGAAGCTGCTCGCAAGCGGCGCTCCTAGCGACTTTCCAATTCGTGCATTAGGCAACGTCCCCACCGCAATAAGGCGGGGGCGGTTTTTCGTTGCTCCAGTTTCGAATCAAAATCTGGGGCTTCACCCTGATTGCTAAGCTCAAATTTCGACCTGACTGCGCCAGCTCTGAGCACTCGAGTAAAATCTTTCGCGGAGAGCCTCTTGACATCAGCCTTTACGAGAATTTTTTATCGTGCAGGGAATATCAGTCTTAGAGTCGAATAAGAGGTGAGGATATGGGCAGTTCAAAATTGAACAGCGGCGTTCGCCATGAAAAATTGGTCACTGTGACCACTGACATGTTAAAAGATCGATTGAACAGAGTTTACAACCGGTTGCACACAGGAACTGACATGCGCCGTGCAAAATCTCTTTCGCAAGAAGGTTTGTTTGAATATCTCTGGGATTTGAAGGAAGTGGCCTTGCTGGAAGGTAAATCTTCAGTAGAGCTGCCAAAGAATTGGTTGGACGAACTCGAACAAGACACCGTGGTCACCGCCCGTAATCATTAATAGTTCAATAGCCGAGCCGCTTGCGCTTCTTCATTGCTAACGGGCGTGGTGTTAGACTGAGTAGATGCAACATGCGTCGCGGGTGAATCCACTAATTTGGACAATGCTTGTCTGCACCACATTCGGTGCAACGCCCAGTTATTCAGCTCCTCCAGTAGAACTCTATCGCCTCTTACTTGAAGCACAAAATGGCAACAAGGCAGCTGATGCCAAAATGCTCGATTGCATGACGCGGCTGAGCGACACTCTTTCGCGTTATCACCAACGTTTTAGGAAATTTCCAGAAAGTGCCTCCGAACTGGAAGATTTTGACGCGAGCGCCAAACTAAATAAGATCAAGAACCCTTACTTGGAAAACGAATTGCTGGCCAAAGAGTTACCAGCCACCTCACCTCAATATGTCCAATATCAACTGCTTCCAGATTACGGACTGTCGCGCAATGGCACCGAAGCTCTGGCTAAGCGACCGCCCAAATCGTGGACTGGTGCGCCAGGAACTATAACGATCATGCACAATTCCGAGAATCTATTTGCAGTTCGAGCCTGCGGATTGGCTGGCAAACCAATCACCGATCACACCACCAATAGTGTCATTTTTGTTTTCAGAGAGCTGTCTCAGTAGGTGAGAGCTCGGCATTGTTCTAATTCTGCTTCATCGACAAACTCGTCGTCATCAGAGGAGTTGTCGATTTAGACTGCGGCCGCGACGCCTCGGCTTCCTTGTCTTCAGAGGAAACCTTCCTTTCAAGCTCGTCAGGGCTCTCGGGCGGCAAAATGGCTGCCAGCGCCGCTAAGCGATAGTGGCTCATGCCGGCCAGGGTAGTTACTCGCTTCGAAATCGTGGCTGGGTCAGTATCGTCAATCGGCAGAGCCACAGGTATTTTTTCGTCCTTGCTCGGATCAATTGGTTTCAGCGCTTTAAGTCTAGTTTGAGACATGCGTGCATTTTCCACGCGCAGTTCAACTGGTTCTTCGTGATTATCATCAGTTAAAGAATGATATATTGCCCGGATCCTGTCAATAATCCCTCTTCGCATGAGACCCCCCCTTATTTAGAACTTCATCCTAGATTGAAGACCTGTTAACAACATCGTCGATTTTGCCAAACCGCGCATCCCTCGAATGGCGGATTCGAAGTCATCTTTCATTGAATGAGCTCACCCTTTTAGCGTTAGTTCTTGGAGTGATCTCCTGAGTGCTCTCTATCCATAACCCTATGGGTCTTGGTGTTCAGGTCGGATAGGCTGACGTTAATGGCGTTATATAGAGGTAGAAAAGATATGAGACACATGGATGGCTCTAAACACACGAAGGTGCAAGCAATGAGCAAAGTGAGCAAATTCCTCTTAATCAATACGACTCTACTGTCGTTGTGTAGTTCATCAAGCGTGGGCATGCTTCTGCCTGCAGCTCAGGCCGCCACAGCCTCAAGTTCTGAAGCCAAGAAAGATTCACAGCGCACAATCGGTTCAGGGACGCTCTTGGCGATCTCGAGCCTGGGCAAAACCGTTGGACAGTGTCCGTTGAAACATACTAGCGTCTCCACAAAAATTGCTGGTTACGTTGCGCGAGTAACGGTAAAGCAAACTTTCACCAACCCTTATAAAGACAAAATTGAAGCGATCTACACCTTCCCGCTGTCCGAAAGTGGCGCTGTAGACAGCATGACCATGAAAGTGGGCAACCGCCTTATTCGCGGCACGATCAAAAAGAAAGAAGAAGCGCGAAAAATTTACAACGAAGCGAAAGCTCAAGGTCACGTTGCTTCTCTGTTGGATCAAGAGCGTACTAACATCTTCACCCAATCAGTGGCTAACATCGAGCCGGGCGCCAGTATCGACATTACTCTCACTTATGTTGAGCTCCTAAAATATGATGCCGGCCGATTCACATATACATTCCCGACAGTTGTCGGACCTCGATTCATTCCAGGCGACGCGACCGGGAAAGAAGGCACCGGTTGGGCACCAGACACAACCCAAGTTCCTGATGCATCCAAAATAACACCGCCGGTAACACCACCTAACACGCGAGCGGGTCACGACATCTCTATCGATGTTGATGTTGATGCGGGCGTGCCGATTCACAATGTCAGTTCGAAGCTGCACGAAGTGACTGTGTCCAACGTTGGCAAAGACGAAGCGAAAGTAAGCTTGAAAGACAAGGACGCTATTCCTAACAAGGATTTCGTACTCAGCTGGGATGTAGCGGGCGATGACTTGAAGAGTGGCTACTTAACTTATCGTGACTCCAAAACCGAAAGCGGATACTTCACACTGATGTTGCTGCCACCAAAGCGTGTCACTGTTGAGAAGGTCGCTCCCAAAGAAATGATCTTCTTAATCGACTGCTCCGGCTCTCAACATGGTGCGCCGCTTCAGAAAGCTAAAGAGACGCTCAGCTACATCGTCGATCATATGAATCCACAGGACGCATTCCAGATTATTGCTTTCAGCAATGAGCAAAAATTGTTGTTTGATAAACCACAACCGGTAAACGGAGAACGAAAAGCGCGCGCCAACAAGTTCATCGAAGAACTTGATGCAAATGGCGGAACCTGGATGGGCCCAGCAGTTGAAAAAGCCTGCGCAATTCCCGCTGATGATCACAGACTACGCATTGTCACTTTCATGACTGATGGCTTCGTCGGCAATGACCTTGAAATTTTAGGATTGATCAAGAAGCATCGAACTAGTTCGCGATGGTTTTCGTTTGGCACTGGAAACAGTGTCAACAGAACACTGATCGATGGCATCGCCAATGAGGGCGGCGGTGAGGCAGATTATGTCCTGCTCAACACATCTGGCGCAGAGGTGGGCAAGAAATTCTATGACCGCATTTCATCGCCCGTGCTCACCGATGTATCGATAGACTTCGGAAAACTAGAAGTAAAAGAAGTATTTCCTAAAGAAGTTAGCGATGTTTGGGCAGAAAAGCCGCTGTACTTTAAAGGAAGATATATCAAACCTGGAGCAGGCACGGTAACCCTGAAAGGATATTCTGCGGGCAAACCATATACGCAAACTTTGGCAGTCAACTTCCCAGAAATCAATCACAACAATGAAGTGCTTGGATCCATATGGGCGCGAGCCAAGGTGGACCGGTTGATGTCGGAAGACTATCAGGGCGCTCAGAGTGGCAACGTCAACAAAGAATTAAAGGATGAAATCATCAAGACGGCGCTGGATCATCACATCATGACGAATTACACATCGTTCGTAGCGGTGGAAGAAAAGACTGTCACCAAAAATGGTGCTTCGCAAACAGTGGTGGTGCCGGTTGAAATGCCCGAAGGTGTTGAGCGAGAAGCAGTGTTCGGCGATGTACGTCGTGGCAATTCTTACGGCTACTCCGTTCCAGCAGGTCGCCCAGTTCCGTCTCCCATGGCAAGAATGTCCATGTCTCCCTACATGGCGAGAAATGCCGCCAGTGTCGGTGCTGCCCACGGAGGATTCTCCGCGCAGAGCCCCTTACCGATCACTTCAATGGGAAAAACTGTTGACGCAAGACTGTATGGAAGCCCAACCAGCTATGCGCGCCTAGCAGAAAGTGCGAATCCTAAAGCACAACCTCGAGAAATGGCAGCAAAAGCAAGTGACGATCTAAAGAAGACGGAACTTGCAGACAAAGAAAAATCTGCCAAGCTTGATGCTCCAGTAGATAAAGACAAATCTTCTAAGCTCGATGCATTGCTGCAACAATTGCTCCGGGCAAAAGCAGAAGGGAAACCGCTGCCCGCTTTGAAGGGCATAGATAAGAACTCTGTTGAAGTAACAGTCGTACTGTCCGATTTATCAGAAGCGACTCTAAAAAAGCTAAAGGACGCTGGGTTCCAAATCAAGAAGAAAACTGCAACGAGTGCGATCGGCAAAATCAAAATCGAGAACTTGAAAAAGCTTTCCGAGTTGGATGTCGTCAAATTCGTCAAGCATTTAGATTGATCACAATCCACCCATTAATAAGAGAGGAGCAAGCAAGTTGCTCCTCTCTTATTAAAAATCCTATCGTCAAAGCCAACCTTGCTAAGGTCTAACTTTCAGGCAAACTAGCCAACACTCTCAAGCTGAGCGCAATCAGAATCGCACTCTTCATCCCAAAAGAAACGAAGGTCGGCGCACTCACGGATCTTCATTTTTTTAGGCTGAGTTACTGCTTCCAACTGAACCTGAGTTTCAGGGCGAGCAGCCTTAGAAAAGCATTTTTCCAGTTCAGTCAGGTCGATTAATTTGGCACTCATCTTCTTAACCCAGGTATCAATTTAAATGTCTAGCGCAATACGTTGAAGTAGGCGTTCGTATCTGTCTGGTGTAATACTAACAACCGTGATCGCAACATGCTAAACCCATAACTTTTTCTTCGTGTATGGGCGACAAAAACTGCGAAAACGTAGTTCCGCAGCGAATCTAAATACTTTTGGAATTATCCGTGAATACTTAGCTACTTCATCAACTGATCGAGTAGCTTCACGACTCGGTCGTCGCCTGGATCCAAAGCAAGAGCCTGGCTAAGAACTACTTTCGCTTCAGTTTGCTGTCCATCGAGATCAAGAACCCGTCCCAGGTTATACAGGGCATTTTCATAATCAGGTCTGATCAACAATGCAGACTTGTATTCGTTAATGGCGCCTTTAGTATCCCCATTGGCCGACAATGCATTGCCTAGCACCGAGTGATAAATTGCTTGTTTTCCGTCAAGTGCGACGGCCTTCTGAGCTTCCGTCAGAGCCTCAGGCTTCTGTCCACCATCAAGAAGAACCACGCTCAAGTTAGAATGCGCATAGCCGAGGCTGGGATTGAGCTTAATTGACTCTCTCAACTTAACTTCTGCCGCTTTCAAATCGCCGTTCTGACGCAATGCCCAACCAAGATCATTTTGCGCTTCAGCGTCTTGGGGATGTTCTTCAGCGCGTTTTTTACAAGCGTCTAAAGAAGGAGAGCCTTGCGCTCCGTTTTTCCAGCTGCCAGCCCTACCCTCTTGTTTCTCTTTCTTGTCTTTGGCGCCCGCGGGGCTGCAAAGGATCGGTGCAATAGATGCAGCCAAACTCAAAATAAGTCCAGCTCGCACAGCAGCGCACATCAATTTCATTTATTCATCCTCAGTTAATCTGGAATGCCTGCTATTGCCCAGAAGCAAAGAAGCAAACCTGTCATCACACCCATTAGGGCGAACAGAACTGATTCAATCACGTTTTTCGCATCATCGAGTGATTGCTTAACAAAAAGTAGACCACCACCCAGGAAGACTGATCCGACAATAAACATCATAATTCTCAAAATCATTATCTACACACCACCCGTGGCATCAAGAGAATCCATCCAAAATGGAGCACACGCATCCTCTGCGTGCTTCGAACATCTCGAAGAAGCGGCACGCACGCATGCTGCGTGCTCCGTCTCTCGACTACTCCGACTGCTTCCATCACTTGCACCACTGGTAGTATCGCCGACCCAAGAACTTCAAATCGCACACTGACAAAATCCAACGCCTACAAATTTGGACGAACAAAATCGATCCCGGAACAACGCTTGGAGTTGTTCTCTAATTGTAGATGCAATCTATCTTTGAAACTACAAAAGTCCTGGATATCTTGGTGCAGCGTTGCCGCCTTCGAGGATAACAGGCATTCTCTTCCGTCCCCAATTGCCTTTGTTCTTCTCAAACACGCCAGCTATTGGGACTTTACAAAACTTGCAGCATCCATCCTTGATACTGTAGCTACCTAGTTCGTACCAATCTCGCTCAATCAAAAGCTTCGCGCAGTTTGGACAGTAAGTATTTTGTCGCTCAACATCATGAACGTTACCGACGTAGGCATACTTTATTCCTGCTTTGAGCGCTTGTTCGCGGGCGCGAATTAACGTCTCATGGGGCGTGCCAGGCGTATTTATCAAACGATAATCAGGATGGAAGGCGGTGAAGTGGATCGGCACATACTCGCCGAGATTGGTGACAATCCAGTCGCACATCTGTTCTATCTCTTCGAAAGAATCATTTTCTCCTGGAATCATTAGGTTTGTGATTTCGAACCAGACGTCGGATTCGTGTTTGAGCCACTTCAGGGTGTCCAAAACGGGCGCCAATGCGGACAGGGTAAGCTTCTGGTAGAAGCGTTCGGTGAAAGCCTTTAGATCGACGTTGGCTGCATCCATAACCGAATAAAACTCAGGACGCGCTTCAGGAGTGATGTAGCCTGCTGTTACTGCAACCGCCTTGATGCCAACCTGGTGGCAAGCTTTCGCCGCATCTATGGCATATTCGGCCCAGATAACCGGGTCGTTATAGGTGAAAGCAACACTACTACAACCCAGGCGCAGAGCTGCCTTCGCTATATCTTCGGGGGTGGCGTTCTCACTGAGCAGTTCAGTTTCGCGAGACTTACTAATCGACCAATTTTGACAAAACTGGCAGCCGAGATTGCAACCAGCTGTGCCAAAAGACAAAACACTGCTGCCAGGCAAAAAATGATTGAGCGGCTTTTTCTCAATTGGGTCCACGCAAAAACCTGTGCTCAGCCCATAGGTGGTTAACATCATCTGTCCGCCAACATTCTTGCGAACAAAGCAAAAACCTCGATCGCCGTCTTTCAGTACGCAGGCTCGCGGACAAAGGTCGCAGAAAATTTTCGACCCCTCTTCAACGACATGCCAATATCTGCCTGGGACACCAGTGGGCTCTTCTCGCTTGCTAAATTCGCTCATCGCTCCACCCTCAAAACTGCCTGTCGCCGAAGTTAGAAAAACTGCCGTATTTCTAACCGAATAGACATCTATCCCTCATTATATCCAACCTTGAAAAATTTAATCTTGCTGCTGCCTGCCAGAAATCCCGCCCAATGCCCCGTCTAAGCCGGCATCACTAGACCAGGCTGGAAAAGAGCAGCCTGGATGTCGAAAATCGCCATTCTTTGAATATATACAGGCGTCAGGCAACGCCAGGGTTCGGAAAAACGAAATGAGCATTATCGACAGCATCAAATCAGTAGCCTCGGAAGGGCTGCATTTGGCTGGCTCGGTAGAAAAACTAGCAGAAAACGGACTGGGCACACTCGTTCATGCCGGCGAAAAGGCACTAACCACAGCTGAGCATCTACCGGAAGTAGCGCTTCAATTCACCGAAACCGAAGCCAAAAGTGCAGCTTCCGTTCTGGGCACATCACTGAACACCGCCATTGACACAGTTTCTTACGCCTGGAAAAAAACAAGTAGCCTGGCTAACACCGTCAGCTCGTTCTTACCAGGTATTGCCGAGGCAAAGTCCTTAGTGACAATCGGTGAGAACGTTCTGAAGAGCAGCACTTCCGGCGACATTTTCAAACTGGAGACAACTGCCAGTATCGCCTCGATTGTTCCAGGGCTAGGAGCCTTGGTTGGACTCACTTCCATTGCCAAAGCAGCAAGTGATCAAACCAAGAAAAAGGATGAGATCTTCAATTACGTTTCAACTGACGAATGGAAACAAATCCTCCACGATAAGGATGCCGCTAAAACCTCAGCTTCACCGACCGAGCCAGCAAAGTCAGCCACACAATCCGTTGACGGCATCCTTCCCAAGGCTCATGTCGATGAGCATGGCGTAGAATTTGAGCGCACTGCATACGACACCACCTTCAGTAAAGCCAGCGATGCAAAACCAACAGAACTGCAAGCTGGTCAAACTAAAGTAGAAGGCGATGTAGCGACGCACACTGAAGCAGATGGCACAGTGACAACGCAAGTAGGTGGACACACCGAAATCGACCACGCCGGACGCAGAATCGTAAAAGATACAAACGCAGGCGTGGTTAAAGAGTATGTCGGAGACAGACTAGCTTGGCAGCAAAACGGCGACAAACAAACACAAGAATGGAACACCAAGCAAGGTCTTAGAGTTGTTCAAGAAAACGGCGAATACAAGATCTTCAACGCCGCTGGAGTGCTGATTGGCACCCGCCCTGTCTCAGTAATCGCCAGTGAAGTGCAAGAAGAAGACCAAACGCTTTCTAACGGTGATCAAATGCGCCGTCACTTGACTGGTCGAATCATGGACCACCTCAGAGGCAGCACGCAACGCTATGTCGCAAACTCGGGCAAAGAGTGGGACGTTTACAATGACGGTGTCTCCAGAACTCTTTCCTCCGGCGTCACTGTTGGCTTAATGGCAAGCAGCGATGCATTTGTACAAACCGGCAACACGACCGTTGTAAGAAGAGCACAAGACAAGAAATTCTATGTTATAGCAGACGGTAAGACTCAAGAAATCGAGGTCAACGCCACAGTAGCCGCTCCTGTCAAAGCCGCAATCGAGATGCTTCGAGGCCTTGATCGCGATGCCAAAGTGCACCTCGGAGATGGCGCCTTCCTGACTGTTCGCGATGGCAAGGTAGTTGGCGGCACGGATGAAATCGTTGATGAACCAGTGCCCCCGCCGGCTGGTGTTAACACAGAAGCTCTGCCTGTTCCACAAAAGCGGGTCGAAGTGACGATGATCACGACCGGCAAGGATGCCTCTACCTCCAAGCTCTTGGGTGGCTTCCAATCGACGTACGAATGGGGCTCGCACACAAGTACGATTGCAGAGCCGGATCATCAACCGGATGCGAAAGACAAAGGAAAGACGAAGCCGATAGTTGTAATCACCGACCAATCACTTACCACAGATGACGTAATCACCACCAAGAAAGGCACCACTGATAGAGTCACTCATGATTTCATGGGCGCAGACGGCAGCATCGCCACAAGCAACGGCATCAAAGTAAGCGCCAACAACGACATCCAATTTGCAGACGGAGTTAAGTTCGGTCACGACGGAAAAGTCACACTGGCTGACGGACGGGTAGCGCGGTCAGGATCCAGCGACGAAGCCGTAGCCCAACAAGCCTCAACTGCCTTATCCACAGCGTTGAGCGTAGCAAATGCAGTAGCCGGCAAAGCAGCCAGCGGCACCGTCACTTTTGCCGATATCGCCCTTCTGCAAGCCAGCATATTTGACGTGCAAAGCTTGATTGGCACATGCATGGCCGTTGGAAATCTGGAGGTCGCTCAATCGCTGATGGCAACAGGTTCAGGTCTGGAGTCCGCACTAGGATCGGCGAATCAAAGCTTCACCGCCAATACAGCTTTGCGAGCAATGAGAAGCAACATGCCACTTAACTCCAACAAAGTTGATGCTGGACAATTCCCATTCCTGCAATCAAAAAAGGCAGCCTGAGGTCTAACGCCAAACGACCTAAAGCATAATTGCCAAATATCCAACATGCGCCCTAAGCTATAGACCGATTGTCTTGCGTTTGTTTTCACTTAGTTTGTATTTCTCAAGCACAGCCTGCCAGAGATTCTGAGACTTGAGGATCAGTTCTATGACTTCTCTGACCGCACCATCACCGCCCGGTGATTCGGTGGTTACGTGCGCCACTGCCCGTAGTTCCTGACGAGCGTTACCTACAGCGCAGGAAAGACCGGCTCGCAGCATCAACGGCGCGTCTGTAAAGTCATCACCAATAAATGCCACTTGCTCATCTTTCAGTTTTGCCTCTTTGAGGATTTCGTTGAACGATGCTTCTTTGTCGAGATGCCCCTGATAGACGTAGGTCATCTTCAATATGCGGGCTCGTTCTACAACCGCCGGCGACTCTCGGCCGCTGATCACGCCGGTTTTAATGCCCACTTCGTTGAGAAAGTGGAATCCCAACCCATCTTGAGTGTTGAATCCCTTAAATTCAACAGGCTTACCGTCCGGTCCCGGAAAGTAATACAGCGTTCCGTCGGTGAGCACTCCGTCCACATCCATCAGCAATAGCTTAATGTTTGCTGCACGGCGCAAGATATCAGCACTAATATTATTCATTCGACATTGTTACCCGTAACTCAACTTGTGCATTGTAACGGGCAAATGGTTATGAATGTCGCTAGACTAATCAATAAAATTTATGCCGCTAGTCAGGAGGATCGGGGAAGATGCGGGCACAGTCCAGCCTTAGCGAAATTGTTGACTTTCAGAGCATCAATGCTGATCGACCGCTGGATGCGATTCGCAAAATATCCTCTTTGACAGCATCTCAAGTGGTAGATTGCGATATTTTAATTGTTGGTGGTGGCACGGGTGGTGTCGCTGCGGCTTTGGCCGCGTCACGAGCCGAATACGGATCGATCAAAGTCTGCATGACAGAAGAAACCGATTGGATCGGCGGACAAATGACTTCTCAAGCCGTTTCAGCTCTTGACGAAAATTACCTGATTGAAACGAGCGGCGCCTGCAGGAATTTTCAAAGTGTTCGCACCGCGATCAGGGGTTTCTATCGAACCAGCAGAAAACTGGCTCCCTTAGCCGCTGCCAAGCAGTATCTCGACCCCGGCAACTGCTGGGTTAGTAGACTGGCGTTTGAACCCAAAATCGCCCTTGATGTACTCAGAGAATTGTTGGAACCTGCAGAATCAGCCGGAAGATTAGCCACTTATTTGCGCTTTAAACCAATCTATGCAAATTTAGATACTGACGAGAATGGTCGAAAAACTATTCACTCCATCGGAATGTTGAGCTTAGATAGCGGGGAAACTATTGAGTTTCGAGCCAGCCTTTTTATAGATGCCACTGAGCTCGGTGAATTGCTGCCGTTGTGCAAGATCGAGTACAGCAACGGATCTGATTCATTCCATCAAACCCAGGAACCACACGCCCCTGTTAATGGGGATGCTGAAAACGTTCAAGATTTCGTCTTTCCCTTCGTGATCGAATTTCGTCCGGGTGAACATCACGTCATAGCCAAACCCAAGTTTTACGATGAATTCGTGGCTCAAGGGAAATTTTCACTGCAGGGCTACAAGATGTTCGTATCTAGCTTCCGAAAGCAGGCAGACGGCTCCGAGCAAGAGCTGCTGCCATTCTGGACGTATAGACGCTTAATCGACAGAACATTTTTCGAAGACGAGCATTATCCTTTCGACGTGTCTATGATTAATTGGGACAGTAACGATTTGCGCCGCGAAAACATAATCGATAAGCCGGCCGAAGTGCAATGTCAGCGACTGGCGAAAGCGAAATTTTTGAGTCTTGGGTTTCTTTACTGGCTGCAGACTGAGGCACCACGAGATGATGGTG
The DNA here is from genome assembly GCA_003153555.1 of Candidatus Melainabacteria bacterium. Lineage (GTDB taxonomy): Bacteria > Cyanobacteriota > Vampirovibrionia > Obscuribacterales > Obscuribacteraceae > PALSA-1081. The sequence goes on along the minus strand of PLZS01000192.1, from coordinate 24,921 downwards.
GAATAGGCTATCCCGAGCTGAAGCTGCGCAAAGATGTTCTCACTACAGAAGATGGATTGGCGAAATATCCCTACATCCGAGAATCAAGAAGAATCCATGCAATTAAAAAGATTGTCGAACAAGACATAGTGGTTAGTTCTAATCCCGCAGCCAGGGCGACTTTGCATAGGGATTCCGTAGGAATCGGTCTCTATCCGGTAGACATTCACGGAGACCAAGAAGTGCCCGGCGCGGCGCAACAAACAGTTCCTTTTCAAATACCATTAGCGGCGCTGATTCCGCAAGATGCCACCAACCTGTTGCCTGCATGCAAGAACATCGGCACCACTCACATCACCAACGGAGCCTACAGATTGCATCCGATCGAATGGGCAGTTGGTGAGGCGCAAGGCACTCTGGCTGTGGCGGTCGTAAAAAGCGGCAAGGAGCCAAAAGATTATGCGGAGAATGCCAAACTGCTCAGACAATTTCAATTGAAACTTGTCGAGAACGGATCACCAACATACTGGTACGACGATGTTGCAACAGATGATGAGAACTTTGCCGCAATACAATTTCTGGCCGTCAACGACATTTTTCTGGGGAACGACAACGATTTACACTTTCGACCAAATGAATTGGTAACAGAAAAAGAAGTCCAGGAAGCGCTGAAAAGGCTTTACCCGACAGACCGACTAAAAGGTTTCGAACCAAACCGAACTGCGACTGTGAGTTACCTACAGTCAGTGTGCGAGAGCAAGTCAAATCGGTTCCAGGATTGGTCGGGGACGCACGACGAGTCCATAACCCGCGCCAAGTTCGCCCAACAGCTCTTTAAACTCGTTCAGGGGAACAGCAATGGCGGCAAGGATGCCGGCAAGGATGCCGGCAAGGATGCCGGCGCTCCCAGGCTCGATGCCGGCAAGGGCGGCGGTCACGTATATTGACGTCCTCCCCTCCCTGATGGAAAAGGATTCCGGCTAAGCGGTTGAAACCGCTGACACGGAGGGTTCCTGTTTCGACGAGGCCGCCAGAATGGCATCCGGTCTTATTGCCTCTCCACAAGCTTCTTCGGGCGCCCCCCGCCCTATAGTATTGGCTTGGTTTTAGCCAATACCATACATACGTATAGCATACTATAAACAAGAACGCAATACTCAATTCAGTAGTCTGCTATTACCTGCCGACTCCGCCGGCGGTGCTATCCTTCCTCGTCCTAAACGGCGAGGCTTGCCGCACCATTTCGGTCAGCATTATGTATCGGACTGTAGAATAGAAATATAGACTTCTTGGTTGCAGAGATTCCGGAGAAAAAATGACAGAATCGGTCAGCGAGGCTACAAGTGCCTATTCATCGGGGTTGCTGTGTCTAAAACTGGGACAGCCACAGCAGGCACTAGAGCACTTCGACCGCTCTCTAGATCTGCTGCCAAATATCCCAAAAGTTTTATACCAAAGAGCTTTCGCGCACAATCTTTTAGGCAACACCAATCAAGCAATAAGTGATTGTAATGAGGCAGTCACCCTGGACGGTTCGGACCCATGGTGTTATGTTCATCGCGCTCTCATTTTTGCTAAAATGAGACGCCCTCAAGAGGTGATCAAGGATTGTACAAGAGCTCTCTCTCGCGACTCAGGTCTAACGATTGCCTACACCGAGCGTGCCTCAGCGTTTTGCGAGATGAAAGCCTTTACGGAAGCGATTGCCGATCTAACTCGGGCCATTGAACTTGATCCTAACGACTCTGTTTCGTTGATCTGTCGCGCAGTCGCCTACGATGAACTTGGGCAATACGAAAAGACAATTGAAGATTTCACGCAGGCCCTTCTCCTTAATGCACAGGATGCCACAGTCTGCTTCAGCCGCGCCCTGGCGTATCACAAGACAGGACAACACGATAGAGCGATAGCTGATTACAACAAAACCCTTGAGCTACAGCCACAATGCGACAAAGCTGTGAGAAATCGCAGCCTGGCAGCTAATCAAAAAGAGATGCGCGCAAAAGTAGAAAGTCTAACTCGGCAATCGGCTCGGAAGCTCGCAAACGGTAGCGCCAGAGTCTACGATTTTTTTACTAAAATTGAAATTGGAAAGTCGAACGATTAGGTTGCTACCACTTTTTGGGACTATTTCGTTGTTTGTCATCTGTTTCAAGTTGATCTATTTGCTTCTTCAGCATCGGCACTGCCACAAATGTAGCGGCCCATCCAACTAAAAACATGACAGCGATAATTGATACTGTCTTTTGACGATTGCCACTCTCAGGAGACGAAAACCAAATCACAGAGCAGAGGACGACAATGCCGCAGATCGACCAGATTCGGTATCTGACCATCATCTCTACATATGTTTTAAGCGTTTGAATACTAGAATTTTGTGCCATATATGCCTCTAAAGGAGCTGATCTAATTAGGCACCACATACGCTGTTAGCCAATCAGAGAATAATTGCGCCAGGGCTGAAATGGAAAGAATTCTTTCAGATCAGCTTTGCCCGACTCACGGGTCTGCGATTATTTCCTCCATTGGTGAGCACGCTCAGTGTAACCGAATCTTTTTCGTTGTCCTAGGATAGTCTATCCGAGGAGGGCCTATGCAGCAAGCTGCTCGGCTCCTACACACTAGTGGGGTCGATCCGAGGAGCGCCTGTGCAGCGAAGCTGCCCGACTCCGCAAGCTGCCCGACTTATCTCTCGCTCTATTTTTCTAGAATGAGAATAGGAATTCCAAATCTTCCTTGGTCAGTTCCTTGGCGACACTATCGTCGCCGCCGATAATCAAATCTGCAAGTTCCTTTTTCTTTCTCTGGAGAGCAAGTATCTTCTCTTCTACTGTACCGCGAGTAATCAATTTATAGTTAAATACGTGCCTGGTTTGACCGATGCGGTGAGCCCGGTCAGTTGCTTGGTTCTCAACAGCTGGATTCCACCATGGGTCGTAGTGGATTACATAGTCGGCTCCAGTCAGGTTCAAGCCCGTGCCACCAGCTTTCAAGCTGATCAAGAAAATCGGAATCGAGTCATCAGCGTTGAAACGATTGACCCGCTCAAGTCTTTCAATAGCCGGAGTCTGTCCATCCAAATACTCATAGGTATAATTCGCCTTTTCCAGTTCAGCGCGGATTAAAGTAAGCATGCCGACAAACTGACTGAAGATCAGGATCTTGTGCCCTTCATCAACCACTTCAGAGATCATGTGAAGCAGAGCGGTTAGCTTCGCAGAGCCTGGGACAGGGCCTTCATGGTTCTTCAGCAGACGCGGATCGCAACAAACTTGACGCAGACGCAGTAACGCGGCAAGAACTGATATTGAGGATCGCTTGATACCGCGATTAGCAATCTCGCTGAATACTTTCTGGCGACACTCATCCAAAACGTCCAGATAAAGTGAACGCTGATCATCTTCCAATTCGCACAAATTGATAATATCTGTACGTTCCGGCAATTCAGTCTCAACCTGACTCTTCAAGCGACGCAAGATGAACGGGTGGACGATCTTACGCAGTTTTTGTCCGGCGCCTTCGATGCCAGCTTCGATCGGGCGCTCGTAAACCTCATTGAAATCTTTGTAGGTATTGAGAAAATCAGGCATGAGGAAATCGAACAGCGACCACAATTCTTTCAAGCGGTTTTCGACCGGAGTACCTGACAAAGCCAGTCTATGGAAAGATTTCAAAGCCTTGGAAGCAATCGCCCCAACAGATTCAGGGTTTTTTATATTTTGAGCCTCATCCAAAATCAAAAATTCGAATTGGACGTTCTTAAGTATTTCGTAGTCGCGACGAATGATACCGTAAGTGGTGAAGATCACATCCGGCTTTTTGGCCGAGTCTTTCTCGAGAATCTTCAGGAGCTCGCCTCGATCACGACCGAGGTAGAGAGCAGTGTTCAATGTAGGAGTGAATTTGTCCGCCTCGCTAAGCCAATTATAAACGACTGAAGTTGGCGCCACGACAAGAGAAGGTGGGCGTTTACCCTTCTTGTGATGAGTGAGAAGCAGAGCCAGAGCTTGGATGGTTTTACCCAATCCCATGTCATCGGCCAGGATACCGGCAAGCCCATATTCCCTCAAGAACGACAACCAATTGGTGCCTTCCTTTTGATAGTCTCTCAGCTCGCCCTTGAAGTCCGGATGCACTTTAACCGGCTCTAGCTCTTTGAAATTATGAATGCGGTGAATAAATTCCTGGAAGCCTTTGTCAGCATCTATGCCAATGTCATGCGTTTCCAATGCATGGGAGATCGGTAAAGCCTGATAAAGGGGACGAGAAGTATCCTTACTCTGTCCAATTGACTTCAACAAACTAAGCATAGTTGTAGTCGGCAATTTGACACTGATGTTATCGGGCATCTTAAGAAAATTTCGATTGCGAAAAAGCGACTCGATAACCAGACCAAACGGCACAGCCTGATCGCCCGCAAAAGTGAGGAGATCAAAATCAAATTTGAAAGAATCCTTTTTCAAAGACAATTTCGCTTCCAGTCTGAGTGGTTCCTTGTGGACAAGATAGTTCTTCAAGCCTTCGCGACCAGTGATGTCCCAATCAGCGTATTGGTCCGAAGAAAGGTGATACAAAACATCGAGCGCCGGCTCTTCCACAAAGAAAAATCGATCAGCTATGGTGCGTTGTGGTTGCAAGTTTGAAAGGAACCTGCGTACTTGACTTTCTTGCTCCCAAAGGCGCTTCACCCAGACGCTCTGTCCAGTATCAGATATGGTGCGGGTGTATTGCTCGGCTTCAACAGCACTTGTCTCATCCCGAGATGGCATGACCAGATTGCCATAACCAAAGCCGAGACACACTTCCAAGGTGTTAGTGGTTGTGCCACCAGGTTGAGTAGAAGGCGCTTTTCGTTCCGAGACCTTGATCACCACTCGTGGTGGCTCGATGATCGAGATCGGGAATGGTGCTGATGTTTCGTCTAGCCTGACATTTAAACGCTTAAGGAAGATCGGCAAATCAACAGCCAAAAACTTTGGCACCACTTCCAGCTTAACTGTCATTTGACCGTGCGCATCAAAGAACGGAAAGAGCTTATGCAGTGCGCTCACATCAATGTTGTAGAGAACATTTTGTGAAAGAACCCAGCAGGATGTGCCAAAGAAAAAGACTGGATGTGTGACCGGTTCGCCGCTCTCATCGAGCGCTTCGATTCTGAGAAGTAACTCTCCGCTTTCGGTTTCGGAAAGAACAATACGAGGTTTGAGCGGCGTCTTCGAAAACGTAATCGCACTACCGTCGGCTGTATTGATTAAATTGGCACACAGGCTCAAGTGGCCAATAACGACGCCTTCTTCACCACGAGGAATGCGGTGGCCACCAGCCATGCCTTTTGTCGTCTGCGGCAAGCTGGTTAGGTATTTGGCCAATTTGTGCATGCGCGAATCAGGTTCGAGAATGTTCAAGACTTCAGGCGGCACCTTAAGAATATTGACTTTGCCCTGCACTTCGTCCGGCACTGTGCCGACAATCAAAGCCAGTGGTTTTTCCAGCACCAAGAGTCCAAGGGTAAAATCGCTGACTTCGCGCTCGGCTCCAGGTACACGTGGATCGTCCAAGAGTTCCTTGGCTTTGGGTCCCCTTTCGCCGCCGCCATCGCGTGGGCGATCCTCGTTTAAATCAAAGCGAATGCCAGGGTTTGCTTTGGCAATGCTGGTCAGCAGCACGGCCACCGAGTGTTTGCAAACTTCTTCAAAGTAAGGACAGGAGCACACAGCCTTAAAAGCGTCGGTGTCATCGAGTGTGACTTCAACTTTGTATGGAGATGGCTCGGAACCAATCACCAACGCCTCAATCTTGGCGCCGCCTTCTTGTTCTTCGTACTTGAGCACTTTTTTGCGGCGGTAATACTGCACACCGCGTCTATAGACCGGTTCGCTGCTCGCTTCTTGAACAGCCTGTAGCGAAAGCATCTTTCGTTTACCGGTAGCTGGTTTCATAGGCTCCTAAACTCACCCACACGTCCAAAACAACGCTTAACCGCACCTTCCAGACAAGCGGCGGCACGGGTATGAAATCCCTTAGGTATAAAGCTTATCACGGGTACCAACCACTCTTGTCACCTGCGCGCTGTGATCGGACATGCCCGGGGTCCGCATCGAACGGTAAAACCAGCAACCAGCTTAACGAGGCGACATATCCAAAATATTCTCTGGGATTTGTTGCGCCTTTGTATAAGCATTTTCTACTATGTTTTTCATTTCGGCCTGTCGCTGTTCAAGAATGGCGCAATAATCATGTAGCAAAGTGGCTTGTGACTTAAGCGAACCAGCGTTGTCAGTGAGGGCGGGAATCAATTGTTCAATTTCTTCAAGCAGCGCGCTCGGAGGATGAACGGCTGGGCGGATTTTTATGGATTGTGAAGTCTCTCCACCATTTCTCTCAATGCCGTTAGCATTGACGAGGGCCAATGAGTCTCTCAATTTTTCTAGTGACTGCTTAAGATGGAGAGCGCGCTTGTATGAGTCATCAGCTTCGCGCTCAAGCCAAGTCTTTCGAGATTTTTGGGCAACCAACTCCGCCGAAAGGTGTTCAAGGGCTTTCCTGCGGATGTCTAGTTCGCGCTGAATATGGTTCAGTTCGATCTGTCGCATTTCAACCATGCGCTGCCGCAAGAACACTAACAAGATCACAACCAGGCTGAAACCAATTGTGGTCAGCGTAATAAATAGGTATCCGCGCTTAGCTCCTGATAATTCACGAGGGTCGGTTGTGATGAAGCCCGTAAGGTCTTCCAAGAAAGGTGGGGGATCAGGTCTAACATAGTAGAGGTGACCGATTACACGGGACCCCGCGTTAGAGGCGTTCTCGTCGCGCACAGCAGCTTCGGCACGTGGCGATTCATGTTGCCATACTGGCTCAAGCGGCGGAGGGTCGGTAAGGACATCAAAAGGTTCTTTTTTACCCTCAGCGAGAAGACCTTCGGGTGTGGCTTTTGATTGCCACGACTTGCGGTGATAGACCTTGTTTGTCTTATAAAGAATGGATTCGCCGGAAGGGTCGGTGACAACCAGACCAAAGATACCGAAACTGGAGTCCAAGACGTTCTGCACTTCGTCGTCACGCCCGGCAATGATTAGCTGGGAAAGCGTTGAGGGCAGTGTGTGATGGAGGAGATTGAAGTCTGTCGTCTGAACGCGGTATATGGTTGCGTTCCAATAGCTCTGGTAATGTGCCTCACACAAGAAAAACCAGACGACTATGCCGCCCAGAAACACGACAGGTAAGAGAATACGGTTATTTATCGAGAGAAAAAACTTGTCCATTTTAGACACTTTCGCTTGTCAACACTGATAGTACATTGGATCTGCCGCTTGTATATACGTAATATTGCCCCCGAGAATTTTTAAGGTCAATAGAGCTTGCCACAAGCGAGAATGGCTAATGCTTGGATTGCCACCACATTCAGTGACTAACCACTCCCACACCTATTGCAAAGAGAACGGCACTTTGCCACAAACGAAAGTACTAATGTAGACTAGCCCATGCCCATAGGGTCAGAGGATATATCCCAGGAGCCCCCTTTGCAGCCAAGCTGCTCGGACTGCTCGACTGATCCTAAGAAAGTCTATGCCTTCTAGAGGGTCTATGCAGCGAAGCTGCTCGACTGCCCAAGTTGCTCGACTTAAGATTCACGGTTGATTGGCTAGCTATAATCCCTAGTGGGCATATTCTAATAGCTAGAACTTGCGGGAAAACATATGACCACCGACGGCGTCAGACTCGGCGATTTACTAACAGGTGCAGGACTGCTTCAAGCGTCAGATCTGCGCGAGGCAATGCTCATCTCCAAGCAGCAAGGGCTGCCGGTGGGGCGAGTCTTGATCATGTCCGGCTATTTAACTGAACACCACTTGCAAGCAGCTGTTCAGGCACAGTCTCTATTGAAAGATGGACTGATCGAGTTTGCTCTGGTGATCAAAGCACTGACCATGGTCGGAGCCGAAGATATAACTCTTGAAGACGCCTTCAAGCGACTGAAGTGGAACCAACAGTCCGACGCAGTCACAAATAAGCTAGGTGAACTGTTGTTAGCCGCCGACATTGTGCCTATAGATTCATTAAATGCGGCCCTTTTGCAGTGTCAATCGATCGGGCTGCCGCTAGGTAGAGTTTTGATTGCTAACGGTGTGCTAACTGAACAAATGCTGGCGGCAACCTTAAACGCTCAAGTTTTTGTTCGCGACAAGAAATTAAGTCGAGAGCAAGCAATACAAGGACTGAAATCGGCAAAAGAAAGACAAATACCAATCGAACAATATCTTGCAGAAACTGGCGCTATGCAGTTGCCGACAACTGAAACCGTTCGCCTGGGTGATTTGCTTGTTTTAGCCGGCATTATTGATGAGCCCAATTTGATGGGTGCAGTAGAAGTGGGGCTTCTCAACGAGCAGCCAATCGGTCAAGTGCTGGTGCAATCCTCGCTTATCACAGAAGAATTGTTGACCGCTGCCCTTGATTTACAAGCTATGGTCGCTGCCGGTGCAATTAAGAAAGATGAGGCCGCCAAATTTTTGGGCACGGTCAAAAACAAAAATGTATCTGTCGGCGAAGCAATCGCGATCGGGCAAAAGAAACCGTCGGTGCGAAAACAAGCTACCGTCATAGAAGAGCCGCCACTTCCTCCAATTGAACCTTTACCGCTCTATCAATTTTTGCAATTATCCGGGATTATCACCGCTAAGCAAATAGAACAAGCGATTCGTGTTGGTTCCAAAGACACTCAGATCATGGGCAAGATGCTGTCGCTATCTGGTGTTATGGAGCAATCTTTGATCGATGCGGCGCAAAAATGTAATGACCTAATCACCTCCGGCGTTCTCAATCATGAGCAAGGGATGATCGTGCTCAAAAGCTGTGAGCGCAATCAATTTACACTCGAACAAGCTTTTGGCGAACTTGGTTGGAACACTTCTCCTTTAAGAGCCAATCCAGACGTACCAGAAGCCTTGTTGGCCGCACCTGAACCACAAGCCCAAGATTCGGAACAAGTTACTGATACGACAATGCAACTGGCTGAGCCGAAAATTAACAAAGAAGAGGCTATACCCGGCTGGGCGTCGCCACCAGACACTGCAGCAGCTGTCAGCCCAGCAAGTACATTTGACGCGACCGTCCAAAGCGCAAATCCGTTTGGACCTATTCCTGGTGCTGAACAAGCAGGAGCAGCGGCTGGACAAAATCAATGGACAGCACAGGAATCCGCACAAGCTACAGCTAGTGCGTTCCCGCCGCCAGCTTCGGATCCATTTGCGCCGCCAGCTTCGGATCCATTTGCGCCGCCAGCTTCGGATCCCTTTGCGCCGCCAGCTTCGGATCCCTTTGCCGCTCCAACGTCAGCGACCGAACATGCTTTACCGGCTGGAATTTCACCTGCTGCCTCAACACAGGGTGCTGAGTCCTCGCCCCAGCAAAGTGAACCTCCCTTTGGGCAAATACCGGCTGGCTTCAGCCCAACTGGCCAAGCCATAGCTGAACCTGCTGACCCTTTCGCTAGTTCAGGCGATGCCTGGCAAGCTGCATCACCTGATGAATGGATGCCTCAAGCAGCACCCGCTGCGCCGCCAGAGCAGCCGGCAAGCGCGGAAGATCCATGGCAGGCTGGCGGGCAAGCTCAACAGACAGATGCCTGGCAGGGTGGTCAAGCCCAACAAGAATGGCAACAGCAGCCCTCAACACAACCACAACAAGAGACGCAACCCGCACAACCAACGGCTGCTGAATGGCAAGGCGGTCCCGCTCCCCAACCTCATGAGAGTTGGCGTTCGGCGCCCCAACAGGTTGCAGAAGAATCGCCTAGTGCATTGCCGTTACCTGAGGCCGACTGGGCCGCGCCCGCTCAACCACAACAAGCTGGCTCGCAAGCTGCTCAAACTGCACCTGGGCAAGCGGACTGGACTTCGGGTCAACCAGCGCCGCCAGCGGCCGCAGAAGTTCCAAATCCAACCGAGTGGCAACCACCGACATCAGCGTTGCCACAAGAGGCAACCTGGGGACCTCCAGAACCAGCTCCGCAACCGGACTGGCAAGCACCTGGAGCACCTGCTGCACCTTCTCCGCAGCCAAGCTGGCAGTCAGCTGCACCTAGTCCCCTACCTGGATGGCAAAGTAGCTCTGCTGCCAATCAAGATGCCTGGCAACCAATGCCGACCTCTCCGGCCGCTCAAATGTTCCAAGAAGCCGCCCAATCATTGCAAGGCGCACCGGCAGCAGATGATGGTTCAGGGCAACCGCCAGCCGCGACTAATCAACCGGCACAAGGTCCGCCCGACATATTTGCCGGCGATGAGGAAGAGGTCCAGCCTGACCAACCAGACAAGCCTAAAAAACGCCTCAGCGATTTAATGCCAAAATTCGGTCAAAAGAATTAAGCACCATATTCAGTATCAAACCGATAGACAGTGACGAGCTCCACTGTCGACTTGCAGTTTCAGTCCATTTAACAACAAGCGCCCAACCTAGCGGGTTTAATCTAGATATTCAACCGCTTGAAAATGGATATATGGTATGAATTAACGCTAACTATCAAGCGCCCCGGAACTTACTGTTCTGCATAGGAGAACACGATGACCTTACAGCAAAAAATCTCATACAAACCATATGCGGAGAAAGACTTTTCGCATTTGAAAAACTTGACCGGTATTTCTGACAAGACACTCGAAATACATCTTGGCTTGTATTCGGGATATGTCAAAAATACAAACATTCTCAACGAAAAAGTAATTGAACTTACTGAAGCTGGCAAAGCTGGTCAACCTGAGTACGCCGAGATCAAACGCCGCTACGGCTGGGAATACAACGGTAAAGTTTTGCATGAATATTATTTCGGCAATTTGAAAGCTGGCGGTTCTGAACTGAAAGAATCAAGCACCATTGGCAAAGCAATGGCCGACGTTTATTCAAGCGTTGACGTTTGGAAAAACGACTTCACCAAAGTCGGCGCCATGCGTGGTGTTGGCTGGGCAATTCTGTTCCAGGATCCCGAGACCAAGACACTTTCCAATCACTGGATTAGCTCACACGAAGAAGGCAACGTAGCAGGCTTCAAGCCAATTCTGGTTATGGACGTTTGGGAACATGCATTCCTTCTTGATTACAAGCCATCCGAGCGTTCGAAATACATCGAAGCATTCTTCAGCAATATTGATTGGACAGCCGTTGAAGGACGACTGATCAAATAATTCCTGGTGCCATGCACCGAACTAAATCTAAAGGCAGGCTGTCATAAGCCTGCCTTTGCTTTATGGACTGTGGTGCGGCATTGAGCTTGCTTTGCCATCGTTTTTGCACTTTCAGACGTATGCCAAGATCCGTTTGTTACGTGTGCTCTGAGACGCATCGACGCACGGCGCTTCTCCGGTCACAAATAAAGCCGTATTCAAGACCGTTTCAAAGATAACGGCTACAATAGCTTCGCCGCTATAGGAGGCGAAGAATGATCGAAGACGCCACCAAACCAAACATCGAGCCTTTTGAGCTCTACGATGACCTCAATGCAAATCCGTTAGAACCATATCCGAGGATAGACTATGCAGCCGAGGGTCTATCTGTGCACCAAGCTTGCGGATTGGAGCAGCTTGCGGAGTTGGACAGTTCGACAGATGTTTCAGTGGAAAGAAGCACAGAATCCGTAACGTTGGATTTGAAGGATGCTGCCTATGTTTTAGGTAAGTCGATGCGGGCCCTAGAACGCAGTCTTTCAGGGAAGTGGGGCAACAAGCTGCCGGACGGTTGGTCAGCCCAAAAGGCAATCGTCAATGAAAACGAAGAGTGGCAAATTATGCCGCCAGTTGGTTTTAATCTGGAGGGGCTAGTCGAGCACAAACGCAGTTATGCCAATAGAACAGGGGAAAGCGGACGCGAGCAAGCATTTTGGCCGTCACGTCAGGTGATCAGCAAAGCGGCGACGAAACTAGCTTTCGGGAAACCAATTGAGCTTCATTTGCTGCGCGAACTAGCCGCCACTCACAAAGAGTTGTCTGAAGAAAGACGCGCTCATCTAGACGATTTGCGACTACTTGCTCAGCTACAGTCGTCGATGCGCCTGCTCGAAGTTAACGCCGCTGATACCGCAAACTTAAAGGCTGACCTGATTGAGGCTCAGAAGGATCTCATAGCCCTGAAGAATCAGTACCAGCAAGTTCTGAATCTGCCCTGGTGGAAACGTATTTTTGTAAGAAGACCATAGACCGATTCAATTGTGCGAGGAAAAACTATGTCGAAAACCAATTCAGCACCACGATTTAATATTACCTACTGCGGTGCTTGAGGTTACAAAGCAAAAGCGGTCAGGTTGGCTGCAGAGCTCGAAGAACAACTTTCTGAAGAATCGACTTTGATTCAATCTTCTGGAGGAGTTTTCGAAGTACAAGATGCGAGCTTTCTTATTTTTTCGAAAAGAGAATTGGGACGATTTCCCGAAGATGGGGAAATACTAGAAATAGTAAGGTACATGTCTGAAGGCATGGATTTGCAAGAATCACAGGCAAAAGCCGGGGCGCATGCACCCAAGCCAATTTCGTTTTTGGAATGGTTCAAGGGATTCCTTAACAGAGGCACCAAGGCGCAAAGGTAAGGAAGCACAACAGAGGGCTTGAGGCGGTTCAATTGGATGTCGTTTTCGAGGGTCGCCTAACAGAGGAAGTACAGCTAACAGACGTACTCCGCAAAATCCTAGAAAAGCGCCCATCGGGTAATCTTTTCTTGCGCATATCCACGCCTCAGAGAGATTGCGATGGCAAGCTTTGCATCGTGGACGGACGTTTTATCACTGCGGCTATCGTTTCGACAACGCGCGAAACTGGCTATCTGGCAGTGCGAAAGCTGCTCGGCGTTACGGAAGGCAACTTTGCCTGCCTTCGGCCCAGTCAGGGAGACAGCCTTAACATACCTATTTCGCTCAACATAGAATTGGAAAAGGTGATTCCTCTTGTGCCGCATTTACCTGAATCACCAAACGGCTTGCATGACGAAAAGTCCTTGTTAGACAAGGTGTTTGGTTCTAATGCCTTCGATCCCATTGAGCCGAAAGGCGAGCGTGTTGAGGCTAAAGCCCAAAATCCAAATGCAAGTTGGCAGTTGCTTCAACCGCTGGTGGCACCGAACGAAATAATCGAGTCGGCGGCGCCGCCAGTGCGGGTTATCGAACCTATCTCGGCTGACGAATTAGCCCGCCTGCAGATACCGATGCGCAGTGTAGTAGTTGAAAAACCAGACACTAAAATAAGACCACCCAAAAGGAGTTCGGCAATTTCACCTCTGGCAATTATGAGCGCCGTCGGTGTGCTCCTGGCCATTGAACTGTTAGCGATTATTTTTTGGAAACCCTTAAGCGCTTATCTCACTCATAAAACCGGCGACCGTCAATCGACCTCGATCAATTCTGCACGCCACCCGGCAGCCAGTAAACGATCTCCTGCGACAAGTGCCAAACACTGATATTTGGCCTCGCCAAGGCGCTTAAGGTCGAGTAAAATCGGCTAAAGTTCAGATGCGCCCCTCATTAAAGGTAAGGCGATGGTGATTTCTGAAAATCAGATCAGGAAAGGCGAAACTAGTGCAAGGGTGCAAAAGACCCTCCAAATCGCTATCGACGGTCCGGCAGGAGCCGGAAAGTCGACGGTGGCTAAGCGCGTCGCCGACGCCCTAGGCTACCTCTACATCGATACCGGGGCGATGTATCGAGCGGCGACATGGCTGATTATTCAAAAGAACATTGATTTAAGCGATCATTCGGCAATCGCACGAGCAGTCGCAGAGTCGAAAATTGAATTACGACCGGGCGACGCGGAAGAAAAAATTCATGTCTTCGTCAACGGAGTTGAGGTGACGAAGCAGATTCGCTCGCAAAACATCACCAAACTCGTCAGTCCACTTGCGGCGATCGGAGCCATTCGCGAACACCTGGTAAATCAACAGCGCCAATTAGCCATGACCGGTGGTGTCGTTTTGGACGGCAGGGACATCGGCACGGTGGTGTTGCCAGACGCCAACGTCAAAATCTTTTTGACGGCATCACCTTCAGTACGGGCGCAGAGAAGACTGATCGAGCTGAAGTCGCTGGGCGAAAGCGCGGACTATGAAACTCTCCTTAAAGATATTGTTGAAAGAGATCAAAGAGATACCAATCGTGAAATCGCACCATTAAGAATGGCTGATGACGCGGTTTTAATTCTCTCTGACAACATGTCTGTTGATGACGTGGTGGCGCACATAATCAAATTATGCGCATGACAAAAGCAAATGCCAAGTTCACCCTGGTGAACTTGGCACAGCCTTTGCCCAAATTGGTTCTTCGCGACCGGCACTGAAGATTTCTAGATTCTAGAGTTCTAGTGTGACCAAGTCATGAACAGATCGAACTAGAACAGGATCAAATCTTGCCTCCGTGCGCTGCTTTTTGTCACCACGGGTGGTGATTAGAAGCATTATGTCTTAAAGTGGAGCGCATCCATCTTGGATGCTCATAACCATTGTGAGTGAGTTTTGATTCGCATGCGCTGAAGCTTCCTAGTACTTTCGAAGCACGCAGGATGGGTGCGCTCCATCGTCTTACTTTGTGGTATCGAAGCGATAACCAACGCCAGGGAGATTAGTGATTATTGATTCACTGTCTGCAACGTCGATTTTCTTCCTCAATTTCTTGATGCAGGTGCGCACAGTTTCAGTTGAAGCATCCGAATCATTTGGCCAGACTCGATTCAATAAAGCCTCTGGTGCAAAGACTTCATTTGGATTGCGCATCAGAAATTCAAGAAGTTTGTATTCCAAAGGCGCCAGATTTAAATCTGTTCCATCACGGCGCACTCGTCTTGCCTTGCAATCAAGCTCGATGCCACAAAAGTTAATCGTGTCCGCAACGACAACTGTAGGTCGCCGCAACAATGCCTTAAGGCGAGCTGTGAGTTCCCGCAAATGAAATGGTTTCGTCAAATAGTCATCGGCTCCCGAATCCAGCCCGACTTCTTTGTCTTCAATTGCGTTTTTGCCGGTCAACATGAGAATGGGACTCTTACCTCCCTTTGATCGATATTCTCGACAGACTTGCAGTCCAGTCAGTTTAGGCAAATTCCAGTCCAGTATTACCGCATCATATTCATAGAACAACAAACGTTCTAGACCGTCAGGACCGTCATAAGCGACATCCACTTCGTACTGCAGAGTCTTGAGCCAATCCTCAACAGTACCTGACATATTACGGTCATCTTCCACAAGCAATATCTTTGCCATCAATCAATCCTTCGCTTCCGAAAGGTTCATACCATAAAATCCCGGAAAGCGTAAAATTATCGCATCATCGTCATCAATTCGGAGACCTCAACTTGACCGGCGGCAAGTTCAATCTTACGCAAAAAGGACTGATCCTTGTTGCCATTCCGCTACTTATTGAACTCGTATTCTTTGCGTCTTTGGTTTTTCTATTGAATGAGACCGAACGCGAACGAAACGAAGCAGAGCATGCCCGACAACTAATCGGCGAAGCAGACGCACTCCTGGCAGTGTTTTACAACTCTATAAGTGAGTTGGTGCCAGCCGGTCTAGGCAGTACTGAAGTCCAAGACCAAGAGGATTTTGAACGTAAACAAGAAGCAATACGCGCAGAATATCGACATCTCCTTTCACTGGGCTCAACGCCGAAAGAAGTTGCTGATATCACAGCGCTAGGCAGCATGGTCGAACATGGCATCAAAGTGATTGAGGAGGTTCACCATTTGCTGGGCGAATTTGGAAAAGACCTTGGCTCCTTAAAGCAATTACAAAAACGGCGCAAGCAAATTGTCAAATTGGTCACAGAGATAAAAGACCAGGTCGGAGTGCTCATCGGACCAGAAATGGAACTGGAGCGAAGTGGAGCCGAGCGAGCACGTCAGAACGCGGATCTGTTCAAGGGCATAATCTATGCGGGAATAGTGGGCAATATTTTGCTGGCCTTGCTAGGGTGGCGGTATTTTAGCCATCACATCGTCAGGAGGCTCGACATTTTGCATGAAAATAGTCGCAAAATCGCGATGGGCGAAGCGCTACCAGATGCGGTGCCTGGTGAGGACGAAATCGCGAAGCTCGATATCGCTTTACATCAAATGGCTGAGATCTTGAGCGAAGCAGCCGAAGTTGAAAGAGCGCTGACTGACAATGTTTCGGATGTGATCTGCTCACTGGACTCCAACAACCGATTCGTATCTCTGAATCCCGCTTGCCTACAGCTTTGGGGATACTCGAGAGAGGATCTGCTGGGCATGAACGTTCGCGAAATCACCAGCGCCGAAGATGCCGATAAAATGATCAGCAATTTGAATGCCAAAGGTAAAAGCGAAAACAAAAACTTCGAAACCCGAATCAAGCTGAAAAACGGTGAAGAAGCTGATATGCATTGGACCGCCAATTGGTCACCGAAACAACAATCGTACTTTTGCGTCGTGCACGACATCTCAGCCGAAAAGCAAATTGAACGCATGAAAAAGGAGTTTGTGGCGATGGTAAGCCATGATCTGCGCACCCCACTTAATTCTGTTCTAAATCTTCTAACCCTGATGTCCGTTGAGGCCTATGGCGCAGTCAATGAAACAGGACACAAGCGACTGGATGCCGCAGAAAAAGATATCGGTCGTCTGATTAGCCTGATCAATGAGCTGCTGGACTTGGAAAAACTAGAGTCTGGTGAAATTGCCCTCGAGTTAAAAAACTGCAGTGCAGAAAGCCTGATGGAGCAAGCAGAGCAATCAGTATATGGATTTGCACAACAAAATAGTGTGACTGTTAAACGCAATTTTTGCGATTTAAATGTGACAGTCGATCAAAATCGTTTTGTTCAAGTACTAATCAATCTACTTTCCAATGCAATTAAATTTTCCGAACCAGATTCAGAGGTTAGGATGCGAGCCGAACGCGGCAGCAATTACACAGTGTTTGAAGTATCTGACTCAGGCTGTGGCATTTCGCCTGAGGTGCAATCGACGATCTTTGAGCGCTTCAAACAAGCGCAGGGAGCGAATAAAAAGCATTCGGGCACTGGTTTGGGTCTGACAATTTGTAAAAATATCGCAGAACAACATGGTGGCTCAATTGGCGTTGACAGCGAATTAGGCGTCGGCAGCACCTTCTGGGTGAAGATTCCGGACCGTTAGAAATTCTCTTTCACTTCGTCGCGCGCCAGCAACTTTTCTGCAATCATGCAAACGTCAACAATTTCTTGCTTCATTCCTGGTGCACGAATGAACTGTCTGCACAAATCGAGTGTGCGCCTGAAAGCGCGCACAATGTCTCCCTCGTCAAACGAAGTGGCCATACGGATATCGTCCCAACTGGCTCCTTGAGCCCAGATCTCGGTAAGTCCTGCGAAAGTCGGACTAAATTCGACAGAAATATCCACTTCAAATTCACGTTGCGTACGCCATAACTTGCGGGCCAGCGTGTGAATTTCACCTAGAACCAACTCGACTTGCGGACTGACTCGTGCTCTGGTCGCATCGTGTGCGCGTGAGTCTTCAGTGACAAGGGCCGTGAGTACAGCGGATAACTGTGCCGCGTTTAAACGATCAAGACATCCACTGACGGCTACTTCAGTCAAGAAAAGCTCATTTGTGCCCCGAATACCTGTCGCCATGCGACCAAGAGCGGTAGGCCGATTACCATCCAAATAACCCTTCAATCTCAAGATATTTGCCAGGGCTTCGAAAGTGCGCCAGTATTTTGTCGTTTCTTTGAAGATACGGCGATCAAATTCTTTGATTCTTTTTTCCAGTTGCTTGACTCTCTCAGTTTGCTTACTGCAAGGCTTCTGGACAGGGCAACCGTGACATGGCATAGCATAGGCTTCACCCAGCAATCCGTTTATTTCAGTGTGCACCACATTCAGTGCTTCATCAGCGGCTGCTTCTTGCTTGGCGGTGCCACGCAAACCCCGCTCCATTTGTTTGAGTTGCTTATGCTTCGATCGGATTGTCTCCAGCCTGCGCGCATAAAGAGGCAAGTCCCCAGGTTCTTTCGGGCAGAGAGGGCTCTGCAAGCGATCAAGCTCTCGCTCCCAAGTCATTTTTTGCTCGAACAGCGGCTCCAGCTGCTGGTTTACAAGAAATTGCCCGAAGCTTCGTTCAATCAAGTCTCTAGCGTCTTCAAGTGTGTGACGCTCAAGCAAATTTAGGACCATGCCATATGACGGTGTGAATCTGCTGGAGAGTGGATCGGCAGATGCCGAGGCAAGTTTAGCTGCGTCCTCCACCGGTTCAAAGGGATGGTGCAGAACAACCACATGACCGACTTCGTCCATGCCACGGCGACCAGCACGGCCAGACATCTGCAGAAATTCGGAGGCTGTTAGTTCTCGATGCCCTTCATCAGCACGTTTGTAAATCGAGCTAATAACAGTGGAACGAGCCGGCATGTTGATTCCCGCCGCCAAAGTTTCTGTGGCAAACACTACCTTAAGAAGTCCACGTTGGAAAAGCTTCTCAACAAGCCCTTTCCAACTAGGAAGCATGCCAGCATGATGCACTGACATACCTTCAAAAAGGTAAGGCATGTGCGGATGGTTTAGAAGGTTCGGGTGATCCTTAGTATAGGAAGCAATCACCTCTTTCAGCTCAGCTTGCTCGCTTACATTGATCAAAGGAATGCCGCGCGCTCTTTTCATCGACTCTTCGCAGCCGCGCCGCGAGAACAAAAAGTAAATTGCCGGCAGCATATTCCGTCCAGAAAGCACGGCCAGAACGTCATTCGGACTGGCACCTAGAACTGGACCGGATCTTCGTTTTCTATCCTTGTGGGCAGATTTCTTACTGCCAAAACGAGTCTTTAAAAGAGTGTTCAAACCTATGCCCGGACTGAGCAAGGGATAAATGTGACGGTCTCCGAAGTAGTGAAAACGCAGGGGAACAGGGCGAAAGTCAGACAGTACCAATCCGGTTGGCCCGTGCGTCTCATCAATCCAAGTCGTTAGTTCACCGGCGTTGGCGACCGTGGCCGAAAGAGCAACTAATTGAATATCCTTCGGTGCATAGATGATTGATTCTTCCCAAACGGTGCCTCGCTCAGCGTCATTCATATAGTGGCATTCATCCAGAATTACAAATGCCACATCTCTTAAGTTGCGACTGACGTCACCAAGGATGGTGCCATAGAGCATGTTGCGAAATACTTCGGTAGTCATGACGACAATCGGCGCTTCCCGATTAATCGAGATATCACCTGTCAGTAAGCCCACTTTGTCGTCGCCATACTTCTTTTTGAAGTCGCCCAGCTTCTGGTTAGAAAGGGCCTTTAGAGGTGTCGTGTAATAGCAACGCTTGTTGGCGCGCAAAGCCATCTCAACTGCGTACTCAGCGATCACGGTCTTGCCTGCCCCGGTTGGAGCGCAAACCACGACGCTACGATTCTCTTCTAAATGCTTGATTGCTTCGAGTTGAAAGTCGTCTAGCTCGAAGCCAAATAGATCATGGACATTGATATGTTCTGCGGATTCTTGCAATTACTCGTGCCAAAGCTTCGGTAGGAACCAAGCCTAATTCTAGCAGCGACCATATATTATAATTACGGCAGTTCTAATGATCGTGGAACTATCGGGACGTGGCGCAGGGGTAGCGCGCACCTTTGGGGTGGGTGAGGCCGGAGGTTCGAATCCTCTCGTCCCGAGATTATTTTATAAGCGCTCTCGAGTTTGCCGGCAAGGATGCTGGCGCTCCCAGGCTCGGCTAAAACGCGAAATTTCTTGCTCGTCTGCGACGCACGCTCGCTAGATGAAAGCGATTTGGACAGTCTTCGTCTGGCAGATATCCAGCGTAGTTGGGTCTATCGACCGATTCAAATCGCATGTAGTTGTTTACATCGATTGATGGAATATCTTGGAACCAGGGGCTCAGATGTACAAACTCTCTTAGTTTAACCTTGACGATCGCTTTCAGATAATCATCCAAATGCTCTAAAGCCACCGTGGATTCCGTAGTAAAAGGAGACATCGTTCCTCTCTGAAAAAATACTTATCGCTGACTATATTCGTCGGATATTGAGGTGCCAAGCCAGCGTTACAGATCTTCACCTCGCAATTTGGTGAATGTTAGCAGACCTTAACCACCGTGCAACATTTGACAACCAGCAGTCGGCCCGAATTAACCTAAACTCCCACCAGAGCCGGATCTATATGCGTCAGGAATGCGCGAGCATGCATGCGCGCAGCAAGCGGGTTTGCGCGAACCAATTTATGGACAATTCAACTCCCCCGTTTTGGTGCGCGAAATTTTAGTCACAAATCTATTGGAGAAAATCCCAATATCATCGAACCGATCAAGAGGGGATCCCTTCAACCCTTCAACTTTTTGCCTCTACATTAATCGGTAAAGCAATATTACATGAGGGTTTGCGGATTTCCCGATCTCCTGAAAGCATTGCTAAACAAGCATCGACAGCACCATAAAAACCCTCGTTTTTTGCTTAACATATTAAATGAGGATGTTCCGAAGGGACATGTCACACCTTTTAATCTAAGGTGCAGAGCGCGTTTTCAGGATGAAGCCGACGGAGCTCAAGAGTACTTACGAAACAATGGCGCCGCGCAAAGCGCGCTCCATTTCGTCCCCATTCAACGCGTATTCGTTTGCCACATCGCCTGAAATCGTGCCGTCTGAATAAGCTTTGTAGATGCAATCATCCATGACGCACATGCCGTCATAAGCACCATTACGCATATACTCGCTGAGCTTGTCGAACTCGCCGAAAAGGATCGCCTCTTGAATGGTTGAGGTATTAACAAGAATCTCGTGGAAGGCTTTGCGCCCACCGTCAATTGTCGGCAGCAGTTGCTGACAGATCACTGCTTTCAAAGCATATGCCAACTGCATGCGCACAGCTTCCTGATCCTTTGGTTCAAATATGCCGAGAATGCGCTGAATAGTCTTCGTCGCTGAGCCTGTATGCAGCGTAGAGAAAACAAGCAAGCCAGTTTCAGCAGCCTTAAGTGCCGCCACCATGGTCTCGGCGTCACGCATCTCACCGATCAGGAGAATATCGGGATCGGCTCGCAGAGCCGCTCTTACCGCACCGACGAAATTTTTTGCGCTGGTTCCGATTTCTCGTTGAGTTATGACAGAGCGCACCGGTCGATGTACAAACTCCACAGGGTCTTCGATCGTGTAGATGTGCGTAGCGTCTCGGCGGTTGATTTCATCGATCATCGAGGCCAACGTAGTCGATTTACCGGCACCGGTGATGCCGGTGACCAGCACCAATCCGGACTTTAAGTGAGTCAGCCTCTCAATCACCGAAGGCAATCCGAGTTGCTGCAAAGTAGGAACTTGCAACGGAACGAGCCGCATGGCGCATCCACACGATTGAATGTCCGTATACATGTTGATGCGGATACGTGCTTGGCCTGGAAACACGATCGACGTATCCAATTCCAAATTCTCTTCAAAGAGCTTTCTCTGAGCAGGAGTGAGCAATGCCATAAGCATGGACGTCAACGTTTGTTGCTCTAAAAGAGGCATTGTTGTAATCGCACGCAGCTGCCCGTCAATGCGCAGAATTGGCTGCATCCCGGACTTTAAGTGAACGTCTGAAGCATGATTATCAATAGCCACATGCACTATTTCTTCTATCGTTACCGGCGTCGGCAAATTCACAGAAGAAGAGGAAGGACTATCAATGCTCACTTCGCCTCGGCTTTCATCGAATCTTTCAATTTTTTGAGCGCACTGTGCACGGCACGAGAGACGCCCATCTCGGACAAACCAAGCACGGACGCAGTCTCCTTTTGAGACAAGTCATAGAAGAACACAAATTCAACGATTTCTCTAGTGCGATCGCCCAACCTTTTTAAGGCCTGACTAACCAATTCTCGATCTTCAGATGCGTGCAACATGTCCTGATATTTCTTGTCTGGAACTGTTTCAGAAAGGCTGCGCTTATCGTCTCTGTCTTCTTCCTCACCAGTTGCATCTAATGATTCATAGTGGATGCGCGCCTCCCATGACTGCTGCGCTTCGAGAATATCTGGCACTGAAAAACCCGACTGATCTGCCAACTCTTGCACGGTCGGTGTACGGCTGAGTTGCTTCGTCATCCGCTCTTCAAGCTGGGCGAGCTGCGCATTCATCTCAGTCAGTTTGCGCGGCACTTGCACTAGGGAGCAGTGATCGCGCAGATAGTGGCGAATTTCGCCACGTATGTAACAGGTGGCTAGGGTCTTGAAACTTGCCGTGCGCGCCCTGTTTGGGTCGTAATATTTGATTGCTTTGAGCAGACCAATTGACCCTACTTGGACAAGGTCTTCCATGGAATCAACATTAAACTGACTGTACCGACGGGCGATCTGCCTAACCAGGGGCATAAAGCGAACGACAATTTCTGCCGTGTCTGACTGATTCAACTTCACGGGCTCCGCGGTAGGCTCTTTGGAGATTGTGGTTTCTGTCTCTGACACTTGGAATTCCTCTATCAATGCCCTCTTCACCGTGCCACACGCCCCAGACCCTCAAAACAAAATGTTCCCTTGGCAACCACTCTTTAAACCGTGCAAATGACTGGTGAAGCCAACCCACTTGTAAATACTTCAGAAAATTGGGCTAATATTGGTTTAAGCGTCAGAGCGTCTAAAAGGTAGCAAACAGCTAGCGAACCGAGCGCAATATGTGCGAGCCTAGCGAGTCAAAGCGGAACAGCCGGAGCGTTTAAAACAAATTGACCAATTCCCCACCGTCTAACCAACCGGAAACCCAGACCTTTCAACCATTCACTCGGGCAGTGGCACGGGTTAGACAGTCATGGGGAAGAATCTCAGCGCAGAAGCAGCTTCTCCTGATGGGACTGCTGTCGATCTCGGCCCTAGTGACGTTTTTTTCTTGGGTTTGGGTGGCGCGCACGCAAGCGGTCATCGATCAGTCGGTCTCCCAATTCGGCATGGCACTTGCTCAAGCACTGGCTCGAGGCGGTGCCGAAGCGCTGTCCAACTCAGGCAACCTGGAAGGATTGAAGTACTACATCCTGACGGAGCGCGTGCAAACGCCAGCAATTGCCTACATCGCCTTTTGCGATCAAAAAGGCAACGTTTTGCTCGACAGCCAGATGCTGCATAACTCACGAGGTAAAGGTCCCGAAGTTTTTCCAATCTATGAACAGAGCACGAGCTATTCCATTCCTGGCGTCTATCCGAGCCCACGCGGATACAAATCACTGACGAACATCGCCGTGCCGATGGTCCGGAATAAAGAAAATATGGGAATCTGCTGGGTTGGACTAGACAATCAATCTTTCACGATTCTGGGCACACCAAAAGAAACTCAGAACTTTCTCGTCTCAATCTTCGGTTTGCTAGGTCTTCTTGGGGCGATGGGACTGTGGACAAATTATGCCTTGATCAACAGACCATTGCGGATCTTGTCTCAAGGCGCCAGCGAGATCGCGACGGGACGTTTTGGTCACCAAATTAAGGGACAGCGAGCCGGCAAAGAAATCGACCAGGTCGTCAACGCCTTCAACTACATGTCCAGCCGCTTACAGCAGTACGACAAGCAGAATGTCGACAGCTTGATGGCAGAACGTAATAAATACATTTCTGAAAGAAACAAATTAGAACTTGTGCTGATGTCGATTGCGGACGGTGTTGTTGTTTGCGATCGTGATAATAAAGTGCAGATTGTCAACGCTGCAGCCACGCAACTTTTTGCTAAAGAAGCTAAAGAACTGCTCGGCAAGCCACTCGTCTTCTGTACTGAGGGTCCCGATTCACCGCAAATTTGTCAAATCGTACAGGCGTTCACCGACACCGTTTCACCAGGCAGTCTTGAGCCGGTCGCTCAGCAAGTTCACCTCGGTGAGCTGGTTGTGCGGGTGAACATGGCTCCGATTATTTTGAACAAAGAATTCCTCGGCTCTGTTTTGATCATGCATGACGTCACCAAACAAGCTGAACTTGAGCGGATGAAGAGCGAATTCATCAGCAATGTTAGTCATGAATTGCGCACGCCGATTACATCGATCAAGAGTTACGTAGACACGCTCTGCAACCACGGCGAAAAACTCGATCCAGATATTTATCGAGAGTTTTTGCAAATCATCGATAGCGAGGCCGATCGACTGATGTTCTTGGTCAACGATGTGCTTGAGCTGAGCCGCGTTGAGGAAGGCAATCGAGAATTTGAATTGGAACCATTGGACATCCGTGGAGCGATTGAGTACGCCCTACGCGCTCTCAATATCATGGCCAAGGATCGTCAAATTGAATTGTCACTTGTCTGTGAAGACGATGACATTCCGCTAGTTAACATCAATCAGGAATCAATTGAACGAGTGGTGATCAATTTGCTCACGAATGGTATCAAATACACACCAGTGGGCGGAAAAATTGAAGTCATCGTCAACAACCTAAAAGAGGCGAAAGAACTCAGAATTGATGTAAAAGACAACGGAATTGGCATTCCAGAGGAGTGCCTGGAGCAAATCTTCGATCGCTTTTTCCGTGTCGAGAAGAAAGTTCACACCATTAAGGGTACGGGACTGGGATTAACGATAGTTAAAAAAATTGTTGAAAAACATGGCGGCAGGCTGTCCGTACACTCAGCTCTCGGGCAGGGCTCTACTTTCTCCTTCTTCTTACCGATTGCAGAAGATCTGGAAGAAATCGAAAACCACGGTGCAGCTAAACCTATTAACATTGATAGCGAATTCTTATCGAGTACTGAAAGCTCGACCCTGGCACCATCTTGAGACTACGCCACTAGTTAAACAATCATTGCAAAATTTACAAAAGAAATGGCTCGGCGCCGTCAAAATCACACCAACCTACACCTGTAGACGCACCACATATCCACCCGGAGAGAATAAAACCGCCTCCGGTATATCGAGTTGATCATCCGTTAATCAACCGATTCCCAAGAATTGCCGTGTTATTATGCTTACGTTGACAAGGTCTGGAATCGCCCAGCTGTTTTCTTATTCCAAGTAAGCGCCTGAAGCAAA
>PLZS01000138.1 GCA_003153555.1 Candidatus Melainabacteria bacterium | reverse complement strand
AGTACGAATTGATTCCTTATAAGAGTCGGTGCTCCGTTGACTTAGTTCAGGAATGTAGAAAGCTATTACAGCTTCTAACTCTGCTTCACTTAAACCATAAAGCTGTTCTTGAATTTCGGATAACGGAAGCGAGACACCCTGCAATGTTTTGACCGCGAGCAACTGCAGCAAATGCCGGCGATTGTACTTCGCAACTCGACCTTCAATCGATGGTCGATCGAGCAGCCCTAAACTTGAGTAGTACCGGATGGTACGCATATCAGGTGCAGCAGAAACGCGATTGTCGTGGTGGCTGGCGAAAAGGTTGTTTGCTTTTAGGACGCGAACTACCTCATCAGAGAGTTCATCAATGGTTAGCGTGTAGGAGTCTTCGACTATCATGACAGTATTATGCAATATTACTGTCATGCTGTCAAGGTTGCCAGAAAGGAGCGGCCCGGCCCACAACTGGGAAAAAGTGCCCAACTCCGCCTTAGCCGAAAACTCAACCGATGACGGTTGATTTTTGAAGATATAAGGAACGGAATTTAAACCGTTGACGGTTTAAATCAGGAACACACCTGTATGAAGGCACCATTAAGGCATTGCAAGAAATTGGGCATCAAGGAAGAGCGCAACTTGGCAACAGCTCGAGTTTCAAAGCCAATTCAAAATTGAAGAGATGGTCTAAATGCGAGCGTACTTCTTACGGAGCACTTCCAACCTCTTTTCAATCGTGTGGTAAAGCAGCTGCCCGACCAATACTGTCAAGAACAAAGACGTGAAAAACCGGATCGCATAGAACTGTTCGTTATAACCCAAGGAACCATGCGTTTTAAAGTATTTCTCGCAAATCAAAATAATCGGGTGGTGCACGAGATACATACCGTAGGTGCTCTTGCCGATTGGAGCGAAGAGGGCGAGGAATGAGCGCAGAGGAGCCCAAGACAACGTACCGATCAAAACCATGCCGCATAGGAGCGCGATCGCCAAGTACATCGGCACGATGTAGACGCTGTTGCCCGGCTCAGGCAAGAAGATAATCATGCTTCCTAGAATCAAGAATGGAATCACCGCAATTGGTGCTCCAAATTTACACAGCTTTTCCCAAAACTTCGGCAGCTGCAATTGCACAGTGGCAATCAAGGCACCGGCCATCAGTGTATCCAATCCACACAAGGTGTTGTAGTGGTAGAAGTCAGACGGTGTCCAGATTCCCCGAGTGTGTGTCAAGGAATACTGCTGGAAGTAAAAACGAAAACACATCGACAGCACAGTCAGACCGGCAATGATGCACGTCAGTCCCTGCCAAGTTTTAGCTTTCCGAACAACGAACGGCCAGGTGACGTAAAACTGCTCTTCTGAACAGACAGACCAGAGCGGCCTAAACAAACTGGCAAGAGGGAAATTCAGTCCAGCTGTCAGCGCCTGTAGCGTGTAAGCCTTAAAGATCAGAGCGTAATTCCCAAGGAAGAAAAACATAGGCAAGAAAATTTCGCCAAGAAAGCGCTGATAGAGTTGCATATCCAAATGCCTGGTTGAGACAAACGGAATCACAAAAGCGCCAACAAAAATGACCAGGTAAAAAAGCGGCCAAATTCTCAACATGCGTCGCTTGAAATAGAGAGGCAGTGAAATATTGCCGTTCTTAAGTCGTTCTTTCAGAAGGAGTGTCGTAATCAAATAGCCGCTGAGCACAAAAAACATGTCCAGTCCGATTACGCCCCATTTGACGAAGACGTTGTACCAATCAGTGAGAAAAAAATGTCCGTGCGGTTGCGGAATGATCGACGAGTGAGCCATGAACATATACAAAAAGCCGACAGTCCGCAGACCATCAAGCTCAGGCAGGTAAAAAAAAGCTTTCTTTACCGGCGGCTTTTGTTCCACCGCAATTTCGGTTAATTGAGGCTCGATTACTACCGCTGCTGAGGTCACTTGATAATTCACTAAAATTGCCGACAGTTCCCAAAATGTTAGCTTATGAAGAGGAAGGGGTTGTTAGGGTATTTAAATGTAGCAAGCGAGATTTCAATGGATTGGACAAAGTAATCGATCGAGCAGCTAAAATGCGCCCACATGAGTACTCCTGACACCGAACTTAAAACTAGCGACAGGCAAAGAAAATTCAGCCGCGGTGTCTTCACACTGGTAATGCTTGTCGCTGCAGCGGCAGCCGGTGGCTGTTATTTCGCCTTGACTTTGCAATAGCCTGATGCGGCTTCCGCGCCTGGGCAAGCTCTTCGATGCGATTAAGAGGCAATGCTAAGGCGATGTGCGTTCTAAATTAAAACAAATCTATTTTGGGGACTTTGACGGGTCGACGTGGCAAATCGGAATAAATACCCTCAAGCTAGAATTCGAATAATCTCTGTCTGGATCGGTTGCCCAGC
Source organism: Candidatus Melainabacteria bacterium (assembly GCA_003153555.1). Lineage (GTDB taxonomy): Bacteria > Cyanobacteriota > Vampirovibrionia > Obscuribacterales > Obscuribacteraceae > PALSA-1081. Next base: position 42,121 of record PLZS01000138.1, on the reverse strand, counting down.
CACTATGACTTGCGCATCATCGACATATACATCAATCTCGCTGCGCACGCCGAAGTCTTCCAAATAGATTCCGGGCTCAATTGAAAACGCAGTTTTAGCGATGATTTTGCGCTCGTCGCGCGTCTCCAGATTATCGATATTGGCACCGTTAGCGTGCACCTCAGTGCAAATAGAGTGCCCCGTGCGATGAACAAAATCCTTCTCGTATCCTTTGCTCGCGATATGTTGGCGGGCGGCGTCGTCGACCTGCCAGCCTTTGATTTCACGTCCTTCTTGCGCCGCACTGCGCACGTAATTCAGGGCTGCGTCACGCGCATCTCGGACGATTTCAAAGACGTCGACATATTTTTTGGGCACCTCGGTTCCGACGTATCCGGTCCACGTAATATCGCCATACACCGCATCCTCAGGCGATTTTTTCTTCGCCCAAATATCGAGCAGAACAAAATCATTTTCACGAATATCGACATGATTGGTTTCAGTTGGCTGATAGTGAGGACGTCCGGCATGCCCATTGACTGCCACTATGGGCGGGGAATTCGAAGTCAGTCCATAGCGATCGTAAGAGTCCACAATGAACTGCTGCACATCATATTCAGTGATCTTCTTTGATGATTGCACGGCTAGCTTGATCATCGCGAATGCTTCAAAAACTATTTTTCGCAAAGTCTCGACAGCTTCGATGTGCGTCTGTAGCTGGCTTGGGCTGAGCCTTGCCTCGAAGTAGGAAACCAAATTCGCCGAGGTGACAACGTCGCATCCCGACGATCGCACCAGTTCAACAGTACCGGCGTCTACTCTGGAGACATAAGGGATCGCGTTGTTAGGCGAATACTGCATGGCCACCCGCTTTTTGCCGCTGAGGATTTCCTTTAACTTAGCCTCTAGTTCTTTCCAACCGAGATAGACAACTTTATCGCCAGGAACGACGTCAAGACTGTCCATCTCAATGCGGTGAACAAGTTTTACCGGCACCCCTTTTACCGGAACAAAGTAAAACCAGCGCCGTGACACGAAGTGGTTTGCACTCAGACCGAGAATCCTCAAAGCAATGGGGTCGTTGTCGTGGAAAAAGTAAAAGAGCCAACCATCGAGACCTTCCTCGGCAAGAGCAGTTTGCACCTGCGCTAGATCAAAGATCTTTTGTTGTGAAAGAGTCGAGCTCATTGTGTCCCCTCTGATTGTTCAATAGATCGCACATCGTATACTGACAGCAGCCTATTAGTATCCCAGATCGGCACACGAACATCGTTCTTTTGTGACTGGAATATTTTTCCAATAAGCAACTCTGTCGGCACTTTGCCTCCAAAAAACTTTCGACGCAGGAGCAATTGATTAATGGAATCGCTAGACGCAAAAATAGACACATTTCTTGCAGCACCGACAGTGGCAGTTGTAGGGGCAAGCGAAGACCCTTATAAGTATGGACACAAAGTCTTCGTTTGTTATCAACAACACGGGCGCAAGGCATATCCAGTCAATCCAAATGCCACGACAGTTCTAGGAAATACTGCTTATCCAGACCTTTTGTCCCTACCCGAAAAAGTTGAATCAGTTTCGATTATCACACCACCTGCAGTGACTAAAAAAGTAGTCAATGACGCCATCAAGGCAGGTGTAAAGAATTTGTGGATGCAACCGGGCGCGGAAAGCCCCGAAGCAATAGCCACAGCAGAAGCCGCTGGCTTGAACGTCATTCACGGCGGCGCCTGCGTATTAGTAGTGCTCGGCTATCGCGAATAGCCAAGTAGGGTCTCTTTATTTCTTAGCTACTACTTCATTTATAAGAGCAACAAAGTTCTGCTTGAAACTAGCTAAGATGCGATTTACTTCATCTTTACTACAACTGCAAACCACTCCTCCACCGCCGGTCGCTTTGGCGAAGTGGGCGCTCAACTCCTGCATCTCAACCAGAGCGACATTGCCACCCATAGTTGATGCCTCTTCCAACCAAGAAATTGGAGCGGCCAAGAAGTAACGACCTTTGCTGGCGAGCGGATGATTAACGTCACCAAGATTGCCATGGGTATCGACTGACTTTAGCTGGCCGCTGACGACTCGATACGGAGGGAAATCATCTGATGGGCGTTGGTACCAGTCCAGAGCATTGGGATAGCCATTCATCTCATTGACCATCCACAGGATGCGGTCATCGGCCACCTTGCCATGAACGTCAGGCAATGCCCGTCCAAGAGCCTCTCCAAGCCTAATATCGCCTGACATGACCATGTTTTTCAGCTCTAGCAGCACAAAGCCCCCAAATGTTCGGTTTCTTGAATGAGTATATTATGCCTAAGACTAAAGATTGCAGTGTGCTGAAAATCTCTATGTGCAAAGATTTGAGTGTTTCTTTTATGGCCCTTACGATTTCTTCAAACGCTCTGACATAATCTGTCATCGCGCTAAGAAGCCAATATCTCCGAAACCAGGCTTCTGTTAGCAAAAGCGCCAAATCGTTCCTAATATTATTCTTCGCTTTGCTGGAAATAGCAGAACTCAATTGATATTGCCGGGCGAATGTGGAAAGCTTACAAAACCAGATGACAACTGCGAAAGCATGACTACAGCTTCAGGATTCACAACCACAGCAATCTCGACGGCGGACCTCTCCAATTTGTTGGAGCCGGTAGCGCAGGATCTCGTGCAGGTTGAGCAATTGCTCAACACTAACTTGATAGACGAGACGCCCTTTGTTGGTGAACTCTTAGCACAAATTTTTCAAGCAGGTGGCAAGCGACTTCGTCCGGCCATCGTTTTATTAGCTTCACGAGCGACGTCTAGACCAGATCTCGAATTCAGCAGGCTGCATATCATTTTGGCGGTCCTGACTGAGTTGATTCACACGGCCAGCCTGGTGCACGACGACGTTATCGATAGCGCCTCGCTCAGACGAGGAAAACAAACCGTCAATCGTCGTTGGAATGACAGGGTCGCTGTGCTGCTCGGCGACCTTCTTTTCGCTCAAGCATCTATTTGCCTGGCCCGGATTATGAATCCAGTGATCGTCGGAATATATGGTCAAGTACTAGGCGACCTGTGCGCAGGCGAGATTCGACAAATGCGCGGCCAGTATTTAACGACAATCGATTGGGACGCATACATTCACAAATCAGTTTGCAAAACTGCATCACTGTTTGCCGCCGCCAGTCATAGCGGTGCCATTCTGAATGGTTGCTCAGACGAAACTGTTGCGTCACTAAAAGAATATGGACGCAATCTGGGCCTCTGTTTTCAAATCGTTGATGATCTTTTAGATGTCACCGGCACAAGCGACCAAATGGGCAAAGAGGCAGGCAGCGACTTGCAAAGCGGGATTTTGACAGCGCCAACATTGTTTGTTCTGGAGCGCGGAGATGCCGCTTCTAAAACACTCGAGCGGTTGATCAAAACGCGGGCAATAAACGAACCTGAAGGAACTGAGAAAGCGCTGACAGTAATTCGCGAGAATGGTGGCGTCGAAAAGACAGTGGAAATGGCCCGCAAATATGGTCGAGCGGCCAAAGATTGCCTGATTCAAATTCCAAACAGCCCTTATAAAAGTTCTCTCGAAGCATTAGTCGACTACATATTAACAAGGACAAACTAAAGCAGCTAATGACTTCCAGCGATTCGCATTCTAAACAATCGCCGTCGTTTTACCCGATCAATATAGAGGTTGCGGGGAAAAGGGCTTTTGTTTTCGGCGGACAGAATGACGCGCTGTTGGAGGTCACTCGTTTGCTCGACTTCGGTGCAAACGTTGATGTAGTAGCACCACATCTGATGGCAGAGCTGCAAGAACTGCAAATCACCTATGGAGATCGAGTGAAAATAGCGCGGCGACAATTCGACGATACGGATAGAGCTAAATTCACCGAGAAGTCATATTTTCTGGTTTTCGCGATGGACAATGACGATGCCAGCAACTGGAAGGTCATAGAAGCAGCTCAGAATGCCAACTTGCTTGCTTTTGGAGTCAATCACGCCAGACGTTCGTCATTCATCACGCCCAGTGTTCTAAAGAGAGGACATCTGAAAATTAGCGTCTCTGCAGATGCCGTCTCGCAAGCATCTGAGCGGGCGATTTTGCAGCGCATTGAAGCTTCATTCGTCAGTCATATCGACAAATATGTTCTGTTTCTGGATCGACTCAGTGAAAAGCTGGCAATCCTTTCGCACGATCCTCATTTTCAAAACGAAAGCAATCTCCATAATGTAACCCGAGAACTGTATAACTCCGAAGAGATCTTTCTTGCCCTGCAAAGACAGAGTTTCGAGGAAGCTGATTCGATTGTCGAAAGAATTATCCTTAGCCAAAAATTGCCACAGGCAGAACCAGCTTAATGGCAGAAAAGAAATCAAGCAAAATAGCTGACCTGAATTCACGCCCAATTTTTCGTGGACCAATTTCCATTTTTGCTTCAGTTCGTCTGACCATATTTTTACTGGTGCTCTGTGCCACCACCATTCTGGTCGGAGCTTGGTGTCCACAAGAAGCAACTGTCGGACAGGAAAAGGTAATCGAACAATTCGGCGAAGAAATGGCCGTCAACCTCCATAACTGGGGAGTGACCGACATCTTTCACACGCCGTTCTTTCTCATTCTGATTGCCTTGCTTAGCATGAATATGGTTGTTGGCAGCATCGAAAAAGTTTTTCCAAAACTTCGCTTGCTTAAATTGCCACTGCAATTTTTCAGTCCAGATCAAATTGCCAAAATGCCTTTCAACAGAAGTTTTGCAGTCGGGGCAAGCCCGGCTGAGACACTGGAAAAAATGCAAATAAAGTTGCAGCAACGCGGCTTTAAAACAGTCGTTCACGGTGACCAGCTGGCAGCTGAATTTGGCAAGATCGGCAGATATGCGCCGACTGTGACGCACATCGGTTTGCTGTCTTTGTTGTTGGGCGTGACTATCACTTCTTGGACCGGATTTTCTGGCTTCAAACCAATTCGTCTCGGCGACAACCTCTCTTTTCAAGATTCTGAACACTCAAAACAATGGGTAGGAAAGTTACCGACTTGGAAAGTGCACGTTGATGCCACCAGACGCGAAGACTACGAAAGCGGCGAGGCCAAGCAGTGGTACTCAGACCTGGCCGTAGTGGACACAAAAGGTAAAGTATTAGAGAAAAAACAAATCTCAGTCAATGAGCCGCTTTCTTATGACGGCGTTGACGTTTATCAATCAAGTTGGGGACTGGATCAATTGGTTGTTTCCTTTAACGGTCGTGAACGTGCGCTCGATTTGCGTCCGATGGGCAAACTCTATGCAGCTTTCCTGCCCCTCGATAAAGAAACGATTTTGATTTTGTCGCTGCGTAATCAAACAATGCCGATGCGCCTTTTCGCCAAACGCCCTGAATGGGAAAGTCCTAAACTTATCGGTGAAATACCTCAAGGCAAATCGATCAAACTAGGCAGCGTTGAGATCAAGTATTTGCGCCCAATTCCGGTGACTGGTTTGCAGTATAAATCTGATCCAGGATTACCAATAACGTTTGTAGCCTTTGCCTTCATCATCGGTGGCGTTCTGCTGGCAGCAATTCCTTTTAGACATGTTTGGGTAAGTGTCTCCAAGAATGGCTCTGAAGCAGGCTCAGCAGTGTCAATCGGTGGGAAATCAAAGAAATCGAAAGTAGGTTTTGAACGTCTAATCACGAAAATCATCGAGGCAATTCAAACTGAATTGCCTGCTCCAGTAGTAGCGACGACTGTCGATCCACAGTTGCAGTACGAACATTCAGATGATCAGACGACGCTTTCTAGACTGTCCTCGGATAGTCTGACCCGGGCGCAATCTAGCCCAACATCCTCAAGGAGTAACGATTCAAATGTCTGATTTTCAGCTGGCTTTGACCAACACAGCAGGCATCTCTTCGGTGATGTCGTTCTGGGTTTTTGTAGCCTCAAATGGCGTCAAGAAATGGCATGACAAAATGCTCAAAGCAGCTTCAATAGTCATGGCTGTTGGATTCGTTGCCCTCACCCTGGCGATCATTGCCAGAGGAGTTGAGGCGCAACGCTTTCCACTGGCCAATCTTTACGAGTCGCTGCTCTGGTTTGCTTGGGCAACTATGGGTGGTTATTTAGCGCTTGCCAGCGCTTATGGTATACGTCAATTGGGTTGGTTAGCCGCTTTGCTGGCCGCAACGATGTTCCTATACGGTAGTTGGTTGCCACAGAACCAACAGACAATCGCGCCTCTGGTGCCGGCCCTTGTCAGTTACTGGCGACAGATTCATGTGCCACCACTAATAGTTTCATACGCCATGTTCTTTTTAAGCGGTTTGTCCGGTTTAATTGAGCTGTATCATGCCCGTCGCAATGTATCGCTTGGACTGGCGATTGGAACTATCGTTTTGGCATTCACGGCGATAGGACTCGGTACATTCACGGCTGTCGACACCAAATGGCTGCAACTTCTTTTCGTCGGCGGAAGCCTGTGCGGCACGATCGGTGCTTGGTACAGCTTGAAGTATACGAAAGGAGAACCCAACTTGAAGCAAGTTGAGTTGTACGACGACGTCAGTTATCGCGCCATTGCCATTGGCTTTCCCTTGCTCACCATCGGTGTGATCACAGGCGGGCTGTGGGCCAACCACGCCTGGGGCACCTACTGGTCATGGGACCCGAAGGAATCCATGGCCCTGGTAACTTGGTTAAGCTATGCCGCCTACATCCATTTGCGCATTCATCATGAAACTTCCGCCGAGAAACTGTCGCTTGTTTCGATCGCAGGATTGCTGCTCACATTGCTGACATATTTAGGCTTCAATTCGCTCGGTTTTGGCGGTTTACACAGTTACGGTAAGTTCAAGTGAAGGACAAGTAAAGAGCCCGTAAAGTGGACGAGATCTAGGGTTAACCCGATTACCAAGAGCCAAACGGAACATTTAAATAAGAGAGGCGTCTCAATATCTTGGCGGGCTTTAAGAAGGATCTTTTACGTCTTGAATAGGCGGGTTTTACAGCGCCTTTCTAAAAGTCGGATTACTGGTACAACGCCAATGTTGAGGACCGAGTACCAACAAGGAATCTATAAGAGCGGCCAAGCGCCGATGAAAAACTATGACAAGAAAGTTCGCAGTAGCAGTAGATGATAACAACCTGGATGACCTGTTACCGGGTGCCTCAGGGTTTCCGTTCGCCGGAGATGAAATCGATGGAAGTCTAATCGGACAAGAAGAGTCTGATGACTTCGAAGAACCTCGTGCGGCAAGAACGAGAGCTAGAGGACTCGTAGCTGAAGATCCAGTTCAGTTGTACCTTCGCTCGATTGGTCGAATAAAACTACTGGCCGCATCAGAAGAAATCGAGTTAGCCCGCAGAATCGCCAAAGGCGACATGATCGCCAAAAAACGGCTCGTGCAATCCAATCTAAGGTTGGTTGTGAGCGTGGCGAAAAAGTATCAGGGTCGAGGCCTTCCATTCTTGGATCTGATCCAGGAAGGCAACGTTGGTCTGATCCGGGCCGCTGAAAAATTTGATGCAGAACGTGGTTACAAGTTCTCCACTTACGCCACCTGGTGGATCAGACAAGGCATCACCCGGGCGTTGGCTGACAAGTCACGCACGATTAGAGTGCCTGTGCACATGGTCGAAACCATCAATAATTTGCGCAAAGTGACGCGAAAACTATCGCAGGATCTTGGTCGTCGACCAACGATGGAAGAATTGGCAGCAGGAATGAACGTGACCCTGACTAAGGTCAAAGAAATTCTGGCCGCCAACCGTTTGCCCCTTTCTTTAGACACACCTTACGGTGAAGATGACGATAACTCGCTAGCTGAGTTGGTTGAAGACGAAAATTCAACAAGACCTGAGGATTCAACCGAAGCTAGCTTAATGGCATCAGACATTAGAGGGGTTCTCTCAACGCTCACACCTCGTGAAAGAGATGTGCTCATTTTGAGATTCGGTCTGAACGATGGTAAGCAACGCACTTTGGAACAAGTCGGAAAGATGGTTGGTATCACCAGAGAGAGAACGAGACAAATAGAGTTAAAAGCTCTACGAGCCCTACGCCAATCGAAGGTGACATCGAAATTGAAAGACTATTTGCACGAGTAATCCTAGGATAGCCTATGCACACTAGTGGGGTCTGTCCTAGGAGGGCCTATGCAGCAAGCTGCTCGGCTCCTGCAGCAAGCTGCCCGACTCCGCAAGCTGCTCGGCATAATCGAGCCGATAACTTCACAGAAGACCGACGGTAATGCGTCGGTCTTTTGCTGCGCTCCATTTTCACCACATATAGTATCGCCAGAGGGAATTCTCATTGGCAGTATTCTCTGGAACTCAGGCAGCTGCAAGCAAAACGGATGACTCATGGGAGCCATCCGTTTAATTAGCCAGTTAGCAAGGCAATTAGCTGTTACTTTCGAATTGTCCGTCGTGATGGCGTGATGAGACAAACGTGTCCATTTTCTCTCTCACTTCACCGGCTTTAGTTTTAACGCCATCCACCATGTTTAGTGTCTTATCGGCAAGTTCATCTCTTAGATCCTTACCTGGTTTCTGAGCCAACAAAAGGCCGGCACCAAAACCCATTCCCATACCAGCTAAAGCACCGGCAACTGCGCCAGTTGCGCAACCGGCAAAAAATACCACTTGTAGCCATTTAAAGTTAAAAACGTTCTTCAACATCTGCAATTCCCCACTTTCTATTCGTGTCCACGTGTATGCGACTGACGGGCGCCCCAAAAAGTTTCATCTGGCCAGCGCTTGATATTTAAAATTCCAAAAGTAGTTTCTCATAGCCGGGCAGCCGGCACATTATCGCGCCTGGTATGACCACAGCCTTTTGTTCACATTAGACACAATGTTCTCGATTGCCTCCTGAAAGCGCAGGATTATGCCGGGCAGCTTGGCTGCAGGAGCCGAGCAGCTTGCGGAGTCGGGCAGCTTGCTGCAGGAGCCGAGCAGCTTGCTGCATAGGCCCTCCTAGGACAGACCCCACTAGTGTGCATAGGCCCTCCTCGGACAGGCTATCCTAGGATTCCAATCCCGCCCAGAACAGCGAAGGCTAGACCCGTATCTCTTGAATAACGCCGTCTTTGACTAGAATCTCGCCGCCTTCGAGGCGTTGAAAAATATTCTCGCCGATCCGAACCTCAACAGGATTTTCAACCGTAAATTGTGTGACGACACTGCCCAGAGGTAGTTCATTCAATGCTTGAAACTGACCCTGCATTTCTTCCTTTAACTGCAAGAGGCGCATCTTTTCACTCTCAACTTGCTGCCTGATCGTTTCCACCTGCACACGCGCATCGGCAGTAACGACACCAGCCGTTCGTTTTTCGATGTCTGCAATGGCGCGCTTGCCTTTGAACTCCAGCTGCTGAAGTTCGGCATCTATCTGCTGAAGGTTTCGATTAATTTCCTGCCCGACCTGGTTCTTGAAGTTCTCTGTGACAATTGCTCTGACTGCAATCTGTCGCACGAGCTTAATGGACTCAACCATCTATTCCTCCTAACCAAGGCACCCAATCGAATCTTCCGTCTGTAGTTTAGCAGAAGCGCCGTGCAGCTACCAAAAGCGTGGCAATAGGTAAGTACACAAAAGCGACGCATCTAAGCTGCAACCGGTCTTACACGGCGCAGACTGCCGATAAACAGAAGCAAAATATTCAGAGTAGTGATTACATCACTTGTCGTCAAGAGAACTATTCAGGCTTAAAGTTGTGATCGGCGTGGCAAGTCAAGGTCTGAACGTCTTTTCAATTAGTCCAACCATACTTCTCTGTTTGACACTATATGCGATACCACAATTAGGTTCTTCAAAGGCAAGCATTAAGCCTGTTTGACAGAGAATTCACGATCCTCGTGACTGACATTGACGTCTTTTCTAAGCTTGCCAAAGAACAGTAAGCTGCGGCTTTCTTCCGTTTGCACGAGACGCTCGTAAACATCTGTGTATGCTTGAGCCATAGCAGCGACCGTAAAGCGTCGGTCAAAAACGGCTCTGCAACCAGCTCGATCGAATTGATCAATATCGATTAAATGTTCCACCGCTTCATCTGTGGTGCGGCAAATATATCCAGTTACTCCGTGCTCCATCACCTCAGGCACAGACCCCCAGTTGAAGGCGATCACCGGTGTTCCACATGCCATGGATTCGATCATAACCAGACCAAACGGCTCAGGCCACAGGATCGGAAACAACATCGCTTTTGCTCCGCCGATCAACTCATTCTTCTGAGCCTGACTGGCTTCACCCAAGAACTCAACTCCAGGATGGTCTAACAAAGGTTTGATCACGTTTTCAAAATAATCAACATCGACCGGGTCGATTTTGGCAGCAATCTTCAGCGGAATGCCCGCTCTGGTAGCAATCTCGATCGCTTTATCCACACCTTTGTCCGGACAAATGCGTCCAAGAAAGAGCAAATAATCAGCAGGTTTCTCATGAAACTCATAAAGATCAGCAGGTAGACCGTGATAAACAGTGGCTTGCCAGTTGGCGAAGGACAAAGGTGCTCTTTGCGTCTCAGAAATTGATACCAGCGGCATGTCCTTAAACTCTCGAAACAAAGGCTCGAGGCTCGGGATATCCAGGCGACCATGCAGAGTTGTAACGGACTTCAACTTGTTGGCCCGCAAGAAAGGAAAGATCAAATAGTCCAAATGGGCGTGGATAATGTCGAACTCATCAGCTCGCTTGACCAACTGTTCCATCAACAAGTAATGGTGTGCGAGGGCATCGCCATAGCCATTCATTTCACGCAAGGCTCGAGGGGAACCAGCTACCAGTCTCGCATTCGTCTCAGAATCACCGGTAGCAAACAAAGTCACATCGTGTCCCATTCGGACCAGTTCCTCTGTCAACCAAGAGACAACTCTCTCTGTTCCGCCATAGCCTTTGGGAGGCACGGATTCGTACAAAGGAGCAATTTGAGCTATTCGCATTTAGACCCCACACTTAAGTTCTTCTCGCCACGGTACTGTAGATCCGAGTTCTTTACAAGGGACCGAATCTGACAATGTGGACGCAATTACTGCACATTAGTTCCCCGAACAAGAAGAAGAAGTCAATGTCCCGAAACCCTGAAAATACGAGGGCGATCCAAAATCTTTAATAAAAAATTTTTGCAAAATTTTTGGACAGGAAATTACGCCTACCAATAGTAGAGAAGCACCACTGGTGGTGCAGAAAAAAAGACGTGATGTCGAATCACGTCTTTTTAAACTTAAGCGCACTGTGCTTAATATTTCTCGCTAATAGATTTCGCCTGAGTGAAGAGGAGCAGGTAATCTTTCCCACCAGCTTTGGAATCGGTGCCACTCATATTGAATCCACCGAATGGATGAACTCCGACCAGAGCACCAGTGCATTTGCGATTCAAGTAGAGATTGCCAACATGAAATTCCTTGCGCGCCTGTTCAATATTTCTGCGATTGCGAGAATAAACACCGCCCGTTAAGCCAAACTCAGTGTTGTTCGCGATATCGAGTGCATGATGCCAATCTTCAGCCTTGATCACAGCGAGCACGGGACCGAAAATTTCTTCTTGGGCAATCCGCGAAGTCGGGCTGACGCCGGCAATAACTGTCGGCTTGATGAAGAAACCATCTTCGCTCTTTGCTTTACCACCGGTGAGTAATTGACCTTCACCCTTACCGACCTCGATGTATTCAAGAATACTTTCATATGCTGATTTTGAAGCAACTGGTCCCATGTGCGTTTTGTGCTCTTCAGCTGAGCCTAAGACCAATTTTTCTGTTCGTTCTTTGATCTTCTGCAGGAACTCATCGTAAATCGCTTTGTGCACAATCACTCGTGAACAAGCTGAGCATTTTTGACCTTGAAATCCGAATGCACTTGAGACGACACCATCGGCAGCCTGGTCCAGATCAACATCATGATCAACAATGATCGAATCCTTGCCACCCATTTCTGCGACAACTCGCTTAATCCACAATTGTCCTGGCTGAGCCTTGGCTGCTAATTCGGTGATCCGCAAACCAACTTCTTTCGAACCGGTGAAGGCGATAAATCTCGTTTTGGGGTGAGTGATTAGAAAGTCACCGACAGAAGCGCCTGGTCCTGGAAGGAAATTTAAAACACCAGCAGGCAATCCAATTTCTTCCATCAACGCTATAAATTGGAAAGCAATTGTTGGCGTTTCACTAGATGGTTTAAGGATGACTGTATTGCCGGTGACGATGGCGGCAGTTGTCATGCCAACCATAATCGCCAACGGAAAATTCCAAGGTGGTATGACGATGCCGACGCCAAGCGGAATGTAGTGCAATTCATTTTCTTCGCCCGCATAGGCAGTCAGGGGTTGAGGTTGCGAAAGCCTGACCATCTCACGTCCATAGAACTCCATAAAATCTATCGCTTCGGCAACATCACCATCAGCTTCGGCCCAGTTCTTACCGATTTCGAGCACCAACCAGGCTGAGAACTCATATTTTCGGGCGCGCATCAAAGCTGCGGCTTTGAAAAGATAACGAGACCGTTCAACGGGAGAGACCTTTTTCCAATTTTCATACGACTCGAGCGCAACTTTCATTGCCCTTTCTGCGTGCTGCGTATTGGCCTTTGAAAACCGTCCTATTTCTTGCTTTGGCGAACCAGGATTGGTCGAAACAATGTGATCATCAGTGAGAATCCTCTCTCCGCCGATAACAAGAGGATACGTCTGGCCAAGCTGCTTTTTGACCTTTCCTAAAGCCGTTTTCATAGCCTCCTGATTGGCGGAGACCGAAAAATCGGTAAATGGCTCATTCCGAAACTCTGTAAGCATTTCACAGTTCTCCCAAGTGATTTGCCCTGATCACGGGCAGCTTGCGGCAGGCTATCCTCGAATTATGCCGTGCAGCTTGCGGAGTTGGGCAGCCTCCTGAAGTCGAGCAGCTTGGCTGCCTAGACCTCTAGATTGCATGGACTCCACTTGTGCATAGGCTAATCCTGGACAATGATATCCGGCTTACGATGCAGCTCTTTAAATTGATAACGGTAGATTTATAGTTGTCTTTAGACCGGCGCCGGGTAAATTCGGGGCGCGGCAAAGTATCTGGAAGACCAGACTCAGACATCAATTCGATTATGACACCATGGGCAGTATCATCCAGATCAATACAGGAATTTCTCCACGACGTTGGCTGTAGCAATTAATCGCTCGATATAGCTGATGCATACGCACCGTGCTCCAATATTGGAACGCGACACACATGCTTTTCTTTAAATTATTTCGATCGCAAAATTGGTTATACTTTGCTATAGAGCCTTAGGATCTTAGCGGCAATGAAACAGTATTTAGACCTAATCAAATACATTCTCGAAAACGGCGAAAAGCGCGAGGACCGAACCGGAACGGGCACGCTATCGGTATTTGGACTGCAGGCTAAATATGACTTGCGACAAGGGTTTCCGCTTCTCACCACCAAGAAAGTGAAATTCGATGGCGTATTGCGAGAACTGTTGTGGTTCTTGCGCGGCTCAACCAATATCAATGACGATTTGGCGGCATATACTCCAATCTGGGATGCCTGGGCTGATGAAAATGGAGAGCTCGGTCCGATCTACGGATACCAGTGGAGAAATTGGCCGAAGTTTGTTGAAGATGAGCAAACGCACCAATATAGAAAAGAGCACATTGATCAAATTCAACAAGCTCTGGATCAGATCAAAAATAATCCAAATTCACGACGCATCATTGTTTCTGCTTGGAACGTCGCCGACATTGACAAGATGGCCTTGCCACCCTGTCACATGATGTTTCAATTCTATGTAGTGAATGGAAGACTGGATTGCCAGCTTTACCAAAGATCGGCAGACATGGCTCTGGGAGTGCCTTTTAACATCGCCAGCTACGCTTTGCTAATGATCATGGTGGCTAAAGAGTGCAATCTGATACCAGGAATCTTTACTCACACATTCGGTGATGCTCACATTTATCTGGATCATCTAGATGGTTTGAAAACTCAACTACAAAGAAGCCCCGGTCCTCTCCCAACTGTGGAAATTGCGGACAAGCCGTTTTTCCAACTTTGCTTCGAGGACTTCAAATTGAATAATTATGCGCATCAGGGCTTCATCAAGTTTCCAGTCTCCGTGTAAGGATGACAGAACAGTCTGCTCATCATACGTTCGATCTGGTCGTAGCTTGCGATCTAAATCGGGGCATCGGTCTGAAAAACGGACTGCCTTGGAGACTTCCTGGTGACATGAAACATTTTCGCGACTTGACAGTGACCACTGTTAATCCGAAATTACAAAATGCAGTGCTGATGGGACGCAAAACATGGGAGTCCATTCCTTTAAAGTTCAGACCCTTACCGGGGCGGGTGAATATGGTCCTGACGCGCAATAGTGACTACAACATCAATCCAGATGCCACCGTTGCAGGATCGTTGGAGTCGGCTATGGAGAATTTAGCCGAGCTTGAAATCGAAAATTACTTCATAATTGGTGGTGCACACCTTTACGAACAAGCTGTGCATCATCCATCATGTAATTTACTCTACCTGACCGAGATTCAAGAAAAATTTGAGTGCGACGCCTTCTTTCCAAGCTTTGAGAATCTCTTCACTCTGATCTCAACTTCAAAAACACATCAAGAACACGGACTCGACTATTGCTACAAAAAATATCAACGCAACCGGTAAAAGCTAGACTGGCAGCCATGCTCGCAGTGACCTACCTGTGCTTTGGGCTGGGTGCGAAATGCGCGGACAAAACAACAACAACAACAACAACTTTGACTAATGGGCAAAAAAAAACAAGCGTTGTCCCCTTTAAACATCACCCACCGGAAACGGCCGAGCAAAAAGGCGAAAAAGTTTTCAAAAGAGCAATGTGCGTCGGTTGCCATTCAGATGGTAACAACGCTTTGATGCCAGACAGACCAATCAAAGGGAAAGCTTTCTTAGAACACTATAGTCAAGACAAAGCACTAGAACAAACGATTCGCAAAGGTTTTCCCACTTCAGGGATGCCAAAGTTTGGCAAAGATCAAATCAATGAAACCGAAATGAAGGATTTGATCCTTTATATAAGATCGTTCACTCCTCAAAAAGGCAATTTGAAGTGACGATCGGGATCAAGCAGCGAATGCAGCGCGGCGTTGGTGTACGGATCATTCAGCGAATGGAGCGCGGCGTGCACGCGCGCAATGAGCGGCTTTGCGCGGAGAATCTGAAGGCACTGAAGGCGACAGAGCGCTTTAATAAGAAGCGGCTTTGCGCGGAGGAGCCAAAAGTACTGAAGGCGACAGAGCGCCAATGAAAAAAGACGAGTTCACAACAGAGCTAGTGATACGAGCATATGCATCCGGCATATTTCCGATGGGCGATGATTATGGACCAATCAAATGGTACTCGCCTGATCCGCGCTGCATTATTGATCTGTATGACTTCCATATTCCGAAGAGACTGGCCCGAACTTATCGACAACGAGTCTTCGACATCAAGGTTAACACCGCATGGGAAGCCGTTCTTCGGAAGTGCGCTGCGCGTGAGTCGACCTGGATAACTGACGACATCTTTCGGGTCTACACTCAATTGCACCGGATGGGTTTGGCGCATTCAGTTGAAGCTTATAAAGATGGTGTGTTAGCCGGAGGTTTGTATGGTGTGAGCTTGAACGGCGCATTTATGGGCGAATCAATGTTTCACGAAGTAACCGACGCCTCAAAGGTTTGCCTGGTTTATTTGGTCGAACGCCTGAAGGAGAAAGGATTCATTTTGCTGGATTCACAGTTTATGACGTCGCACCTAAGTACCTTCAATGCCCGGCTTATTTCTAAAGCTGAGTATCTGGCTATGTTACAGAGAGCATTAACAATCAACGCCAAATTTGATTGAGCCCAAAGAAAAGTCCCGCAGTCAAGTGAATGCGGGACTTAAGACAAAAAAAACGAACTACGTTATTTGCCGACCATTTTCTTTGCGCCATTACCCATCTTCTTAAGACCGGCACCTAGTTTCTTTGGTCCCCACATAATTCCATTGCCAATTTTTTTACCGGCAGTCTTGATCTTATTGTCGCTGGCTGCTGGCTGGGCTTGAGCAAACGCTGGAATCGAGCTAGCAAGCGTGGTTGAGGCTAGTAACACTAGCAACAAGGACTTCTTCATGGACATCTCCTTACAGTACTGCGCATCCGCATGCGAGGTTTATTATACTGACTTGTTCAATATCCAGCTACGTGATCTGCTTTATAAAGCGCGAATAGCAGGGCACTGATCGAAGCCTGTATCTGCGAACCACCCGGTTTGCGCGGAGTAGCGGCAAAGCAGAGAAGGCGGGGCAGCGCTTTAATATACGATCACAATAGGATTTTAAGGCGGACAGATGATTTCTATGAACGAGAGAGAATGACACCGCATATGGTACCAACGATTACAAAAGTGGCGAATTAAAAGCCACTGTCTGTCGGAGTCCCTGCATTAGAAGCAGAAGTTCCTGAACCACGACGTGGTGCAGAGCTTTGCTGCGGCGCAGCCGGTCCTCCACCTCCACCCTCAACAATTTGAGCAGAGATAATTCTGTCGCCTCGGCCGATGCTGCGCACGACATTGAGACCATCAACAACGCCACCAAAAATTGCGTATTGCATATCCAGCTGGGGAACAGGCGATTTTGTAATGTAGAATTGGCAGCTTGCCGAATTGGGATTTCCCGAACGAGCCATCGCTACAACACCGGCAGCATTATGGTGCAATCGTGGCGTCACTTCTAAATCAAGGTATCTAGCTCTCCCCGTTTGCGGGTCGACAAAATCACCAGAGCCGTTACCATTTGGATCGCCACCTTGGATACACCAAGTTTCTATTCTGTGGAAAGTCAATCCGTTGTAGAAACCCCGACTGACAAGATCAAGAAAATTCCAGGCTGTTCTCGGAGCCATTGAACGATAGACCCTTATAGCGATTTGCCCTCGAGTCGTCTGCATCACAACTATGGGGTCTGCACCTTGCGCGCGGGCAGCGGTAATACAACACAAACCGGCCATTGCAGCTAGAATCAATTTAGAGAATTGCACTTTGATGATTTCTTCTCCCAAAAAACGTTCATATATATAGTAGGGCTTAGGCCGATAATTATTCCCAGATATTGAGTGAACTAAAACACCCGCAGACTGGGTAAAAGAATTGCAAGAAAGGTAACCCGATCAATGGCTCTATATGCAGATTTGCACCGACATCTTGGTGGTGCACTCCATCCCCGAATAATTTACAAGTTCCTTCAGCGTCAGGACCATCGTGTGCTGAATTACTTTCCGGATTACGAAGGCTTCTACAATTGGTTCACACGTCCATGTAGAACGCTGGAAGAATTCGTCAAGATTCACACGCTAGTCGAAGAGCTTCAAAGTCTCGAGCATCTTCCGTACTTCTGTTTGCGCTTATGTCGAGGCGCATACACATTTGAGAACCTTCAATACTTAGAGCTGCGTTACAATCCTTACTTCCGCACAGATCATCAAGCGCCCGAAGCGATACGGATCGGGCAAATGAATCAGATCGTTGAAGTGATTACCGCCAACGTTCGTCCGGCTGACTATCCAATTACTGTTAAACAAATATTGTGTCTTGATCGACGCCTTCCGTTAGCTCTCAACGAAGCAATTTTGAAAGTTGCAATAGACAACATCGGTCCTGTGGTTGGAGTGGATTTGGCTGGACCGGAAATCAATAATCAGCTTTGGGAAGACTGGGTGCGACTGATGGCTAAGGCTCGCGCTTCCGGGCTTAAGACGACTTCTCATCTCGGTGAAACCGGAATCGAGAACGTTCATCCACAATATTTCACAGTGCTCGATCGAATTGGACATGGCATACACATCCCTCTCGTTAGGCCCGATATGTTGAAAGAGTTAGCTAAACGACAGATCACGTTGGAAGTTTGTCCAACTAGCTATCGTCAGACTGGAGTGCTAAAAGATTTTTCGGAACTGCGCACAGTCTTTTCACGCTGCAAGGAAGCCGGAGTAGCGATTGCTGTTTGCACGGATAATCCAGGCAGAAACCCAGCCCCATGCACCCTTCCCGGGGAATACGAACGTCTCATCGATCACGATGTAATTGATTTTTCGGAACTGAAGGCAATACAAAACGAAGCATTTCGATCCGCCTTCGGATTCGTCGGCGGCAACCGCACATAATCGCAAAATCATCTGGCAAGAGTGAGCACAGTCCTTGATAACCATTCGCACCATAAATGGTGTCGATACGAACACGGCTGGGAAATTTAGCTATCGCAGCTCAAAAGTTCGGGTGAGTATATCGTTTCGGCCTATCAGCCGCGGCTGCTCAAAATAGGAACAAGAAGATCGCCTGAAATATGCATGAGGACTGGATTATGTTCACTGTGTGAGAAATTGAACATGACTAAATTCCACGATCGAAAATTCGCTGTATTCGAAGAAAGAAAGTACACGCAAAGATGCATTGGCTGTCGGAATACAAAGAAAAATAGCAACTAAGCTCTACAGCAAATACACAGACGCCTGTTCATTCAAGAAGATCAATCGACAAGACTTCGAATTAGGAAAATCGGTTCCGAATTTCCTAATTTTCGAAATAGATCAGCTCTCGAAAAATATTTTTGAAATATTTTTTCAGCGTAGAAATGAGCGATATCGCAAGCGATACCACTCGCGAATGGCTTAACAAGCCAATTCTAATTCGACAACATCAGTCGCGACCACCAAATGCTGCAATGAAAAAATGAAATCGGTGGCGATCTATATATTGCAATTTTTCGAATTTGAAAGTACTCTATGTTGCGTGTGGTGTGATTCGTATAGAGTGAAATTTTCGCTCTTACTAAAAAGTAATGGTGGCATAGGACGAACCAATCGTTGCCAATGAAGGTTTATTCAATAGCAATCTTGCCCAATTGAAAAAAATCCTTGTCAGCCATAACTCATTCGGGAGGAAAAATAATGGCAGCAAAACCAAAGAAGAAAAAAGCAGGCAGCCGGAGAAACAAAATCTCTCCAGCGGCAGCTATGGCGGAAGAAGCTGGATCGGGCGCATCCGCTAAGCCCAAGAAAGCAGCTAAAAAATCGACCAGAAAGGCCAGCAGCGCTAAAAAATCAACGACCAAAAAAGCTGCAGCCAAAAAACCAGCCGCTAAAAAGGCTACTCCTAAAAAAGCAGCAGCTAAAAAGACAACTGCTCGCAAAGCAGCTCCTAAAAAAGCGGCAGCTAAAAAAACAACCGCCAAAAAGACAACTGCTCGCAAAGCAGCTCCTAAAAAAGCGGCAGCTAAGCGAACGGTAGCAAAGAAGACCACTGCACGTAAAGCAGCTCCTAAGAAAGCAGCAGCTAAGCGTACAACGGCTAAGAAGGCGACTGGCGCACGCAAAGCAGCTCCTAAGAAAGCAGCAGCTAAGCGTACAACAGCCAAAAAGACAACTGCCAAAAAAGCAGCCCCACGCAAAACGGCCGCCAAAAAGACAACTGCTAAAAAAGCAGCTCCACGTAAAGCGGCTACAAAAAGATCACCAGCGAAAGCTGCCGCTCCCAAAAAGAGAGCGACGAGAAAAACTGGCGGAACTAAAAGAGCTAAAACCATGTCCATCTCATCCAGCAATGGTGAGCAAGGTGGTGGCGAAGGTTCTGAAGGTTAATCGCTAAGGCGAAGCCAAAAACGTTGAAGCCCCGGTCACTGACCGGGGCTTTTACTTTGTGCCTGCTCTAAGAATTCTTTTGTTGTCAACCAAATCTGTTCCAGCGATTGTAAGAGCTGATGGTCGTCATCCAAAACTTCCAATCGTACTGTCTCGGGATTGTTCTTTCCAAACTCAAGGCTTTCCTCAACGGGAACTGTCTCGTCATTTTTTCCATGGAACACGATCGTCGGTATCTTTACTCTTAACCCGTCAGTCGCGAACTTCTGCGCATCGAGAATAAAGTCGTAATTCAACGGTGTCGTGATATTCAATCCATGATGGAAAACGTCGATGGTGCCTTGTTCTCGCCAGTCTTCCAACCCTTTTGCACCAAGCATGTGCGTCCATCTTCTGGGCAAACCAAATCCGGGAGCAAGCAAAACTAAAGCTTGCAGTGGTATCAGTGTTTGGGCGACCAACGCAGCAAGTAGTCCGCCCATACTCGAACCAATTATGACCGGAGTAGTATCCTCGTCTATCGCTGCTAAGCAATTGCCAGCAACAGCAAGCTGGCTCGTCAAAGTCATTTCTGCAAACGATGGTTGGTTTAGATCCGGCACAATTACATTGGCATTGATTGCCGCCAATCGATCAGCAAAAAATTTTGCCTTCGTGGAACTCGGTCCAGAAGCAAATCCATGCAGGTACAGAACTGTAATACGCCGAGGATGCAAAAGTTTTCTCACAATGTGGAATAGCTAATTGAAGCACTTATTCGAATGACTGAAGTCAAGAGACGAATCCGCTCCACGATTTTCCGTATGTTTTTATCTATATATAGGTACGATTCCAATCATCAACCTTGTCTGATAATATTCGTCATCACAATTAAAATCACTGGAGAGAACAATGCAACGAATTTCCAAAAATGAACTTACAGCGCTTCTTACAATGCTTGGTTTAACGGCTGGCACGATGGCAAACGCAGGGCCAACTAGCAGTAATGAAAAACCATTTTTGGTAGCAGAAAAACAAGGTGCCAAAAAGCCTGCCGAGATGGCATGCGGAAAAGGCAGCTGTGGCGTGGATGAGAAAGGGGCCGCTGCAGCAAAAGATAAGAGTGCGAAAAAAGCAGAAGAGAAGAAACCTGTTGTAAAGAAGAAAGCCGCTAGCACGACGAAGTGAACCTTGTTTAAGTAATGTTGAGGTCCAAGAGATAGCTCTACAGTCCGTCAATTCAGTTTTTACACACTTATTACGTATACGCGGATGAGCCTTAATGATGATGCCATAGCATGGTCCGCTAGTGCCCAGGATGGAATTACTCCACCATGGGTCGTGGTTAGAATGTAGGAGGACTACGGATGCAAAAGACTCAATTGGCAGCAGCACTTGTTGCGGTACTTGGTTTGACTTTCGGTGGTTCAGCTTTCGCAGCTGATGCCGAAAAAACAGCTACCGAAAAAGTAACTAAGACTGAAAAGTCAGTCACAGTTGCTGGAAAGAAAGAAGCTGCTGAAAAGGGCAAAGAAGGCGCATGCAAGGGCAAAGAAAGCTCATGCAAGGGCAAAGAAACAAAAGAAACTAAGAAGACAACCAAGAAGTCTACCAAAGCCAAAAAAGGCGATAAAACAGAAGCTAAGTCCGAAACCAAAACAGACGAGACCAAAGAAGCTAAGTAGCTCTTTGGTATTTTTTTTGGCTAGAACAAATCGCCAATTGCTTGCGATGTAGAATCACATCATGACCACCCAGTTCCTCGATGCAAAAAAACGGCTGCCAAATTTAGGCATCGGTTTAGGATTGCGAAGGGAACTAGCGAATGAAACGTTCGACAACGCAAATATGATTGACTGGTTAGAACTGGTTCCTGAAAATTACATGGGACTTGGGGGGGCTGCGCGGCAGCGACTTGAAAAAGTCGCGTCACGTTTCCCCCTCGTTTCTCATGGAGTAAATTTATCGCTCGGTTCAACTGATGACTTGAACGACGAATATCTATCATCGCTGAAAAAATTATTGGATCGCGTTGACGCCCCCTGGTTCAGCGATCATCTCTGTTTCACTAGCATTGATGGAGTCTATCTGCATGATTTGTTGCCGCTGCCGTTTTCCAAGGAAGCGGTGAAACACGCTGCCAAACGCGCTCAGAAAGTACAAAACACGATCTCACGTCCATTTCTGATCGAGAACATTTCGTTCTACATGCAAATGCCTGGCAGCGAGATGACGGAAGCGCAATTTCTTTCGGAAGTATTGGAAGAAGGTGACTGCGGACTACTTCTCGACGTCAACAACGTTTATGTGAATTCAAAAAATCATAACTTCGATCCGTTCGAATTCATGACACAAATCCCGCTTGAGCGCACCGTGCAAATTCACGTAGCAGGGCACTCTACAGGTCCAGGCGTGGTCATAGACACACATGGATCTAAAGTAATTGAACCCGTTTTCGAGCTGCTTAAGTTTGTTCTTGCACGCACTGATGTGAAGGCCGTGATGATCGAACGTGACCAAAACTTTCCTGAATTTTCCGAACTCTTAGGCGAGTTGGCGCGCATCCGTGCAATTGCCGCAGAAGTTCAACCTACGCTTGCATCTGTGAACCGTTCGAACCTTAGCTTCGAGAATGCCGCACCAATAATTGAATCGACCAAAGGACGTGAACATGCCGGCGCCCTCTCTGCGTGAAATTGAGCAGAGCCTGTCATCGCTCTGGTTGAAAGAGTCTTGTCGGGAAAGCTTCATGAAGGGTGACAACACGGCATCACCCTCTTTTGCTGCAGACATCGATCGAAGTGGTGTCGAACTTTACGCCACCTTGCTGCAATATGGTCAGCAGGATTTGATGATGTCGATTTATCCGTACTGCGCAAAAATTTTGAAGAAGAAATGGGAACCGACGGTTCGTGATTATTTCCTGCATTACCCTGCCAATCACTACAATCTCAATCGGGCCGCGCAACGCTTCCCCACATATTTGATGAATGAAGGCAGTCATTTTTTGAACAAATATCCGTTTTTAGCAGAACTGGCTGAATACGAATGGTTGGAACTCGAACTACAGGAGATGGACTATGTGGTTGCGCCGCAACCGAATTTGGTGCTTTCGAAACCTGAACAGTTCACTCAGTACGCGCCGCTCTTAAATCCGGTATTACTCCTGCGACAGTATGATTATCCCGTTTCGCTGATAGTTGATAAGCTGGAGAGCAAGAAGTCGATCAGTGGCATCAAACCACAATCATCACGGGTCGCAATTTACAGGCACCCTTCCACTAATCATTGCAAATTTTTGGATCTTGGCGAAATCGCCTTTGAAGTCATTCAAGCAAGCATCGATGTACCGCATTCGTACGGTGACTTGATTAGTCTGGCGGTATCGCGCTCAGCAAATGTCGATCCACAAAAAACAGTTGTCGAGTTTTTGGACCTGATTGAGAAATTACAGGAATTACAAGTGTTCATTGGTAGTACAAAATTGGGATGAGCCCGAGCAGCTTGCGGAGTCGGCAGCTTCGCCGCAGCAGCCGAACAGCTTGCTGTAGAAGCCGAGCCGCTTGCGGAGTCGGGCAGCTTTGCTGCATAGACCCCACTAGTGTGCATAGGCCCTCCTCGGATTCAAATAAGGAATAAGTAAATGACTAAAGTCTTCAGAGCCTCACTATTAATATCGCTAACAGGGGCGCTTCTGTGTTCCACAAACGCGTTTGCGAAAGAGATAAAGTTTGAGATCAATGATCCCAAGGGGCGAGACAACGTCAGCTTTACCTCCAATGCACCGATCGAAGTTATCAACGGCCACACCAGTAAGATCACGGGCACTATTGCTATCGACGACTCTTTGAATTTGACCAAACAACCAATCGCCGCAGAATTCGACGTGGATTTAGCCAGCATCGACACTGGCATTACATTGCGCAATGAGCATATGCGCGACAACTTCTTAGAGACAAAGAAATTTCCCAAAGCGACATTCAAATTGAAATCGATATCTACCGGGGCTGGTGTGCTGAAGGATGGGCAGAAGTTGAACTTGAAAGCAACCGGTGATCTCACAGTACACGGCAAGACTGTGCAAAAAGAAGTGCCCATCGAAGTCACTTACTTTAAGCAGTGCCCATCGACGGATGGAAAATTCAAGAATTGCGATCTGATTCAAATCAACAGCACGTTTCCCGTTCCTTTTAAGGACCACGACATCAAACGTCCGGAAGTTGTTTTTCAAAAGCTAGCGGATACAGTCTTTCTAACCATAAATGCAACGGCTCATAGAGAAGCCAGCGCGGCCGCGCCAACATCGCCTGCAACTAAGGCCGGCAGTGAGTCCGAGACAAAGCCAGCAACTAAGCCCGCAACAACGAAATAAAAAACGTCTTCGCCCTGTAAAGCAGTCGAGACCAACTTTGCAATTCAGTTTTCCGCAGATAAACCAAGGCATTAGCGGTGGGCAACAGTCTTGCTCTTTCTAGCATGCTCGATTGCGAGCACCTGATTTTGCGCTTCAAACGCGGTCTGGAGGGTCAGTATTGGAAGCTCCGGCCATGGCTGTGGTGATTCCATCATGGCAAGTGAGACAATGAGAGAGCGACAAGCAGACGGGGGCTATGACCATACAGGAAATGACAATCAACCAAGAACATCTGCACGGTCCATTCGACATCATTGGTGATGTTCACGGTTGCTTCGTTGAACTTCAACAGTTGCTTGAAGAGCTTGGTTATGTTGTGACAGAAACTGACACCGAGATGAAAGTATTTAACGTCAGCTGTCCGGATATGCGTCAAGTCATTTTTCTCGGTGACCTTGTCGATCGAGGTCCTGACACCCCATCCGTTTTAGGCTTGGCGATGAGCATGGTCGAACAGGGAAAGGCACTTTGCGTTCCGGGAAATCATGACGTCAAACTAGTCAAGAAATTGAAGGGGAGAGACGTGAAGATCTCGCACGGATTAGCCGAATCATTAGAACAAATTGCTGGTTATTCAGAGCAGTTTCGCCAATGCGTGATTGAATTTTTCGACGGGTTGCCCAGTCATTACATTCTCGACGATGGCAAACTCGTTGTGGCGCATGCAGGAATTAAAGAATCCTTGCAAGGAAAAGACAATCACCGCGTCACAGCTTTTACTTTGTATGGCGATACAAGCGGTGAGTTAGACGAATACGGCTTGCCTATACGAAATGATTGGGGTGCAAAATATCAGGGAACCGCTACTGTAGTTCATGGACATACGCCAATGCTTGAG
The DNA here is from genome assembly GCA_003153555.1 of Candidatus Melainabacteria bacterium. GTDB lineage: Bacteria > Cyanobacteriota > Vampirovibrionia > Obscuribacterales > Obscuribacteraceae > PALSA-1081. The sequence continues at coordinate 17,325 of PLZS01000138.1, read as the reverse complement.
CCGAGGCGAGTGAATCGAACGGTCTGCATCGACACTGGTTGCGTATTCGGTGGCAAATTAACGGCACTGCGCTATCCCGAAGATGAGTTCGTATCAGTAATAGCCCATCGTCAATACAGCGAGTACATCAAGCCGCTCGCGTGACCTTCGAGGCCAAAATCCAAGGACATCCTTCCCATGGCGTTATTCGTGTATCAAATACGATTGAAGAGCTGCAGCAAGGTTAAACAATGAAATGGACCGACGGACTCGCGTGCGCAACGACGTTTTGTTTGATTTTTACGGCGAGTGCACACTCGTACGATATGAAGTATCACCAGGACATCGAGAACCTTGTCATTGATGGAAAATTTGCGCTGTTGCCCAATTATGAGCTAAAAATGTTGTCCAAAATCAAGGCACGGCTAAAGGGCAAACGACTAGCAGGACATGAATTATTCGTAGTCAAAATTGACCAAAATGGCCGCGTTATGGACGTCAACGTAATACGAAGCAGTAACCGAATGAAGGATCAAACCGCGGCATCAGCTGCAATTGCGCCCCTTTTATTTGGGCCTATTCCTTTCGGTAAGGGACCCCGAACGCTGTCCGTGCAATTCACTCTTGAAGAGCTGGCCACGGCACCGGTGCGCAACAATGTGTCGATAGTTGCGGGCAAAGAAACACGGGACAAAAAAGTGCCGTTGACTCCGATTCGGCCGACGTTAACAAAAGTCTCCTCAGTTCGATCGGCGATACTAATGAACTGAAGAGCCACATCTCTAGAAGCTGTTAAGCCAGGTTCTGGTTCGCATCGGTTACCAGCTGAGCAAAATCAAACTCAACTTTTTCAGCGCCCTTGCGAAGATGAGCCAGGAACTCGATGTTACCTGCAGGACCTTTTACTGGCGAAAATGTGAAGCCTACTGCCTGCAAGTCAATTGATTGCGCAAAGTCGTTGATGTAGTTCAGTACCTGAATATGCGTGTCAGCCGACTTGATCACGCCACCCTTGCCGACTGCGCCCCTGCCAGCCTCAAATTGTGGTTTGACTAAACAGACGAGTTCAAGGTGATCATCGTTCGTGGACACGTTGAGCATCACCGGCAAAATCTTCGTTATCGAAATGAACGACACATCCATTACAACGAAGTTTGCGAAAGGGTCGGTATCTCGATAAAGATCAGCAGGTGTCAAGTTTCGTGCATTCAATCGTTCTCTAACAACGACCCGAGAATCATTTCGCAATGACCAATCTAGTTGTCCGTAGCCAACGTCAACCGCGTAAACTTTTGAGGCACCGCCCTGCAAAAGACAGTCGGTAAAGCCTCCGGTTGAGGCACCGATATCTAAACAAATTCTGTCTCTGACCGTAATATTGAAATGAGCAAGCGCCTTCTCAAGTTTCAGTCCACCGCGACTGGCGAATTTTGGTTTAGAGAATCCCGGTATCAGTTCTACAACTGCGGATTCAGATACGCTCATTCCGGGCTTAGTAATTTTCTGCCCATTTACAAGCACAGCACCATCCATGATGGCAGTACGCGCCACTTCACGCGAAGGTAAAAGTCCGCGATCGAGAATAATTTGATCTAGCCGCTGTCCCTTAGCCACCGTAAGTTCCGCTTAACGACGTTAATATAGTTCAATTTTCCGATTGACGTCCTCTCCGCCCTGAAGGACGTTTACGGAGCATCTGGTAAAATACCTAGACCTAGCTATGGAGCAGACCTGGCTGGATGAAGACACCGCCTTGAAAGCGGCTGCCCGAAAGGGTTGGGGGTTCGAGTCCCTCCTGCTCCGCCACTTTAGTTCGTTTCAAATTGCCACCTACCTCGCGGCGCGTCGGTGGGTAAGAGACGTTCCGGTCCAACTCTCTTTGTCGCAGGTTTGGAGTTTAGGACCACAAGGGGACCTTATCAGGACCTTTGGGACAAATCGAATTTCTTATGCACTTTCCATGAGATCTACAAATTTGTTAATAGCCTAAAATGCGTACATGCAAATACGAGTTGGATTAACAACAAACGACCTTACGAAGTTGACTCACAAGACAGTAACGGTATCATCAACAGATGGACTTACTTGCAGGCCCCATGACTCGACTTTCTCGGAAAAGGGCGCAAGGGGTCAGACTCTAACTGTCACCGCAAAAGCCAATGTTCTGCAAGTATCCGGGCTCAGCCTACCACCACTGAAAAACGGACAGTCTATCGACATCCGCTCGCTTGGCTCATCTCAGCTTGTCGTCGATAATCTTAAGCGCGCTCATGGCGCAGCGAATCCGGCACCGCATTACATTGGCACCATCGAAATAAAACCAGCAGGTGACTCGGTCCGCATCATCCTCGTTACTGATATGGAAAATTATGTCAAAGGCGTTCTGCAGTCCGAGATCCCAGCTAGCTATCACCCGGAAGCAATCAAAGCTCAAGCCGTAGCAGCGCGAACTTACGCCCTCAGACCAAGAATCGATCACACCAGCGACTTCGCCAACGTCTGCGATTCGTTTCTTTGTTGCCAGTATTTCGCAGGCGTGCAAACGATCAGCGCCAACCATGCGCAGGCGATTGTAGATACAGCCGGACAAATTTTGACAGATCAAGGTAAACCTATTCTCGCCCTCTTCAGCTCGAATGGTGGCAGCTGCACTGAAAATTACGAGAATTGTTTTTCCGATCCGGTCACGCAAGAATTTCCGCCACCGCCTTTGCCTTACCTTAAGAGCGAGTCAGAAAAAGAATTCGCAGAGAATCGGCAATCTCTCACTGAAGATGATCTGAGATCGATTTGGAATAACCCTGCTTTTCTCTCGGCCGACTCATGGTCGCCGCATTTTAGGTGGCACGTTGTCATGCCGGCTTCAGCGCTTGAAGCGCACATGCATCACGAAATAGAAGTGTTGAGAGCCGATCCGTCCATGACACCATTCATAGTGCCGCCACAGTCTGGAAAATTTGGTCATATCAAATCATTTAAAGTGACGGAGCGTGGCAGATCCGGCACAGCCATAGAACTGCTGATCGACACATCCACTGGAGTGTGGTCAGTCAAAAAAGAATTGGTGATCCGCAGTCTGTTCAAAAACAGCGAGCTAAAACTAGCAAGATTGAAAAGCGCGAAACTATTTTTCGACTTCAAAATGGACTCACTTGGCCTGCTCTCGGTGGTAACTGTGCACGGCTTAGGCTGGGGACACGGCGTCGGTATGCAACAGACCGGAGCGCAAGGATGGGCAAAAAAAGGAAAGACTTACAAGCAGATTCTGGCGCACTACTTTCAAGGCAGCGAAATCTCACAAGTTTGACACTGAATTTGGTACTAACTCTCGACAACCATCAGCTGAGCAGCTTGCTGCATAGGCCCTCCTTGGATAGGCCCTCTTCGGATAGACCATCCTCATAATAAATGGGTTTCCATTTCATAAGGTTTGTCCCAGTTAGCCAACAATAACGGGCCACCCGCTATATAATCGGCAATGGGAATTTAAAGGGTAGGCTATGGCAACAGAATACTGTAGACAAAACGTCCATCAAAAATCTCAAGTCTGGTGTTTTCTCTTCTTGACGATTTGCTTCACCCTCTGCGGAGCGGGCGCCTGTTCACCTTTAGACATGGGTGGTGGTGGTCAGAAGAAATGGGTAGAGAGTCTTGCTGCCGGTAACAGCGCAATGAAAGCTGGCGACTATGCTGCAGCTGAAACCTCATTTGTGACCGCCGAAAAACTCTGCGCCAAGGACTTCGGCAAGGACGATCCTAGACGCGCTACCTGCCTTGCATATCTAGCCGAGATGTATAGAGCTCAACAAGAATATAGAAAGGCAGCCCTTATCTATAAAGAGCTAATCGAAATTAAAGAAAAAACCGATCCAAAGAGCGCCGATTTGGCTAACTTCCGTGCCCAGTACGGTGAAGTTCAGCGCAAAATCAAAGACTATAATCTGGACGCGGATCCCAACTCACCAAAAGCTAAAGCTAAAGCTAAATCAGCCACAGAAGGCAAGAACCACACCGCTGGGAAAAGGAAAGAACACTAAGACTTTCCAAGATTGATCACGATAGTTGTTCCGTCTTGAATAGCCGCGTCTTGAACAAGTCAAACGGGATTTGAGCGGCATGTGAATTGCTAATTCAGCAATTAGTTAAGGGCGCTCAACCTTTATCTTGTTGCCGTTCATGCGCACCAAAACCGTGACCATGCCCTCTTTTGTATGTGGCACTGCTTCAAGCGGTGTGGATGCATTCACAGCCTTAGTGAGCGCGTTTGTAGCAGAGTCGTATTCACTCGGCTCAGTAATCTCGAGTTTCTTGACGTTCCCGTCCTCATCAACCACGACAGTCAATGCTGTTTTGATCTTTGGCGGCTTCTTTTTCTTCAAAAGCTCATCGATATCTTCAGGAATCTTCAATTTACTTTGAACGGCTTTCTCAAGACTTGAAATGAAGTCGTCGACTTCTTTGTCTGTCGCGATTGGCTTTTCGACTGGCGCTTCGACCTCTGGCTTTTCTGTAGTAATCAGCTTCTTATCCGTTGTGGATCTCTGCGAGTTACCGTGCGCGGTGTAGTCAGAGGCCATCTGATCGCATAACCAAAGTGTCGTTTTGTAGTCATAAGCCTTATCCGGTGTTAGCGACGTAGCTTCGACAAGAATGGTTTTTCCTTTCTCAGGTGATGGATAAGCGCCGGTCAAAATATTCACGGATTTCCCATTAGCGTCCACGTACTGACCTAAAAACCAATGCAAATTACCGTCGCCAAGCAATTGGAAATTTTCGTCAATCTTCGCTTTTGAGATTCCTCCTTCCACTTGGTTGACTCCACTGAATGGAGGCCGTCCGACAAAATTCTGTAAACTCTGTACGGGCGATAGATCGTCAAAAACTATAAACCAAACCTTCTGATTGCTTTGATCCGAGTAGAGCCCAAACGACTGCGCCGGTTTTGTGATGTCAGAAGTGTCCTCATACCAATAACCTGGAATTGCAGTACCTTTAAAGCCAGCATATTTGGTGGCAATCTGTACCGCTTTTTCAGAACTATTATGCACGGTTTCAGGGGGAGGAGCATTGGGGTCTACGACCGCCGGTGGTGGCGTGCCACCACCGCCACAGAACATCATGCCAATGAGAGGGAAGCCTATCACCACAGCCGCAACAAGAGCTAATTGCATGTTGGTGACGTTGTACTTCTTTTGAAGCTTAGCAATTTCCTGTAAAGCTTTGTTTTTGGCACCTTCAGGTACTTCTTCCGGAGGCGGCGGTTCGATCACAGTTCCGCAATTGAAACATGGGCCTATTTTAGTATTCGTCGAATAGCAATTTGGACAGACGAACTTCTCAAGCTTTTCCTGCGCTACTGGAACTTCGTCGCTTTCCATTTTTACGCGAAGACCAGAAATAGCCCCTGTTTGGTCAGAGGTTCCGCCCTCATCAGAGCTAAGTTTGGGCTTCTTAGTGCTCATTTCGAGCAAGGCGCCCATCCACATCATCTGATAAAGCTTAACTGGCGGCGTAGGTGTTCCGGGTTTTGGAATGTGAGGTCCGCTGTGCACTCCGATCAACTTGTAGTCTTTCAAAATCAGAGCGCCAGGGAGTTGGTTAGGCAGCGCGATTGTGTGCAACATGTTCTTCGGTTGAAGAGCATTAGCAACCCCGAAAAAATTTCCCTGCATCCAGGTCGGCTTACCCGACAATGGATCCAAATAAAAAGCTTGGAGTGGATCCCAGGCGTTAATCTCAAAGTCTGTGTGTGAAACTAGTGGTGCGCCAACTTGCTGACTGCCGTGAAATGGGGTCGAACGGTTAATCATTGAAATCAGGGCACGGTTAACAAGTTCGCGCATCGCCTGCACAACTGTATAGGTGTCGGCGCCAACCCGTTCAGACATCTTATCCAAGGTCAAATAGCCGTCCACTGAAGCCCAAAGCCGCTCCAACAGCCACTGTATGTTTTCGCTGACCGCAGCTGGATCAATCGTTTCGACGCGTTTTTGATAGCGAGCCTCAGCACCACCCAAGTAAGTCAACATCTGCGGCAGTTCACTGACACGTCGTTGAGCTTCTTCAATGAGCGCATCAGCAGGAGCAGTCACGTCTCTCACATTGCCCCAATTAAACGGCACTGCTGTTTGGAAGGAATAGCCTTCAGCGGGCTTTTTGTAGAGCAACTCGAAAAATGCCAATTCGCCGAGAAGACCCCTGAAATATACTTTCTGGATAGTTCCTGGACCAACCTGAATACGCGCAACCGGTATGTTGCGTGCATCCATAAGCGTTAGCAAACCTTCTCTTCCTGACTGCAAAATGTTAGTCAGGATCGACAAAAATTCAATGCCGCGAATATTACCAGACGCTTCTACTCCTTCATTAGAGAAAGGAAGCGAAAGTGCGCGTTGCAACTCAGCGACTTTATCAGCTTGTAGATCAGCGATCTGAAAATCAAGAGCAAGAGAGGCCATATCGTTGGGTAAAATCAGCTGATCGCCTGGATTACCGGTTTGAGCCAAATACCATTTGCGAGCGGCAACTTTGTCAAAGTCGTTATGCAATGTGATTGACTTCACGCCATCAGTTACGTCAGGGTGAATGAAGTTCAAGCCTAGTGCCCAGGGCGCTTCGGCGTAATTAAAGATGGAGCTGGCGCATGTTACGGCTCGGCTCTTGGAGACCAGAAACGCTTGTCCCAGTATTTTTGGAGGATTTACGGTTCGGTCGATTACAAAGCCAGTCGCGTCCGAATAGTTCTGTTGAAGTGATTCAAGGCTCATATGTTATCCGAGGATAGTCTGTGCAGCTAGCTGCTCGACTTATGTCGCGTTAGAGTGTGCTTCTCGTGTCGTTATACCACCTTTGCTCGATTAACCACCGGGTATAACGGCAATGGTCACACTCAATCAACAATAGCAAGGATCTGGCTCAACTTGCTCTTGGGTACACTGTCTTTCTAATTTTAGTGTCTAACTGTAAATTCATCATCGAAATGGTCCAACCTGGCGTTGCCCGGTGACTCCGACGGCAAAGACGGCTCCTGTACTGAATTGGATGGCTTAAGGAGAACGGCTTTAACCGTATTCCAATTGGGCGGTAAACAGTATCGGCATGGAGCCTGACCAGCGTCCACAGCTTGCTTTCTGAAGTTAAAAAAGATGACGTGGTGTGCGCTCATCGCTTTGGCGAAGGGACAAGATGGACGATGAAATTTTAAGGAAAAAGAGTTACCCCAATATTTAATGGGCGGCTCTATAGACGGAGATTCGCTTCCAACTTGACTGCTGCTTGAAACCTCCTTCTTGTCGAGCAAGCGCCGTTCACTTTCAAGCCTGGATTTAAGCTCATCCGATTCTGCCCCAAAAGAGAGAGAAGGAAGAAAACAGGCGCACACAAGTGCGAAGGACACGGCGAGCATCTGAGGAAAACGGTGCAAAATCACAACCTGTTTGCGGCTATTAACTAGAACGTCGATCGCACGGAAAAAGTTCAAATGAATATGTGAATTACGACAAGCAAGTCCCTAGTACTGAATACGGTGCTAATCCGCTCACTGACTGTGCATGCATATGATAAAGTTGGGAGCCCAACTCAGGCCAAAAGCTATGAAGCAGCCGCTTTGCGAACTATATCAAGACTCACTGAGTCTGCTCACCGACCTTTATGAATTAACGATGGCATATAGCTACTGGAAATCCGGTACTGCCGACAAAGAAGCTGTTTTCAATCTTTCCTTCCGGACCAACCCATTCAAAGGCGGCTTTGCCATCGCCTGCGGGTTGTCACACTTGATTCAATATATTCAAAACGTTCGATTCAATGAAAGTGACATTGACTACCTTGGCACCCTGAAGGGAAGCGACGGTAAAGCATTATTTGAAAGTGCCTTTCTTGAATATCTACTGGCGCTGAAATTCGATTGTGATGTCGACGCGGTCATGGAAGGTTCGGTTGTATTCGCGCACGAGCCAATTATTCGTGTCAAAGGTCCAATAATTCCATGCCAGATTCTCGAAACCTCGCTCTTAAACATGATCAACTTCCAAACCTTGATTGCCACAAAAGCGGCACGTTTGCGACTGGCCGCAGGTGATAAATCCATTCTCGAATTCGGATTACGCCGAGCCCAAGGTGCAGACGGCGGAATCTCTGCCAGTTGGGCGTCTTACATCGGTGGCTGCGATGCCACTTCCAATGTGCTGGCCGGAAAACTTTACGGCATTCCAGTTAAAGGAACTCATGCACACAGTTGGGTCATGTCCTTCGACGATGAGCTAGCTTCGTTTCGCGCATACGCTGAAGCCATGCCGAACAATTCAATTTTTCTGGTCGATACTTACGACACACTTGATGGCGTCAAAAAAGCAATCGAAGTTGGCAAATGGCTAAAACACAACGGTCACTCTTTTCAGGGAATCAGACTCGATTCGGGTGACTTTGCATATCTGAGCATCGAAGCTCGAAGGATGTTAAATGAGGCTGGATTTGCTGACGCCTTAATTTTCGCATCCAATGATTTGGATGAGCACATCATTCAAAGCTTGAATGATCAAGGAGCCCAAGTCGACGTCTGGGCTGTTGGTACGAAGCTTGTTACTGCCTATGATCAGCCCTCACTGGGCGGTGTTTACAAGCTAACAGCTGTGCGTCGCCCAGGCGAGAAATGGCAATACAAATTAAAGCTCTCTGAGCAAGCTGTGAAAATTTCAAATCCAGGAATTCAACAAATCCGTCGTTTTTACACAGATCATGGACAGGGAGAGTTGTTCATCGGCGATATGATTTACGACGAAGGAGCACCAGCTCCTGAATCTTGGATAATCGTAGATCCTGTCGACTTCACAAGACGAAAAGTCGTGCCCCGAAAGACTCCTTACATCGATTTACTGAAGCCCATCTTCAGAAGAGGTCAGCTGGTTTACAACAATCCAAACGCAGCTGAAATCAAAGAATATTCCAAAGAGCAATTACGACGACTGCATCCGGGCATCAAACGTTTGCTCAACCCTCACCAATATCCGGTTGGATTGGAACAATCACTGCATCAATTGAAGACGGATTTAATTATGATTGCTAGAAATGATCGCGATCAGCGCGCAACAAGTAGCACCGAACGTCCATTTTTCGATTAACGCTTCTTTCGTCCAATGGAGACTACATTAGCTTCGAGCTGAGGTGCCTTCATGCGCTCTTCAATCGACTGAACCCAACCGGTCAACAATTCGAGATGATCGAGACCACGCTGAGGCAATCTATTTTTGTACATTTTCAATTGCCGATAGTATTTTAGTAATGACGTAAACAGCCGAAATACTGCTTCTGTCTGAGATTTGCCGTAGCAATGCAAACCGATTTCAGGAACACCAACCACAGTTCTCTCTCCTACGAGCCACAATCGGGCTGAGAGAGTGCCATCGCTCCAGGGCAGCGAAACCTCATGAACTTCTTGCTGACTAAACTGCTTCATCAATCCTCGACACTCTAAATATATTCTGGCTCTGTTTTCTAAATGACGCTTCAGCAGTATGTTGGTTTGCGTTGCTTGAATGCGTAGAACAGGCGAACTGAGAATCTTTGAATAACGTCGGGGAGTTGTTTTGCAAACCTATACGAGTAGTATAGCTCCAATTTGTTTTACGTAAAGGGCCCTGATGAAAACCGCATCAGAAGCGTATTAATTGAACGCATTTTTAGTTGCGTAAATAACATTTTTTGTTTTCTCAATTCGCAATTAGTTTTTCCTGCGACCACCAGCGACTTCGCAATACATCACAGGCTAACGCTTTTGCGAGATCGTATTTAGAACTGATTGCGATAGCTGATCATCTTTATATTGATCAAAATCAAACCAATTAATTGCGTCATTCGCTTTGAACCAGATCAACTGCCGGCGAGAGAGTTGATTATTGTGAGTCAGGCAGTCTTCTTTTGCAATTTGAAGATCTACTTTCCCATCTATGTATGCAATAAATTCAGTGTAGTTAACTGAGTTAAGCAGAGTTCGACAAGGTCCAAATTTTTTGTATACAGCTTCAACTTCTTCCACCAGACCCAATCGTAATTGTTCCGTAAAGCGCCTGCCAATAGCCTCTCGCAGCAAATCACGATTGCTGGGTCTCAGACCGATCCAAATTACGCGAAAGGGCAAATCGGTTTTGCTCACCATTTGCGAGAATGGTTTTCCGCAGACGAGCGAAACTTCAATTGCCCTAATTACTCGCATACGATCGTTCGGATTGAGGCGCTGAGAAGTGACTACGTCAAGTTCGATCAGTCTTTGAAATAGTGCTTCGTTGCCGGAACGATCTGCCAATGCGCGTAAATCTGCTCGCAATTCTTCCTGAGGAGCGACCTCAGGAATAACCAAGCCCTCTAACAGAGCACGAGCGTAAAAGCCTGTCCCACCACAGACAATGGGAGTTAGTGAGCGTGAAAATATTCCATTCATTACCTCAGTCGCCTGCTGCTTATATTCTGCAACCGTATATGGCTGGTCTGGATCCACAACATCGAACATATAGTGAGGAATGCTGCAACGCTCTTCTAACGTTGGTTTCGCAGTTCCCACATCCATATGTCTGTAGATCGTTCGAGAATCACAGGCGATAATTTCACCACCGATCTCTTGCGCCAATTTGATGCTGAGCGCAGTTTTACCGGTGCATGTTGGACCGACAATCGCAATAACAGTAGGAAGTGTCACATCGATTCTCAATAACGCTCGCAGTTTGTCACACGCATCTCCTGTCGATTACAGAAATGCTTGCGCGATTGCTACGAAAGCGAAGGATAACCAGAATAAATAGGTGAGTAGAAAAAGCGGCGGTCCTAATACGAGCAAGGCAAACATCCGAACAGGACCGACTGCAAGTGAGTGATCGAATACGAGCCACTGCAAATACAACATCCACAACACTGGAACAATCGCCAGAAAGTTATAAACCAATCCCAAGGATCTGAAGCAACTCATCGGTCCAACAAAAATCAAAGGCATAAAGGCCCATCCCACACATATCAATGCTGTGCGCAGCGACACTTCGTGTTTGGAAACCCAACCACAGACGATGTGGAGAATCGCCGACAATGCCAACCACATTACCAGTCCTTGAAACACCGCGCTTAAAAGAATGGCTAAGGAAGGCGACGTGCCAATCACACTGGCATCTACAGCCCCACTGATTGCGTTTGCAAGCACGACCATGATAAGCGCGCCATATACTGTTTGATTATTAGCAGCAAGACTTTCATCTTCAGTTAAAACTCGCATGGTTCGAACTGGAGCAACAAGCAATCCATAAAAAATATCCGCCCATTGATTTACACCACTGGCGGCCGGCTGCAGGGTTACATCAGACTCAGACATCTGTTATTGCATCATCCACAACGGAACTTGAATGAATTTAGGATTCATCGACTCTGGTAAAACTTGACCAATCAATCCACTATCGCTTTGCGAACGCAAGGCTGGAACAGAGACTGCAGATTCCATAAGCGAGCTGAGGAAACTGTCCGACGACTTTTCCTCAACTGGCAGCCTTTCGGTCAAGTGAAACTTGTCTTTGCAAATTTTCTGCAAGGCATCAAGCGATTCATCATAACCACCCAACTCATCGACCAGATGCAATTTGAGCGCTTGCCGGCCAGAGTAGATTCGGCCATCACCGATGCGTCGCACTTCTGCCAAATTCAACTTTCGACCTTCAGCAACAGCATCAACGAATTGATCGTAGGAGTCTGTAATTAACAACTGCAGAATATTTCTTTCCTCTGGCAACATTGCACGATAAGGTGAAGCGATATCTTTGAACTGACCAGACTTGATCACGTCTGATTGGACGCCAACTTTGTCTGCAAGTCCTTTGAAATTCATCAGGTGCATGATCACACCAATGGAGCCAGTCAACGTACCAGGTTCAGCGAGGATGCGATCGCTTGCTGAGGCAACATAGTATCCACCAGATGCGGCCACGTCACCCATTGAAACTACGACCGGTCGCTTCGTTTTTCTAAATTCTTTCACTTCACTAGTAATTTCTTGTGATGCAGAAACGGTGCCACCAGGTGAATTGATCCGCAGAAGAATGCCTTTTACATGTTCGTTCTTGATCGCTTTTCTCAACTGTTTTAAAACAGATCCAGCTGACTCATCAGATCCGAAAAACAACGAGCGCTCTTCTTTATCCTGAATCATGCCAGTCAGATGAATCACTTGAATATGATCGGTGAAACGAGTCAGTATGCTATCGCCGGTGCCGCCAGTTTTCTCCATATGCTTCGCCACTTGCGTGCTCAGAAGACCAACGGGAATAGCAATAATGCACAGCCCTAGGACAATCCAGACGAACCAGCGTTGATTGATTCGGATGGACATAAGCGTTAGTTAGGAACTGCTCCGTTTGGAGCGGACATTTGGATTGGTCCTTCAGCTGTTGCGGTTGCGTCTGGAGTGGCAATTTGAACTGGAGCGATTGCCGCTTCATTTATTTTCGCTTCATCAGCTTCGAATTGCTTGTCTAGTTTCGCAACTGCATCTGCACCAGAAAGATCTACGAGAGTCTGACGATAGCGACCTACATCTTCGGATGCTTTATCAGCATCGCGTTGGGCTTTCTTGAGCGTGTATTGCATCTCAATTTGCTTGGCAGGATCTTGCGTACTACGAGTTTCCTTGATCATCTCTTGAAGATCTGTTAGGTCACTGGTCGTCTTCTTCAAATAACTAGCGCTTGTTTTGTAGTCTCTAAAAGCCGCAACCACTTTTTCTGAGGTCGTGCGAACCATGTTATAGAGCATGATTGCTTCGGTTTGATTGAGACGAGCCTTCTTGTCCGCGTTGCCCTGAACACCATTGAGTGCTTGCATCACCAAGCTGCCTCCCGAATTCGTCATCATTTGTGCGCCCATATTCGGTGCCATCATCGTCATCGCGCTCATACCACCAAATACGGTGGCACTCAACATTTTCATCATCACGTTTGCCGTCTTACCAGAGTTTGAGTTAGGCATTAGTTTTTGTACGACAAATTGAATGTCTTGCGAACGAGCCAAGGTCGAATCCCACAAATCAGCTAATTCGAGTTTTTCAGCTGTAACTCTTACATCGTCTTTGTTTTGCTCTTCATCAGCACTAGGCATCAACGCTAAAGGGAGGACGTTCACTTGTTTCGCTTGGGCTGCAATACTGCCACCAGGCTTCAATACCTTGTCTCCGGCAGATTGTTTGATGCTTGTCGGTGCCAAAATGTTAGCTTGCTCGATTGGTCCACTAGTCATGACGTTCTGTTTTTTGACTGTGACTTTAAAAAGACCTTCTTCAGCTGGTCCAAGCGAAGGATCACTCTTGTTGCCCTCGTCCATAGTGACAGGGCTGAGATCAACAGGCTTTGCAGGTGCGTTGTCTAATTTCGCTTCTTGCTTTTGCAAATCGTTTGTTTCAGGACCAGCACCATTGCTCAGTTTTGAATAAACTTCATATTGCAGTGCGGTCTTCTTCTGAGAAGACAAATTGGGCAGTCCGAGCGCCAGACAAGGGCTGATCGCTACATGAACGATTAGTGATAACCCAAGCGCTATGAACGCAAGTTTGCTGATCTTAGGGTCTTTGGATTGCGATGACATATCCATCGATGACTAACCTTTCGAAGTATAAGCGCGCCTATTAAGCCGTGCCAACTATAGCACGAGCCTACCTCTTTGAAAGTTACCTTTTGCCAATGTAAAAAGCGCATAGATAGCGCCTGTATGCCTATCTGGCCCATCAACAGTGCTATCTTTTCCCGCTCGTCATAGCAAAGATTATTAACGCAATAATGACAACAAGTTGCATCAATTGATCGGCTAAAAATGGCAAGCTGTCCGTCAGAGCCTTGCCCATCAGGCTCATGTACCACAGTTTTGCGAATACGGCCAGGCAGCAAGGAACTATCAAGACCATCGGTGGCTTAGCCGACTCGGCATGTGAATTACGATAATTATTTATCGGCTGTTCATCGTCATCAGCGCTACCTAGGAGCCCAGACCTTGACGACCGGCGCAAACTAGGCGCAGGTGAACTTTCTCTTATTGTAGGTGCCACCTCAGGTGGTGACGAAGGGGAAAGCGGTGCAGGAGAAGTAGCTCTCGGCTCTGGAGCACGGGGCGTTTCCTGGAATCCGCGTTCACGCCACATGTCGCCCGGCGGCTGTGGATTAGGAAAACCACGCTCGCGGAATTCAGGCTGAGCATTTGGGCTAGCGGGTTCCGAGAAAGAATTCGTGGTTGGAAAACTAGCAGGCGGTTGCGCCGGTGGTGCAGGAGTGATTCGCTGAACCGGAGCTGCAGGTGGCTCTGGCGGTGCAATGTGTTTCGAGCGCGCCGCTAACAGGGGCGAACGCAAAACATTTGGGTCGTCAATTTCTTCATAATAAGGTTCATCATTTTCGTATTCGAAGTTCTGTGAACCAGGTCCATCCAAGGTAGGCGAATGCAACCGAGGTCTGCCGCCGGTGCCGGATTTGTTGCTGTTACTACGTGGAGATGGGCTTTCATCATCACTGTCACCCAGCAACGGAGACCTCAAACCTTTATTAGGCAATCGTCCCGGAGATGGTTGGTCCATTGGTTCCGCCGGTCTGTCTGCGGCATCTTTATTGACTGGTCTGCGAACATGAGGAAAGGCTGACTTACCTGGAACTGGCGGCAAATCGTCGTCATCTTCGCCTTCAAAATCATCCACACCGCCCAACAACGGTGAACGCAAGTGGTTGCTGCTATTGCGGGCCGGTGGCAAACCTTTCGGCACCCGAGCCGGCTTCTGTGGACTCTGGGCAGCGAAATCATCATCCGAGGCACCAAGTAAAGGAGAGCGCAAACCGCCCTTCGCTTTATTGCTAGATGCGGGCGGATCATCATCGTCATTGCGAAGCAACGGCGAACGCAGTCCACCTTTGCCTCTTGGGGCGTCAGGATCATCCTCACCGCGCAACAGTGGCGATCTCAATCCCTTATGTGGCTTAGGCGTTTCAATCTCACTATCATCCTCGCCCAATAAAGGTGAGCGCAGACCTCTTGATTTATTCATGCCCATGAAGCCAGATTTGGGTGGCTGTTGCCTGCTATCCGGCTCGTCTGGTCCGTCAAATAACGGAGAATGCAACTTAGGTCTTGCAGGCAATGGTGGCGTAGCAGGAGCCTGAGGTTCGGGCGGGAATGTCTGGGACTGCACTTCTTGAGGCGCATTAAAGGATGGTGGAGTTTGAGGTGCGTTAAATGACGGGGTCGGTTGGGGCGCATTGAAAGAAGGCGGCGGCGAATCAAACGATGGATTGGCTTGTTGAGGAGCATCAAGTGATGGATTCGGATGAGGAGCATCAAAGGGATCTGGATGAGGGGCATCAAACGAGGCCGATTGCGGGGAATTAAATGGAGCAGCTTGAGCTGCATTAAACGAAGGTGCAGGTTGACTCTGATTTAGTGCAGCTGCGTTGTTGTAAACCTCTTGCGCAGGCGGATTGGTCGGTGGACCGCCGAAGCCCGGCACATCAAATTGATTTTGCGGAGGAGCAAAGCCACTGGACTGCTGATATTCCTGCACCGGCTGCGGTTGTTGGAACGACGATTGATCTGCAGGCGGAAAGCTTGGAAAGACCGGTTCAGGAGCCTGAGCGGCGGGACTCTGAAAATTGGGTTGCGGCGCGGCAGGAGCAAACCTTTGACCACATTCCGAACAAAAATGAGCTTGCTCTTCGTTCATCACGTGGCAGATGGGACATTCAATCACTTCGTCACCTCTCCCAACCTTTACTTCAAATGCATCTAACGTATATCACTGTTACTACAGTACACAACTAGGACGCAGAATAGCTGGTAATTTCCCTACTAGTTTAATGCAATCGCGCTTTCAAATGTCACACTTGTGAGTTCGTCCTATTGATTTCTCAAAATCCGCTAATTGTTTAAGTAAATCACCATGCTAGACTGGCGTCACTCAAACCGCTTGACCTCTCAAAAATGCCGTATGAGCCGGGCGGCTTGCTGCAAAGACTAACCTCAGACAACTGGCTTGAACCATAGCTTGAACCGTAGATTGATAACGATTCAACGGTGAACTGGAGATAATAAATGAACCGTGGCTTTCTTCCTATCGCATTGAGTGTCCTCCTGTCAGCCGGCACCATGCCACTGGCATTCTCAGCCAGCGAGCCCGCACTTAACTTCAAGATCTACAGTCCCGATGGGGCAACAACCGCGCCAGCCAAGTCAGACGAGGCTCAAGCCTCGGAAGAAAAAGCCAGCACTGCGCCTAGCACCGATCCAGCTCCGACGGAAAAAAGTAACGATTTAACAAGCGAAAAAGCGACCGCTGAGCCAGAAGCAAAATCTGAACAGTTAACAAAAGAAGAACCAGCCATGTCACCAGCTCCGGCTGCTAGCACCACTGCTGATACCGACACGGCACCAACAGTGACTCCAACAGCGAGCCAACCTAAAACAACTGAAACCCCTGCGGCTTCAGCATTTGACACCAGCACTGGTGACAAAGCGGCGGAAGCAGGAGCCGGAACAGGAACTGCAGCGACGACCGAGACGGCCACAGCAGATAAGAAAGTACTGCAAGGATATATCCGTGAAGTACCAGCCCAGACCAAAATTCCAATCATTATGGACACAGCAGTCGATAGTGACACAAGTCAGGAAGGCGACGAGTTCGCGGCACGAACTTCAGAAGACCTAACTATCAACGGGGTAATAGTAGTACCAGCCGGTTCGATCATTAAAGGCAGAATCGCCCAGCTAAACGCACCCAAGCACTTTACCAGAGGTGGTTCGGTAGCCTTAAAATTCGACACAGTGACAACTCCTGACAATAGACAGATTCCGTTAGTGGCCAATCTCGTTGCACATGGCGGCGTGGTCCATGCGCGCAGGGGCGTCAAGGACATCGCCATAGATGCAGGCATAGTCAGCGCCCCATTCCTTGCTGGCATCTTAATTGGGGTTTTAGCTGGTAAATCAACTAGCAATACCACCACCACTACCACTACAACTACCACTACCAACGGCACAACCTCAAGCAGCGGCATGTCGAAAGGTGCCGCAGCAGCGCTTGGTGCCGGAATAGGACTTGCTGTTGGTGTAGCAATCCTTTGCGCAAAGAAGGGCAAGAAAGTAGACGTTCGACCAGGCGATGAATTGAAAATCGAATTAGCCGAAGCTCTTCGCATGCCAATGATGTAGTTCCAAACAAGTAGGTCTTGCCTTAGACAGAGCGGCAAGCATCACCGCGCCTATCCTCAGAGTCCGCATCCGTTGGGATGAGGAGAACAGACGTTTCGATGCCGGCAAAGGATGCCCGCGCTCTTAGCATTTTTTCTTTTATTC